>NZ_CP155071.1:3000000-3600000 GCF_039621855.1 Erwinia sp. HDF1-3R | reverse complement strand
GCGGTCAAACCAGATATGGCGCAGCTGCGGTAGCGGCTTGTTGACCAGATTTGCCTTGCCGACGTTTGGGAAGGTAATAAAGTCTTTGAAGTTATGGTAACGCCCACCCGGCACAATGGAGTCATAGTTGGAGATATTGAGCTTCTTACGCAGCATCTCCACCATGGCATCCGGCATATCGCGCTGATAAACAAAGCGCACCGGCTCGGCGGTCAGACGCTGCTTAAGGCTTGAGGACATCAGCTCCAGCAGGCTCGACTCCATCTCCGTGACCAGATCGTACTCGGCGTCGCGGGTCATCTTCATCGAGTAGGCGTTCAGCGCGTCATAGTCAAAGAAGCCACGAAAGATATCGCCCAGGCAGTAGCGGAGGATATTGTCCAGCAGGATCATCGGCTTGCGGCGCCGTGGCGTTTCGGGCGGCAGGTTAACAAAACGCGGCACCTTATCGGAGGGGATCTCCAGTAGCGCGTAATTTATCTCCTCGCCACGGATGATCTCCACCGCCAGGTAGGTGTAATCATCCTTAAGAAATTCAATCAGGTCCGTATCGTGATTGACCAGGATAGGCGTGATGTGCTGGCGCAGATGATGTTTAAAATAGTGACGTAACCAGCTCTGCTGATTGGGCGAGAGCTGGCGTTCGTTGATCAGGAAAATCTGGTTACGGGCCATTTCCAGCAGCAGGTCGTTATACAGGCCGTCAAACTCCTGGTCTGCCTTCAGCACGCGCGCCTGGATTTTTTTTAGCAGATGGCGCGGTGTGCTGGGGGATCCCTGTTCTTCACCAATCAGGATCCTGCGCTTAAGATCGGCAAAGCGCACCTTGTAAAACTCTTCAAGGTTATTGGAATAAATGCCCAGAAAACGCATGCGCTCAATCAGCGGGTTGGTTTTATCGGCTGCTTCCTGTAAGACGCGCTCGTTAAAGGAGAGCCAGCTCAACTCTTTAACGGTATAAAGCTTTTCCTGACCCATTTGTACTCCATTTGCAGATTCACGACCCAACTTGCCTTTGGCCGGTCATTGTCCGTCTTTATTATGGCGAGAGTAGGGCAGCAATGTCCAACGGACATTGTTCATTGTCTTATTAACCGCATACGGGCAACATAAGGCCCTCAGCGCACAGGAAAGCGACACTTAGCATGATCCCAACCCCCATTCCCGCTCAGTTTAACGACCGGCGACGCCAGCTTATAGACCGGCTGACGCGCCGCGTGGTGATGGCGTGTGGGCTAGCCATTTTGCTGGTTATGCTGCTGCTATTTGTCTGGCTGGCAGGCATGGTAGTGCCGCTGTTCAGCTCCCCCGCTGTCGAGGGCAGCCAGGCTATCCCGCTGGGGCAGGCCCGGCCCGTGGTGGCAATGGGGCTGGGTCCGCAGCAACAGTGGGGCTGGCGCATTGACGATGCTGGCGAAGGCCAGTTTATTCCCCTCGCGGGTCAGACGGCTTCCTCCCCGGCATTAATGGGGACGGGGAATGTGAACGCGGTGGCAGCAATGAGCACTGGCAGCGTGAACGCGGCTGCAGCATTACAGGGCAGTGGCAGGGTGAACGCAACGGCGACCCTGGATAATAGCAGCGTGCTGCTAAAAAGCGCCGCCGGTCTGCTGCTGGTGGTGCCTGATTTTAGTCAGGCGGAGCCGCGCTGGCGATTCCCGCTGGGTGAGGCGCCGATCGCCGCCGATCCTGACGCTCAGGTACTGGCGCTGGCGCATCCGCAGGCGGATCGCTGGCTGGTGGCGCAGGCCAGCCAGCAGCGCCTGACGCTGCAACAGTTTCAGCCCTCCCAGCCGCCTCTGAGCTTTAGCATGGCGGTCAGTGATATCAACCAAATGCTGCTGGCGCCGGACGGTCAGCGCCTGTTTACCCTCTCGGGGGCGCTGCTGCGCGTCTGGCAGATCGGTGAGCAGGGTCTGACCCTGCGCGACAGCATTACGCTGGCGCAGAAGCCGCAGCAGATGCTGCTGCTGAGCGGCGGCCAGTCACTGCTGCTTGCCGACCAGAAGGGCCTCTCGCAGTGGTTCGATTTGGCCAGTGAAACCGGGCTTCACCTGCGTCAGATCCGCTATTTCAGCGACGCCCGCGCCCAGCCGCTGCTGTTCAGCGAGGCGCACCGCCGCGTATTCGCTACCGTCAGCCCGGCGGGGACCCTTTCCCTGTACGCCAGTAAACAGCCGGGGGCGATTTTCTCCTGTCCGCTGGGACCGGGCGTCATCCGCGCCGCGTTTGCACCCCAGGGGGATGGCGTACTGATTGAGCGGCAGGGCCGCTGGCAGCATTTGCGCCTGTCAAACCCCTGGCCGGATATCAGCTGGCGCAGCCTGTGGCAGAAGGTATGGTATGAAAACTATCCCTCGCCGGACTATGTCTGGCAGTCCACTTCGGCTGATGATGATTATCAGGGGAAATACAGCCTGGTGCCGATGGTGTCAGGCACGCTTAAGGCGGCCGGGCTGGCGATGCTGTTTGCCACGCCGCTGGCGCTGGCTGCTGCCATGTACACCGCCTGGTTTATGAGCCCCGGTCTGAGGCGCTGGGTTAAACCGGCTATTGAGATGATGGGCGCGCTGCCCAGCGTGGTGATAGGGCTTATCGCCGGACTGTGGCTGGCGCCGCAGCTGGCCGACAGGCTTGCCGGTGTCCTGCTGCTGCCGCTAATGCTGGCCGGTGTGCTGCTGCTCTGTAGCTGGGCCTCCGCCCGTCTGCCGTCGCGCTGGCGCAGGCGGCTGTGCGATGAAGGCCGCGAAATCTGGCTGCTGCTGCCTTTACTGTTGCTGACGACGGTATTTTGCCTGTGGTGTATTCCACTGCTGGAGCACGCCCTGTTCAGGCAGGGGCTGGCCGACCGGCTGAGCGGAGGCTATCAGCAGCGTAATCTGCTGATCGCGGGCGTGGCGATGGGATTTGCGCTGGTGCCGCTAATCTTTACCCTTGCGGAAGACGCCATTTTCAGCGTTCCCGCCTCGCTGGGGCAGGGATCGCTGGCGCTTGGCGCGACGCCGTGGCAGACCCTGTCACGCGTGGTGTTACCCTCTGCCTCCGCCGGAATTTTCGCTGCGCTGATGATAGGTTTTGGCCGCGCATTGGGAGAGACGATGATTGTGCTGATGGCAACGGGCAATACGCCGGTCACCGGGGGCGGGCTGCTACAGGGCGTCAGAAGCCTGGCGGCGAATATCGCGATTGAAATGCCCGAGGCCGCCAGCGGTAGCGCCCACTACCGCATTCTGTTCTTAAGTGCGCTGGTGCTGCTGGTATTTACGCTGATTGTGAACACACTGGCTGAGCTTATTCGTCAGCGGCTGCGTCGACGCTTCGCCAGACAGGAGGGGCAGGGATGAGGGCGGTAAGGATAAGCTATCACGGACGCATTGCCTGGCGGGAGGGGCAGGAATGAGAGCAGCACGGGTTAATCACCGCTGGCGCTGGCTGACCGGGGGAGCGGTTGCGCTCTGTCTGCTGGCCTTTCTGGCGCTGATAGCGCTGCTCGGCTGGCAGGGATTGAGCTATTTCTGGCCGCAGCCGGTAACGCTGTTTAGCGTTCAGCTACCGGGTGAGAGCGCATCCGGGCGTTTGCGCCCGCAGCAGCCAAGCGAGACAACGCCGTTGCAGGGCGACACCCGCCCACCGCTCTCCGGCGGGACAACGCTGCTGCAGAACACGTCCCAATTTGCGCTGCTGGGCGAGATAGCACAGTCGCAGAAGGTCACCCGCCAGCAGCTTCAGGAGAGTGGTGCGCGCCTCCCGGCGAGTCTGCCCAGCGAACTGACGCGCCTGCTGATTAACACCGGTAGCCGAGAGGTGGGCGGAACCGGTTTCCGCAGCCTGTTAAGCAGCGATATCCTGCGTCAGGAGCGGCCCGCTAACCTGCTGGTGCTGCAACGACGACAGGGTGGGGTAGCCTTTGGCTGGTTTGACGGGCTGCTGGAAAAGGGGCAGCCGCTGACCGCCGTTAATATGCAACATACGCTCCAGCAGCGCATCAGCCAGAGCCGCGAGCGTCAGGCTCAGGTTGATAAAATCCGCCGCGTCAGTATGGCCCGGTTAAACAACGAGCTGGAACAGCTTGCCGCGCAGCGCCAGCGGCTGCAAAAAGCAGAGGGCTACAGCGCACAGACGGACTCCATTCTGCTGGCCGATAGCGCGGAGCTTAAGCGGCAGTTCTCCCAGCGTACCCAGCTGCTGAACGATCTTAACCGCGAAAACGATAGCACGGAGCTGATCCTGCGGGATGTCTCCGGGCAGCAGCATCGCATCCCGCTGAGTCAGATCCTCGCGGCCTGGTATCCCAACGCAATGAGCATCGGGGCAAAATGGCAGCATTTTGGCTGGCAGATTTGGCACTTTGTCAGCAACCCGCCGGGCGAGGGGCCGGGTAACGGCGGCGTATTCCCGGCGATTTTTGGCACCATCCTGATGGTGCTGCTGATGTCAGTGGTGGTGATGCCGCTGGGCGTGGTCGCGGCCATCTGGCTGCATGAGTACGCGGGCAATAGCCTGTTGACCCGTCTGGTACGCATTGCGGTAATCAATCTGGCTGGCGTCCCCTCTATTGTTTACGGGGTGTTTGGGCTGGGCTTCTTTGTCTGGATGATGGGCGGCAGCATCGACAGACTGTTCTTTTCGACCTCTCTGCCTAATCCAACCTTTGGTACGCCGGGCCTGCTGTGGGCTTCGCTGACCCTGGCGCTGCTGACGCTGCCGGTGGTGATTGTCGCCACCGAGGAGGGGCTGTCGCGTATTCCCGCCTCCCTGCGGCAGGGGTCGTTAGCCTTAGGCGCCACGCAGGCCGAAACGCTGTGGCATATCACCCTGCCCATGGCAGTACCAGCCATGCTTACCGGATTAATTCTGTCGGTGGCGCGGGCGGCGGGGGAAACCGCACCGCTGATGCTGGTTGGCGTGGCGAAAATGGTGCCTGAGCTGCCGCTGGACTCGGTCTTTCCTTTTCTACATCTGGACCGTAAATTTATGCACCTTGGCTTCCAGATCTACGATCTCGCTTTTCAGAGTCCAGACGCGCAGGCAGACCGCCCGCTGGTCTTTGCCACCGCGCTGCTGCTGGTGTTAATTATTCTGGCCCTGAACCTGCTGGCCATGATACTGCGCCATCGCCTCCGCGAGCGCTATCGCGCGTTGATGAACTAACAAGGGTTAAGGAAAGTGATGCAAAATATGCCGGAAACGTCGCTGACGCTGGATAACCTGTCGCTGTGGTACGGCGCTAAACAGGCGCTTAACGGCATCAGTATGCAGGTGCCTAAACATCGCATTACCGCGCTGATCGGTCCTTCCGGCTGTGGGAAGTCGACGCTGTTGCGCTGCTTTAACCGCATGAACGATCTGATCGAGGGCTGCCGGACAGAGGGCGATATTCTGCTGAATCAGCAGTCGATTCTCCACGAACAGGCGGATCTGTCGGCGCTGCGCCGACGGGTAGGCATGGTCTTTCAGCGGCCTAACCCTTTCCCAAAGACGATTTATGAAAATGTGGCCTACGGCCTGCGGCTTAAGGGCGTACGCGACCGGCGCGTGCTGGATGAGGCGGTAGAAAGCGCGCTGCGCGCCGCCGCGCTGTGGGGCGAGGTGAAAGAGAATCTCTGGCAGAATGCGCTAACGCTGTCGAGCGGCCAGCAGCAGCGGCTGGTGATCGCCAGAGCCATTGCCATTGAGCCTGAGGTTTTGCTGCTTGATGAACCGACATCGGCGCTGGACCCGATCTCCACGCTGGTGATTGAGGAGCTGATGTGCACGCTCAGGCAGCATTTCACGCTGATTCTGGTCACCCATAATATGCAACAGGCCGCGCGCGTCTCGGACTATACGGCGTTTATGCATCAGGGCAGCGTCGTGGAGTTTGATGAGACGGACAGGTTGTTTACCACACCGCGCCAGAGGCGCACCGAGGATTATATTACCGGGCGCTACGGTTAACCAGGACAGATCTACCAGACACCTGCGAAAGCCGCAGATTAGCCAGCCTGTTTCGCGCTGGCTCTCTCTTTAAAATGGCGTTTAAAGCTATGGCTACTCCAGCTTCTTTATGGCTCAAAGACGACGGCGGCGCGGATATTCGCGGCTCTGTCGACGTTGCGGGCCATGATGGCAGGCGTGACGGTCGTCAGCGTGGGGCCGATCCTGTATGACGTCGAATCTCAGTACGGGGAAAAGCGGAACCACCTGGACGTGGTGGAGCTGATTTACAAAAAAATCACATGGCGTTCTGGAGACGCTCAACGCCCTTGACGGCAGGACATGGCCCCATATGATTGGGACGGATATCGTCTGTGGTGTTCCGGCTAAGCGGGCTTTCCTCAGGTTCCATCCCCATTGATTTCCCGTGTTAATTCTCTTTAGTCGCTGAACCCTTCAGCCGCTTTCACACGTCTTCAGCTCGCACAATACCCCTACTTGCTCAGACGCTATCCCAGGCATATCCCTCCGGCGGCAGCGGTTTGCCGTCCAGCCAGGCGGCTTCATCCTTCATCGCCAGTCGCCCGGCAGCAAACCAGCTCACCACTAGCGGATAGATGGCGTGCTCCTGATGCTGTACGCGGGCGCACACATCCTCTTCGCTGTCGTCGGGGAATACCGGCACCTTCGCCTGAAGAATAACCGGGCCGCCATCCAGCTCACGGGTCACAAAATGCACCGAGGTGCCGTGTTCGCTATCGCCGTTTTCGAGCGCCTGGCGATGAGTATGCAGACCGGGGTATTTCGGCAACAGGGAGGGGTGGATATTTAGCATACGACCGGCATAGCGATCGACAAAGGCCGGCGTGAGGATGCGCATATAACCGGCCAGAATCACCAGGTCGGGCGCATACGCATCCACTTCCTGCACAAGCTGCGCATCAAACGCCTCGCGATCGCCAAACTGAGACGCAGCAAGCGCATGGGCCGGAATGCCCGCCGCGCGGGCGCGCGACAGGCCATAAGCCTCTGACTTATTGCTGAACACGGCGGCCACGCTGCCGTTGATTCGCCCCTGCTGGCATGCATCAATAATGGCCTGCAGATTGCTTCCCTCACCGGAAACCAGCACCACCAGCCGCATCATGCGTTGATGACCACACGCTCGTCGGAATCGGACGCCTTAATCACGCCAATTTTCCACGCCTTCTCGCCCGCATCGGTCATCAGCTGTACCGCTTTATCCGCCTCTTCAGCACTCAGCGCGATCAGCATGCCGACGCCGCAGTTGAAGGTGCGATACATCTCAAAGCGGCTGACGTTGCCTGCTTTCTGCATCCAGCCGAACACCGCAGGCCATTCCCAGCTTGACTCGGCAAGCACCGCCTGGGTGTTGTCCGGCAGCACGCGGGGAATATTTTCCCAGAAGCCGCCGCCGGTCAGGTGGGCGATAGCATGAACGTCTACCTGCTCGATCAGGCTGAGGATATTTTTGACATAGATGCGGGTAGGGGCCAGCAGGTGATCCGCCAGCGATTTACCCTCAAGCTGGGTCTGTTGTGCATCGGTATTGCTGACTTCAAGGATTTTACGCACCAGCGAATAGCCGTTGGAGTGCGGGCCGCTGGAGCCGAGTGCGATCAGCACGTCGCCATCGCTGACTTTGCTGCCGTCAATAATTTCTGACTTTTCCACCACGCCGACGCAGAACCCGGCGACGTCATAATCTTCACCGTGATACATCCCCGGCATTTCGGCCGTTTCGCCGCCAACCAGCGCACAGCCGGATTGTGAACAGCCCTCGGCAATGCCGGTTATCACGCTGGCCGCGGTATCCACATCCAGCTTACCGGTGGCGTAGTAGTCCAGGAAAAACAGTGGCTCGGCGCCCTGTACCACCAGATCGTTGACGCACATCGCCACCAGATCGATACCGATGGTATCGTGACGCTTCAGGTCCATCGCCAGGCGCAGCTTGGTGCCTACGCCGTCAGTGCCGGAAACCAGAATCGGTTCGCGGTATTTTTGCGGCAGCGCACAGAGGGCACCAAAGCCGCCCAGCCCACCCATGACTTCCGGGCGACGCGTCTTTTTCACAACGCCTTTGATACGATCGACTAAAGCATTGCCCGCGTCGATATCTACGCCGGCGTCTTTATAGCTGAGAGAGGTTTTGTCGGTCACTGCGAAGTCCCCACGCGGTTTGCGGTTGGTGGTATTGAAAATAGAGCGCGGCAATTCTAACAGCGCAGGCAAACGTTTGCGAGCGCCTTCTTACCACGCGTTGTGCTGGGTCAGGTGTCAGATTATGATGACGGAAGTGCGCGGATACGGCAGAAGTTGCATTAAGTCATAGAGCATGATGAGAAAATAGCGCTATAATCTCGCGATTTTTTTTTGCAGCTTAACACTCCGGGAGTAGAACAATGAAAATCGTGGAAGTCACACACCCGCTGGTCAAACATAAACTGGGTCTGATGCGTGAACATGACGTAAGCACCAAGCGTTTTCGTGAGCTCGCGTCGGAAGTGGGAAGCCTGCTGACCTATGAAGCCACCGCCGATTTAGAAACCGAAAAGGTCACCATCGAAGGCTGGAATGGCCCGGTAGAAATTGACCAGATTAAAGGCAAAAAAATCACCGTGGTGCCCATTCTGCGTGCCGGTCTGGGCATGATGGAAGGCGTACTGGAGCACGTGCCGAGCGCGCGCATCAGCGTGGTCGGCGTTTATCGCGATGAGACAACGCTGGAACCGGTGCCTTACTTCCAGAAGCTGGTCTCTAATATTGAAGAGCGCATGGCGCTGGTCGTTGACCCGATGCTGGCCACCGGCGGATCGATGATCGCCACCATCGACCTGCTGAAAAACGCAGGCTGCACCAGCATTAAGGTGCTGGTACTGGTTGCTGCCCCGGAAGGTATCGCGGCGCTGGAGAAGGCGCATCCGGATGTTGAACTTTACACCGCGTCGGTGGATCAGGGGCTGAACGATAAGGGATATATCATTCCCGGGCTCGGGGACGCCGGCGATAAGATCTTCGGTACTAAATAAGTACGCCGCTATTAAACGCTAAGCCGACCGCAGAGTCGGCTTTTTATTGGGTATAATTAAAGAAAGGGTAAAGATATGACGCGTCGCGCAATTGGCGTAAGCGAGCGGCCACCGCTGCTGCAAACTATTCCTCTCAGCTTTCAGCACCTTTTTGCCATGTTCGGCGCAACGGTACTGGTACCGATCCTGTTTCATATTAATCCGGCCACCGTGCTGCTGTTTAACGGCATCGGTACGCTGCTGTATCTGTTTATCTGTAAAGGCAAAATCCCGGCCTACCTCGGTTCCAGCTTCGCTTTTATCTCGCCGGTGCTGCTGCTGCTGCCGTTAGGGTATGAGGTCGCGCTGGGCGGGTTTATTCTCTGCGGCGTGCTCTTCTGCCTGGTGGCGCTGGTGGTGAAAAAGGCCGGAACGGGCTGGCTGGACGTGATGTTCCCCCCGGCGGCGATGGGTGCCATTGTGGCGGTAATTGGGCTGGAGCTGGCGGGCGTGGCGGCTAACATGGCGGGGCTGTTACCGGCCAGCGGCGCAGCGGTTGACGATAAAAGCATTATTATTTCGCTGGTTACGCTGGCGGTGACGGTGTTGGGCTCGGTGTTGTTTCGCGGCTTCCTGGCGATTATCCCGATCCTTATCGGGGTACTGGTGGGCTACGGGCTTGCCGGGGCAATGGGTGTCGTCAACTGGGCGCCGGTTGAGGCGGCACCCTGGTTTGCGCTACCTACCTTTTATACCCCGCGTTTTGAATGGTTTGCCATGCTGACGATTTTGCCCGCCGCGCTGGTGGTTATCGCCGAGCATATTGGCCATCTGGTGGTGACCGCGAATATCGTTAAAAAAGACCTGCTGAAAGATCCGGGCCTGCATCGTTCCCTGTTTGCTAACGGCATATCCACGGTGTTTTCCGGCTTCTTCGGATCCACACCCAATACCACCTATGGAGAAAATATCGGCGTCATGGCGATAACCCGCGTCTACAGTACCTGGGTGATTGGCGGTGCGGCGATTCTGGCGATATTGCTCTCCTGCGTGGGTAAGCTGGCGGCGGCGATTCAGGCGGTGCCGGTACCGGTGATGGGCGGCGTCTCGCTGCTGCTGTACGGCGTGATTGCCACCTCCGGGATCCGCGTACTGATTGAGTCGAAGGTGGATTATAACAAAGCACAGAACCTGATCCTGACGTCCGTTATTTTGATCATCGGCGTTAGCGGGGCCACCGTGCATATTGGGGCGGCGGAGCTAAAGGGAATGGCGCTGGCCACGCTGGTGGGTATTCTGCTGAGCCTCATCTTTAAAGCGATCGACCTGTTACGTCCACAGGAGATCATTCTCGATCCCGAGGATAGCGACGATCGCTGATCCTGGCGCAACGGCGGCCTGCGTTTATTATCCCTGCGAAGGTGTGATAAACTTCCGCCGGATTTTGCCCGATCAATACTGAGGTGCTTCTGAACACTCCGGCACAGCTCTCTCTGCCACTCTATCTGCCCGATGACGAAACGTTCGCCAGCTTCTGGCCGGGTGAAAATCCGTCGCTGATCGCTGCGCTGCAAAGCGCACTGCATCAGCAGCATGGCAGCTATTTCTATTTCTGGTCGCGCGAAGGGGGAGGGCGCAGTCATCTGCTGCACGCCGCCTGTGCCGAGCTTTCCGATCGCGGTGAGGCCGTCGGCTACGTGCCGCTGGATAAGCGTACCTGGTTTGTTCCGGAAGTACTGGACGGGATGGAGCAGCTGTCGCTGATTTGCATTGATAATATTGAATGCATTGCCGGGGACGAGCTCTGGGAGATGGCGATATTTGATCTCTACAATCGCATTCTTGAAACCGGGCGAACCCGCCTGCTGATCACTGGCGATCGTCCGCCGCGTCAGCTGAATTTAAAGCTGGCCGATCTCGCCTCCAGGCTGGACTGGGGGCAGATCTATCGGCTTCAGCCACTCAGTGACGAAGACAAACTTCAGGCGCTCCAGCTGCGCGCCAGACTTCGTGGGTTTGAACTGCCCGAGGACGTCGGGCGGTTTTTATTGAAAAGGCTCGACAGAGAGATGCGCACCCTGTTTGTCACTCTCGATAAGCTCGATCGTGCCTCAATCAGTGCCCAGCGCAAGCTAACGATTCCCTTCGTTAAGGAGGCGCTGGATCTCTGAGAGCCCGTGATACTAACGACTCAGAATGACCAGCGAAGGCCCGCATTGTAACGCCAGCCTTTCGCGCCGCTGCCGTCGATCTCCTTACGGTAATCGGCTTCGGCATAGAGCGACACATCGTTTTTAAAGGTGGTGGTGCCACCGATGCCTGCGTCCCACATCTGACCAAACTTGCCGCTGTTAAAGTTCTGGCTGGCATCACTCTCCGTCGAACCAACCTTCACCTTCGCCGTGCCGCCCCAGCCACGATAGTAGTCGGTGCGCAGGTAAGGCGTGTACTGCCGCTGACTGTCATCTTCCCAGGTACGATCCAGCCTGGCCCCCACGCGACCGATGGTTTGATCGTAAGTATCCCAGGAGACGCGGGTACGATCGCTGTCGGTGAGACTGTCCATTTTAAGACGCAGATAAGTCAGCTGCGCCTGCGGTTCAAGCCGCACGCCGTTAGCGAATTCAAACGGATAGCCTGACTCCAGCGAGGCCGTCCAGCCGTTACCCTTCGGTGAGGCGACCTTTTTCTCACGGGCGATATCCGTCTCCCCGCGATGCCAGTTCCACGCCAGCGAACCGTCCAGATAGAGGCCGTTATCACGCTGCCAGGTGCCGTACAGCGCCACGCTGTCGCTGTCGAAGGTGGTTGAGCTGTAGCCATCTGCCGCATGAGGCCGGATACGCGTATTGCCGCGCGTATAGGCCACGCCGCCGCGCAGGCTGTCATGCGCGCCGTCCATTTTCAGCAGGTTGCCGCCCAGCTGTACGGCGCTGTAGTCGAGGTCGACGTCGTAACCATACTGGCTTAGCCCGCGATTGCTCTGGTAGGTGAGGTTTGAGCCGAGATAGCGGATAAACATCTCGCCGCCGAGGGCATCCGGGTTACGCTGCTGCTGACGCAGCTCGCCGAGGCGCTTATGCAGATCGTCGGTCACCGCCAGCTGGTAATAGGCCAGGCCAACGGGTGCCGAAATGTAAGAAGGCACCTGTGGGGTGACTGCCGGACGCGCCGCCACTTTGCCGTTACCGGGCTGAGGCTGGCACAGCGAGCCATCTTCACAGACATAGGTATTGGCGAGGCGGTAATCCCAGAAGGCGTTACCATCGCCATTCACCTGGCGCTGGCTGGCATCGCTGCTGCCCGGCGCGAAGCTGTAGAGGCTGTACTGCCAGGGCCCCGACGCCACGTAGCCGCGCTGCAGTGCAAAACTTCCCGCGCTGGCGTTACCGGAAACCTGCGCCAGCGACACGCCCTCAGCAGGGTCGACGACCCCATTGCGGTTGGTGTCGGCCAGCGCGCCGCCCCTCAGGGTCTCGTCAATAAACGTCGTCCCGCTGACGTTACCGTTGACGCGCAGCGTGTCACTCTGCGTGGCATTTGAGTTGAGCCGCAGGCGGCCACCCGCCGAGGCCAGGTCACCGTCGATGGTCAGGGTATCGCCCACCGCCGTACCGCCGTTGGTCAGATCCAGCGTACCGGCGTTATTGACGATCAGTGAATCCCCGGTCGCCCCCTGGAGGACGGGGTTGACGTTATCCCCGGCGAACAGCGTCGAACCGCTGTCGATATTGATGGTACTGTGCGCCAATTTGATATTGTCCGTTAAGTGCCACAGGGAGCGGAAGAAGTTCAGCGTGCTCCATCCCGCGCCGATGTTGGTACCCTTGCTGAGATTGTCCGCCGCGAAGGAGCCGCCGCGCGCCTCAATGTCACTCAGGGTCAGGGTGCTGCCCGTCCCACCTGCCGTGGTGATATGCGCGGTGTTCGCCAGGCTGACCTTCTGCAGAACGGCCTGGTTATCGGTGCCGGTGCCCATGGTCAGGCTGCCGTTCAGCGTGCCGCCGGTCATGATCAGGGAGTCGGTGCCGTTACCGGTATCGACATCCCCTACCACCTTACCGTCCAGCAGGGCAATCACATCATTGGTTGCCCCGCCTGCCACCACCACGGTGTCGGGGTTCGGTGCGGTAATGGTGCCTTCGTTGATAAACACCGTCTGGCCACCGCGCAGGTCAATGATCGGTGACGCCACGCTCTGGGAAGTGATAGAGCCCTGATTAAGCACCTCACTGGCGGTGCTGGTGACAATCGCTGAGCCGCCGTTGCTGTCCGCAATGTTAATCGAGCCCTGGGAAACCACCCGCCCGCTGGTATTGGCGCGCACGCCGGTGCCGGTGCCGGTGACATCAATGGCGTAGCCGGGGCCGATCAGCAGATCGTTACTGGTGGTGGAGCCATCTTCACTGGCAAACAGATAGCCGGTACCGCTGCCGTTAACCATCACTGACGCGCTGCCATCCGCATCGAATGACCGTGAGGAGCGAATGCCGGTACCGCCCTGAACGTCGAGCCTGACGTTTTGCAGGGAGATATTCTCCGTTCCCGCGCGGTTGTGAAGGGCGCTGCCACTTCCCGAGGCGGTCAGGATGATATCATTAGCCTCAAGCCACTGCGCGCCGCTGTCCAGCAATAGCGCATCCGCCGCGCCGCCGGCCCCGATAAAGCTGGCACCCTGGCCGTCGCCGTAAATCTTCAGGGCGGCGCCGCTGCCAACGCGCAGCGCGGCGATGCCGTCATCCACCCGCAGCTCGCTATCCGTTGGCACAAAATAGCCATCCCCGGCGCTGATATCTACGCCGGTCCCCGAGGCCACATGGACGTAGCCACGGTTAATAAATGTACCGCCATCATGCGCGCGCACGCCGGTGCTGCTGGGACCGCTCAGATCGACCCTTCCCTGATACTGATTGAATATTCTGGAGGCACCGCTCACGTCCAGGGCGGTAATATTTGTGCCACCGCCATTAATCAGGGAGGCGGCATAGATATCGGCCTCATCGCCGCTGCTGCTCGCGCCCAGCGTATTATTGCCATTCAGCGTGATGGGGTTAGAGATGATTGCCTGGGCGCCCCAGCTGGCGCGTATGGCCGTGGCGCCCTCACCGTTAACGGCATAATTATCGGTGCGATAGGCATAAGTATTAGCACCAGACACATCCACACCGGTGCTGTTTGCGCCATTCAGCGCAACGTTAGCGGAGACCAGCGGATAGAGGTAAGCCCCATTGGTCGCGCGGTAGAGCGTCGACCCGTCGGTGCTGACGTTGATGCTGCCGCCGTTGCTGCTATAAATACTGCTGTCTGCGTCCTGCACCTGATAGGCGGTCTGGTTGGCGTCGTGAAACACCACATTACTTTCTGACCCAAGATTTATCCTGGCGCCGTTAAAAGCGTTTGCGCCAACAACATTGTTGCCATACAGATTGATGGTGCCGTTCTGGTCAATACGGCCCAGCGAGTTGTAGGCGATGGCGCCGTAGGTGGGTGACATCACCTGGCTTGTCCCGCCGATGACGTTTAGCGTTCCGGTATTGGTGATGATCGTTGGCGTGGTGCCGTCGCCAACGTAGGGGTAACCGTCGGCATAAAGCCCGATACCACTGCGGGTCACGCTGATGTCGCCGCTGTTCGTTACGTTAGCGCCATAGCGCGCAATAATCCCGTTGCTGGATTCACCCGCTAAATTGATATTGCCCGTGTTAACCAGCTGCGCCTGATTCAGCGCCAGCAGGCCAGTCGTGCCGCTATAAATACTGCTTATCGCAGCATGGTTAGTCAGCGAGGTGGTGGCGTAAGGCTGGGCGGGCGGATTAGTGGCCTTCATTGACAGATCGTGTTTATCGCCGTCGGCCGTAGCCGCAACGACATTAATGCCCGTCAGGTTGAACCGGGTTGCGGCATCAATCGTACCCTGCGCCCCCCCCTCAACCAGCACGCCAGTGCCGTATGGGCTGATATTGAGGATCGCGTTATGGGTGGCGATATCCGTCCCGCCACCGCTGCCGACGATGGCGGTTGAGCCGTCCCCGCTGGCGGTAAGCGTCAGGCCGGTGCCATCGAAATCGGCGCCGTCCTGATTACGGAACAGAGTAGAATACCTGCCGCTGCTGGCGTAATTAAGGTTAGCGGGCAGGTTAATTTTGGCATTCGGACCGATAGCGAGGAAGGCAATCTGATAGTCTCCGCCGGACAGTTTAGGCACCGCCACAGGCGAGACGTTAACGATGGCAGAGCCCTCTGCACGAATACCGATGGCTGCGTCGCCGTTCAGGTTAATGGGTCCGGTGAGATCTGCTTTCGCTCTGCCGGCCGGTATATTACCAAACTCTCCCGGTAGCCCCGTCACCCAGACGGCGGTATTGCGCGTCCCATTGAGGGCATCGGCATCACCATTGACGTTTATCGTGCCGGAGGAGTAGACGCTGGCCGCAAGGCCAGCCCGGGCAGTGACCTTAATGCCGGTACTGTTATCACCGTTCAGGTTGATGGTGCCGGTATTACCAATCCGTCCGCCGCTGCCGGCGTCAATGGCCTGCATGGCGATATTTTCTGCGGGTCCGGACTGTGCACGCCCGTTCACATCGATCACGCCAGCATTAAGCGCCAGGGTATCTGTTCCCCCATCAATGCGTATGCCGACTGCGTTCTGCACTTTAGATCCGATAACAATACGACCCTCGTTGATCGCTTCCCCGTCGTTAAAAGGGTCAATTGCGGCAACGGTTCCGGCCAGATTAACGGCGACATCGCTGGTGGCATCCGTTATCGCATTCTGCGGGGTGCGGCCAATATAAATGGTGCCGCCCGCAGCGTTGATAAAGGAGCCGCCGAAGCCGTAATTCACCCCCGTCCCCCGGGTATTACCGCTGTTATACACATCCGCTATACCGACGTTAATATTGCCATTATTGATCGCGCTCCCGTTGTCGAGCCCGATGGCCTTACTGCCCCAGCTGTTACCGAGGGCGAGGTTAATCACGCCGTTATTAGTAAACTGGCTGCCTTCATTCACGGCCACGGCCTTATCGGTATAGCCCAGCGTACTGGTATCCACCCCCGTGCCGTCGGCGTTGTTGAAGAAACCGCCGTTGATCACACCGTTATTGATCCCGGTGGCGCCGGTGTTCAGCTCCAGGCCACTGCTTTCCGCGAGTATCGGCCCGGTGGTGGCGAGTTTGCCGTCAATAATGGCGGTTGCACCATTGCTGGCGCGTACGGCAGCGGTGTGGCTGTCCTGCACCTCCAGGGTTTTACCGGCATTGATTTTCACACTGGCGTTGGGGCCATCGGCGCGCATGACGACCTGATCCCCCAGCGGCTGCGTGATCTCATCCTTATAGTTTTTAATTCCCATGGCGTAGGTGACGGCAGAGTAACCGTACGAGAAGGCTTTATTGAATTCGGTATCATAGCTATTCGCCCGCAGGTTGCCGTTCGAAAGCTGATCGATTAGCCAGTTATTGTAATTTTTCAAATCGTCCAGGCTGTTAACGTTAAAGGTGCTGGTGCCGCCATCCAGCGCGGTAACGGTAAACATGCCGGCCCAGGTGACAACTTTCTCATCCTCCAGCGCCAGTGAATGATCGTCGTAGGGCGTTGTGGCAGCGGTGAAGGTGATACGGTTGTCTGAATTCCAGTTGAGATGCCCCTGTCGGGTGGCGGAAAATAGCTGACTCTGTTTTGCCGCCATTGACCAGCTATTGCTACTGGCGCTGGGCGCAGCACCGTGCTCGCCGATGTCTATGTTAAGCGTGCCGTTGCCAACCGACGCCACGCGCGCGTCAATATATTGCGCATCATTTACGTCCACAAAGTCTTGTACGGACGTATTAAGCCCGATGGGCGTCAAATCCCTGATGCCGTCACTGTCATAAACCGACACGGAGGTCCATTCGGCATCGGGATTATCGCGATCGGGAACGCCAACGCTGAGATTTTTATCACCCACGTCGACACGTTCCCTGCCAATTAAATTATCACTTTGAATGCGGCCGGCGCGCTGTAATTCACCCAGCGTGATGCTGACTTCGCCGCTAACACCCGGCGTAAAGCGCGGTAAACCGCTTAGCGTCTGCGTACTGCCGTCGCACAGGCAATAAGCGCCAACCTTATTATCGTTAAGTTCAGGCGTGAAGGGTTTAAGTTCCACCGCGGAGGCATTTGATAAAGGGAATAACATACCTTGCGCAGCGATAAGGCTCAGAAGTACAGGATTTAATTTAAACAAAGTGTTTTCCTCCAGAGAGAAAAGACAAAGCCCACATGACGTTAAACGACATGTTTAAGGCGTTTTTTTTGTAGAAATAACTATTTTCGTACGCGCAAAATTGTTTTTTGCTGAATGAAATAACATCACTTAGCTGCTGAAATGTCTATCGTCAGTTAATGCTCGCTATCGAGAAAAACGCTCTTTAGGAATAGCCTTATGATATTAAAACTGAGACTGTAATATTTTTAAATAACTTTAAATATAATTATCAGTAATTTGAGTTGCTCAGATTGGAAAGTGTTTTTTCTTTAAATTATCTATTAATGAGGAAGGGGTTTGAGGCGATCTGGAGGTGAAAATAAATTACAGTGGTACGATAAATTAACTTTTTTGTCATCACTGGTAGAATGTTATCGTGCGGCCAGAGACCGATTTAGCGCCGCTGTAAAATAAAGAGAGCGTCAGGAGGGAGTAAAAAAGTTTATTGCCGAAGTCAGCGAAGCGTGAAATGGGGTAACCTCCGGGATGGGTGTTACCCTCTTTTGTAGCCGCCCCTGCAATGTAACAACGTATTCAATTATTAGCAGAGTGTCTGTTTCATCAGAAACGATACCCCATTCCAACGTTTACACCATTAACTGAACGTTTTTGCGCTTCAACGCTCGTGCGTGAACCTTCATAGCCCGCATTAATGGTAACGTGCTCCGTTACATTAAAAATAACGCCGGCGCCGTAGGCGAAGGCATTAGACCTGTCGGAAAAGTTGATGCGTTCCGGATGTCCATAGTAGTCATAATCACGGGCGTTGCGCTCCATCGTACTGTGCGACATACCTGCCAGTGCATACAGGCTGATATAATCATTAAGACGCCAGGCCGGGCCGACCATCAAAGAATAATATTCCGCTTTAACATGATCGCTGGTTTTGATACCCATGAAGTTGCCTGAATCATCCTCGTCATTTTGTAACGCGGTAAACGAGGTGAGTAAACTCACCGGCGAGTCCCACTCATAGCGGTATTGTAGGTTAATGCCGGGCATATTCTTGAAGTTCTGCACTTTACTCTGAGCGTAACCAACCGAAATGCTGTGGCTATCTGCCACGGCGGTTGCACTCATAATAAGCCCGGCAATAAGGACGGTCAGCGCTGTCGTTTTTTTCATGCTTTCCACCATGAGTTATAAATAGAGGGGCATTAATCATGGCTACGCATCTTACCATCCGTAATTAAACGACATGTATATCACCGACATAAACGCCGTATTAATTTGTGATATTATCACTGAATTGATTATTTAATCATGAGGGTAATTTTATCCTGCCTGTGAGCGCAATTAATCAGCCATTGAAATTCTGACGAAACAATCACGGTGGCTATCCGCGCAGCGCTCAATGCTTATGAGCGCTGATACTGGCGGAAACGCTGCTGGAGCATTCGCAGCTGATCGATACGCGCGTCATAGCGCGCCTGTTTAAGACTGCCCAGCGGTACGGCGGCGCTGGCACTGCTGAGGCTGCGAATAGCCTGATCCAACTGGCCGTTTAGCGCCATGCTTTCCGCACGTGCAGCCTGCTCTTCGTCCGTCAGCCCCTGATCGGCACAGGCCTGCGCCAGCAGATCCCAGCCGTTAGGGTCGTCCTTATGCGCCCAGGTATAGCGATAGAGGATTTTGCTGGCTGCGGCGGGCTGTTTTGCTTCCACATAGGCGTTAGCCAGGTTGAGCTGAACCACCGGGTTGCTGCTGGCTGCATGTGCCGCCTGCAGCATCGCGATGGCCCGCTGCGGCTGCTTCAGGCCGATATCAATGTCGGTCATAATATCCAGATACCAGACGTTATCCGGCTGTTTTGCCAGCAGCGGGGCAATAATTTTCTGCGCGTTATCGAAGCTTTTGGCCTGCAAAAACTGCACCGCCTTGCCATAGCGTGCTGCCGTCTGCTCCCGGCTGTTGCCCTTGCTTAACGTGTCCAGCAGGTCGTCGCTGAGCTGATTACCGCCCCGTGAATACATGCCCAGCGTACGTACTTTAGCCATGTAAAAATCCTCGGAAGACTGAACCACCACCGGTTTCATCTGATTTGCCCGGTTGCGCGTATCGGTAAGCCGGCTGTCGGGTAGCGGGTGGGTCAGCAGAATTTCCGGGGGTTTAGTCGAAAAACGCGAGCGATCGGCCAGCTTTTGCAAAAAGTCCGGCATCGCTTCGGGATCGAATCCTGCGCGTTGCAGTACCTGGATCCCGATCCGATCGGCCTCCTGCTCATTCTGCTGGGTGAAGCTGATCATTCCCTGCTGCGATCCCGCCAGCGTGCCGCTGAGCGCCGCCATGCCTGCCTGCGGGCTGGCCATCGCCAGCAGAATAGATCCCAGCGCGCCCACCCAGGTCAGGGGAGCGTCACGCCGCTGCTGCTCCATTGCCCGCGCCAGATGGCGCTGGGTGACGTGGGAAATTTCATGCGCCATCACCGAGGCCAGCTGGCTCTCGTTGTCGGTGTAGCGAAAGAGGGCAGAGTGCAGCACCACGTTGCCGCCAAAAAAGGCGAAGGCGTTTATTTCATCGTTATCGACCAGAAAGAAGTGAAACGGGGTTTTCACCGACCAGGCGTGGGCAACCAGCCGCTGTCCCAGCTGATTAATGTAATCATTCAGCAGCGGGTCATTGATCAAAGGCGTACTGCCGCGCAGCTGGCGAACGTAGAAATCGCCCATCGCCAGCTCCTGGTTAATCGACAGCGTACTGCCCGCCGTGGTCCCGATTTCTGGCAGATTGTCGCTGATGTCGGCTGACGCAGGAACAGCGGTGGCTGAGAGTGATAACAGTAACGACGCAATCGCGCATTGTTTAAAACGGTTTAGCATCCTGAATCTCATCGCAATGAAGATCGGCGTGGCCGGAAACGGATAGCATGCTTTGCGGCGACCATCCGGCAATCGTGACATCAATCTATAGTAAATGAAGGTGAAACGAGAAGGAAACGGCCAGCAGGAACAATAAAGTAAGCAAAATGTTCAAAAGGCCCTTTTTTGCATGGAAAAATTTGAACAGGATGAGGCAGGCGGGCGTCGGATGCCGCCTGTGTCCCAGGCGCTAGCCTGTCACCCTCGGTAGGCCAGGGGTATCATCATCCCGACAGGGTAATTTAGCAAGTGTAAAGAGGGGAGAAAATGCGGGGTACGCGCGCGACGAAATTAAAGTTAGGTAAATTTATTCAATTAATTTGATGATGGCATGAAGTTTGATTAGGTAAAGTCTGAAAAGCTTTCGCCGGACAGGTCTTTGCTGGCATCAAAATGTTAAGTAAATCTACTGATTATTTTGCTGAGTCTTAAATTTATCGATCCAGCACGTTATTATAAAAAAAGGAAAACAGATCCGTTTATTTCCATTCTACCCTTCTCAGTTCACTGATATTCGCGAAGTCATTACCTGAGTCCGATACCTGCGCTCATTTTACAGGCGGGACGGCTATTTTTAATGTCTGCGCTGAAACTAGTTATTTTATAAGTAATGAAGACGCATCAGGTGTTTCATCCTGTAACCAGCGGCAAATTCGCAGAATAAACCACTGCAAACATTCCGTTATTGCTGTGGTATATCTCTTTTACGGCAGAGGTTTTGCGAATTCCTGCTTATTTTATTTATCAGCCGTTTGGCTCCTTGTCCTGAGTGGAGAGCATTTCATGCGTCCAGTAGTATCCTATGTTTTAATCGCCGTCGTTGCGGGTTTTGTTGGTGCCAGTTTTTCTCAGGCGCCTGAAATAGCGTCGAAAATTAGCGAGCGCTTTAGCAGCGAGCCAGCCGATCCCGCCGGATTCTGGACCACGCCGACGGTCGATGGGTATGGGAAAATTCATTACGAATCTGACGCGGCGTATAAACCTGCGGTGGGTGACAGCAATAAGGTCGTTTTTCAAATCACCAAAGCTGAAAATGGCCCTAACGATCCGAACCTGGGGCTGCAACGCGTTGCGCGCGTGGTCAATCTCTATGTCGCTTCCGGCGTGCCGACGGACAAGCTGAAGTTTGTGGTGTCGGTCACCGGAGACGGTACCCCCGCGATGCTGAATAACGCGCACTACAAAAAGATGTTCGGTATTGATAACCCAAATCTCAAGCTAATTAGCGAGCTGCGGGCCAGCGGCGTTGACGTATCCGTATGCGACCAGTCCGTTGCGTTCCACCACTTCCAGCGCGACTGGATCGATAAATCTGTCACCCACGCGCTCTCCAGCCCGACGACCGTTTCCACGCTGGAAAACCAGGGTTACGCTTTCCTCGCCATGTAATCTCGCGGTCTCACTCTCTCCGGCGGGTCACCGACCCGCCTCGTTCCCTCTGACATAGCTGCCGCACTATAAACGAACCTGCAAAACAGGGAAGTTTATTGCCGTGGTAAAGCTTTCAAATATTCCCAAAAAGCACGAAACCTGTACAATCAGCGCCGTGCTTTACCAGGGCATAACGCAAATTCCAGACAAACGCGCACAGATAATAATAAGGCGCTTGATATGAAACGTCTCGTTGAGGTGGGTCTATGTTGAGGCTGAGTCGGCCAAAAACGGACCTGCGTACGCTTATTACGCTTTTAGCCATCACCAGCATCGTCATTACGCTGGCCAATTCGCTGTATGCCACCTGGCGCGTACAGCGAGAAGTGCTGATCAATAATACGCTGGAGTCTAACCGCGTTTACGCCACCAAGCTGGCCTCCACGACCGAAATGTTCTTTCAGCTGGCCCAGTCGCAGCTTGCCTATAGTGCAAAAATACTGGGCGCGGAAAAGGAGAGCGACGCGGTGCTTCAGCATGAGGTCGAGCGCCTTCGGCAGCAGACTAACAGCTTTAACTCCGTGGCAATCGTCGATGCCAGCGGCTGGGTCCGGGCCATCTCACCGGAGTCGCTGATGCTGAAGGGTATGCATCTGAAAACGGCGGCCACCGAGCAGGCGCTTTCAGAGCGCAGGCCCCTGATATCACGCCCGAGCATTTCGGCGGCCAATAATCTGATGGTCTTCGTCTCCTGGCCGATCCGGGCGAAAAATGGACGCTACCTCGGCTTTGTCGGCGGCACTATTTACCTGAAGAAAAAAAGCATTCTCAATGCGCTATTGGGTGAGCAATTTTACCGTGACGGATCGTCGCTGTATGTGGTCGATGATGATAACCGCGTGTTGTATCATCAGAATGGCAGGCTTATCGGGCAGAAAATCCCACCGTTAATCAGCGATTCGCAGCAAAAAGCCAACGGGAACGGTTCCGGTCAGGTTACCCCACCTGGCGGTACGCCGATGCTGGCCGGTTACGCGACCGTGCCGACTGCGGGCTGGACTATCGTCGCGATGAAACCGACGCAGGCCACGCTCGCGCCACTCAGCAGCCTGCTGCTGAAAGTGTTGCAGCATTCGGTACCCTTTGCCTTACTGACGCTGGTGTGTGCCTGGATTCTGGCGCGGCTGATCGCCCTGCCTTTATGGCAGCTCGCGCGCAAGGCCAGCCAGATGGATGCGCAGGGCGTATCCGGCGAGATCAAAGATATTCGCTCCTGGTACTATGAAGCCTCGCAGATTAAACGTGCCTTACTCGCCGGTATCGGCATGCTGCAGGAAAAAATTGGCCGCCTGAAATTTGAAGTGCAAACCGATCCCCTGACGTCCTTGCTCAACCGCCGTGGCCTGAATGCGGTACTGGAGTATTTTCTCGCCACGCGCCAGCCTTTTGCGGTACTGGCTTTAGATATAGATAATTTCAAGCGGGTTAATGATACCTGGGGTCACGACGTGGGTGATGACGTGATCAGAACGGTGGCCCGGCAGCTGGTTAGCAGCTCAAGGCAGACCGATGTTATTTGTCGCAGCGGCGGCGAGGAGTTCTTAATGATCCTGCCCGGGACCGATCGCGAAATGGCGGCGGCCATTGCCGAACGCGTACGGCAGAAAAATGAGCAGCAGAGGCTGGAAACCGTTGGCAGCATCTCCATTTCGATTGGGGTGGCGCTATGGTCAGCTGACGATATGCCGATGGAGAGAACGTTTAAGCAGGCGGATGACGCGCTCTATCAGGCAAAAAATGCCGGGCGCAACTGCGTGATAATCAGCCAAACCTGCGGGATGGCTGCGCCATAAGCGCCGCTGTCCTGCCACGCGACAGCGGCAGCCCGTTTCAGGTACACTCCCGCCACTTTTAGTACGCAAGGATTTACGCCATGCTCGACCTGTTAATACAGTGGTATCGCCGCCGTTTCAGCGATCCCCAGGCTATCGCGCTGCTGGCGATTTTGATTGCCGCCTTCTGCATTTTGTTTTTCTTTAACGGCCTGCTGGCACCGCTGCTGGTGGCGCTGGTGGTGGCCTATCTGCTTGAGTGGCCGACCGTGCGCCTGGAACGTATGGGTTGTTCACGCACCTGGGCGGCCAGCATCGTGCTGGTAATTTTTGCCTCGATCCTGCTGGTGCTGGTACTGATCGTTGCACCGGTGGCCTGGCAGCAGGGCATTAACCTGGCCCACGAGCTGCCCACGATGCTGACCGGGCTGTACCGTTTTGCCACCCGCCTGCCGGAGCGTTTTCCTACGCTAATGGACGTCGGCATTGTTGATATCGTGGTGGAGAACCTGCGCAGCCGGCTTAGCGGGATGGGCGATCAGCTGGTGAAATATTCACTTGCCTCGCTGGTCGGGTTGATGACCCTGGCGATTTATCTGGTGCTGGTGCCGCTGATGGTTTTCTTTCTGCTAAAGGATAAAGCGCAGATGCTGGCCGCCATCGGTCGTGTCCTGCCGCGCAATCGCGGGCTGGCGGGGCAGGTATGGGTAGAGATGAACCAGCAGGTATCAAACTATATTCGTGGCAAGGTACTGGAGATGGTGGTGGTCGGGATCGCCACCTGGATTGGTTTCCTGGCTATTGGCATGAACTATGCCCTGCTGCTGGCGGTGCTGGTGGGGTTCTCCGTATTAATCCCCTACGTGGGGGCGCTTGCCGTTACCCTTCCGGTGATTGGCGTGGGCCTGGCGCAGTGGGGGCTGAGCGGGGATTTCTGGACCATGATCATCGTCTACCTGATTATTCAGGCGCTGGACGGCAATATTCTGGTACCCGTGCTGTTTTCGGAAGCGGTCAACCTTCACCCGCTGGTGATTATCCTCTCCGTGGTGATTTTTGGCGGACTGTGGGGATTCTGGGGCGTCTTCTTCGCCATCCCGCTGGCTACGCTGGTTAAGGCGGTCGTCCACGCCTGGCCTGAAGAGCATCATCATGAGAAGCGGCGATTGCCGTAGCAGCATTAAGCGCGATGTGAAAAGCAGTGTCTGCCGTCGCTGCCATTACAGATTACGTGCGATTGCCGTAGCAGTAATTGATCGTGGCAGAAGGGCGAAGCGTTTCGCCCTTCTGATTTACCCTCTGCGTCCGGCGATGAGCGCGCCCTTCAACAGGTCAGACTGCTTTCAGGTAGTCCATCACGATATCGTGATGATTAGCGGTCTTAAAATCATCAAACACTTTCTCAACCCTGCCGTCGGTACCGATCAGAAAGCTGATACGGTGGATCCCGTCGTAGGTTTTACCCATAAAGGTTTTTTCGCCCCAGATGCCAAACTGTTCGCAAACCTCGTGATGCTCATCGGAAAGCAGGGTGAAATTCAGCAGCTCTTTTTCAACAAAACGCGACAGCTTTTCAGGTTTATCGGTGCTGATCCCTAACACGTCGACGCCCGCTTTTTTCAGCTCGTCCATACTGTCTCGCAGGCCACACGCCTGGACAGTACAGCCCGGCGTCATCGCTTTGGGATAGAAATAAACCAAAACGCGCTGCCCCTGGAAGTCGGTCAAATTTACCTGTTCGCCATCCTGATCGGGCAAGCTAAATTTCGGCGCAAGGTCACCGGCTTTCAGTGGATTCATCGTTACTCTCCATTTTCTCTTCGTGCTGTGGATATTTGACCACGCTAATAGTGCCCTGCGCATCCAGTTCTGTACATAGCTTGTTAAAAGCCTGCTCAATGAATGTGGCATCCTGATGAGCCGGGCTATGTGCCGTCAGCTGAATGTAGAGCAGGGGAGGCTGATTCTCCTCCGCTGGCTGCGTGCGCGAGACCAGCTCAGCAATGTTCATCTGATGGGAATAGAACAGATCGGTGAAGCGTTCAATAATGTGAGCGGAATCGATCACCTCAACCTGCACCCAAACCGTGGTGGGCATCGGTGGTCGTGCGCGAAACGTCGTGCGTTTCATCACGATCAGCAGCTCAAGTTCGGCCCCTTTCAGCGGCAGCGTTGACTCAATCAGCGTGATCGCGTTCCAGCTGCCGGAGAGCAGCATAATAAAGGTGAATTCTTCACCCAGCATGGCCAGGCGGCTGTCTTCGATATTGCAGCCGCAGCTGCTAACATGGCGGGTAATAGTGTTTACTATTCCCGGTCGGTCAACGCCAACGGCGGTAATAGCCAGATGATGAAGCTGAGACTGCGGCAAAATGATGCTTCCTGTCCGTCTTGATAATTAGCAATTGTGATAACAGTAAGGTAAACATAAAAAATACCCTCTGCCAAGGGGCCTGGCGGCTTGTCTGCTTGCTTTTCAATAGCGGTCAAACGTACCATGAAGCACTTGTTTATGGAGGGGATGGCTAATGTTTACGGGAAGTATTGTTGCACTCGTTACGCCGATGGATGATAAAGGGCATGTCTGCCGCGCGAGTCTGAAAAAACTGATTGATTATCACGTCGCCAGCGGAACCTCGGCAATTGTTTCGGTGGGGACCACCGGTGAATCCGCCACGCTCAGCCATGAAGAACATGGCGATGTCGTGATGATGACGCTGGAACTGGCCGATGGGCGTATTCCGGTGATCGCCGGAACCGGTGCTAATGCCACGGCAGAGGGCATATCACTAACGAAACGTTTCGAGAACAGCGGCGTGGTTGGCTGCCTGACCGTCACCCCCTACTACAATCGTCCCACTCAGGAAGGGCTTTATCAGCATTTCAAAGCCATTGCTGAAAGCACCGATCTGCCGCAGATGCTCTACAACGTTCCTTCCCGTACCGGCTGTGACATGCTGCCCGAAACCGTGGGTCGACTGGCGAAAATCAAAAATATTATCGGAATCAAGGAAGCGACCGGGAACTTATCGCGGGTTAGTCAGATCCAAGAGCTGGTTGAAGATGATTTCGTCCTTGTCAGCGGCGATGATGTTACCGCCCTCGATTTTATGCAGTTAGGCGGGCAGGGCGTTATCTCCGTTACGGCAAATATTGCCGCTCGTGAAATGGCTGCACTGTGCGAACTCGCAAAAGCGGGTAATTTTAAAGAAGCGCGACGCCTTAATCAGCGACTGATGCATCTGCACCAGAAGCTATTTATTGAGCCTAATCCTGTTCCGGTCAAATGGGCAGCGAAAAAGTTAGGATTAATTGCAACCGACACGTTGCGTCTACCGATGACGCCGATGACTGATGCCGGTCGTCCGGTTGTTGAGCAGGCGCTGAAAAACGCGGGTCTGCTTTAAATTTATGGAGAAGTAATGGCTTACTCAGTACAAAAAACTTTGGTCGCAAAAGTCGTTGGCCTGTCACTGGTCATGCTGCTGGCAGCCTGCTCAAGCGATCAGCGTTATAAGCGCCAGGTCAGCGGTGATGAATCCTATCTGAAAGCGGCGGATATCAGCGATCTGCACGCTCCGGCCGGAATGATCCTTCCGTTGCAAAACGGTGACTACGACATCCCGTCGGTCAGCAGTAAAGGCGCAGTCGGTAAGGCCCTGGACATTCGGCCACCGGCGCAGCCTCTGGCGCTGATTAACGGCGCGCGCACCCAGTTTGCCGGTAACTCCGGCGTGCTGATGCTGGATAACACCCGCAGCGGTGCGCTGTGGCCACAGGTGGTTGATGTGGTACAGGCCCGGAACTACCCGATTGCCAGCCGCACCGACGCCAGCCAGACGCTGACGACCGACTGGGTTCAGTGGAACCGTGCGGATGAAGACCATCAGTACCGTGGCCGCTACCAGATCAGCGTACAGCAGCAGGGCTACCAGCAGGCGTTAACCGTTAAGCTGCTTGAGCTGCAGCAGGAAAACAAAGGCGTCAACTCGCCGGTTCAGCAGCAGCGCTACACCGCGCAGATGCTGAATGAGCTGAGCATGGGGCTGGATAAAATCGAAACCCTGCGCGATGATGCCGCCGCAAAACGCAGCACTACGCAGATCGACGTTCAGAGCGGGGCTGACGATACCGGCCTGCCTGACCTTATCGTCCGTGCACCGTTCAATACCGTCTGGGAACGTCTGCCCGCCGCGCTTGAGCGCGTTGGCATGAAGGTAACCGACAAAAATCACTCTCAGGGCAGCCTGAAAGTGACCTACAAAACGCCTGACAGCGAGACCTGGGACCAGCTGGGCGCGAAAGATCCGGGCCTGACCAGTGGCGACTATAAGCTACAGGTCGGCGATCTGGATAACCGCAGCAGCCTGCAGTTCCTCGATCCGAAAGGGCATACGCTGACCCAGTCGCAAAATGATGCGCTGGTCCCGGTCTTCCAGGCCGCGTTTAGCAAGTAAAAGCATCAGGCCGGATACGTCCGGCCTTTTTTATTTGCGGCTGCGTAAACGATTGCTTCGATTTTTTCGCCGCAGATAATAGAATAGTGACCGGTAATTTCTGTTCAATCCCGAATTAACGCCTGGAGTTATACAAGATGAAAAAACTGGCTGAGTTGTATCGCGGCAAAGCGAAGACCGTCTACAGCACCGAAAACCCGGATCTGTTGGTTCTCGAATTCCGCAACGATACGTCAGCACTGGACGGTGAACGTATTGAGCAGTTTGACCGTAAAGGGATGATTAACAATAAATTTAATTATTTCATTATGAGCAAATTGCAGGAAGCCGGGATCCCAACCCAGATGGAAGCGCTGCTTTCAGACAATGAAGCGCTGGTAAGAAAGCTGGATATGGTGCCGGTAGAGTGCGTAATGCGTAACCGTGCGGCAGGCTCGCTGGTTAAACGTATGGGCGTGGAAGAAGGGCTGGTCCTCAACCCACCGCTGTTCGATCTGTTTCTGAAAGACGATGCGAAGCACGATCCGATGGTGAATGAGTCCTACTGCGAAACCTTCGGCTGGGTGAATAAAGAGAACCTCGCGCGCATGCGTGAGCTGACCTACCGCGCCAATGAGGTGCTGAGCAAACTCTTTGCGGATGCCGGTCTGATCCTCGTGGACTTTAAGCTGGAGTTTGGCCTGTTCAAAGGTGAAGTCGTACTGGGGGATGAGTTCTCACCGGACGGCGCGCGCCTGTGGGATAAAGAGACGCTGAACAAAATGGACAAAGATCGCTACCGTCAAAGCCTCGGTGGTTTGATCGAGGCGTACGAAGAAGTCGCTAACCGCCTTGGCGTGAAGCTGGACTGACAGCAGTCGCCAGAAGTGGGGGCTGAATCTGGACTGACAGCAGTCGTCAGAAGTCGGGGCTAAATCTGGACTGACAGCAGTCGCCAGAAGTCCCGACTAAAGCTGAACTGACAGCAGTCGTCTGTCATCCGCGCAGCGCCATATTCCGCAGTGCGCGGCAGCGGTTAGCCTCCGGACTGGTGTTCGCCCGCTCTCCCGACTAAAATCACTGCACCCGCCGCTGGGCGATAATAACAAGGGGTAGTGTATGCGTTGGCAAGGGCGTCGTGAGAGCGATAATGTAGAAGATCGCCGTGATGATCAACCCGCCTCAATGGGCGGAGGCCGGATGCGTATCCCCCGTGGGAAAGGGGGCATTATTCTGCTGGTCATCGTGATGATCGCGGGCTATTACGGTTATGATTTAACGCCACTGCTGAGTGGCGGCTCAACCACTGTTTCTCAGCCTGCGCAGCAGCAGCAGCAGCGTTCTGCTCCCCAACAGGATGAAGCGGCTAAGTTCACCTCGGTTATCCTGGCGACGACCGAAGATACCTGGCAGAAAATCTTCCAGCAGATGGGAAAAACCTATACGCCTCCGAAGCTGGTGATGTATCGCGGCGCCACGCGTACCGGCTGCGGTACCGGACAGTCGGTGATGGGGCCGTTTTATTGCCCCAACGACGGCACGGTCTATATCGATCTCTCCTTTTATGACGAGATGAAAAACAAACTCGGTGCCGATGGCGATTTTGCTCAGGGCTACGTAATTGCGCATGAGGTCGGGCATCATGTGCAGCGGCTGCTGGGTATTGAACCAAAGGTTCGCCAGATGCAGCAGGGTGCCAGCCAGAAGCAGGTAAATCAGCTGTCGGTAAAAATGGAGCTACAGGCCGACTGCTTTGCGGGCGTATGGGGACACTATATGCAGCAGGAAAAGGTGCTGGAACCGGGCGATTTGCAGGAGGCGCTTAACGCGGCCGAAGCGATTGGCGACGATCGCCTGCAACAGCAGAGTCAGGGGCGCGTGGTGCCGGACAGCTTTACCCATGGCACCTCACAGCAGCGCTACAGCTGGTTTAAAAAAGGTTATGACAGCGGCGACCAGGGGCAGTGCAATACCTTTGCGCATTAATCCATGACTGACCGCCTGATGCAGGAAACGCATTGCCAGCTGCCGCCTCAGAAATCTGGTGCGCCTGAACAGCCTGGTGGCGCATTAGGGCAAGCTGCTGGCCTCCCCCAGCAGGATGAAGCCTTGCCGATGAAAACTGACGGTTTAACGCAGCAGACCGAAGGTTTACAGCGGCAAACTGTGGCACTCAGGTGCCAGGGTAAGCGCCGGCTGCTGGTGCTAAGCGGTACGTCGGCGTGGGCAGAGGCACAGGCAGGGGAGTGGATCAATGCGCTTCCCGGCGACTGGCTGTGGCTGGGAGATAAGCCGCAAAGCCCACTGCACTGCGCTTTTCCTGCGCTGCGCACGCTGCTAGGGCGCGAATTTCTTCACGCGGTTTTCGATGCGCGCCAGGGTTTTCACGCCGAGGCGCTGGCGGTGCTCGCCGGGACGCTCAAGGCCGGAAGCTGGCTGCTGATGCTGGTGCCGCCCTGGCAGAGCTGGGCGGCGCTACCGGATAACGATTCGCTGCGCTGGAGTGAACGTGATTTACCTGTCGCCACGCCAAACTTTATCCGGCGGCTACAGGGGTTGATTGAGCAGGATAAGGACGTTGCACTGATCGCTCAACCAAATCAGCCTTCACCGATGCCGATGCCGATGCCGATGCCGATGCCGATGCCGATGCCGTTGCCGTTGGCGTTGCCGGTGCTGCATCCTGACTTGCCCGGGGATCCTGACTGGCCGTGGGCTGCGACGCCATCTCAATCCTCATCCTTTTCTCCCGTTCCCACAGAATCTGACTGGCAGCCGAAGCATATGCTACAGCAGCAGAGGCTGTTGAACCGGCTGCTATCCAGCGACCCGGGGATTTTTGTGCTGATTGCCCCCCGGGGCAGGGGGAAGTCGGCGCTGGCGGGCCAGCTTGCCGCGCGCTGGCCCGGACGTTGCCTGGTCACGGCTCCGGGAAAAGTATCAACCGCCGTGCTGGAGCAGTTCGCGGGCGAACAATTTGCGTTTATCGCACCGGACCGCCTGCTGGAAACGCCTCCAGATCACCTTCCGGCAGGCATCGACTGGCTGCTGATCGATGAGGCGGCTGCCATCCCCACGCCGCTTCTTACCCGGCTGGTCAGGCTTTACCCACGCGTATTACTGACTACTACGCTTCAGGGTTACGAGGGAACGGGGCGCGGTTTTTTACTGAAGTTCTGTGCCACCCTGCCGGATGCCACTCTGCTGACGCTGGACGAGCCGCTGCGCTGGGCCGCCGACGATCCGCTCGAGCGCTTTACCGGAGATGCGCTGCTGTTCGCAGATCTCATACCCGAGCCTGGGGCAGGCGACGTTCGCTATATTTTTCCCGAACAGGCTGACTGGCAGCACAACCCTTCTCAGCTCTCGGCCATTTATCAGCTGCTGGCGAGCGCGCACTATCGCACGTCCCCGCTGGATCTGCGGCGGATGATGGACGCACCGGGGATGCATTTTAGCGCTGCGATGCAGGGCGAGCAGGTACAGGGGGCGCTGTGGCTGACGGATGAGGGCGGGCTGTCGGAGACGCTATCGAACGCCGTCTGGGCTGGCTTTCGCCGCCCGCGTGGTAATCTTGTTGCGCAGTCGCTTGCGGCCCATGCTGGCTTTGCAGAGGCAGCGCAGATGCGCTCGCGTCGCATCAGCCGCATTGCCATCGCTCCCGCACTGCGTCGCCAGGGCGTGGGGCGGGAAATGGTGCTGCGCACCCTGGACAAATCCGCCCAGCTCGATTTTCTCTCGGTCAGTTTTGGCTTTACCGAATCGCTGTGGGCATTCTGGCGCGCGTGTGGCTTCTCTCTGGTACGACTGGGCAGTCAAAAGGAGGCCAGCAGCGGCTGTTATAGCGCAATGGCGATGCTGCCGGTTAGCGATCGGGGTAAAACGCTATGCACCCGCGCAGTACAGCGGCTGGTGTGCGACTGGCCATGGCTGAAAAAAAGGATTGATCTACCCGGCCTCGACTTTCCGGTCGTAGCCGATCGGCGACTGAATGACGATGACTGGTATGAGCTGGCTGGCTTTGCGTGGGCACAGCGTCCGCTCGAGGCCTGCGTAGGATCGCTTGGGCGTCTGCTGCACCACAGCGTGTTCGATCTGGCATTACTGCACGGGGCGGTAGAGGAGGGTGTGGAAGCCGCTATACTCTGTGAACGGTACGGGCTGAGCGGGCGCAAAGCGCTACTGACCGGCTGGCGCCTGGAGGCGCAGCAGGCCCTGGAAGCGCTGGATGCGCCGCGCAGTCAGTGGCTGAAAGCGACGATGACAGCGATACGCGACGGCGCCAGCGGTGTTTCCACAGCCTAAGCGGTTGAGCCTGCTATCTTTTAAGCCCGGCCCTATTTCTTCTTCGGCCAGTCATCACCATCGTCCCACTTATCGTTAAAATCACGGTGCGGGGGAAGATCGGGCTTATTATCCAGATATTTTTTGGGATCGATGCGCTTGAGGTCTTTGTAGACGTTCATCAGTATGCCTACCATCACCACGATGACCAGAACCCACCAGTACTCTTTTAATAGTTCCATATCTACTCCTTTAAGCGATTAACTGTTCCATAATGCGCTGATACATCCTGCTCAGCAGTTGCAGATCCGACGCCTTAACGCACTCATTGATTTTATGAATGGTGGCGTTAACCGGCCCCAGCTCGACCACCTGCGCGCCCATCCGGGCAATAAAGCGGCCATCCGACGTGCCGCCTGTGGTCAGCAGCTGCGGCTTAATTTCATTATAGTGCGCAACCGCGTTCACCACCGCGCTCACCAGATCCCCGGTTGGCGTCAGGAACGGCTGGCCGGAGACCTTCCACTCCAGGCTGTAGCGTAGCTGATGGCTTTCCAGCAGCGCCTCTACGCGCTGTTTGATCTGCTCATCGGTCAGCTCAGTGCTGAAGCGGAAGTTGAACTGTACGAAACATTCGCCTGGAATAACGTTATTGCTGCCGGTCCCGGCCTGCACGTTAGCAATTTGCATGCTGGTGGGCGGGAAAAACTCATTGCCCCGATCCCACTCAATGGCCACCAGTTCATTTAGCGCGGGCAGCACGCGGTGAACCGGGTTATCGGCCAGATGAGGATAAGCAACATGTCCCTGAACGCCGTGGATAGTCAGATTGGCGGTCATTGAGCCGCGGCGACCATTTTTCACGACGTCTCCGACAACTTCGGTGCTGGATGGCTCTCCGACCAGACAGTAGTCCAGCCGTTCCTGACGGGCCATCAGCGCCTCGACCACTTTTACCGTGCCGTACGTGGCGCTGGCTTCTTCATCTGAAGTGATCAGAAAGGCCAGCCTGCCTTTGTGGTCAGGGAAAGCCCTGACGAAGCGCTCAGCCGCGACAATCATCGCCGCCAGCGAACCTTTCATATCTGCCGCGCCACGACCGTAAAGCATGCCGTCACGAATCGTCGGCTCAAAGGGTGGGTTGATCCAGCGGTTGCCGTCTCCGGGAGGAACCACATCGGTGTGACCGGCAAACGCCAGCGTCTCGCCTTGCCCACGCCAGGCCCAGAAATTTAGCGTATCGCCAAAGGGCATCAGTTCAATGGTGAAACCCATCGCCCGCAGGCGTTCGATCATAATGGCCTGGCAGCCAGCATCATCCGGGCTGAGGGAGGGGCGTCGAATAAGCTGCTGCGTCAGCGCAATGACCGGACAAAACATAATTACGGCTTCTCCTGGATAAACGGCGTGTAGGTGCTTTCACTGAAACCCAGCAGCATAGAGCCGTCTGCGCCGCAGAGCAACGGGCGTTTGATCGTGGCAGGCTGTTCGACCATCAGCGCCAGGGCACTTTCGGCATTATTTACTGCGTTGCGCTGTTCGTCGCTCAGTTTACGCCAGGTGGTGCCGCGCGTATTTAGCAGCGCCTCCCAGCCCAGCGTAGCAATAAATTTTTGCACCAGGGCCGCATCCACGCCGTCTGCGCGGTAGTCATGGAACTTAAACGCCACGCCCTGTGCCTCAAGGTATTTACGCGCTTTTCGGATTGTGTCGCAGTTTTTAATGCCATACATTGTAAGCATAACGGTTCCCTTCTTTTTTCTGTGGGTTTCTATACTATTCAAGACTGTTCAGGCGGTTAGTCTACATCGGATGCGCCTGCATGGCAGCAGGGAAGGCGGGGATACCATTAAAGCAGCAGACTCAGCAACGGAGGGACAATATGAACTATATGAAAGCGTCTTCTGCCCATACGGTAGAAGAGACCCAGTCTACGATCGTGATTATTCGTAAGCAGCCGAGCCGCTGCGAAGAGTTTAACCATATTGTTGAGGCCGTGCTGGCCGAGCATCCCGACGCAAAGACGCATATCGACAGCGAAAGCGGTGGTTACGATAAGGTAATCGTACTGAAATAGCGTCCGGCACAACGGCATAGCGCCATGGCTATATGCCTGAACGATGCAATCATCACATCATTTCGTTCAGGGGCTCAGTGCGCGCCTGGGCATGAGGTAAAGGAGCGGCTCAGGCTTCCTGAATGCGGGCTTTGATAAACCCCTTTTCCTCCAGCCGCAGTAGCGCCTCACCCTGCGCATAGATCATGCCGGTCGTCAGTTCGGCGAAGCCCAGGCGCTGATAGAAGCTAATTTTTTCCGGCATTGAATAGATAAAGACCTTGCCGCAGGGTGTCAGGGTTTCCATTATTGCTGCCATAAGCTGACCACCGTACCCTTTCCCCTGATAATCCACATCAATAATGACGTCCGAGAGGTAAGAGGCCCAGGTCATATCGCTTATCGCGTGTGCGGTAGCCATGAGAACACCATCAACATAGCCGAACCAGACAAATGAAGAATGTTGATACGCACGTTGTAGCGTTCGGGGATCACGGTGGCTCAGCCCCGCCCGCTCGATCAATGCTGCAAGCTGGTGCCAGTCGACATCAGCCATCCCGCTTTCCCTTACCAGAACCATTGGATTCATCTGCTCTCCTAAACTCATCTGCTAATTACAGTTTTGATAAGCGTTGCCGATAGCAGTAAGTGAGTGAAAGTGTTTTTATAAAATTAGGAATATTCTTATAATAAAGCCATCTTAACGCGGGGGTGTAGCATGATTGATGTCGAGCTGGGGAACTGGAAAGAATTTATAGAAGCGATGCTGGCGCGTTAATTTCGCGCAATCTGCATCCGGGATAAGGAAATAGCGGTGACACTTTTCTGCGTACCTGAACCCAATGCAAGGCAGCGACAGGCTAATCCTCGCCATCTTAGGTGGCTGGTTTTAGCCCTGTCGCTGCCTTTTTTATTGGGTCGTATTATCTGTCCTGCTCGCCTGCGGGTTTCGCGCTGGCCGGAAAGCGCTGGCGAACCAGTACAAAAAACAGGGGGACAAAGAAAATCGCCAGTACCGTTGCCGAGATCATTCCACCCATTACGCCGGTGCCAACCGCATGCTGGCTGCCTGATCCAGCGCCATTACTGATAGCCATGGGGAGCACGCCGAAAATAAAGGCCAGCGAGGTCATCAGGATGGGGCGCAGACGCTGCCGGGCTGCTTCCAGCGTTGATTCCAGCAGAGCACGGCCCTGACTGTTGATATCATTCGCAAATTCAACAATCAGAATGGCGTTCTTCGCCGACAGGCCGATAACCGTTAACAGTCCGACCTGGAAATAGACGTCGTTTTCCAAACCGCGTAGCCAGGTGGCTACCAGCGCACCAATTACGCCCAGCGGCACCACTAACATGACGGAAAACGGAATGGACCAGCTTTCATAAAGCGCCGCCAGGCAAAGGAACACTACCAGCAGCGAAATAGCATAGAGCGCCGGGGCCTGAGAATCGGTCATTCGCTCCTGTAATGAGGCACCCGTCCATTGCAGGCCAATCCCGCCGGGCAGCTGGCTGACCAGCTGTTGCATGATGTCCATCGCAGTACCGGTACTCACGCCGGGGGCTGATTCTCCCACAATTTCCAGCGACGCGTAGCCATTGTACCGTTCCAGCCGGGGCGAGCCTGTTTCCCAGGCGGTGGTGGCGAAAGCGCTAAACGGCACCATGCCGCCGCTGCTGTTGCGCACGTACCATTTACCAATATCGTCCGGCAGCATGCGATAGGGGGCGGCAGCCTGAACATAAACTTTTTTCACCCGGCCCCGATCCAGGAAGTCATTAACATAGGTGGAGCCCCAGCCGGTTTCTAGCGTATTGTTAATATCGTCAAGCGATATGCCCAGCGCCTGCGCCTTATGCTGATCGATATCTATCCGCAGCTGGGGGGTGTCATCCAGACCATTGTGACGCACACGCGCCAGCGCGGGGTTGGCATCCGCTTTTGCCAGCAGCAGATCGCGCGCCCTCATCAACGCGTCGTGTCCTACGCCCGCATGATCCTGCAGCTCCATATCAAATCCCGCGGCGCTACCCATACCCGTGATGGCTGGCGGGCTGCTGGCAATAACCCGGCCCTCTTTGATACTGCGGAAGGCGTTTGTCGCCCGCTCAATAATGGCAAATGAGGTATTACTGCCACCGGGACGATCCTGCCAGTCCTTCAGCCGTACGAACATGCGCGCGACGTTTTGCCCATTACCGCCCGGACCCGCGCCGATGGTTGAAAATACTGATACAACATTGTTTTTTTCCTGCGTCAGATAGTACTTTTCGACCTTATCAACGACCCTGTTAGTCTCCTGTAGTGTCGAGCCCGGCGGCAGCTGTATCTGCGTGGTAAAGATGCCCCTGTCCTCCAGCGGCAGAAACGACGTGGGTAAATGCACAAAGAGCAGCGCCATGCTGGCGATAATCACCATGTACAGCAGCAGCCAGCGGCCCGCCTTCGCGAGAATTTTCCCTACACCGCGCTCATAGCGTTCGGCATTGCGGTTGAACATCCGGTTAAACCAGCCGAAGAACCCCCGGCGACCGTGATGATGGCCTTTTTCCAGCGGCTTAAGCAGCGTGGCGCACAGGGCTGGCGTCAGGATCATTGCCACCAGCACCGACAGCACCATCGCGGAGACGATAGTGACTGAAAACTGACGATAGATAGCGCCTGTCGTACCGCCAAAAAAAGCCATGGGAATAAATACCGCCGACAGCACCAGCGCGATGCCAACCAGCGCCCCCTGGATCTGCCCCATTGATTTACGCGTTGCCTCACGAGGGGCAAGCCCCTCTTCGCTCATTATTCGCTCGACGTTTTCAACCACCACGATTGCATCGTCGACCAGCAGCCCAATCGCCAGCACCATGGCAAACATAGTCAGCGTGTTGATACTGAATCCACAGGCTGAGAGGATGGCAAAGGTGCCGAGCAGCACAACCGGCACCGCCAGCGTAGGGATTAAGGTCGCGCGAAGGTTTTGCAGAAACAGGTACATCACCACAAAGACCAGCAGCACAGCTTCGATAAGGGTTTTCACCACATCTTCAATGGACGCCGTTACAAACGGCGTAGTCTCATAGGCGACTTTCGCCTCAAGGCCATGGGGGAAATAGTGGGACAGCTCGTCGATACGGGCCCGTACCCGCTTATCAGTGTCTAACTCATTGGCCCCGGAGGCCAGTTTGATCCCCAGCCCTGAGGCCTGCTGGCCATTATACTGGCTAAGGAGATCGTAATTTTCAGCTCCCAGCCCGACCTCGGCCACATCGCCCAGCCTGACCTCCGATCCATCCGGATTGACGCGCAGGGTGATATTTTTGAACTGTTCGGGGGTGGTCAGCAGCGACTGCGAGTTAATGGTGGCATTAAGCGCCTGTCGGTCAACCGAGGGCAGCCCACCCAGCTGGCCCACCGCCACCTGACTGTTCTGCGACTTTATAGCGTTGACGATATCGGAGGTGGTCAGCGCGTAGTTAATCATCTTATTGGGATCGAGCCAGATGCGCATAGCATACTGCGATCCATAGGTATCCACTTCACCCACGCCGTCAATGCGGCTCAGCGGCTCCTGAAGGTTACTGGCCACGTAGTCGGCAATATCCTGTTTCTTCATGCTGCCGTCCGTAGAGACGAATGCCACCATCAGGATATTAGTGTCGCCCGTCTTGGTCACCGTCACGCCCTGCGACTGAACCGCCTGTGGCAGCTTGCGTAGTGCGCTCTGCAACTGGTTCTGCACCTGCTGGCGCGCCTCGTCGGGATTGGTGCCTGCGGTGAACGTCAGCTGGATGGTCGCCTGACCGGTGTTGCTACTCTGGGAAGACATATACATCAGGTTGTCGATCCCGGTCATATTTTGCTCAATCACCTGCGTGACGGTGTTTTCCAGCGTTTTCGCTGAGGCGCCAGGATAGTTCGCCGTAATGCGTACATTGGGCGGAGCCAGCTGTGGATATTGTTCAACGGGAAGGGAAAAGATTGCCAGTGTGCCGGTCAGGCAAAGCAAAATCGCTATCACCCAGGCAAAGATTGGGCGATCGATAAAAAAATTCGCCATTAACGGGCGCTCCAGGCTAATTGATTGGGATAGGTATTGCATTCATCCTGTCCGCTGGCGGCCATCGCTGAAATCCATTTAGCGGCGTTTTTTTATTATGCTGTTCGCTGCCGCCTGACCCGGTTTAACTCTACTCGTCAGGCGGTGAAGAATCGTGGAGAAATTTAGGAGAAAGTGTAAATTAGCGTGCCACCGCTTATCAGACGCCCGCGCACTCTCAGACCGCTGGAAACTGTAGCAGTATGCTTGTGCCGCCACCTGGTGAAGGCGTAATCGTCAGCCGTCCGTTAAGTCCGCTGGCCCGCTGCTGCATTATGGACAGCCCATAGTGTCCTTCCGGGCTGTGCAGGGGGGGGATCCCGCAGCCATTATCACTAATTTCAATCCGGTTATCGCCGCCTTTACCCATGCCACATCGCACAATAATCTCCGAAGCCTCAGCGTGGCGGATAGCATTCAGTAACGCTTCCCGAACGATTTGCAGCACGTGGATCTGCTTTTGCGGTTCCAGCTGACGGCTGGCGGGTTCCCCGGTGAGCGTAATGACCGCGCGCGTTTGCTTACGCAGCGGGTTAATCACCTGGTGAAGTGCAGTTAACAATTCACCTGGTTCTATCGAAAGGCGAAAGGTGGTGAGCAGCTCACGGAGCTGACGATTCGCTTCATTTAGCGCCAGATCCATTTCACCGACGACTGCCCTGGCGGGCGCGTTATCCTCGCTCACCACGCGTCTCAGACGGGCGATTTGAATGCGAAGCCAGGCGAGTGACTGCGCAAGCGAGTCGTGTAGCTCCCGGGCAATGGTGGCGCGCTCCTCCATCAACAGAAGATGCTGAACTTTTTGCTGGGCCTGAGCCAGCTGAAGCGAGCGCGACAGAAGGGGGGCTAACCCCTGCATCAGCCGTGATTTGCTCTTTTTTGCCTGCCAGCGCAGCTCGATTGCATGTCCTGTGGCAGGCGACAGAGGCTGGCTGTGCCACGGCATCGCCCGATCCGGCATGCCCGCGGTTATCTTACCAAGGGGCGGTGCGGTCAGAGAGATACAGCTAAGATCCTCATACTGGAGGATTTGCTGGAGCACCAGCGGCAGGCTGTGGGCGATATCAGGATGGCTTCCCAGGGTTTCGGAACAGCGATACAGCAGGGAGAGACGACGGTTAGCCTGCCGCAAATCACGGGTTTTCTCCCTCACCGTCTCCTCCAGCAGGTGGTAGTGTTTTTCCAGCTCACCGGACATGCGGGTAAACGTCCGCGCCAGGACCCCCAGCTCGTTCTGCAGCGCGGTATCCAGCGGCACGTGTCGGAAATGGGCGCGCTCGATCTGCTCGCTGGCCGTTACCAGCGTCTGGAGGGGTACCACCACCTGGCGGCGGACCGAACGCAGCGTCCAGAATACCAGCAGGGTAATGGTCACAAAGCCCAACAGGCTGGCCGCGGCGACCAGCTTCATTTTGAGTTCCGCCCAGCGCTGCAGCGCCAGCACAAAACGATCGATCTGGTCGACATAAAGGGCGACGTTTTGCCGGTAAGGCAGCGTATTCCCCGCCTGTAACGCAGGCTGAAGGGACTGCCAGCTATGCAGCAATTCATGATAGCGCTCACGGACGCTAAAGGGTACATAGCGCCTGTCAATCGCCCGCAGCGCCGGTGCCTCAAGGGTTTCCCGGTAGCGCAGAATATCTTCATTAATCCCGGGTTTTCCGGTCGAGGCGTTCAGCGCGATGCGGTAGCTTTGCATCCGTAGCGAACCCGCAATATTTACCGCCTCGGCATCATTCAGGCTGGCTGAAAGCGTAAGCAGGGCCAGACTGCCAGACAGAACCGAAAGCAATACGATGGCAAACAGTACGCGAGCCAGACTGCCCGTCACTGAGCGTTTTAACATAATTTATCCCCCTGAAGGCGAGTGAGTATATCGCGTTCAGTTGATCCCGCCACGCTGAAAACAGGGGCGGTAAAAGCCCCGGATGAAAGCCGGTCGTACGCGAGCGGTCTCACATTTTTTTGCGCTGGAGAGCAAAAATTACAAAAGCACACGATTTCCACTGCAGATTTTTTGCGTCATCTTTGTAGAACGGTTAGGATGCATCGCCGCAATTTTCCCACTTTCAACAGGCATATAATTACAGAAAGTGGGCTGGTGCCGGGGCGTTCGTGCTGCCGCGCAATCGTTTGGTCGGTCAGCGACAGATCGGATCGCCGGGTTGATTGCGCCTATCACTGTGGACAGGTTAATAGGACAGATAATGAAAGCTGATAAAAAAGCAGGGGCGGATAAACGCGCCGCCAGAAGACGTTGGTTAAACTCTCATGACTCCGGCTATCACAAAGCAATGGATAATCGTCACGTTCAGATGATTGCTATTGGTGGTGCGATCGGTACGGGTCTGTTTCTCGGGGCAGGCGCGCGTCTGCAAATTGCCGGCCCTGCGCTGGCGATTGTCTATTTAGTTTGTGGCATCTTCTCGTTTTTCATTCTGCGTGCGCTCGGCGAACTGGTGTTGCACCGCCCCTCCAGCGGCAACTTTGTCTCTTATGCGCGCGAGTTCCTTGGCGAAAAAGCTTCTTACGTCGCGGGTTGGATGTATTTCGTCAACTGGGCCATGACCGGTATTGTTGATATCACCGCAGTTGCACTCTATATGCACTACTGGGGGGCATTTGGTGACGTGCCGCAGTGGGTATTTGCCCTGGGCGCGCTGGCGATTGTCGGCACCATGAATATGATCGGCGTGAAGTGGTTTGCCGAAATGGAGTTCTGGTTTGCCCTGATTAAAGTCCTGGCTATTGCTATCTTCCTGATTGTCGGCGTGGTGTTCCTCGGCAGCGGTAAGCCGCTGGATGGCAATGCAACCGGCTTTCATTTGATCAGTGATAACGGCGGCTTCTTCCCTCATGGGCTGCTGCCTGCGCTGGTGCTGGTGCAGGGGGTGGTCTTTGCCTTCGCCTCTATTGAACTGGTCGGCACCGCAGCCGGGGAGTGCAAAGATCCGAAAACCATGCTGCCGAAAGCGATTAATAGCGTTATCTGGCGTATCGGTCTGTTCTACGTCGGATCGGTCGTCCTGCTGGTGCTGCTGCTGCCGTGGAACGCTTACCAGGCGGGTCAAAGCCCATTTGTGACCTTCTTCAGCAAGCTGGGTGTGCCCTACGTCGGAAGCATCATGAATATCGTGGTGCTGAGCGCCGCGCTTTCCAGCCTTAACTCTGGCCTTTATTCGACCGGACGCATTCTGCGATCGATGTCGATGGGCGGTTCAGCACCCAAGTTTATGTCGAAGATGAGCGGTCAGCAGGTTCCCTATATGGGCATTCTGGTCACTATCGGCGTCTATGTCGTTGGCGTCTGGCTGAACTACATCGTTCCGTCGCGGGTATTTGAAATTGTGCTGAATATTGCCTCGCTGGGCATTATCTCCTCATGGGCGTTTATCGTGGTCTGTCAGATGCGCCTGCGTAAAGCGATCAAAGAGGGCAAGGCTGAGGACGTTAGCTTTAAGCTTCCCTGGGCACCCTTTACCTCGTGGCTGACGCTGCTATTCCTGGCCAGCGTACTGGTGCTGATGGCATTTGACTACCCGAACGGGACCTGGACTATTGCGTCGATTCCGCTGATTGCGCTCCTGCTGATCCTGGGATGGTTTGGTGTTCGCAAACGGGTTCATGCCGTGGCCGCAACTGAGCACCAGCAGCCTAAGGCTGAGTAAACGGATCCACTGCTTTTACTGCATAAAAAGGCGGCTCTCTGGAGCCGCCTTTTTTTAAGCTCCCGGCCTGATAAGTAGCAGTGTGAGCAATCCAGTCCGGCCGCACCTTCAGAATTGAGATAGTTTTCCCTGCCTTGCAGACTTAAGATGGCAGACTCCCGGCAACGCAATGGAGTCCAGATGTCCGCCAAAATCGAAGTCATTAAGAACAAAGTCCTGTCAGAAAACTGGTTTGTACTGCGTAACTACACCTACGATCTCACCGCCAGCAATGGCTCAACGATTCGACATAAGCGCGAAGTCTACGATCGCGGAAATGGCGCAACCATCCTTCTCTATAACCGCGAAAAGAACAGCGTCATCCTCACCCGGCAGTTTCGTATTGCCACCTGGCTTAACGGGAATGAGAGCGGGATGCTGGTGGAAGCCTGTGCTGGCCTGCTGGATGACGATTCCCCGGAAGACTGTATTCGTAAAGAAGCGATCGAGGAAACGGGCTTCGCCGTCGGGGAGGTTCGAAAGCTCTATGATATGTATATGTCACCGGGCGGGGTCACCGAACTGCTGCATTTCTTCGCCGCCGAATATGATGACTCGCTGCGTGAAAACGCAGGCGGCGGCGTAGAGGATGAGGACATTGACGTCATGGAAGTCTCTTTCCCAGAGGCGTGGACGATGATTGGCGAAGGACGGATTAAAGATGGAAAAACAGTGATGCTGCTACAGCATGCCCTGATTGAAGGATGGCTGCGTCTCGCCTGATTCACCCGTGCTGACTGGTGTTAAGCGATCGGTCAGCACCTTTATAGACTTAAAAACCGAACAAGAATTTATACCTGCGGAAAATAAATATATTTTCTGTTGCTTAGTTATGTAATTTTAAAATGTATCGGCGTTTAATCAGGATTAAATAAAAGTGATATTTTACTGGGTAACGAGTTGATTGACATGCTTATTATGTAAGTTAAAAACTTAACGGCCTTAAACAACAAATAATAAAAATAACGCCTGTTTAATTTAGCTGAGAAAATGCTAGTTTTAAAGAGCTAACGGAATGCGAATTTTCTCTTTTAGTGGTTACAGGTGAATTTAGTGTGTAACAAGGAAGCCAGGTTGTTCAAATATTTACGGTTGAGGTTATATAAAGGTTGGTATTTGGAGTCATCGACTTTGGGTATTCATATTATTGTAGATGTGGGCTGTTTAAAACAATCCTTAGAGGTGTTTAATGAATAGAATTCATTTGAGGTCAGAGAGCGGCTTTTACCTGCATGCCAAAATCATTGAAAACAATGCCAAAGCTGACGGGACAGCAGAAAATATTGTTGAAGTGTACTGCATGGATGATGATTACTATCCTGCAAGAAGTATAGATATTTTAGTAAGAGTGAGTGGTAGTGCACTTTTGAAACGTAATGGCCAAATGGTTGACCACTATTATACCGATCCTTACGGCCTGGTGCGCTTTTCTGTGATTAACAAAGTGGCAGAACAGGTAAATGTGATTGCACAGGTATTCAGAGAAGAATCTACACAACAGGTTTTACCGATTGATTTCATTGCAAACAGCAATATCCTAAAAATAAGTCAGGTAGCCAATGCTAACCGGCTATTCAGATTAACCGGGGAGCCAACGACTGCCTGGCCGGGAGCAAGCTTTCGGATAGATACCACCGGCGGAAGTGGCAATGTAGAATGGAGCGTCGTCCAGTCGTCTGCTGAAGTCACCATCGAAAGTGACAGCAAAGGGAGTGGGATAGTGACGATACACAATCGACCCCGACAGATTTGTCTGATTGAAGGGACAGATCGCGTAACAAAAGAGAAAGTCGCCTACAACTTCCAGATTACTAATTTTGTCAATATGGATGCAACCCGGCGGACTATCTACCAGACAGAAAGTATATATGGCAGTAATATTCTGAGTCCTGGGGCATACAAAACGTTGTTTACCCAATGGGGCAGCTTAAGGGCATACGCTCCCTGGAATACGATTTCCCGGTCCAATTACTGGACGAATGATACCGGCGTGTTTTCTACTACATATTTCAATATCGCAAACGGCACGCAGGAATGGGAAATAAATGGAAATGTTTTGAATGTGGCCTATAGAGTAGGTTCTTATTGACGTCCTGCTTGTTAAGTGTCTTGGGTAATATAAAAAAAGTAATAAGGTAGAGAGTGCAATACTCTTTTATTTTAAACTAACCTGGCAGGATGTAAATTATGAAAGATGCCCAGATAGCGGAACTGACGTTACGTCTTGAAAAAGTGAAAAATAATGCCGTATCTGACGGCAAGGATATCAATACGGTTGGTCTTTATATAGAAACTAAAGATGCACCTGTGGCTAATATTCGTGTGGTATTTGAAGTTGATGGTGCAGCCATTTTTGTCAATAGTAGGGCTGGCGTCTATGCCACTAGCAGTAACCAGGATGGCTTTGTAGAAGTTAGTTTCACCAGTACCCAAATTGAAAATGTTGAATTGAGTTGCTTTATTGTTGAAGACAAACAAAACGTTGTCTTTACGGATTTTGATTTTATTAAAATACGAGATATATTTAAAATTGAGCGGGTGCAGAGCAGGAATCAAACGCTTTATTATGGTGAACCGACCATTATTTGGGAGGGTGCCAGTATCCTGCTGCACACAAGCGGTGGCTCAGGAGAGGTTGAATGGAGTGTTGGCGATGAGAAAAAAAATGATATTAGCCTTGTCAGTGATGATTATGGTTCCGCTGAGGCCACGGCTGTTTCTTACTTCACAGGAAGCTGTGAAATAATTGCTAAAGATAAAGTAACAGGGGAAACGTCAAATCATATATTTGATGTTCATAATTACCTCTACCCGACTAAAACTAAAACGGGCTTGCAGGAAGTTATTCAGGATAAAGATAAAAAACTACTCTCAAAATCAACGCTGAAATCTTTATACGAACAGTGGGGTGACCTTTCGACTTATAGTGAATGGCTACCGAATACACCCTACTGGACCAGTGAGTATAACTTAATAGGTAATAAGGTTACAGTGATGAATAGCTCAACCGGGATTTTCGTTGAGGAGTCTTTTATTAACTACGGTGAAATCATCGTGCAGGGCCTGGTTTACAGTAAAAGTGAAGATAATGAATAAATTGAAGTTAAATCAAGAGGAGAATTGTATGTCAGCAATTAATGAATTCCATGAAAATGATATTTCTAAACGACTGGAAGAGCGAAAAAGAAAGCTGCAGTTGTCCAGCGATAATAAAAATAAATCTGACGAACCAATATTACAAGCACCAACGATTGAAGGTATATTAGCGGACGGCACTATACCTGTTGAATTCTTTCAACAGTCGGTGGAGTTGCTGGTACCTGCCTGGGGCAGGGTGAGGGAAGGAGATATGGTTCATGTTTTCCTGAATGATAACAATACTTCATTTATCACTACCTATATTGTCGACGAGCCCGAGGAGGTAGATTTTCCTCTTAAACTACAATTACCACAGCGTTTCCTAACATTCGGTAAATATAAAATTCAGTATATGGTCGAAGCCGCATCGCAGTATTCTAGCATAAGTTTCCCTCTGAATGTGATAGTCGACCGTGATGCTCCCGCCCCCTCAGGACCGGTTAGCATCGCGGACGAGTATGATAATACGATCACCAGGGAAGACATGATTTCTAATGGAAATAAATTCCCACTACTTATTCCTTCATACAGGCTTATCGAAGCCGATGATATTGTTAAGTTAACATGGATTGGTGCAAACAGCACGGCTAAACGCTTACCAGAATATATTATAACCGAAGAGGATGTGGGTAAAGACTTTATTTCAATAGATGTTCAGGAGACGGTTATTGTAGATGGTGGGGAAGGGAATGCAATTATATACTACAACCTGACCGACAGGGCGGGAAATGTCAGCAGTCGATCGCCCGATCATTCTATATCTGTTATAATCAATCCTGCTGCTCAATTTCTGACACCCGCACGTGTACCACTGGCAGAACAGGGCCCCATTACTGATGCCTCAACACGTGCGCCAGTTACCGCACTTATACCAAAATACACGAATATTTTACCAGGCGACCTTATTACACTAAGGTGGCGGAAAGGGGCGATTACACCTTCACTCACCGTACCTGATCCAATACCGCTTAATGCTTACGTGCTTGAGTTTACGATCCCCAGGGAAAAAATATGGGAAACCAAGAGCGGAAAATGGGAATTAGATTATCAGGTAACACGCGGTAGGGTAGTCACTACGTCAGATCCTAACTTTATAGACGTCGATCTGAACATTCCAGGACCTGAGGATCCTGATAAAACAACGGACGTTAATGAAAATTTATCTGAAGTTACCGTCGTAGGTAATGGCGTTAAAGAAACGAACAAATTACGGCCCGGCGATCTTCGTAAGGGCGCCATCGTGACTGTTCCATACTATGAAAAACCCACAGTTGATGACACCATTCGTGTTTATTGGGGAGGTCGCTCATCGGGAGAATTTATAGATTATAAAGTAAAAGCAGATGACATCAATGATAATAAAACGGCATTTAATATTGAAGTTGATGCTGCCATTGTTGATAGCACACCAGAAAATGAGAGGTGGGAAGTAACTTATGATCTAATCAATGCCACCAATGATAATTTGGGTTTGACGACATATGTTGATGCTCATTTAGCCGGCCCTGGTGGCCCGGAAGGTCTTGTAATGCCAGAGTTACTGGGACGAAATGGGGCTGGATGGCTTATTGAAGGCGCTGGGGTTAATCCATCAACATCAGTCTTAATCAAAGCTTATGAAAATATGTCAGTAGGGGATATCGTTACCTTACACTGGATTGGAAATTCCAAAACGAACGGTAAAGGCGAGGATATCGCCAGTACTAAGTTTTCAACATCTGTGACTATCGTTAATGGAACTGTAAATAAATCCCTGCAAATGGTTATTCCTTATGCGCCTTATATTATGGATATCATTTATGGGTCTGCAAAGTGTTATTACTCTGTAGAACAGTTAGGGTATGTATTTGATTCTAACATCGCCTCTGTGAAGTTGGATCTCGAAGGTCCTGCTGGGTCTTAATATCTGATTGATAGCATTAAAAAACCAACCTTTTATCCTGGAAAAAGAGAATAGTTATGAGTAACAATGAATTTAATGGGAATCTTTCCGCTAATAAATTGAGTGATCTAATAATTCCTCTTGCTCATCCAGTTGTTGGTGGGATAGGGGTTGGTTTTACTACATCAATAGATGGCCTGCTACTAATTTGTGAGGCTTACTCTGTTATGAGAAAAGGGGACCTCATTGATGTCTATATTTATCAGTTAGAGGATGATTCAGCTTTATATCCGGTTAAAAGTTATATCTTATCTGAAGAGGAGGTGAATGATTCAATTCACATTATCGTACCGCCAGAGAATATCAGGGCTGGATGGTATAAAATATACTACACGGTAACACATACTGACAGCGGGGTAAGCGACAGTTCTAATGTTTCCACACTATGGATTAAAATGGATATCCCCGGTGGGATCGATCCTAACCCTCAAACTCAAAATGTAAATGAAAATTTTTCACCACCCGGCATTCCGCCATCAATTATTTATAATGGTGTCGGGGCTGATGAGGCTAAAAAAGGGATACCGATTATTATTGACCCCTATATTAATATGCGCATCAGAGATAAAATAAACCTCAGCTGGGGAGGGAAAATAATTAGTCATATTGTGTCTGAATATGATCTGGGTAAACCTATAACGATAACTATTTCTGAAAATACCATCAATGAAGCAGGTGACAGTGATAACTTATTGGTCACTTATGAGGTAAGGGATGAGGTGAACAACTACTCAAAGTGGTCACCTTCCAAAGCTATCTCTGTCAGTGCTGGTGGCTATTATCTTAAAGCGCCGATTGTTAAGGATTCGGTAAACTATATTATAAATATCGACAGCCTCGGGCAACGTGATGCTATCATCCAGGTTGCGATTGATACGGCTAGCTTTAACATTAATGATTCAGTTCAGCTCGTTGTCATTGGGCGAACTGCTTCGGGTAGCACGATCCGATATGAGGATTACCTTACTATAAGTCGATTTCCTTCTATTCTTGAATTCGCTGTTCCATACACGCAGTTACTGGCCCTGGTCCAGGGTGAGTTTATTGTCTCTTACACATTGATAAGCGCCTCTGACAGCAGCAAAATAACCTCTAGAAAAGTGACTATTTCAGTTTCGGGTGCGCAGAGTTCTCTTCTACCCAAACCGGAGGTTGCGGAAGCGGTATCGGGCACGCTTGACGGTTATCTCAGTGCCGTCACGGTCACTATTCCTCTTTTTACCGCAATGGTACCTGGCGCGGAAATTATCCTTAACTGGTCTGGGGTAACCAATAACGGGGATAACTTTAATCGTTTCTTATCTGAAAAGATAACGTCAGTATTATCTCCTGTTTCATTTATTATTGATGAAGCAGCGATTAAAATCCTGGCAGGAGGGGTTGTTACCCTCTATTATCAGTATAACACGAGCATTAGCAGTATCCTGACTTCTGAAAAATTGCAGCTAAAAGTTATTAAACGTTTAGCTGCACCTTTGGTTCCCGACATTAGTGGCGATCTGATCGATCCCGACACGATTAAAACTGCACTTACCGTAAGGATCCTCCCATGGAATGGGATGATGTTGAATGACCGCATTGACCTTAAATGGGCGTCAGCCGTTCCTGAAGGTAACTTTTCTGATTGGTTACGTGTATCATCTTCGATTCTCAATAAACCTGTTAATTTTCGCGTTCCAAAAAAATATATCGACGTAAATATCAATAACAGCGTTAGAGTTAGCTACCAGGTCACCGATGAGAACGGTATCAGCCTGGCATCAGAAATGCTGTCACTGCGCGTCAGGTCATGGGTCAATGAAGCACTCCCTGCCCCAACTGTTGAAAAAGTTTCTGATGGTATTCTCCTGCTGGAGAACACAACGGCAGGTGTTTTGGCTAACATACCCGCTTATAATAAAATGCAGGCAGGTGATACGGTCTACCTCTACCTGGAAGGCGTGGCAAACTGGCATGACTTTATAACTATCACTGCGGGAACATTAAATGAAGAGATCTCTTTTGAATTATCCTATGCTGTTCTTTTGCTCAATAATAACAGTGATATCTCTTTACACTACGAAATAGATAGATTTGACGGCACCAAAGCATCCTCTGTTGATCTTAAAATTACCGTGATGTCTACTGCTCGAATGCTTCCCGCGCCTAAAGTTGACGAGAATGTAAATGGCGTTATCATTCCCGAAAACATTTTGCGTTTTGCCACATTCCGCGTATCTCCTTATAGCAATATGGCTGCTGGGGACACGTTAACAGCCTACCTTAATGGCGTGGAATCCTGGGAAAACTATCTGCCGGTGTCAGGTAGTGCAGTATCCAGGGATGTTGTCTTCAATATTCCTAAGAAATATTTTGAATCTTCTCTAAATAATGTGGTTTATCTAAGCTATCAGGTATATCACATTTCTGGTCAGATAGCCTCGTCAGAAAAACTGACTTTACAGGTTAGAGCTGCCGGTATCAGTTTACCTGAGCCAGTGGTGGAATATGTTATTGAGGGCATGCTGGATTTCACTCTGATTACTGCCAGTGGCGTTGAGGTGAGCATTCCTGCGTGGGATGGCATGGCATCCGGTGATGGCATAAAACTTTTCTGGGGAAACAATTTTAGCCTTTATACGGCCATTAGCACCAACATGTTGGGCAACCCTGTGACTTTCCTGGTGCCTTACAATGAAGTTAAAGTTCACAATGGTAAAACGATTAGTGTGAGTTATCGGGTTGACTCATTTGATGGGAAAGAGAACCTTTCGAAAGTATTAACCCTCGCTATTATCAGTTCCGCGTTGCCTGCGCCTTATGTAAAAGAGGCACAGGAAGATATTATTAATACAGCGAGCGTTAAATCTGGCGCAACTATCGTCATTCCTCTCTCTGCACGTTTACAACAGGGCGACATCGTTAACGTAATTTGGTCGGGCCCGGCAGAGAACAATGGCTGGAATCAACTAATCACGATTACCGGCGGCGATACGATGGCCGCTTTACAGCTCGTCGTCCCTTACGACGTCGTGCTCTCTTCCGAGGGCAACACCGTACGTATCAACTATATTCTGACACGAGCAGGTGAAAGCATAACGTCGCCATCAAAGCGTTATACTATTACCAGTGAGCTGGCAGACAGCAAAATCCTTGTTTTCGGTGCACGCGCTCCCAGCCACTGTTATCACTATTCAGGAAAATCACAGTATTTGATTGGGTATGATAAAAGTACCGGCAAAAAGACCATACTGAATTGGCGTTATGAAGGTGAGACGGAAACTACAACGGCAGAATGGTTCAGGGATACTCTGCCCTGGCTGAAGTTAAACGTCTCGTCAGCCACAGATGAAACTGAACTTTCACCGGTGAATATATTAGGTAATGGGGACGACGTGACTAATAGCGGTAAAGCTGCAATGATCGCGATTCTTGATTCTGGCATTGTAGTGGGGTGGGGCGAAACTGCGGTTGGAGGGGATCTGCCTTCAGGTTTATCCACAAACAATGATTATATAGAGTTTTCTACTTCTGGCGTTGCTTTCGCTGCACGTCGTGCTGACAACAGCGTGATAGCCTGGGGAGATGCTGAAGGCGGGGGCACCGTTCCCTCTGCCATTGCTAAACTTAAAAATATTGTCTCTCTGAGTGGCTCTGCGCAGGCATTTTGTGCACTATTGGCCAACGGTAAAGTGGTTGCCTGGGGGGATCGCAGAAACGGGGGTAATGTGCCATCCACTATCAGTGCTTATAATAATATCCTTAAAGTCGTAGGCTCGGGCGGCGCCTTTGCTGCACTCCGTGCTGATAAGCGAATCTGTGCGTGGGGGAATTCCAGTTATGGTGGCCTCCTTCCTACCGCTGTGACTAATCACCGTAATGCCCGGGACATTGCTTCAACCCTGTCAGCGTTTGTCGCACTTAATTATGATAATAGTCTGTTATGTTGGGGTAATAGTGAATTTGGTGGGGTATTACCGACTGCTTTAATTCAGATGAAAGATTTTAGCGATATCATGGCGTCCAATAATGGGGCATTTGTGGTCAGGCGGACGAATGGTTTACTGGTAGGATGGGGAGCAGACACGCATGGAGGTCAACTGCCCGTAAGTCTTTCTGCCATTAATAGTGTTATTAATGTTTTATCAACGTGGAGTGCCTTTGCTGCTCTGATGAGTAACGGGAGTATAGTGGCCTGGGGTGATGAAGCTGCCGGAGGAGTATTGCCGCGCGAGATTGCTTCCCTGGAGGATGTTGTACAAATTTCGGCCACGGCCACCGCCTTTGCAGCGCTTCGGGCCAATGGCACGGTAGTGGCCTGGGGCGACCCCCTTTCTGGCGGAAACACCCAACCCGTTAGCACTCAGCTGAACAGGTGCCGGGCAATCTATAGCAGTAGCGGGGCTTTCTCCGCGATTACTGAAGATCAACGGATTGTTTCATGGGGAAGCATTGATGCGGGGGGAGAGAATGTAGAGGTTGCCGAACGGCTAAATGGTTTCATTTCCTACTCCCGCTGAAACAAAGGTAATAGGGCTAAAAGTGGGATGTCATTGTTAGGGCATCCCACCCCCTTATATTGACCCATTAAGCGGTGTTATATCTGCGCGCCCGGGCAGAGGCATTTTACCAGTTTATACGAACGCCAATATGTGTCGCCCACGGTGATTCGACTTTGTTACCTTTGCTGTAACTGGCATCAGTGTAGATATATGCCTTGTCTGAGACCTGTGCATTCAGGCCAACTTCATACATTCCATTCCCGCCAGACATATCATTTTTAAAAGCAATATCATTGACCGATACATCATTAGCTTTTGCAAACTCATGCTGATAAGAGACGCGCACATAGGGGGATAATGACATTCCGTTGTCTAACGTCAGGTTTTTGCCAAGGGCCATGTTCAGGGCAGCCTGTTGAGATCTGGCGCTGTCATTACTGACTTTCAGGCCATTATCGAGCTTGAATTCCCTGCCTGACATCCATAAAGATGAAAGCTGTAAGGAGGGTTCAACAAACCAGCCCTGAGACAGAAGAATATTTTTTCCAAACTCACTTGAAAACCCTATACCGTAATTATTGTAATTACCTTTTGATACTACGCCATTGCTCATTGTGGCTTCGACATTATTATGAAATTTATTGCCTTTCAGCATCAAATCCACAAACCAACCTGAGTCTGCCATCCATGTGGTGTAGCCACCGATAAAATAGCTGTCAATATTGCTGTTGCCATAATGAGCATTAATATCATTATCGCTGTAGCCGGTAAACAGACCTGTCAGGAGTTTGCCCTCTCTCACATCGAAAGCTTTATCTCCCCCTATTGCCAGGCCAGACTGTTTTTGTTGGTAGCTGATTCCGCCACCGGGACTCACGTGGGTCTCCTGTCCCATGTATTGAGCCCACAGGCCTCCATCATGTTTTGCTGTTGTCCGCAGGTCGCCCAGTCGTCCCCGGACGGTATTAAGTTCACCTGTCCATACGGCAGGCGTTGCGTTAACCACACTCAACACTGTTTCAGTTGAGGGCGTCAATTCTTCTGTTTTTAACAGATCCCAGTCATTACCCTGATGCTGAAGTCTGTATTCATAGACACCGGCATCAACCCGGCCATTTTGCAGACTGAAATCTCCTCCTCCATCTGCTGTTCTCACCACCGTCAGCGGCAGCGAATGGTCAGGCTCGTCTCCCGTATTCGTTATCGACAGAAGATGGGACCCATTCGTCTGGCCATTGATAATCAGCTGGTCCCCCTTGTTGGCCGCAATATCTGTACGAAGTAAAAAAAGCCCCTCCCCGGCGAGGTTATTTACCGTCAGAGTGCGGTAATTATTACCCTGGCTGTTGAGGTTAACGCTACCCGAATTTAGCGCTAAGCTACGAATGTTTGCTGACTGAATCAGCGACCACCTGGCATTATCCCTGACCGAGATACTGTCATAGTTTTCCAGATTTCCCAGCAGCGATGTTTTGCCACTCAGACTGACTGAAGACCCGGCTGTACCATCTGCAGTCACATTACCCGTAAGCTGGCTGTCCTGTAACGCCAGGGTATGGATAGCATTGAGGTTACCGTCAATGACGGATCCGCTGGCCAGGGATACGGTTGTGGGATGGGTTTCGCTGCCAGTGATATCACCTGTTATTCGGCTGTTATCAAGCGTGACGGCGGCTGGCAGAGTGAGGTTGCCATCAATAGCAGATTTATTGGCTAATGACACCGTAGTAGCGTTGTCCTCGCTGCCAGTGATATCGCCTGTTATACGGCTGTTATCAAGCGTGACGGCGGCTGGCAGAGTGAGGTTGCCATCAATAGCAGATTTATTGGCTAATGACACCGTAGTAGCGTTGTCCTCGCTGCCAGTGATATCGCCTGTTATACGGCTGGCATTAAGGCTCAGAGATGAAATCTGGCTTAGGTTTCCCTTAATCAGGGAGTCGTCAGAAAGTTCAGCCGCAGTAAAACCGGGTGAATCTGCAAATACCCGCCCGATGATAGTACTGTGAGCCAGCGTGAGTGTATTAATGTTTCTGACATCACCGTTAATTATGCTGTTATCGCGCAGGGCGACGTCGGCAGGGCGCGTGTCTTCTGGATTGATGTTACCCGTTATGCTGCTGTTACTGGCTTCGAGTTTGTTTACGCCATTTATATCGCCCTGAATTTTCGCATTATTTTTTAACTGTACCAGACCCACCGAATCCTGTTTGAAAGCGATATTACCCTCAAGTTCGCTTTTATCGGCAACCAGCGTATTAAGATTTTCGATATTGCCATGTAAAGCCGCATTATTACTCAGTACTGCATTGAGGTTCGAAGTCTGGTCGGCGATGAGGTTACCGTTAAGGTCACTGTCATCAATGGAAAGATTAAGCGTATTTCCATTAATCACTTCTACAAGTGTGCCATTACCTGCTGTTAAGACGCTGCCAGCATTGATTTGTACCCCTATCACACCTGTACTGTAACCGCTCCGTGCTCCAGCAAGAATAGCACTGCCGTTATTGCTGATGATATGCGTATTATTGAGTATCGCCACCGGCTGAGATTCATCTTCATCCAGCAAAAGCATCAATCCTAGCTTATCACCGGTTATCGTACTGTTTGATGCCTGCACCGTTCCATCGAAAACGGTGCCGCCGATCCCACCGCCAAACTGGTTGGTTAAACCATCGTCCTTACCGGTGACAACCGAGTCATTTAAGACCAGGAAGCTGTTCAATGTGCTGGTGGAAAAACCCCGACCGTTAGCATTAAGCACTGATGAGGTGACGGTAGCTTTGGAGTTGAAACCGACGCCAATGGCAATACCACGCTGTGCCAGGCCGTTATTGATTATGGAGTTGTTAATGGTTGCCTGGCTGTTACTCTGTAACGATATAGCCTGAGTGAGTAGTGTTGCACCGGGCATGTTATAGGTATCACCACCTTCCATGTTGAGGATTCCCGTCCACAGCATTATCCCCTGCGTTTTCCCGCCCTGGAGGACATTGAGGGTAGAGTCCCGTACATCCCATGCCACTCTACTGCTGTATTCACTAACCGTTCCCGTCTGACCATCTGTAAGTAAAACAGCATGCGCGGGTAATATCGTAAGACTGCTAATAATATTAAAGGTTAATATTATAATTATGTCTTTTCGATACCTGTCAGTTTTAAGGGTTTTTCTTTTGAAATTTGATATTTGCACGGGCATTATCCTTAGCTATATATTGGTACTGTCAGTGGCAAGTATTCAGCTCAGGGATGAGGCGAGAGGCTGACAATGTACATATCCTTTTCATATGCGGACAAATGAAATAAAGTGGTAATATTTTTGGATGTTATAGGTAAATACTGGCTAATAATCTTTAAAAGTCATCAGCTGTAGTACATTGGCGCCGGGAGAACTATCTCATTGTGGAATGATTGGCAGTCATTTAGGATCAATTGTGTGGTGCCTTAACTCTGGTTATATATGGTATTGTGGAAGCGGTAGAAAAGTATTCTCCACGTATTTTTATTTTTTATTCTATTTATTTTATTATTTCGAGTAAAGCTAATTTGAGTTTATTTGTCAAACAGGGGCAGTATCTTAACTGTGAGTTTATGTTTAACTTATTGATAATTTGTTATTTTTAATTTTAATATTGTGTGATGCACTATACCTGTATTTTAAAAAGTTAATGAATAGCGGTGGGGCACCCCTGAAAAGACTCATTCATTATATTTAATGAATCCGTGAGGCTTAACTTTTTAATGGTAGTACCATGCTTTTTGTTGATTAAATAAACTTTGAGGGCATGGTTAATCCGCTAACAGAGCGGAGGGATTTTAAACTGAACCCGTTTAACAGCCCTGCGTTTATCAACTGCTGGCATAGCGTAGAGGTATATGTCTCATTTTCCACCATGTCCGATTAATCTGATTGAGGTCGTTCCGGTCAGCAGCGAAGATAACTCCAGTATTTACTGGTTCTTTTTTTTCCGTGGTTTTGACACAGCGTCACGACATGGACACTCAATTGATAAACTTCACCTAAAGGTGAACCATTAGGCTACGCTTATTGCTTCACGTAACTCTGGGATACCCGTGATCAATGCCTTACTGGATGATATTGCCTTTTGTTTCATTATTTCTGACGGCTTTGTCGCTGCACGCCGAGCCGCTGCATAAAACATTTTCTAACTGGCAGATTACCTGTAATAACCTTAATAGCTGTGTGGCCAGAAGTTTCCCTGGCGATAAAGGTCTGGTTATGACCGTCAGTCGTCACGCTGGCGTCAACGACCGCCCCCTTATTTCAATAGATTATGGTAACCACTACAGCGGTGAGCTTAATGGCGCGCCGCTGAAAGATAATCTGCTGCTTGACGGGCAGCGGCTCCGGCTCGATCTGAAACACTGGGAAGTCGAATCTCATCATCTGACGACGTCACATGCCATCTCAATTGACGAATTTTTACAGCAGGTGATGGATGCGGGCGCTATTCAGCTACTGTACCGGCCCGATGCAAGCATCTCCTTACAGGGGCTTAAGGCCGCTCTGTTGTTGATGGATGATATCCAGGGAAGAGTTAATGGGATGAGCGCATGGGTGAAGCGGGGCAGCCGCTCCGCAGAGGATGTCACTCCCGAACCTGAAGTGCCTGTCATTATGCCTCTCAGCCATCCGCCGCTGGCCCTGACGCGCGATGAGACAACGGGGCTGATTGATTTTGGTACCTGGCGTATCAACACGGACGAATGCTCGCTTGATCCGCAGCGGCGCGAGGTGAGTGTGGCACCGCTAAGCGACCAGAAAGCTCTCCTGCTCATCAGCTGCGAAATGGGTGCTTACAACGTCATTGATTTAGCCTTTGAGGTGACGCGTTCGCTGCCCTATGTGGCGAAAGGGGTGACGCTAACGCTACCCTTTGTTCCCCCGTCACATACCGAAAAGCAGTTAGAGCTGGTCAACGCCGAATATGATGCCAGCAGTGGCGCGCTGTTAACCTATAACAAGGGCAGGGGGCTGGGGGATTGTGGTTTGGCGACGCGCTGGCAATATGATGGCAGGGAGTTTGTGCTGGCTGACTATGCAGAAGAGAGTACCTGCGACGCCTGGCACGGTAGTGCTGACTGGCCGTCGCTGTGGACTACGCAACCGCCACCGACCGCCAGCGTCGAGATTACATCCCAGTAAGGGGCAGGCGGGTGAAGGGCAAAAAAAAAGCCCGGCTGGGAAGCCGGGCTTTTATCATACAGAAAACAATCAGTGAGGCTTCAGCAGCGCCTCAGCATGACTGACAATGTTTTCAACGGTAAAGCCAAATTCATTAAACAGCTGCGGCGCAGGAGCAGACTCACCGAAGGTAGTCATACCGACGATAGCGCCATTCAGACCGACATATTTATACCAGTAGTCGGCAATTCCGGCCTCTACGGCCACGCGAGCGCTTACCGTAGAAGGTAATACGGATTCGCGATAGCCCACATCCTGCTTATCGAACAGGTCGGTTGAAGGCATAGAGACTACGCGTACCTTGTGGCCTTCCGCCGTTAGTTTCTCGGCTGCACCCAGCGTAATTTCAACTTCCGAGCCGGTAGCAATCAGGATCACATCTGGCGTACCCTCGCTATCTTTCAGCACGTACGCGCCGCGTGAGATATTCTCGAGCTGCTCTTTGGTACGCTCTGGCTGTGCCAGATTCTGACGTGACAGGATAAGCGCAGTGGGGCCATGATGACGCTCAACCGCGTGTTTCCACGCTACCGCCGTCTCCACCTGGTCACAGGGGCGCCAGACGCTCATATTTGGCGTCACGCGCAGGCTGGCAATCTGTTCAACCGGCTGGTGGGTTGGGCCATCTTCGCCCAGTCCGATAGAGTCATGGGTGTAGACCATAATCTGTCGGGCTTTCATCAGCGCGGCCATACGCACGGCGTTACGGGCATATTCTACAAACATCAGGAAGGTGGCGGTATAAGGAACAAACCCGCCGTGATGCGCGATGCCGTTGCCGATAGCGGTCATACCAAATTCACGCACACCGTAGTGAATGTAGTTACCAGCATGGTCTTCTTTGATGGACTTCGAGCCAGACCACATCGTCAGGTTACTCGGTGCCAGGTCAGCGGAGCCGCCAAGGAATTCAGGCAGAATTTTACCCCAGGCTTCCAGCGTATTCTGAGACGCTTTACGGCTGGCGATTTTCTGTGGGTTAGCCTGCAATTCTTCGATGAACTTCTGCGTTTCCTGCTGCCAGTTTTCCGGCATTCCCCCGTCCATACGGCGGGCATACTCTTTCGCCAGTTCAGGATGCGCGGCTTTATAAGCGGCGAACTTCTCATTCCAGGCTTTCTCCGCCTGCGCGCCTGCCTCTTTGGCATCCCACTGAGCGTAAATCTCCTGCGGGATTTCAAACGGTGGATAGTTCCAGCCAAGCTGCTTGCGGGTCAGCGCAATCTCTTCATCGCCTAGCGCTGCGCCGTGGGCCTCTTCTTTGCCTGCTTTATTCGGAGAGCCGAAGCCGATAATCGTTTTACAGATAATCAGGGATGGCTTGTCAGTAACGCTCTGCGCCTCTTTGATAGCATTGGCGACGGCGGTAGCATCATGACCGTCAATTTCATGAACGACGTGCCAGTTATAGGCTTCAAAACGCTTAGCGGTATCGTCGGTGAACCAGCCTTCAGTTTCACCATCAATTGAGATGCCGTTGTGATCGTAGAAACCAATCAGTTTGCCCAGGCCCAGGGTGCCAGCCAGCGAACACACTTCGTGCGAAATGCCTTCCATCAGACAGCCGTCACCCATAAAGACATAGGTATGATGATCAACCACGTCATGGCCCGGACGGTTAAACTGCGCGCCCAGGGTGCGCTCGGCAATCGCCAGACCAACGGCATTTGCCAGGCCCTGACCCAGTGGGCCAGTGGTGGTTTCAACGCCTGGCGTGTACCCGAGTTCCGGGTGACCCGGCGTTTTTGAGTGCAGCTGACGGAAGTTCTTCAGTTCTTCAATCGGCAGGTCATAGCCGGTCAGGTGCAGCAGACTGTACAGCAGCATGGAGCCATGGCCATTGGACAGGATAAAGCGGTCACGATCGGCCCAGGCCGGGTTGGTCGGATTGTGATGCATAAAATCGCGCCACAGCACTTCGGCGATATCGGCCATGCCCATTGGGGCACCCGGATGACCACTCTTGGCTTTCTGCACGGCATCCATGCTCAGCGCACGAATAGCATTAGCCAGCTCTCTACGTGAAGACATATTGTTCTCCCTGATTTTTTTGTGGGATAAAATGGGCGGTATAACGCATTGAAGGGCGAATATTATCGCCCGGTTTACCTACGGCTTGATTGGCTACGAGGCTAATGCCGCCCATTCTGGAATGATTTACAGTCTGGCGGACAGCACGTTTTCCAGATTCTGCTGGTCGACAGCAAACTGACGGATACCGTCAGCCAGCTTATCCACCGCCATCGGATCCTGATTATGTTCCCAACGGAACTCGGATTCAGAAAGCTGTGCGGGCTGGTGGAAACACTCGGTCGACGGCGTCAGTTTGCGTTCAACCGGTGCATCGCTGGCCTGCAGTTCTTTAAGCAGGTTAGGTGAAATGGTCAGGCGGTCGCAGCCAGCCAGCGCCAGGATCTGCTCCACGTTACGGAAGCTGGCACCCATAATGACCGTGTTATAACGATGCTGCTTGTAGTACTCGTAAATTTTACGCACGGAGACCACGCCCGGATCTTCGTCCACGACGTAGGGGTCCTGAGGTTTACGGCTGTTGTACCAGTCATAAATACGGCCAACGAAGGGAGAAATCAGGAATACGCCGGCTTCAGCGCAGGCGCGCGCCTGGGCGAAGGAGAACAGCAGCGTCAGATTACAGTTGATACCGTTTTTTTCCAGCTCTTCAGCCGCACGGATCCCTTCCCAGGTGGAAGCCAGCTTAATCAGGATGCGTGAACGATCAATGCCGTTGTCTTCATACATTCTCACCAGCTTCTCTGCTTTAGTGACACACATACCGCGGTCATATGAGAGGCGTGCGTCAACTTCGGTAGACACGCGTCCAGGAACGCTCTTGAGAATTTCCATACCGAGGTTAATGGCGACTTTATCGCTGGCGTTGATTATCTGCGTTTCTTTGCTGCCGCCCTGCTTTTTAGCGTAGTCAATGGCGTCAGTCATCAGGTGCTTGTAGGAATCGAGGCCGGAGGCTTTCAGGATCAGAGACGGGTTGGTGGTGGCATCTTCCGGATGGTAGTTACGAATCGATTCGATATCGCCACTGTCAGCCACTACGGTGGTGTATTGTTTCAGTGCGTCTAGCTGGTTCATCTCTTGGCTCCTTGATGGGCAATCTGCAAAGCAAATAGCCGCGACGGTACGCCTGCTGACAGCGCGTCTCACCACCACGGTATTATATTCTTGGGCCAAACATTGCATCAGACGTGCGGTAATGAAAATGCGTTTTCTCTGATTGTTGCAATGGGTTGACCCAATGGTTGGAAATCTGACGGGTAAAAATCGTCGCATCCATAAGTGTAGCACTCGCAGAGATTTCCGCCGGGGCGTCACTTTTCAGCGCAGGGAAAACAGACAGGACAGAAGAGGATGGCGAGGGACAAGTCTGGCGTCGCGCGTCAAAATGCGCTTAAGCCCGAAGCTGCGCTAAGAGACTTTTCCTGGAGGGGCAGGGGCGACTGTCGCAGCGGCTGGCGCATAAGCGGGCCGCTGCGAAAGAACGTTTAGATCCACGCTTTCACGGGCAGGAAGTCAGTATAGAGCGCAGCCTCTGGCGACCCAGGCTGCGGCTGAAAGTCATATTCCCAGCGAACCAGCGGTGGCATGGACATCAGAATAGATTCGGTGCGACCCCCGGTTTGCAGGCCGAACAGCGTGCCGCGATCCCAGACCAGATTAAATTCTACATAACGTCCCCGACGGTAAAGCTGGAAGTCGCGTTCACGCTCTCCCCACGGCAGCGCTTTACGCCGCTCAACGATCGGCAGATAGGCCTGTAAAAAGCCCTGGCCCACGGCCTGGATAAAACGGAAGCAGTAATCAAAGTCCGGCGTGTTCAGGTCGTCAAAGAACAGCCCGCCGATACCGCGCTGCTCGTTGCGGTGCTTGATAAAAAAGTAGTCGTCGCACCACTTTTTATAGCGCGGATAAACATCTTCCCCAAACGGCTGACAGAGATCGAAGGCGGTCTGATGCCAGTGCACTGCATCCTCTGTGAAACCATAGTAGGGCGTCATATCAAAGCCGCCGCCAAACCACCATACCGGCTCGGCACCCGGCTTCTCGGCGATAAAAAAGCGCACGTTAGCATGACTGGTAGGCACGTAAGGGTTTTCCGGGTGGATAACCAGCGACACGCCCATTGCTTCAAAACTTCGGCCCGCCAGCTCGGGGCGGTGCGCCGTGGCAGAGGCTGGCATCATATCGCCATGAACGTGGGAGAAATTCACCCCGGCCTGCTCAAAAATAGCGCCTTTGCGCAATACCCGACTGCGTCCACCGCCGCCACCTTCGCGCGTCCAGCTATCTTCTTCAAACCGGGCGCTACCGTCAGCCTGTGCCAGCTGATGACAAATACGATCCTGTAAACTCAGTAAAAACTGTTTAACCTGGGCAATATCGGGTGCGTTCATGGCTTAGCCTGCATTAAAAAATAACGCGCGCAGTATACGTCATATTCGTTTTTTATGGGCGGCGGTTATTGGCATCAAACTCATTAAAGTAGCTGATAATGCCGCCAACAATGGCACTGGCAATTTTCTGGCGAAACGCCGTGCTGCCCAGCAGCCGCTCTTCCGAAGGGTTGGTGATAAAGGACGTTTCCACCAGTACCGATGGGATCGACGGCGACTTCAGCACGGCAAAGGCCGCCTGCTCGGTATGCTGGCTGTGCAGATGGTGTACCGGACGAATTTGGTTCAGTACGTGCTTGCCCAGCGTCAGGCTGTTTTTGATGGTATCCGTTTGTACCAGGTCGAACAGCACCTGCTGCAGATAATGATCTTTTTGCGACGACTTAACGCCGCCCACCTCATCTGCGGCGTTTTCTCTTTTGGAGAGATAACGTGCCATGCTGCTGCTGGCACCGCGATTCGACAGCGCAAATACCGATGCACCGTTGGCATCCGGGCTGGTGAAACCATCCGCGTGGATGGACATAAACAGGTTCGCGCCGTGCTGATGGGCTATCTCTACCCGCTCGCCGAGCGGAATAAAATGGTCGCTTTCCCTTGTCAGTCGGGCTTCGATATGGGGGTGGCTGCTCAGCATCTGACGGATATGATTAGCGATCTCCAGCACCACGTGCTTCTCTTCTGACCCCTCTTCACCGACGGCGCCGGAATCAATGCCGCCGTGACCCGGATCAATCATGACAATTTTCTTACCCGCTGCCGCAGGCGGGGCCGGAGTATGCGCGCGGCCGTTGCGCAAGGCTGATTTGGGCAGCGGCTCTTCTTTTGCGCTGGCCGGGTTTCGGGCCAGCAGGGCCAGCGCCAGGCCGGAAAGCAGCAGCTGGCGGCGGGTCGTTAAGGGGGTCATCAGGCCGAATTTAGTCATTACTGCGTCCTCGGGGCACAATTTGCCTGTTGTTATATCGTAACAATAGGGCCAGAGCGAGAAGGGAACTATTGCAACTTTTTACTTTTTATTTCAGCCAGCTACTTATGCAGCGTCGCTTTTTTGCGGTTTGCAGGGATTGCAGACTTGCACCGGCAGAAGAAAGCGTGATAATCAGCAAATTATTATTAACATCAGGGGCAACGCCATGGAAATCCGCGTTTTCAGCCAGGACGATTTTGAAGAAGTCATTACGCTTTGGGAGCGGTGTGATTTGTTACGACCATGGAACGATCCTGAAATGGATATCGAAAGAAAGCTTAATCACGATCCCGACCTTTTTCTGGTGGCAGTCGTTGGCGGTGAGATTGTCGGTACGCTGATGGGGGGCTACGACGGTCATCGGGGATCTGCGTATTATTTGGGGGTTCATCCTGACTATCAGGGGCGTGGCTTTGCCAATGCGTTGATCAACCGTCTGGAGAAGAAACTGATTGCGCGCGGCTGCCCGAAAATCAACGTGATGGTGCGCGAGGAAAATGATGCGGTGCTGGGCTTTTATGAAAAGCTCGATTACGAAATGCAGGACAGCGTATTGCTCGGTAAACGTCTGATTGAAGATCGTGAGTACTAATATTTTGTTAAGCAAGAAGCTTACCCGCGATTGGTCGGAGGGGCTGAACAGGTGATCCACACGTACTCTCCCGATGATTACGATGCTAAAGGTCAGCTGACGCTACCGCTGGGTTTCTGGGCCGTTTTGCTGTTGCAGGCGCGAACATGGGTTCTGTTCGCGGCGGCGGCGGCCTCGAAGCAGCAGAGCACTTCTCTTCTTGAGCTGTTTTATCCTGACTCCCGGGTATTCTGGACCGGGCTGGGCCTGGGCGTTCCTGCCGCACTGGGACTGCTGCTGACCGGGTATCGCCAACGGTTTCCCCGCCTATGGCGCACCTGGCGCGGCGTGCTATGCCTGACGTTGTTAACCACATTGCTGGTGCAGGGCATAACCCTCTGGCTGGGCGAAGACGATCTCTCACCGCTGGCGATCATTTTTAGCGGCTTCGATCTGCTCGCGCTGTGCTATCTGTGGCTGAATCAGCGTCTGCATGACTGTTTTGACCCGGCCCTGAACGCAGGCTAAACCCGCTTCATTCTGGCCTGCAAACCCGTATACCAGGTTTTAAGGGTCATGCTGGAAACACGGTATAAAACTTTTTCGCCGATCGGCACTCATAGCACTAGTCGTTTTTGATTATCTCAGGAGTTGTAATGAAAACTGTTCGCCCGGCGCTTCTTGCCATTGCTCTGGTTCTGACTGGCTGCGCCAGCAGCGGATCCTCTTCAGAGTCCAGCAGCGGAGCCACCTGGTGGAATCCGCTGACCTACTCCTGGTCAAGTCTGGCTCCATGGCACTGGTTCGGTTCTTCACCCGAGGTAACGGAGCAGGGCGTAGGCGGCCTGAGCGGCGCTACCGCAATGAATGACGCGGCTATTAGCGATGGCCTGAGCGGAAACTATGAGGTGCGTAAAGGCATGCGCGGCGAAAATGGTGGAGTGGTCACCTTCTTCCAGGCGGTTAAAGAGAAACAGGTCAAAGTTGAAGTGACCGGTAATACCACGATTTCCCGCATTGACGTCATGGATAGTGATATTGCTACCGCTGACGGAAAAAAAATCGGCACGCCGTTTAGTGACCTTTATAGCAAGGCCTTTAACGTCTGCCAGAAGGGCACTGGTAGTGACGCCGATGGCGTGGAATGTAAGGCTCCCGGCAGTCAGCATATCAGCTATCTGTTTCGCGGAGAGTGGCACGGTCCTGAAGGCCTGATGCCAGCGGATGATACATTGAAAAAATGGACTATCAGCAAAATAATCTGGCGCAGCTAACTTTCCCCTTTTTTGAGTAGAATCAAAAGACAGTACAATTTTTACTGACAAAAAGCGTACCGCGTAAAAATCCGGGTAAACTGTCTGCCAGCGCCTGTTGCAGACAATTTACCAGGGAGAATTACCGGATGTCCCAGTTTCAGAGCGGCATTTTGCCCGAACACTGCCGTTTTGCCATTTATCTTGAAGCGACCGTGCGGGGTGATCTGGCGGATATCCGCCAGGCCTGCGGGGCGTTTTCGCACCAGCTATTGCAGCTTCAGCAGCGTTTCCCGGATGCCGCACTCGGTGCGGTTATTGCCTTTGGCAGCGCTCTATGGCGCGATCTGAACCCCTCCCATTCCGTGGATGAACTTAAGGATTTCCTGCCGCTGGGCAAGGGTATCGCGCCAGCCACCCAGCGCGATATTCTGATCCACATCCAGTCCGCACGTCACGATGTGAATTTCAGTCTGGCCCAGGCGGCGATGAGCGCTTTTGGTGAAGCCTGGCACGTAGAGGAAGAGACGCACGGCTTCCGCTGTCTTGAAGATCGTGATTTGAGCGGGTTTGTTGACGGTACGGAGAATCCAAAAGGGGAGCAGCGCCAGCGCGTAGCAATTATTGATGCGGGCGAGAACGCGGGGGGAAGTTATGTCTTCAGCCAGCGCTGGGAGCATAATTTGAAAATGTTTAATCGCCTGCCGGTGAGTAAGCAGGAGCAGATTATTGGCCGCAGCAAGGTGACCGACGAGGAGTTGGAGGGAGATGCCCGCCCTGCGACCTCCCACGTGTCCCGCGTAGACCTTAAGGAAGAGGGCAAAGGGTTGAAGATTTTGCGTCAGAGTTTGCCCTGGGGCACAGCCAGCGGCGCCAGCGGGCTGTTTTTTCTCGCCTACTGCGCCACGCTTTATAATATAGAGCGTCAGTTGTTGAGTATGTTTGGTGAGGCGGATGGCAAGTTTGATGCGATGTTGCGTTTTACTAAGCCGGTCAGCGGCAGCTATTTCTACGCGCCATCGCTGGCACAGCTGGCCGCGCTGTAGTTCGAGCCGCAAGCGCAATACAGCCTTGTCACCGGAACCGGTTTTGACTTTCCTGCAAACAATACCGTCGTGCTACCGGAGTAGGTTTTAACCTGGCTGGCATCTTTAACGTTTGCTGCCCTTGCTGTAATGGGGTGCAAAGCCCTGCGGGGGCCGTTGTCACGCGGACACGCCGCAAGCACGTCCGTGTGGGCTCGGCTCGCGCATTCCTGCGCTCGACGGTCCGCTAAGCCAACGGTCCCCGCCTGGCCTCGGGCCATGTAGACGCTGTTAAAATCTCTCCATGCCCAGCCTGGCAGCTGGGATGTTTGCTGTCCTTGCGGTGATACGGTGCAAAGCCCTGCGGGGGCCGTTGTCACGCGGACACGCCGCAGGCACATCCGTGTGGGCTCGGCTCGCGCATCCCTGCGCTCGACGGTCCGCTAAGCCAACGGTCCCCGCCTGGCCTCAGGCTGTGTTGTCGCTGTTAAAATCTCTCCATGCCCAGCCTGGCAGCTGGGATGTTTGCTGTCATTGCGGTGATACGGTGCAAAGCCCTGCGGGGACCGTTGTCACGCGGACACGCCGCAAGCACGTCCGTGTGGGCTCGGCTCGCGCATCCCTGCGCTCGACGGTCCGCTAAGCCAACGGTCCCCGCCTGGCCTCGGGCTACGTTGTCGCTGCTAAAAATCTCGCCATGACCAGCCTGGCAGCTGGGATGTTTGCTGTCATTGCGGTGATACGGTGCAAAGCCCTGCGGGGACCGTTGTCACGCGGACACGCCGCAAGCACGTCCGTGTGGGCTCGGCTCGCGCTTCCCTGCGCTCGACGGTCCGCTCAGCCAACGGTCCCCGCCTGGCCTCAGACTACGTTGTCGCTGCTAAAAACCCCTTCACGTCCAGCCCTGGCTTACTAAACTTTCGGCAGATAAGGTCGTCGTGATCGGATCAGGTTTTGATCTTAGCCACTGCCAGAACACTGACAGGCTACTCCGCAGTCAGAAGGCGGTGTTGCGGAGCAGATAAGCCGGGTCTCTGCCGCAGGGATGCGGCAGTGAAGCCCCCAGGGAGGGGTTTACGGCGTCCCGGCGTTCTGACCCGCAACATAGCCGTGTCACCGGAACCGGTTTTGATCTTCCTGCAAACAACATAGCCGTGTCACCGGAACGAGTGTTGACCTGGCTGGCATCTGTAACGTTTATTATTGTTGCGATGATAAGGTGGGAAGCCCTGCGGGGGCTGTTGTCACGCGGACCCGCCGCAAGCACGTCCGTGTGGGCTCGGCTCGCGCATCCCTGCGCTCGACGGTCCGCTAAGCCAACGGTCCCCGCCTGGCCTCAGGCTACGTTGTCGCTGCTAAAAACCTCTTCAGGTCCAGCCCCGGCCTGCAAAATTTTCGACAGGCAAGGCCGTCGTGACCGGATCATGTTTTGACCTTAACCACTGCCAGAACACTAACAGGCCATTCCGCAGTTAGAAGGCGGTGTTGCGGAGCAGATAAGCCGGGTCTCTGCCGCAGGGATGCGGCAGTGAAGCCCCCAGGGAGGGGTTTACGGCGTCCCGGCGTTCTGACCCGCAACATAGCCGTGTCACCGGAACGGGTTTTGACTTTAAGGGCCCAACATAGCTCTGTCACCGAAGCGGGTTTTGGCCTGCCTGCAAAAAATACCGCCGTGTCACCGGGGTTTTCTGTCGTTGCGGTGATGCGGTGCAAAGCCCTGCGGGGACCGTCGTCACGCGGACACGCCGCAAGCACGTCCGTGTGGGCTCGACTCGCGCATCCCTGCGCTCGACGGTCCGCTAAGCCAACGGTCCCCGCCTGGCCTCAGGCTACGTTGTCGCTGCTAAAAACCTCTTCAGGTCCAGCCCCGGCCTGCAAAATTTTCGACAGGCAAGGCCGTCGTGACCGGATCATGTTTTGACCTTAACCACTGCCAGAACACTAACAGGCCATTCCGCAGTCAGAAGGCGGTGTTGCGGAGCAGATAAGCCGGGTCTCTGCCGCAGGGATGCGGCAGTGAAGCCCCCAGGGATGGGTTTACGGCGCCCCGGCGTTCTGATCCGCAACATAGCCGTGTCACCGGAACCGGTTTTGACTTTAAGGGCTCAACATAGCTCTGTCACCGATGCGGGTTTTGGCCTGCCTGCAAAAAATACCGCCGTGTCACCGGGGTTTTCTGTCGTTGCGGTGATGCGGTGCAAAGCCCTGCGGGGACCGTTGTCACGCGGACACGCCGCAAGCACGTCCGTGTGGGCTCGGCTCGCGCATCCCTGCGCTCGACGGTCCGCTAAGCCAACGGTCCCCGCCTGGCCTCAGGCTACGTTGTCGCTGCTAAAAACCTCTTCAGGTCCAGCCCCGGCCTGCAAAATTTTCGACAGGCAAGGCCGTCGTGACCGGATCATGTTTTGACCTTAACCACTGCCAGAACACTAACAGGCCACTCCGCAGCCAGAAGGCGGTGTTGCGGAGCAGATAAGCCGGGTCTCTGCCGCAGGGATGCGGCAGTGAAGCCCCCAGGGATGGGTTTACGGCGTCCCGGCGTTCTGACCCGCAACATAGCCGTGTCACCAGAGCGGGTTTTGACTTTAAGGCCCCAACATAGCCGTGTCACCAGAGCGGGTTTTGACTTTAAGGCCCCAACATAATTGTATCACCGGAGCGGGTTTGGACTTTAAGGCCCCAACATCCCCTGTCACCGGCGCGAACTCCTTTTCTGCCACCTGCATAAATAATTCCACACCCTTATAGCGTTTTAAACTTGTAAATCACCAAACGGTATATAAAACCGTTACTGCTTTTCGTCTGGTTATAAATACACTGATTGCTCTGCAAAGGCGTACGGCCAGTTGGAATGACCAGGGTGGATAATGACGTTAGCGAACCACAAAAAAAGCACAGGCGGTTTCGCTCTCTTGCTGCTGCTGGCCAGTTCAGCCCAGGCTACCGAACTGCTAAACAGCTCATATGACGTATCACGTGAGCTCTTTGTCGCCCTGAATGCGCCCTTTGAACAACAGTGGAACGCGCAGCACAGCAACGACAAACTCACCATCAGACAGTCTCATGCGGGTTCCTCCAAACAGGCGCTTGCCATTCTGCAGGGCCTTAAGGCGGATGTGGTCACTTACAACCAGATAACCGACGTTCAAATCCTGCACGATCGCGGCAACCTTATCCCGGCAAACTGGCAGCAGCGCCTGCCCAATAACAGCTCACCCTTTTATTCGACCATGGCCTTTCTGGTTCGCAAAGGGAATCCAAAAAACATCCATGACTGGCGTGATTTGGTCAGAAACGACGTTAAATTGATTTTCCCTAATCCAAAAACCTCAGGTAACGGGCGCTACACCTGGCTCGCCGCCTGGGGAGCTGCCGATAAAGCGGATGGCAGGAATAAAGCAAGAACGGAAGCATTTATGACGCAGTTTGTTAAAAATGTTCAGGTATTCGACACCGGTGGGCGAGGGGCGACCACTACCTTCGTTGAGCGAGGTCTGGGAGACGTGCTGATAAGCTTCGAATCCGAGGTCAACAACATTCGTAATCAGTATCCGCAAGGTGATTACGAAGTCATCGTGCCGAAAAGCAACATCCTTGCCGAATTCCCGGTAACCTGGGTCGATGCGAATGTCGACGCTAACCACACCAAAACGGCGGCGGAAGCTTACCTGAATTACCTCTATAGCCCACCTGCGCAAAAAATCATGACGCATTATTACTACCGCGTGAACAACCCGCAACTGATGACTCAGCAGAAAGATCGCTTTCCGCAGGTTGACCTGTTTCGGGTAGAAGAGGCCTTCGGCGGCTGGCAGCAGGTGATGAAAACCCAGTTTGCTAACGGCGGTGAGCTGGATAAATTATTAGCAGCAGGACATCAGTAATGTTTGCCTCCAAAAGTAAGCGCGTGCTGCCCGGCTTCGGACTGAGCCTTGGCAGCAGCCTGTTTTTTACCTGCCTGATCCTCTTGTTACCGATCAGCGCGTTATTAATGCAGCTCTCGAAAATGACGCTGAATGAGTACTGGCAGGTAGTGACCAACCCACAAATGATCGCCGCCTATAAAGTCACTCTGCTTTCAGCAGGAGCAGCCTCTATTTTTAACGCCTTTTTCGGCATGCTGATGGCATGGATCCTGACGCGCTATCGTTTCCCGGGCCGCGCCCTGCTCGATGGTCTGATGGATCTTCCCTTTGCATTGCCGACTGCGGTAGCCGGTCTGACCCTGGCGGGGCTGTTTTCGGTCAATGGCTGGTACGGTCAGTGGTTAGCCCAGTTTGATATAAAAGTGTCGTATACCTGGCTGGGCATTGCCGTGGCGATGGCCTTCACCAGCATTCCCTTTGTGGTGCGAACCGTACAGCCCGTGCTGGAAGAGCTGGGGCCGGAATATGAAGAGGCCGCGGAAACCTTAGGGGCTACGCCGTGGCAGAGCTTTCGCCGCGTGGTGCTGCCGGAGGTTGCTCCGGCGCTGTTGGCGGGTACCGCTCTCTCTTTTACCCGCAGTCTGGGAGAATTTGGCGCGGTGATCTTTATCGCCGGGAACATTGCGTGGAAAACCGAAGTCACCTCGCTAATGATATTCGTCAAGTTACAGGAATTTGACTACCCGGCAGCCAGCGCAATTGCTTCAGTCATCCTGGCCGCTTCACTGTTGCTGCTGTTTGCGATTAATACCTTACAGAGCCGATTTGGCCGTCGTATTGGAGGTCACTAATGGCGGATATAACCGCACTTAACAGTATCGGACGAAGCTGCGCTAACTGGGGCAAATGGGTTCTTATCGCGCTGGGGATGCTGATCTCACTTGGACTGCTGGTGGTGCCGCTGATTGCTATTTTTGTCAGTGCGTTCTCCGGCGGCATTGGTGCCATCTTAAGTAATATTAAAGACGGCGATATGCTGCATTCGATCTGGCTGACGATACTGATGGCGCTGATTACCGTACCGGTGAATCTGGTGTTCGGGACGCTGCTGGCGTGGCTGGTCACGAGGTTTAACTTTCCTGGCCGCCAGCTCCTGCTGACGCTTTTTGATATTCCTTTCGCCGTGTCGCCCGTGGTGGCAGGCCTGATGTATTTGCTCTTCTGGGGCGTCAACGGCCCGGCGGGCGGCTGGCTGGATGCGCATAATATCCAGCTGATGTTTTCATGGCCGGGCATGGCGATGGTTACCATTTTTGTCACCTGCCCATTTGTGGTCCGGGAACTGGTGCCGGTCATGCTCAGTCAGGGCAGTAATGAAGATGAAGCGGCGATACTGCTGGGGGCGTCCGGCTGGAAAATGTTCTGCCGGGTGACGCTGCCAAATATTCGCTGGGCGCTGCTCTATGGGCTGGTGTTAACCAATGCTCGCGCGATTGGCGAGTTTGGCGCAGTCTCCGTTGTTTCAGGCTCCATTCGAGGCGAAACCTATACGCTGCCGCTACAGGTTGAATTACTCCATCAGGATTACAACATCGTTGGCGCTTTTACGGCCGCTGGCCTGCTGACCCTGATGGCAATAGCGACGCTGTTTGTCAAAAGTGCTGTGCAGTGGCGGTTAGAGCATCAGCATAAGCGTCTGGAACAGGAGGGGAATCATGAGCATTGAAATCAGTAGCATCAACAAATCATTCGGTCGCACCCGGGTGCTGAACGATATTTCGCTGGATATCCCTTCCGGCCAGATGGTGGCACTACTGGGGCCTTCCGGCTCAGGAAAAACCACGCTGCTGCGCATTATTGCCGGTCTGGAAAATCAGAATAGTGGGCGCCTCAGCTTTCATGGCAAGGATGTGAGCCATCTGCACGCGCGCGATCGTCAGGTCGGCTTCGTTTTTCAGCACTATGCGTTATTTCGTCATATGACGGTGTTCGATAATATTGCCTTTGGTCTGACGGTACTGCCACGTCGTGAGCGGCCATCGTCTGCGGTAATTAAAGAGAAGGTGACCCGACTGTTGGAGATGGTGCAGCTGGGACATCTTGCATCCCGCTTTCCTGCACAGCTTTCGGGTGGTCAAAAGCAGCGGGTCGCGCTGGCGCGTGCGCTTGCGGTGGAGCCACAGATACTTCTGCTGGACGAACCCTTTGGTGCACTGGATGCGCAGGTGCGTAAAGAGCTGCGTCGCTGGCTGCGGCAGCTGCATGAAGAGCTCAAATTTACCAGCGTGTTTGTCACCCATGACCAGGAGGAGGCGATGGAAGTTGCCGACCGGGTGGTGGTGATGAGCCAGGGCAATATTGAGCAGGTTGGCACCCCGGATGATGTCTGGCGCGATCCGGCAACGCGCTTCGTGCTGGAGTTTCTTGGAGAGATAAACCGCTTCGATGGCGAGGTCCATGGCGCCCAATTCCAGGTAGGCGCACATCACTGGCCACTGGGTTATGCATCGGCACATCAGGGGGCCGTGGAACTGTTCCTGCGCCCCTGGGAGATAGACGTCAGCCAGCAGAGCAGTCTTGAAACGCCACTGCCAGTGCACATCCTGGAGGTCAGTCCGCGTGGTCATTTCTGGCAGGTAGTGGCACAGCCATCCGGCTGGGGACAGGAGCCTGTAACGCTGGTAGTCGAAGGTTCCCAGGCTGCGCCGGTTCGCGGCGAGCGCCTCTTTGTTGGCCTGAAGCAGGCTCGGTTATATAAAGGCGATACACCGCTGCGGCAGGTTGCCTTTGCGCAAAGCGCCTGATATTTTCATCTGGAACCGGGTCAGGCTTGCCTGACCTTTTTTTTGCCACTTTTCTGCCTGATTCGGGAACAACTCTGTGACCACCCTGGAAAATACCATCGGTAATACGCCGCTGATTAAACTTCAGCGGCTGACGCCCGACAACGGCAGTGAAATCTGGCTAAAGCTGGAAGGGAATAACCCTGCAGGTTCGGTGAAGGATCGCGCCGCACTTTCGATGATCCAGCAGGCTGAAAGGCGGGGTGAAATTCAGCCGGGCGATGTGCTTATTGAAGCGACCAGCGGCAATACCGGTATTGCGCTGGCGATGATTGCCGCCATGAAAGGCTATGTGCTTCGCCTGCTGATGCCGGAAAATATGAGTCTGGAGCGCCAGGCGGCAATGCGCGCTTACGGCGCAGAGTTGATCCTGGTCAGCCGCGAAATGGGTATGGAAGGCGCTCGCGATTTGGCGACAGACATGGCGGCACGAGGCGAGGGTAAACTGCTCGATCAGTTTAATAACCCGGATAATCCGCTAGGGCATTACACCACTACCGGGCCGGAAATCTGGCGGCAGACGCAGGGGCGACTGACCCATTTCGTCAGTAGCATGGGAACGACCGGTACGATTACCGGCGTAGGGGCTTTTCTGAAAGAGCAGAGTCGCGAGGTGCGGATTATTGGGCTTCAGCCTGCAGAGGGCAGCAGCATTCCTGGTATTCGGCGATGGTCGGATGATTATCAGCCAGGTATCTTTCGCCCCGAGCTGGTGGATAGCATCATTACTATGAGCCAGCAGGAGGCAGAAAATACGATGCGCCAGCTGGCACGGCAAGAAGGGATTTTCTGCGGCGTAAGTTCCGGAGGCGCGGTCGCCGGTGCAATACAAGTGGCGGAAAGCACGCCTGGTAGTGTTGTTGTAGCGATAGTGTGCGATCGCGGGGACCGTTATTTATCTACGGGCGTTTTTAACTGTTTTTAAAGCATATAAGATTATGTAATAAATAAGAAGCATAGTAATTGTTCGATTAAATTTTTTATTTATGTTTCAAATAAAGATACTGCATCAGAACTCATTCGGTTTCATCTGGATTTAATTAGATGATTTCTATTTTATATAAATTCTCTTTTCTTTTAATGTGGATTGTGTGAGTATTATAAACTCATGCATCTTGTAGCGCATTGCCTGTAATATATAAAAATTGTATTGGGTGTTTATTTGATGCATGAATTTTTACTATGGATTATCTATTATATGAAAGGACTATTATGAAAAATTTAAAAACTAAAAAAATCGGCGCGACAACGGTTTTTCTGTTGGTGTCAGCGGCGTTAAGTAGTGGCGTATTTACAGCTAATGCGGCTCCTGTTATTGATATTAAATCACCTACCGCAGGGGTCTCACATAATATTTATTCTGAATTCAACGTCGGCCATGAAGGCGTTATATTCAACAACAGTAAAAATTCGAGTGATACGCAGCTGGCCGGTAAGATTGCGGGAAATAGTAATTTCTCCAATGAGTCAGCCCGGGTGATTCTGGCAGAAGTGCGTTCTCAATCTGGGAAAGCAAGCCAGCTGAACGGCATGATGGAAGTTGCCGGAAATAAAGCTGAGCTGATTATTGCTAATCCAGCGGGTATTGATTGCAATGGTTGTGGCTCGATCAATACCAGCCGTCTGACTCTGGCTGCAGGTTCAACGCTGGTTGATAACCTCAGCAGCGCGTCATCAGGCTCCATCTTCTTCACCATTGGCAAAGGTCAGGTGACAATTGGTAATGAGGGGATGAAGTCAGGCCAGACTGATTTTACTGATATTATCGCCAGCGCGATCAAGGTAAATGGCGAATTACAGGCAAAGAATCTGGATCTGCATACCGGTGAAGTTACCGTTGCCCGCGCACCGGGCCAGGCCGATTACTTTTTTGACTACGGTGCAGTTTCTGATGGCGAACGCCCTGAGCTGGCGCTGGATGTATCATCATTAGGCAGCATGTACGCCGATCGTATCAGCCTGGTCGGTACGGATAAGGGCGTTGGCGTTCGAAATGCCGGAACGCTGGTGTCGAAAGGCGATCTTATGCTCACTGCCAATGGTAGCTTTGTTAATGAAAAATCAGCAAAAATTAGCGGAGATTTTGTCGGAATCACCATGAACGACAATACCCTCATTAACCAGGGGAGCATTAGTGGCGTTTCTTTCGCCAGGCTGGCAGGCAAAAGTGTTATTAACGCCAATAGTGGTAACATTACCTCTGAAAATCACGTATTTGTGACTTCGGATGATTTCGAAAACAACGGTAAAATCGCTGCAAACGGGCTTGCTGCACACTTCAGCCCCGACGGAATTAACTTCATCGACTGAAAATAGTCATCACCCCTGAACAGGAAGGTTCAGGGGTTTCAATCAAAAAGGAATTTAGCCTTGAATGCCGCTCAATTTGTTGCACTAACGTTAACCATGACTGCATTATCGTCTGCTTTTTCCTCTACGCTTGAACAGCGTGAAATTAATCAGAGTGTACAGGATAAAGTTAGAGAAGAGAGCAGCGCTCAGGCCGGGAAAAATGTCCGCAGCGACGATAAGATTAAAGACCCTAAAATCATCGATTTCCCGGAGGAATCGCCGTGCATAGTGATAAAGAAAATAACAGTAGAGAATGTTGATAAGTTCCCCTATCGACTTTACCTAAAGCAGTTTGCCAACCAGGGAGCAGGACGCTGCCTTGGCATCAAGGGGGCAACGGCTATTTCCACAGCATTACAAAACAGATTAATCAGTTATGGATATATTACCACGCGCGTTGAAATTCCCGAGCAGGATGTAAAAAATGGCACGTTGCGTTTTACTCTTATTCCCGGCGTGGTTGATAACATCCAGCTGACGCAGGCAGACAATCGCCTTATCAACCTCTTCACGACCTTCCCAATGAAGAAAGGTAGTCTCCTTAATCTCCGCGATCTTGAACAGGGTCTGGAGAATATGCAGCGTGTTTATGGGGCGCAGGCCCGCATCCGACTTAGCCCAGGGGAAAGTGAAGGGGGAAGTGAGATCAACGTTACACACGCTGGATCACGGCTATGGCGGATGGGACTGTGGCTAGATGATTCCGGAAGCCGGTATACGGGACGTTATCAGGCAGGCGGAACGCTCTATCTTGATAATCCTGGCGGGATTAACGATAACCTGATGGTTTCAGCCGGAGGGAACCTCTTCAAGAGGGATGCCAGAGGGTCAAGTAACCAATATTTTTACTACTCAGTTCCCTTTGGCTACTGGACGTTCGATATCTTTGGCGCCAAATCAAGGTTTGAGCAGAGAATCTCCGGTAATTATGCCACCTTTCGCTTTCATGGCCAGAGTAATAGCTTAAGCGTGGGCGCGAAGCGAATTATTGCCCGTAGCGGGAATTCAAAAACGACCCTTGGCGTCGAGTTGCAGAAAAAAAGATCGAGAAATTACATTGAAACTACGGAGTTATCCCTACAGCAGCGCAATAGCACAGCATTAAAAACCACTCTTAAACATCAGCGCTATCTGGAATGGGGCGATCTGGATGGAGCGGTCTCTCTCCAACGTAATCTGGACTGGTTTAATGCGCAACCAGAAGCAGCAAGACGTTCCAGCGGTTACAGTCCGCAGGCGAGGATAGCGACGCTATCGACGGGTCTGATCGTTCCTTTTACCTTCGCTCAGCAGAATATGAGCTATCAAACCAATTACCTTTTGCAGATTTCACCTGACAGGCTAACCCCTCAGGAAAAATTTGTCTTAGGGAATCGCTGGGCCGTCAGGGGATTTGATGGTGAATTCAATCTTAATGCAAGCCAGGGTTATTTATGGGGAAACACGCTCAATTTCAATTACCCCGCTTACGGTTTTCAACTCTACCTCGGCGTAGATTATGGGCGGGTTATGGGCAGAGGCAGCGAATTACTGTCTGGCAGGCAGCTGATGGGCGGCGTGGTTGGCATTAACGGCTGGAAATGGAATACGGGATATAACCTCTTTGTGGGAGCGCCACTGTATAAACCCGATCAGTTTCAAACAGACTCTGTGAACCTTGGCTTTTCCATTAACTGGCAATATTAGTAATTTATTATGATCATTACGGGAATGCATCTTTAAGATGATTCTTTTTTTCTGTCATTCTAATTATTGCTATTTTAATTTTATCTCTATGCTGCATAATCTTCTCGCTGGGAATTAGTGCCTGTTCCGGATAGTGCAAAAATAGGAGCCATGTATCTAAGCAGGACGTTGATCGCAGTGATGCGTGAGTCGGGGCGACAGGAATGGAGTCACGCCGTATCTGCATTGTGCCTGGCACGTTCACAGTACGCAATAACCTGGAACGGGATGATTCGCAGTGATATGGAGGAGCATGGGGCTCCTGAAGATATAGAGTGATTTTGAATAGTTAGCTTGCGATGCAGGTAATTATTTTAACGAAAAAGGATATTTCATATGAAATTAAATAAATTGTTAGTATCTGTGGTGGCAGTGTTAAGTAATACCATGTTTTATGCTAATGCAGTACCCGTTAATAATATAAACAATCCTGTTCAAAACGGAATATCACATAACGTTTATTCGGAATTTAATGTTGGAAAAGAGGGTGTGATATTCAATAACAGCCTGGAGGCGGTAAATACCCAGCTTGCAGGAAAAATTAACGGCAATAGCAATCTGGATAAAGCTGCCAGTATCATTATCGCTGAAGTACAATCAAAGTCTTCCAAAGCGAGTCAGCTGAACGGCATGATGGAAGTTGCAGGTAACCCGGCCGAGCTGATTATCGCTAACCCAGCAGGTATTAATTGTAATGGATGTGGTTCAATTAACACCAGTCGGTTTTCTCTTGTTGCCGGTAACGTTGTAATTAATCGATCTGATTCGGGGGCCACTTACTTTAATATTGATAAAGGAGAGGTTACGATCGATAAGGATGGCATGCATTCGGGCCAGACTGACTTTACCGATATCATTGCCAGGGCAGTAAAAGTCAACGGTCAAATTCAGGCTAAAAATCTTTCTCTTCTTACGGGAAAGATCGAAGTTTCTCGTCATCGGGGTGAAAAAGACTTTGTGTTTAAAAATTCCAGTAGCTATTTTGGGAAGCCTGGGTATGCACTGGATGTCACCGCGTTAGGCGGTATGTATGCCGATCGTATTATTCTGGAAGGAAATGAAGCCGGCGTTGGCGTTCGCAATTCGGGGATAATAAACGCTAATGACCTGCTGTCACTGAATGCTAAAGGGAACTTTACTAATAATCAGTCAGCGAAAATGAATTCAGGGGATCTCCTGTCTGTCTCTGTGCGAGATACAATAATCAATCAGGGTGAGATGAGCGCCACTAACCAGAATTTAGAGGCGAAATCTGTGAAAAACATGAAAAATGGGATCATCTCAGCGGATAAAAATGTTTTGGTTACCTCAAAAACCTTTAGCAATAAAGGTGTTGTTTTTGCTGGAGAAAACGCCATACATTTTTCCCCATCTGGCATAAAATTTATTAAATAGAAAACACGTTGTGTTGGTCTGTAGGTATATAATGTGAGTCATTAATTTACCATCTAAATAAATGCTCGCCTTACTAAAGTCTGCGTAATTAAAAAAGTGCACTCAAATTTTTGAGTGCACTATTACGCTATAATCTTAAAAGGATTTTATCTTATGAAATATATGAATAATTCAATGAAGCTAAAAAAAGCGTCGTTACTTATTGCGCTGAGCTTAGGTTGTACCGCATTTTCAGTAGGGGCGGTGCCCGTTATTGATATTAATGCCCCAGTTAAAGGCATATCACATAATGTTTACTCTGAGTTTAATGTTGGTAAAGAAGGCGTCGTTTTCAACAACAGCATGTCAGATACCAACAGCCAGCTTGCGGGTAAAATATCTACCAATAACAACCTGCTAAATAATATTTTCACTAACGGCCCGGCAAGCGTAATCATTGCTGAAGTGAGCGCTAAGTCAGGTGCACCCAGCCAGCTTAATGGTCTGATGGAAGTTGCGGGTAAACAGGCTGATTTGATTATCGCTAATCCGGCAGGCATTAATTGTAACGGCTGTGGTTCAATCAATACCAACCGCCTTTCTCTGGTGGCCGGTAAAACCATTCCTGATGCCTTTAATACCAGTATTTTTGGTAGTAGTGATATCTATTTCCAGATTACAGAGGGGAACGTCATTATTGATAAAGGCGGCCTGAAGTCTGGTAAGACAGATTACACCGATATCATCGCTCGTGCAGTGAAAGTGAATGGCGAGATTCAGGCAAAGGATCTTGCAATCCTGACCGGGGAAATGAACGTAGCAAGGAAGAAAGGGCGTAATGATGCCATCTATAATAGCGTCTCTACCAGTGCCGCTCGTCCCTCTTATGCCCTGGACGTTTCTACGCTGGGTAGCATGTATGCAGATCGCATCAGCATGGTAGGTTCGGAAAAAGGTGTTGGAGTGCGTAATGCAGGGGCAGTTGCCGCCAAAGGCACGCTTTCCCTTGATGCCAGCGGACGAATCACCAACGAGAAGGCTGGTAAGTTGTCATCAGATGCGTCAATGATGATTGCATCTGCTGAAGGCATTATTAATCGTGGAAAAATGCGCGCACACGATAATTTACTTGAGGCAAAGTCTGTAGAAAATGCTGCCGGGGGAACGATTTCTTCTACTTCCACTACCCTGATCCGTGCGGATAGCTACAAAAATAGCGGTAAAGCAGATGTTGGTGGGCTTTATGCACAGATAGGATCGACTGGCCGCATTAGCATGTTGAAATAACAGCGTCCCCGTGACCGGCCTTACAGGCCTGGTTACCTCTAACGTGATCATTTCTTTTTTTACCTCCTGCCCGCATTTATGTGGGCAGTTTTTTTGCTTAGAGGGCGGGTTGTATTGTGAGCTAATCTGTCTGTTAACTTACAAAGAACATCACCTCTTTCATACCTTGAGTTAACATGTAAGGATTGGGTAAAACAAGCTGCTATTGTTCCGATAACAGGTGAAAATAGCGGCTGAATCTATAAGAGAGTGCGCATGAAAATTTTACTGGTTGACGACGATCTCGAACTGGGCACGATGCTCAGTCAGTATCTGATTACAGAAGGATTTGATGCATCACTGGTGTTAAACGGCAAGGCCGGAATTGAAGGGGCGATGTCGGGTGAATACAGCGCGATGATCCTCGACATTATGCTGCCGGATATGAGCGGTATCGACGTGCTGCGTCAGGTTCGACAGAACTGCCGTCTGCCAGTGATTATGCTGACGGCGAAAGGCGACAATATCGATCGCGTGATCGGGCTGGAGATGGGGGCAGACGACTATGTGCCTAAACCCTGCTACCCGCGCGAACTGGTTGCCAGGCTGCGCGCCGTGCTGCGCCGGGTTGACGAGCAGCCTGTCATTGTTGAGAGCAAAGAGATGGCGGTTTGGAGTGACCTGACCCTTAATCCCGCCACGCGTATCAGCGAGTGGAAGAAACAGCCGTTCGATCTGACCGCTTCGGAATTTAACCTGCTGGATTTGCTTATTCGCGCGCCGGATCGCGTGGTATCTAAGGATGAGCTGTCCGAAAAAGGGCTTGGCCGTCCTCGTGAAGCCTACGATCGCAGCGTGGATGTGCATATCAGCAATATTCGCCAGAAGCTCGCGGCCCTGACCCAGGATACGGTAACCATCGAGACCGTCCGCAGCATAGGCTATCGCATACGATGACGGCTGGATTTCGCGGGCTGCTTTTCTGGAAGATCCTGCTGGGGTTCTGGCTGACGTTTCTGCTGATGAGCCAGCTGCTATGGCTGAGTTTTTCACTATACGGCAAGCATCATGAGCCGCCAGAAAACCTGACCGCCAGGCGCATCGTAAACCTGCAAATGACCTCTGCCGTATCCGTGCTTCAGCGTGGTGGTATAGAAGCGCTCAACGATATGATGGCGGACTGGCCAGCCAGCGATCGGCGGTTCTTTTCGATCCAGATGATGGATAAACCTCCTCAGGAGAAGCCGCGCAGCGATCTTAATCGTCATGTACTGAACGGTGAGTTTCCGAAAGAGGTCATCGAGTGGGTAAGCGGGGCAGATGGCCGACAGTATCAGCTGCGCTATGACGTGGAAGGGCTGCGAAATGACAGCAATATGGGCGGCCCGCCCAGGCATTTCCTTAACGTTCCGGAGCCGCTGCTATTTATGGCGGGCTTTGGCGGCCTGTTATTCAGTCTTTTTTTGGCCTGGAACCTGACCCGTCCCATGCGTCAGCTGCGGAAAGGTTTTGATCGGGTATCCAAGGGCGATCTTTCGGTACGCCTGTTTCCGGCCATGCGCCGCCGTCACGATGAACTATCGGCCGTGGCGCAGGATTTCGATTCCATGGTTGAACGGTTGTCCGTGCTGGTCAGAGCGCGTGAGGAGCTGCTGCACGATGTTTCCCACGAGCTTCGTTCACCTCTGGCGCGGCTGCAGCTGGCTACCGGACTGGCCCGGCAGACCCCGGAATCAGTCGGGCAGTCGCTGGACAGGATTGATGAGGAAGCGCGGCGTCTGGACAAAATGATTGGCGAACTACTGACGCTTTCCAGAGCCGAACATGAAAGCCTGCCGGATGAGCAGTACTTTGATCTGTACGGGCTTTTAGAGGCGGTGGCTAACGATGCGCGCTATGAGGCGCAGATACCCGGCGTAGACATTTTGCTCTTCGCTGACAGGAACGCTGACTACACCGTTAAGGGCGATGCCAAACTGATCCGCTCAGCGCTGGAGAATGTGATCCGCAACGCGCTGCGTTTTTCTCTTCAGGGGCAGCAGGTTAGCGTGACCCTGCGGCAGGAAAACGGCTGGCTGTCGGTGAACGTTACCGACCAGGGGCCAGGTGTCGATGCCGACAAACTCTCAAGCATTTTTGATCCTTTTGTGCGGGTTAATACGCCCCTCTCCGGCAAGGGTTACGGGCTGGGTCTTTCCATTGTACGCAAGGTGGTGCTGGCTCATCAGGGGGAGGTTAGTGCGGTTAACGGCAGAAATGGCGGTCTGGAACTGACTATCAAACTGCCACACTGGGTAGTGTAGCCTCTCGGTACGGTGGTATCATCACGAGAGCCAAACGTTTGCACATCACTTCAAATGAGGTAGGGATGAGTAAAGCCGCTCCCAGTAAGCAGCAGGAAGTTCAACGTATCGTTGAGGCATTGTCCCTGGCCATTGCTCAGCAGAGGCTCAAGCCGGGAACCCGGCTGATAGAGACACAAATTGTTGAGGCGCTGGACGCTAACCGTAATCACGTTCAGTCGGCGCTACAGCGGATGGTGCTTCAGCATATTGTGACTATTGAGCCTAACCGCGGCGCGCGCGTCGCGCAGCCTGAGGCGAGGGAAGCGCAGGAAATTTTCATTGCGCGACGCGCAATTGAAAGAGCCATTATCAGCTCCATCACGCCAGATAAGATACGCGCCTGGAGTGACAAACTTGAACAGCAGCATCTGAAAGAGCGTGAGGTTATCAAGCGTAACGATCGTCAGGATATTATCCGGCAGCTGAGCGAATTCCATCTGTTGCTGGCGGAGATTAGCGACAACCAGGTGTTGCGCGAAATTTTGGCCAATCTGATGGCACGCAGTTCGCTTATCGTGTCGCTCTACCTCCGGCATGATGCCTCTGACTGTCAGTGCTGCGAGCACAGCAGCATCATTGAGGCGTTAAAAACAGGTGATATCCGGCTCGCTCAGACGCTGATGGAAGAGCATCTGAATGTTATTGAGCAACAGCTTAATCTCACGACCTCTCCCGAGGTGTTTGATTTGCGGCAGGCATTGCGGATAAGCGCCTGATCACGTCACGCGGAAACAGGCAAAAAAAAAAGCCCCCTGATTGCTCAGAGGGCTTTGATTTAAGGAGCGCTGATTATTTTCTGATGCGGATAACCGGGGTTTCACCCACGATAACGTTACCCGTCAGTTTAACCAGCTCTTTGATCTCATCCATATTGGAAATGACCACTGGCGTTAGCGTTGATTTCGCTTTTTCTTCCAGAAGCGCCAGATCAAATTCGATGACGACGTCACCTTTTTTAACCTTCTGCCCTTCTTCAGCGATACGCTTAAAGCCTTCACCCTTCAGTTCAACCGTATCAATTCCGAAATGGACAAACAGCTCAATGCCGTTGTCTGATTCAATGGAAAATGCATGATTGGTTTCGAAAATTTTACCGATGGTACCATCAACCGGCGCAACCATTTTATTGCCAGTCGGTTTGATAGCGATACCGTCGCCAACAATTTTTTCTGCGAACACCACGTCCGGCACGTCTTCGATATTGACGATCTCTCCTGACAGCGGTGCGACAATCTCAATGGCTCCAGTTGAGGTATCTGACTTATCGCCAAAAAGCTTTGAAAACAAACCCATGATTTTCTCCTAAGCAGTAATATTGGGCCAGCGTCACGAGGTCTCAGCAGAGTGTTTTTTCTTCAATGAACTTGTTGACCAGGTTCATCAACTCGTCCGCTGTAGGTTGAGCCATTGCCTGCTCTGCTAATGCCTTCGCATCCTCATAATTCGTATTACGAATAATTTTCTTGATGCGTGGGATAGAAATGGCACTCATGCTGAACTCGTCCAGCCCCATTCCCAATAACAGTAGTGTAGCACGTTCATCGCCTGCCAGCTCACCACACATGCCTGTCCATTTACCTTCAGCATGAGATGCATCAATAACTTGCTTGATAAGCGTCAGCACCGAAGGAGACATTGGGTTATACAGATGGGAGATTAATTCATTGCCACGATCGACCGCCAGCGTGTACTGAGTCAGATCGTTAGTACCGATGCTGAAGAAATCGACTTCTTTCGCCAGATGATGGGCAATTGCCGCTGACGCCGGGGTCTCAACCATGATGCCCGTCTCAATGCTCTCATCAAAGGCCTTGCCTTCTTCGCGCAGCTGGCTTTTCAGGCTCTCAAGTTCGCCCTTCAGAATACGTACTTCCTCAACGGAGATCACCATTGGGAACATAATGCGCAGCTTACCGAATGCCGAGGCACGCAGGATGGCGCGTAGCTGGGCATGAAGAATTTCGGGACGATCCATCGCGATGCGGATCGCACGCCAGCCGAGGAAAGGGTTATCCTCTTTTGGCAGGTTCATATAGGGCAGGTCTTTATCGCCGCCGATATCCATCGTGCGAACAATCACCGCCTGTGAGCCCATTGCTTCGGCAACGGCTTTATACGCCTGGAACTGCTCTTCTTCGGTCGGCAGTGACTCACGGTCCATAAACAGGAACTCGGTGCGATACAGACCAACGCCTTCAGCCCCGTTGCGCTCTGCGCCCGCAACGTCGCGCACGGTACCGATGTTGGCACAGACTTCAACCTGATGCCCGTCCAGCGTAATGGCCGGCAGATCTTTAAGCTTGGCGAGATCGTTCTTTTCGGTAACGTACTGGGTCTGAATCGCCTTCAGTTCGTCAATTTTTTCCGAAGTCGGGTTAATGTAAATACTGTTATTTACCCCGTCGAGGATCAGGAAGTCGCCATTTTTTACCTGGCTGGTCACGTTTCCGGTGCCCACGATAGCAGGCAGCTCAAGCGAGCGGGCCATAATCGAGGTGTGGGAAGTGCGACCACCGAGGTCGGTGATAAAGCCCAGTACCTTGTCCAGGTTTAGCTGAGCCGTTTCTGACGGCGTCAGATCTTTAGCGACCAGCAGAACCTCATCCGCAATGGCGCTCAGGTCAACGATGTGCAGCCCAAGGATGTTCTGCAACAGACGCTTACCGATATCACGTACGTCAGCCGCGCGCTCTTTCAGGTATTCGTCGTCCAGCTCCTCCAGCGCCTTCGCCTGGCCTTCAATCACAGAGAATGCGGCCGCGTCAGCAGAAGCCAGATCGTCTTTAATCAGGGCTATGATTTCCTGCTCCAGCTCTTCATCTTCCAGCAGCATAATATGCCCTTCGAAGATGGCTTCCTTCTCTTCACCGAAGGTTTCTCCGGCTTTAATTTTGATCGCTTCCAGCTGCGTTGAAGCCTTTTTACGACCATCGAGAAAGCGCTGAACTTCCTGACCGACCTGGTCGGCAGAAATCTTTTTCCGGTTGATAACTATCTCATCTTCTTTCAGTAGAAGAGCTTTACCAAAAGCGATACCCGGTGATGCTAAAATTCCTGAAATCATAACCCTACCTTTTTTTATAACTGATAATCACCTGAGGCGATCAATCCTGGACTGTCGGCTAATCTACTCAGCGAGCCGGGCGCATCAGGCTTTCTGCAATTTGATTATTGCCTTCGGCTGGCCCGCGAAGGAGTTTACGAAAGCAACAACGCGGACAAGCTGTCCGCGATCAATATGTTTGCACTAATTTCACCTGATAAGGCGGTGAGCAGACAGTCAGAGGGTTTACTCGAGTTCGGCCATCAGCTTAACCAGATGCTCAACGGCTTTCTGCTCGTCTTCGCCTTCCGCCGACAATGTGACGACCGTACCCTGAGTCAGACCCAGCGTTTGCAGCTTAAACAGGCTTTTTGCGCTGGCTGACTTGCCGTTAGACGTCACGGTAATGTCTGAGTTAAATGCTTTCGCTTCTTTCACAAACTGCGCAGCAGGACGGGTATGCAGGCCGTTTGGTGCAGTGATGGTAACTTCTTGCTGGAACATTATTTTTCCCCAACTTATGTCGTTTGATGTTGTTGAACTAAAGTCTAGTCTGAGACCGAGACTTTAGCCTGGATGTGTCGCGCTGGCCTGCGTTCAATAACGCGCCAAAAACTGCGCTGGTAAGGCTGGAAACGGCGATGCGCACTCAGCGATCCACGCTTCGCTTTCCCTTGCCCCATTATGCCGCTATTTAGGCTGCCGCGCCAAACCAGTAAATCGATTCAGCTTGATCCAGTTCAAAGGGCGATTAATTTCACGGGCCGAATTAATTGGTTGCTTAGATAACAGACACTGCCGGGTAATTGCAATCTGCATCCAGGCAAAAGTTTGACGCAGCCCACAAAAAAGCACCCAATTGGGTGCTTTTTTACTCATTTCAACGCAAATGGCACTACTGCTGCAATTCTTTCTCGGTGAAAAGATCGGCAAACAGGGCAGTACTCAGATAGCGTTCGCCAGAGGAGGGTAGGATCACGACAATATTTTTATTCGCAAATGCCTCTTCCTGCTGAAGCTTCAGCGCGGCCGCAACGGCTGCGCCGGAGGAGATACCGGCGAGGATACCTTCTTCTTCCATCAGACGACGGGCCGTCGAAATGGACTCTTCGTTAGAGATAGCCACCACGCGGTCAATCAGATTCAGATCGAGATTGCCCGGGATAAAACCGGCACCAATCCCCTGAATTTTGTGAGGACCAGGCTTAATCTCTTCACCCGCCAACGCCTGAGCAATAACCGGCGAATCGGTAGGCTCAACCGCGACCGTTATCAGCTCTTTTTTACCCTTAGTGTTTTTGATATAGCGACTCACGCCGGTCAGCGTACCGCCGGTGCCGACGCCAGCAATAAATACGTCAACTTCACCATCGGTATCATCCCAGATTTCGGGACCGGTGGTTTTCTCATGAATTTCCGGATTAGCCGGATTGCTGAACTGCTGAAGCAGAACAAATTTATCCGGCTCGTTGGCAACGATCTCTTCCGCTTTTGCGATAGCGCCTTTCATTCCTTTGGCGCCTTCGGTCAGGATCAGTCTGGCACCCAGCGCTTTCAGCAGCTTGCGACGTTCAACGCTCATGGTTTCAGGCATGGTTAGCGTGAGCTTATAGCCGCGTGCGGCGGCTACGTAGGCCAGCGCAATACCGGTGTTACCGCTGGTCGGCTCAACCAGTTCAATACCGGGTTTCAGAATACCGCGCTTTTCAGCGTCCCAAATCATACTGGCACCGATACGGCATTTAACGCTGAAGCTGGGGTTGCGCGACTCAACTTTTGCCAGAATGCGACCGTTACCGATGCGGTTCAGTCGAACCAGCGGCGTATGACCGATTGTTAACGAGTTGTCTTCATAGATCTTACTCATAGCCCGTCCTTACTGTATGAAATTTTGGGAATACTAAGAGCATACCTCGTTCATTTTCTCAAGGAAGTGAAGAAATCGTATATATATATGTTATGCAGCAATAAGGATAAATGAAATGGCATAAGCAGCCTCTACTGCCGACTGTACTGCCCGCGGTAGCGATCCACCCACATCGCCGTTGCCCCGCATACGGCGACTGGCATAATCGCTAAATTCAGAATAGGCACCAGCGTAAAGAGGCTGACCAGGGCGCCAAACTGCATATTGTCTGTTTTGTGCTGTTTCAGTGCCTGACGCATCTCCCGGAAGCTGACCTTGTGATTATCGAACGGGTAGTCGCAGTACTGGATAGATAACATCCATGCGCTGAAGAGAAACCACAATAGCGGTGCCACCGTCTGGCCAAAACCCGGAATAACGTGAAGCAGCAGCAGCCCAAGGGCGCGGGGAAGATACCAGACAAACTTTTGCCATTCGCGCTTCATAATGCGCGGCAGATCCCGGACCAGCGCGCCCCAGCCGCTATCGGGCAGTGGTTTACCGGTCAGCCTTGCCTCAAGCTGTTCAGCCAGCAGGCCGCAGAACGGGGCGGCTATCCAGTTAGCGACCGTCGAGAAGAAGTAGCTGAATATCAGCACAATCGAAATCACGCACAGTGGCCATAGCAGATAGCTCAGCCACTGTAGCCAGCCAGGTATGAGCGTCATCAGCGCGGGCACCCATTTACCGAGCTGCCAGAACAGCCAGATAAACGCGCCCCCCATCAGCACAATATTGAGCAGCAGCGGCACAATGACGAAGCGGCGAATACCGGGCAGACGAACCAGCCTCCACCCTTCGGAAAAATAGTGAATACCCTGCGAGCGAGCGGGGGAGTGATGTGGGTTCATAGGCTGCTTTTCTCCTTTATGCGGCTATGCGGCGCTATCATAACGCGATCATTTATGCAGGCCGAGGGGCTTTTGCATGAAAAAGCAGCAAAAAACCGTGTCGATGCACGCTTATTTGTCAGAAAATACTGCATGGACTTGCACTTGTTACCCAGGGCAAATACAGTTAGAGGATAAAGTTTGCCGCGGTGGCAAGGTATTGGAACAACAGAGAATACAATGATGCAGGATTTGCGTCTGATATTAATCGTTGTTGGCGCGATCGCCATAATAGCGCTCTTACTTCATGGCCTCTGGACCAGCCGTAAAGAGCGCTCATCCGTTTTTCGCGATCGCCCTCACAAGCGTTTAAAACAGGATAAAGAAGAGTCTTTCGACAACGCTGATGATGGCGTAGGGGAAGTGCGCGTGCAGCGCCCTCGATCGCGCGGGGATGACGAGGCTGAGCCTGGTTTCGATGCCCGCAGCGTTGATGATGCGCCATCGCGGCCATCAAAGACTCGCGCACCCGCAGAGCCTGTGCGACATCAGCCGCTGGCTGATACGCAGCCGGAGCTGGATCCTCTGTTTAGCGGTGAGCTACCTCATGCGCCTGAACCTGAGGAACCTGAATTCGTCGCCGAACCCGTTCAGCGTCCTCAGCCTGTGCGCCCATCAGCCCCGCCGGTTAAATCCGTGGCCGTTCCGGCAGAGCCTGTCGAACCGACCTTTGAACCTGCTTTCGATCCGGTTGTTGAGGAAGAAGTTCAACCCAGTGCGCCAGTTGAAAAGCCTGCGCCTCCTCGCCAGGAGCGCGCAAAAGAGACGGTGCTGGTGCTGCACGTTGGCGCACATGCAGGCGGTGTGTTGAACGGTGAGGCGCTGCTGCAAGGGGTCCTGCAGGCTGGCTTCCAGTTCGGCGAAATGAACATCTTCCATCGTCATCTCAGCCCGGCGGGCAGTGGCCCGGTCCTCTTCAGCCTGGCCAATATGGTTAAGCCCGGATCATTCAACCCGGATGAGATGTCTGACTTCTCTACGCCCGGCATTTCGATTTTTATGATGGTGCCCTCGTACGGTGATGCCAATCAGAACTTCAAGCTGATGCTTCAGTCCGCACAGCGTATTGCCGACGACGTAGGCGGCGTGGTTCTGGATGATGAGCGCCGCATGATGACGCCGCAAAAGCTGGAAACTTATAAAAACCGTATTCGTGATGTGATTGAGGCTAACGCCTGAACCGCAACCGGGTCGGGCTGACAACCTGAATTCACGTTTGACAAGACCCCCGCCTGCCGGGGGTTTTTTATCGTTATGGTGCCGCTATGCAATCCGTTCAAGACCAAATTATCGCGCTTCAAACTGCCCTCCGCCATCATGAATACCAGTATCATGTTTTGGACGCGCCGGACGTTCCTGATGCGGAGTACGATCGTCTGATGCAGGAGCTTAAGGCGCTGGAAGCGGCGCATCCTGAGCTGATTACCCCGGATTCGCCGACGCAGCGCGTGGGGGCCGCACCGCTCAGCGCATTCGGGCAGGTTCGGCATGAAGTGCCGATGCTGTCGCTGGATAATGCGTTTGATGAAGAGAGCTATCTCGCTTTCAACAAGCGGGTACAGGACAGGCTGAAAAATAGCGATAACATCACCTTCTGCTGCGAACTGAAACTGGACGGTCTTGCCGTCAGCCTGCTGTACGAAAACGGCCTGCTGGTGCGGGCGGCCACGCGCGGCGACGGCACCACTGGTGAAGATATTACCGCCAACGTGCGCACCATTCGCGCCATCCCGCTGCGTTTGAGGGGGGACAACATCCCTGCGCGTATCGAAGTGCGCGGTGAGGTCTTTATGCCGCAGGCGGGATTTGAGGCGATGAATGAGGAAGCGCGTCGCAAAGAGAGCAAGGTGTTCGCTAATCCGCGCAACGCTGCGGCAGGTTCGCTGCGCCAGCTTGACCCCCGCATTACCGCTAAACGCCCTCTGACGTTCTTCTGCTACGGTTTCGGCCTGCTCGAAGGCGGTGATATGCCGCGTACGCATCACGCCCGACTCCAGCAGCTTAAAGCCTGGGGTGTGCCGGTAAGCGATCGTATTCGCCTGTGCCACACCCCGGAAGAGGTGCTGGCGTTTTATCATCAGGTGGAAGCGGCGCGTGAGACGCTCGGTTTTGATATTGATGGCGTGGTCATCAAAGTGGATTCTCAGGAACTCCAGGAACAGCTTGGCTTTGTTGCCCGCGCGCCGCGCTGGGCGATTGCGTTTAAGTTCCCGGCGCAGGAACAGCTGACCTGGGTACGGGACGTAGAGTTTCAGGTGGGTCGTACCGGCGCGATTACGCCGGTCGCCCGACTGGAGCCGGTGCAGGTAGCGGGGGTGATGGTCAGCAATGCGACATTGCATAATGCAGATGAAATTGATCGTCTGGGTCTGCATATCGGCGATCGCGTTATTATCCGCCGCGCCGGGGATGTTATTCCCCAGGTTGTGGGCGTGGTTGAGGCCGACCGCCCGGATGATGCCCGTACGATAGTGTTTCCTGGCCACTGTCCGGTGTGTGGATCGGACGTAGAGCGGGTAGAGGGGGAAGTGGTTGCACGCTGTACCGGCGGCCTGATCTGTGGCGCGCAGCGTAAAGGCGCACTGAAGCACTTTGTTTCACGCCGGGCGATGGATATTGATGGCCTGGGCGACAAACTTATCGACCAGCTGGTGGAAAAACAGTATGTCGAAACGCCTGCCGATCTCTTCAGCCTGACCGCCGGTAAGCTGACGGGCCTGGATCGGATGGGGCCAAAATCAGCACAAAATCTGGTCAGCTCGCTGGAAAAAGCGAAGCAGACCACGCTGGCCCGCTTTCTCTATGCTCTGGGGATTACCGAGGTGGGCGAAGCGACCGCCGCCAACCTGGCTGCACATTTTGGTAAGCTTGAAAGCATTATCAACGCCTCTTTAGAAGAGCTGATCGCCGTGCAGGACGTCGGCACCGTGGTTGCCAGCCACGTGCGAAACTTTATGGACGAAGAGAGCAACCGGGAAGTGATTCGTCAGCTGATCGAGGTGGCAGGCGTCACCTGGCCGGCAGTTGAGGTGGTTAATAAAGACGAAATTGACAGCCCCTTCGCCGGAAAAACCGTGGTGCTTACGGGTTCTCTGACCATTCTGTCTCGCGATGAGGCAAAAGATCGCCTGGCTGCGCTGGGCGCTAAGGTCAGCGGCAGCGTGTCGAAGAAAACGGATCTGGTTATCGCCGGTGAAGCGGCAGGCTCTAAGCTGGTGAAGGCGCAGGCGCTGGATATTAAGATTATCGACGAGGCTGAGCTTATTCGCCTGCTGGATAACTGAGATGGAAAAAGAGCAGCTGATTGACATTGCCAACACCGAAATGCCCTTTGGTAAATACAAAGGGCGGCGACTTATCGATCTGCCGGAGCCTTATCTGCTATGGTTCGCCCGTAAGGGCGAATTTCCTGAGGGAAAACTGGGTGAGCTGATGCAGCTGACGCTGGCCATAAAAATTGAAGGGCTTGAGGGGCTGATTAATCCGCTACGCTACTAACGCTTATATAATCTTTTAACATCGTTAATTGATTTGTACCCTAAAAAGCTATGATTCATATTAACCCTCGAACTCAGAACAATAATGGGCGAAGGGGTGAACTGATGAAAATAAAATATGGACTAGCCTTACTGCTACTTATCGCTATTAGCTCGTCAGCTGAAGCGAGCAGGCACAACGACCGCTGCCTCAGTGAGAAGCGAGATTTTAGTGATGTATTACCTTGTTATACCAGGAGTATTTCTGAGTCCCCACCGAAATATACCAGGGTAAGCGATGAGCAGGTAGCGGGGGTTGATATTTTACATTATCGCATGAATTCGCAGTCATGGTCACCTGCCGGTCTGGTACAGCCTGAAGAGTGGCAGCATGATGTAGATATCTATATCCCTCCCAGAGCCAAAAGGGGGAAGGCGGTTATATTTGTTAATAACGGCACTAATAATAATATCGACAATAAGCCGCCCGTTGCGCCCAGCGATATGACACCTCCCCAGCTGACGGCGCTGTCTCAGGCAACGCGCACCATTATCCTCTCTCTGAGTGATGTCCCTAATCAGTATCAGACCTGGCGTGACGATAATAAAACACGGGCGGAGGATAACAGCGTAGCCCATAGCTGGTCTCTGTTTATGCAAAACCCGACGGAGCGGTCACTTTTACCGCTCCATATCCCTATGGCCGCCAGCGTATCTCAGGCGATGTCGCTGGCTGAAAGAGAGCTGAGGGAGTGGAGAATTAAAGAGTTTATCGTCACCGGGCTTTCCAAACGTGGCTGGAGCAGCTGGCTGGCTGCCATAGCCGATCCCCGGGTCGAGGCAATCGCGCCCTTTGTGATGGATATGCTGGGTACCCGGCAGGCACTCAAGCATATGTATCGGGTATATGGACACAACTGGCCAGTGGCGTTCTCGCCTTATTATCAGGAGGGTATTGATACCAGCATTGATATGCCGAATTTCAGCAAGCTGCTGAAGATACAGGATCCGCTTGAATATCAGTCTTCGGCCTATAAAAAACGGCTGGCTGTTAAAAAATACATTATCAATGCCAGCGGTGACGATTTCTACGTGCCTGATAATTCCCGCTACTATTATGACCAGCTGCCGGGTATGAAGTCTTTAAGGGTCGTTCCTAATAGCGACCATGCGGGTATTCGTCGATTCGCCGAATCGTCACTGATTCCCTTTATCAACCGTATTCAGAGCGGAAAGCCCTTACCCAAAATCCATACGTCGTTAAAAAAAGGGCTGCTGGATATTAAGCTTTCAGAATATCCTAAACAGTTAACCCTGTGGCGGGCTTATAACGCGAACGATCGCGACTTCCGTCTGGCCTGCGGCGTTAACTATGAGTCTTCTACTCTACCGGTTAAAAGCAGGATAACGCTGACGCTGGTGAAGCCGCATAAAGGCTGGCAGGCCGCTTACGTTGAAGCGATATTTCGGGATGGCTATGTGGCAACCACCGAAGTCTATATTACGCCGGATGAAAGCTATCCTGATGCTGCGCCGCTGAATAAGGGTGGGGCCTGTCAGACGTTGCCCGGTCGCGGGTTAAGTAATGCGCATCAGCAGGCGGATGTGAACAAAACAGAGACGCGAAGCTTTTGAGCCCAGCGAAGAATAGCCGCCAGGCTTATTCTTCGACAGACTCACAGCGTAACTATTTTTGCGACTGGACCACGTTTTGAGGCGCTTTTTCATTCTGCGCCTGCTTCTCCTGCGCCAGCTTTTCTCCGGCCTTCTTATAGCGCTGTGCCAGCAGCGAACAGACCATCAGCTGCACCTGATGGAAGATCATCAGCGGCAGTACGATAATCCCTACCGATGCCGACGGGAAAAGGATATTGGCCATCGGGACGCCGTTTGCGAGGCTTTTTTTCGAGCCGCAGAACAGAATGGTGATCTCATCCGGACGGTTAAACCCGAAGATTCTGGCCGCCAGCAGGTTGATCAGTAACACCACAAACAGGATACCCAGGCTACCCGCCACGATATACAGCAGGGTGCTGACGCCGACGCGGTGCCAGATACCATTTACAACGGCTTCACTAAAGGCGGAATAGACGACCAGCAGAATGGAGGCCTGATCCGTTTTACCAATCAGCCCACGGTGTTTTTCCACCCATCCGGCGATCCAGCGTCGTGAAAAGTGCCCGACCAAAAAGGGTACCAGTAGCTGTAGCATAATCTTACCGATCTGCTCCAGGTTACCACTGGCAGCGTCGTTATGGACGTCCATCACCAGACTGACCAGCAGCGGAGAGATAAATACGCCCAACAGGCTGGATGCAGAGGCGCTACAAACCGCCGCCGCAACGTTACCGCCTGCCAGTGAGGTCAGGGCAATAGCCGACTGAACGGTGGCAGGCAGGATGCATAAATAGAGGAAGCCAGTGTAAATCTCCGCGCTGACCGGCAGCGGATGCCACCAGACAAACAGTAGTCCCAGCAGGGGGAAGAGCACAAAGGTGCTGCACATCACCCAGAGGTGAAGCCGCCAGTGGCCGCCGCCTGCGATAATTTTCTCCCGCGACAGCTTGGCGCCGTGCATAAAGAACAGCAGGGCGATAGCCGCCGTCGTCAGCCATTCAAATATATCGACGAAATGGCCGCGCGCGGGGATGAACGTCGCCAGCAGCACGGTGATAATCAATTTTAACATCAGTGGATCGATGCGGAAGAGTCCCATTGTTAATGCCTGGTTAAAAAACAATGTGGCTATTGTGCGCCGGACGTGTTTAGAAATAAAATTGATTTATTGAATCCATATATGAATAAAATAGATGAATTATACGCTTCGCCAGCTGCGGGTATTTGTTGCCGTGGCACAGCAGGGTAGTTTTAGCCAGGCGGGTCAACAGATTGGCCTGAGCCAGTCTGCGGTCAGTCACAGCATCAAGGAGCTGGAGGGGGAAATGGGGATTCGCCTGCTGGACCGCACCACCCGGGAGGTGATGCTGACCGAGGCGGGCGAACAGCTTGCCAGTCGGCTTGAGCGTTTGCTGGAGGAGCTGAATACCACGCTGCTGGATGTTCGCAGCTATGGGCAGCAGCGCAGCGGCACGGTAAGAGTTGCAGCCAGCCAGACGATATCAGCTCATCTGATGCCCCAGTGCCTGGCGGCCAGCCAGCAAAACTACCCTGACATCAGGATAATGCTGCGCGACCGGCCACAGCAGTGGGTACTGCAAAGCGTGCGTAACGCGGAAGTGGATTTCGGCATCGTCATTGGCCCTTTAACGGTTGAGGATTTCACCTGTGAACCGATCCTCGATGAACCTTTTCTCCTGCTTTGCCGTCAGGACGATCCGCTGGCCGCAGAGCAAACCATCAGCTGGGAAATGCTGAACGACCGGCCGCTGGTGCTTCAGGATTATACCTCTGGCAGTCGGGTGCTGATCGATGAAGCGCTGCGCGCGCAGCAGGTGAGGGCGGAGATTGTGCAGGAAATCGGCCATCCGGCCACGCTCTATCCGATGGTGGAGGCGGGGATAGGTATCAGCATTTTGCCCGCGCTGGCGCTACCGTTGCCGCAGGGCAGGCCGCTGCTTGTCAGGCGAATGGTACCGGAAATCAACAGGACGATTATGCTGGTACGACGTAAAAACCGCTCGCTCACGCCGGCAGCAGAGGCTATCTGGCAGGAAGTGCGTCAGCAGGCAACCCTGCTGACGCAGCAACGCCGCGTCATGCCAGCGTTTTAGACGTAAACGTTAATTGAGTTGGTCGCGGTTGGACGGTTGATGCCATCGGCTACGTTGGTGCTGGCCGTCTCTTTTTTCGCTTCCTGCTTTTCCTGAGCCTTCTGCGCCTGCTGCTGCTCAATCTGGGCGATTTGAGATTCGATCATCTGAATCTGGCTCTGGATAAGCTGTTCCTGCTCTGACTTTTGCTCGGTAGTGAGTGAATCGTCAGTGCCCAGACTCTTAAGCTGATTTTCCAGCTGCGTAATCTGCTTGGTCAGCGTGGCAATCTGGGAGGTTGAACCGCCGCCCGAGCTTGCCGATCCAATTGAACTTGTGCTGCTACCACTGATAGTCGTCATCGTATTCTCCTTTGTAATAGACCAGTACGGTTATCGGAGGGTTACAGGAGATACTTGATATGAGAATTCGTAAAAAAATCGCTAAGAATTCGAAAAGGTGCGCAGGCAGGACCTGAGGCCCGGTGGCGTGCAGGGCGGCGGAGACGATGAACGCCTCTCCCGAGCAGTATAAGAAAAGATGTGGTTAGCGGTCAGGCGTGATTAATATATTTCCTGTTATTCAGAGAATAATAATAATAAATTTATCAATAAAAAATAATTGAGAATGTCACTGAGTGAATTTGCTATCCCTCTGTGCTTTGCCAGAATAGGAAACAGGGGCCTGTCAGGTGGCTGACTGTTTTTCATTTCAATCAGGTAAACTATAATGCAAAAAAAATGGGCGGTCGGAGCGTTTCTTTTTAATGTTATTTATATCGCAATATGTCTGGTTACGCTGGCACATGCTGCGCCTCCACTTATCTCGCATCTAAAAAACCCAGGCATGCAGGATGGCGTTAATAAATCAAACAACACATTTCTTTCAGATATTACTGTTTCTCGTTCCACCCGTGAAATACGTTTAGCAAGCATTGACTATTCTATATTAAATCCCGACAGTGCTAAACTGACGTTGCTGACTACGGCAGGTAATACCGTTGAATATAAGCGGTGGTCCTCGATCCTCAATAACGATGGGAGTTATACCTGGACGGGGACAGCAACAAAGCATGCCTCAACAGATCCGATGTTAGTAAGAGGTGAAATGGGAAAAGGGGCCATTAGCGATCCTGAAAATGTGGCTACCCTGGTATTTAATCATCATACGCTGGCTGGAACGTTCAGAACCCGCGGTCAGCTTTATCAGATCTTTCCACTCAGCGGTGGCACTGGGCAGGTTGCTATCGTCAGGGTAGATGAAGCTAAAGTTTCGGAAGATAACAACGACGAATCCTTGCCTGTTTTCTCTGGCAGCAAAGCCGCTATCGTCTGCCCGGATAATCCAGGACAATTCGTTGATCCGGTTAAAGAGCAAAGTACGATCAGAGTGGCATTAGTGACGACCAACCAGTCCCGAGCGGTAATGGCTTCACTGAACATCAATGCGCTGGCATCGGTTGCCTTTGCCGAAGCGAATCAGGGCGCGAAAAACAGTGATGTTAAAATAACCTTTGAAAATGCGGGCATATTGGATGCGACATATAATGAACTGGGCGATTATTCCAGTATGCGCAAGCAAATGCTGGTCAGTTCGGGTTCCGCGCTGAGCAAAGAGATTAATGCCTTCAGGGATAAAACCGGTGCAGATCTGGTAGTGATGCTGGTGAAAGATACCTCGGGTACGGGGAATGGAACGGTAGATGCAACTAAGGCAAATGCTGCGTCGGTCATCCGATATTCGTCTCTGACGGGCACCTATACTTTTGCTCATGAAATGGGGCACAACATAGGAGCCAGCCACGATCTGTATCAGTTCGGGGGAGCGCCAACGCGTGAGCCCTGTTACCGGCATGGATTCAAATATGAAGTGGCAGCGAGTCAGCCTAAGTGGCGTACTATTATGTCCTATAATTGTCAGACCGGGAGCTGTCCGCGCCTGAATTATTTCTCTAATCCGCGCATCACCTACAATGGTGTTCCCATGGGGAGTGCCAAATACGAGGATAATGCCCGTCGGCTAAATGAACGCCGCGAAGCAGTTGCCAACTTTTATACCACATCTCCAGATCCCGTCCCCAATCCTTCAGGTAACTGTCCGGGCTATACAGAGTGGGAGAGTAAAAAACCCTATAGTGTTTATGGCGAAAAGGTTTCATATAAAGAGAAGATTTACAGGCAGAACTTCTACTCGGTGGATATGCCGCCCGATATTAACTCTGCGCCGTACGGCAAGCCATGGGTTTATCTCTCTGACTGTCAGTGAAAGTAATGGTGCCGCAGGGTCAAATGCTGAGCAAATGAGCAAATGCAGAAAAGCAAAAAGGCGCCTTTAGGGCACCTTTTGACATTGGTGGGTCGTGCAGGATTCGAACCTGCGACCAATTGATTAAAAGTCAACTGCTCTACCAACTGAGCTAACGACCCGAAGTGGTGGGTGATGACGGGCTCGAACCGCCGACCCCCTCCGTGTAAAGGAGATGCTCTACCAACTGAGCTAATCACCCACTTCGGTACTTCATAACAACCTGTTCAGAAATGGTGGGTGATGACGGGCTCGAACCGCCGACCCCCTCCGTGTAAAGGAGATGCTCTACCAACTGAGCTAATCACCCATTTCTGTACACGTCTGGTACTGCCTACACTGCGGAGCCACCGGTTTAGAGTGGTGGGTGATGACGGGCTCGAACCGCCGACCCCCTCCGTGTAAAGGAGATGCTCTACCAACTGAGCTAATCACCCCCGCTGTGTGGAGTCGCATTATAGGGATCGCGGGAAATGAGTCAACGGTTTTTGAAACGAAAATCACTGTTCGTCTTAAATTTAAACAAGATGTTGGGCTTTTATGCAAAAACGGCCGTCTGCCGGGGGGGGGGTACCGCTAACCCTGGCAGTAAGCGGGGGAATGGCGTTGAGGATTCGCTTGCAGATGGTAGAATGTTGCCCACTCTCTTTTGGTCTTTATCAGACCTCCTCCGGCAATGGCCGAATCTGATAGCGTAATAAGGCAGCTGTTAATGAAAATCAAAACCCGCTTCGCTCCCAGCCCCACGGGCTACCTGCACGTTGGCGGCGCGCGCACCGCGCTATACTCGTGGCTGTTTGCCCGTAATCAGGGCGGTGAGTTCGTGCTGCGTATTGAAGATACCGATCTGGAACGTTCTACCCAACAGGCCATTGATGCCATTATGGACGGAATGAACTGGCTGGGTCTGGACTGGGATGAAGGCCCGTACTATCAGACCAAACGTTTTGATCGCTACAACACGGTCATTGACCAGATGCTGGAAGCAGGCACGGCCTATAAGTGCTACTGCTCCAAAGAGCGCCTTGAGACGCTGCGTGAAACGCAGATGGCTAATAATGAGAAGCCGCGCTATGACGGTCGCTGTCGTGACAGCCATGAGCATCATGCTGCTGATGAACCCTGCGTGGTGCGTTTCCGTAACCCGCAGGAAGGTTCGGTTATTTTCGACGATCAGATCCGTGGGCCGATTGAATTCAGTAACCAGGAGCTGGACGACCTGATCATTCGTCGTACCGATGGTGCGCCGACCTACAACTTCTGCGTGGTGATCGACGACTGGGATATGGAAATTACCCACGTTATCCGCGGTGAGGATCACATCAATAATACGCCCCGTCAGATTAATATCCTGAAGGCAATCGGTGCTCAGGTACCGGTCTACGCACACGTATCCATGATCCTCGGCGACGACGGTAAAAAGCTCTCCAAGCGCCACGGTGCGGTTGGGGTGATGCAGTATCGCGACGACGGTTATCTGCCGGAAGCGTTGCTGAACTATCTTGTCCGTCTGGGCTGGTCGCATGGCGATCAGGAAATTTTCAGCATCGACGAGATGAAGCAGCTGTTTGGTCTGGACGCGGTCAGCAAATCAGCCAGCGCGTTTAACACTGAAAAGTTACAGTGGCTGAATCATCACTACATCAATTCGCTGGCACCGGAATACGTGGCGACGCACCTGCAATGGCATATCGAGCAGGAGAAGATTGATACGCGCACCGGTCCTGAACTGGCCCAGTTGGTGAAGCTGCTGGGTGAGCGCTGTAAGACGCTGAAAGAGATGGCTGCATCCTGCCGCTACTTCTATGAGGACTTTGACGCCTTTGATCCTGACGCTGCGAAGAAACATCTGCGACCAGTGGCACGTCAGCCGCTTGAGGTCGTGCGTGACAAGCTTAGCGAACTCACCGACTGGACGGCTGAAAGCGTACATCAGGCTATTCAGGCTACCGCTGACGACCTTGCCGTGGGCATGGGCAAAGTGGGCATGCCTTTACGCGTCGCGGTAACCGGCGCGGGCCAGTCTCCGGCGCTTGATGTTACGGTCCATGCTATCGGCAAGGCGCGCTGCGTCACCCGCATTAATCAGGCCCTCAGCTGGATTGAGGCGCGGGAAGCTCAGCAGTCAGTCTGATAAAATCGTGCAGCGAAAAGCCGTTCACCCGAGATCGGGTGAACGGCTTTTTTTTAGCCAGCGCCGAATGGACCCGTCATCCTTAGCGCTGAGACACGTCAGGGTAATGCAGCCCGGCAGGCAGCTTTTCATCTGGCAGTGAGGTAACTGAATGATTTGTGATGAAAGCAGGCGCTGCCGATTCCAGGGGCCACAATCGTATTAACCCATGTTAGCTCCCGGAACAACCGGACGAAAGGTCATCTCCCGCCCGGCGAACCGCTATTACTGATCGTTACCGCGAATACTCAGTCGATTCAATAATCCCTGTATGCCTTCGCGTAATAACAGTGAGTAAAGCTGATCCTGTTCTTCGGCATTCATCTGCTGGAGTGACGTCATTAGCAGGGCAGGAAGGGAGTTATGGGTTACGCGATAGGTAGCGGTGGGCTCTGCGGCGTGACGTGTAGATTTGAGGAAGTTTTTAACCCGCTCATCAATAAATATCATCCGTGCTTTACCGCCCTGAACGCCGGGTTTAGGCGCGGTTGTCCATTGCTCTTTCTTAACCCATTTGTTGATGGTCTGACGACTGAAACCCGTTTCCTGCGCCAGTTCTTCTGGCGTTAACCATTCCTTTTTCATTGTGCAATCCCTTTTGCGAGTTATGTAACACGATCATATTACAGCAAAATGTTCCCAGAACAACTAACAGGAAGCCTTAAAAGGGGCAGAAAATTTGGCAGGCAGATCGGGAGAACAATACCCCCCGGTCCTGAAGACAGGGGGGCATTGGTATTAGCGGGGGACTACGGCATTCAGCTGTGAGCGGTAAGCCATAAAATAGGCCAGGCCAACAAAGACGGCACCGCCGACGGTGTTACCCAGAAAAACAGCTGTAAAATTAGGCAGGTAGGCAGCCCAGCTTAATTGACCGGCGAAAATAGCGGCGGGGACGATAAACATATTGGCGACGACGTGCTGGAAGCCGATGGCAACGAAGGCCATGACCGGGAACCACATACCAAAAATTTTACCCACCACGTCTTTACTGGCAAAGGCCAGCCACGTCGCCAGGCACACCAGCCAGTTACAGCCAATACCTGAGATAAAAGCGTGGGTGAAATCGGCATTTACTTTGGCCGTGGCGATGGCAACGGTCTTTTTCAGGTAGTCACCTTCGGTCATGCCCAGGATATGGCCAAAGAACCAGGCGACGGCCAGGCTGCCGACAAAGTTCGCCAGGGTGACCCAGAACCAGTTACGCAGCAGGCTTAAGCCACTTATCTGGCGGGCAAACCAGGCGATGGGCAGGGTCATCATATTACCGGTCAGAAGCTCCCCTCCCGCCAGAATAGTCAGAATGATGCCGACCGGGAACACGGCGGCCCCTAACAGCCCGCTGAACGAACCCCAGTCAGCAGGAAGGGAGTTGATAACGTGAATATCCAGCAGAAATCCAACGGCAATAAATGCACCGGCCATAAAACCGAGGATAATCAGCGTGGCGACGGAATACTGGCTTTTGGCAACGCCTGACTGAATGGCGAACGCCGCAATTTCTTTAGGTGAATAGGAGGACATAGTAGCTCTAAGTTTCTGGTGTGATAATGAAAATGGCCAAAGGCATCGCGTCAGGAAAATGCGCCTGAACCTTGCTGTGTGCGGGCTGGCCGTCAAAAACGTCGCAGTTTTACACGCGGTCTTAACAAAAACAAGGCCGATTAGAGCTGTTTTTAACGCCTTGTTTACATGATTGCGGCGGACAAAAGAGGGGTGTAGTCATATTGCGGCTTAATTTGCTTCGACGCGGCATATTATGCATCCCGGCATGCAGGCCTGAGCGCGTTTATGCTGTCGGGTCTGAGGGCCAGGCTGCCAAAAAAAACGCATTGTGGCGGCTTTTTCAGCGATTGACCGCAGATCGGTAATTTGCCGTTGACACCGCAGACGCTGTTTCATATTATCCCCGCCGTCAAGACGACAAGGTTTTTCGGTACGGGGCTATAGCTCAGCTGGGAGAGCGCTTGCATGGCATGCAAGAGGTCAGCGGTTCGATCCCGCTTAGCTCCACCAAATCTTCACCAGCAGATTTGGACTGAAAAGCAGTTTCTTTGTTGTGGGGGTATAGCTCAGCTGGGAGAGCGCTTGCATGGCATGCAAGAGGTCAGCGGTTCGATCCCGCTTATCTCCACCAATCATCTCTTGATATCGAATTTCTCCGTTCCAAAAAAGCACATTTCTGCTCCAGCTATGATGGCCACCAGCTCTGTCGTGTGGGTTCGCCAGATTTTCAACGCTCAAATCAATCGTAATTCAACATTAAGTCCGCGAAATCACGCCGGGTCATACCGCTCACGTTGTTGTGTCTGATAAAATGGCGTTGTTTCTCATTGTACTTTCCCTGACCGATTTTTCTGGCAGCCCCTCCTTATCCTGTCTTTGTCGGTATTCCTCTAAACTTTGTCCGATTTTCACGGCTGTGCGTTTATTAACACGGCAGGCGAGGTGGGTAACCCCGCCGATCCGGTGCGTTTGATAAGTCAGTCACACAAGAAGAAATTACTCAATTATGCGCTTTTACTGTGTGAACGGGCAGAGTGCGCACAGCCGGAAGCCCTGGCCAGACAGCTGCTAATCCTGATAGATGGGGCCATTACCGTGGCAAAAGTGATGGGCGATCCCGAAGCCGCTGCGAGTGCCAAAACGATTGCCATAACGTTGCTGGAGAGGGCCTGTTCTGCGCCAGCCTGATGCCGCTTGATCAACTGATCTGATTGTATTTTATACCGAGGAGTTGCTATGTCCGATCGTCAGACCCCACGCCCACCGCTTCCCCCTTTTACGCGCGAATCAGCCATTGAGAAGGTTCGTCTGGCCGAGGATGGCTGGAACAGCCGCGATCCAGAAAAAGTCTCGCTGGCTTACTCCGTCGATACCCGGTGGCGAAATCGCGCCGAATTCGTCGAGAGCCGCGATGAGTGTAAAGCCTTTCTTGAACGGAAATGGCGTAAAGAGCTGGATTACCGCCTGATAAAAGAGCTGTGGGCCTTTGCCGATAACCGCATTGCCGTTCGCTATGCCTATGAGTGGCATGACGATTCAGGAAACTGGTTTCGTTCCTATGGCAATGAAAACTGGGAGTTTGACGAAGATGGCCTGATGACCCGGCGATTTGCCTGTATTAATGATATGCCGATCAACGCGTCAGACCGCAAATTCCACTGGCCTGCCGGGCGCCGCCCGGATGACCATCCCGGTCTGTCAGATCTGGGTCTTTAATCCAGGGGCATCGATACAAAGCTGACTGACCACGCCGGTGTCGGATGTTCAGGGCCCGATGGGCCCTTATCCCGCGACGCTGTCTGATAAACGCTCTACGCCCCGGCAACGTTTTCCGTCAATACGTGAAAGCCGTGGGTGCCATCGCGATCCAGCTGGGCAATGAGACCAAACTCCCAGTCGAGGTAAGCCTGCATCGCTTCGGGGGCGTTGTCGGTGCCCTCATAGGGGCGGCGATAGCGATCGTCGCGCGGCTGGAGTAGCCTTGTCTCTCCCTGCTCCACGGGCAGCCCTGCGGCTTTCCAGGCCGTGTTGCCGCCCTTCAGCACCACCACCGGCCTGCCGGTCAGCTCGGAGATCTGCTGAACCGCAAAGCGCGCCAGCATGCTGCTGCCGCAGGTCACCACATAGCGTTGCGCAGCCGGTATCGCCTCTTTCCCTTTCTGGGTCAGCAGCGCCCGCTGTAGCCAGGCGGCACCGGGTATATGGCCGTTAACGTAGTTAGCGCTGGTGGTGAAGTCCAGCAGCTGGGTGCCTCCCTGATCCAGCCACGTTGCCAGTACGGCAGGCTCAACCTCCTCCTGGTGGGGCAGGGCAGGGATTGTAGGTGACCAGGCCCCGGTGGCACTGAAATCAGCGGCGCTGAGCCCGTCCACTACCGCCACATCCCAGCCCATCTGCGCCAGCCAGGAAGCGCTCATATTGGCCCGCACGCCATCATCATCAACCAATATCACCTGCGCCCCTCTGACGCTGGCGTAGTGATCGGTTTCCTGAACCAGCTGGCCGCCCGGCACGTGACGCGCGCCCGGCAGATGCCCCGCAGCGTACTCCTCTGCGTCCCGCACGTCGAAAAGATAGCGCGTCCGTGTTTCCTGCTGCTGCCACTGGCTGAGCTGCGTGCCTGACACCCGCTTAACGCCGACGCTATCGGCGACTTTTCGCGCGGCCTTTGCAGCCTGAATTTTTGCATTCTCGCTCACCTTGCTAAAGCGGCGCGTTTGCCCATGATCCAGCTTCAATCCGGCCAGCGTCCAGCCGATAGTGCCATTACGCAGTGCATAAACAGGATTCTCAATCCCGGCATTAATCAGGGACTGCGTACCGATAATACTGCGGGTGCGTCCCGCACAGTTAACGACGATGGTTGTTTCCGCCGAGGGAGCCAGATCCCGTACGCGCAATACCAGCTCAGCACCCGGTACGCTGATGCCGCCGGGAATACTCATCGTCTGATACTCATCAAAGCGGCGGCTGTCCAGCACCACCACCGGGCTGCCGCTGTGCAGCAGGGCGTTCACCTCTTCCGCAGGCAGAGAGGGCGTGTGACGACGACTTTCGACCAGCTCGCCGAAGGCCTTGCTGGGGGAGTTGACGTCAATAAACAGCTCGCCGCCGCCCGCCTGCCAGCCTGCCAGGTTATTCTCCAGCAGCGCTACATCAGCGTAGCCAAGCGCGGATAAGCGCGCGGCCGCGACGGCCGCCAGTCCTTCACCGCCGTCGTAGATCGTCACCGGCGTTGCCAGCCGGGGCACGCGGTTGAGGATTTCAATCTCCAGCTTCGAAAGGGGGATATTAACCGCAAACAGCGGATGGCCGGTGGCGTAGTACGCCTCTTCGCGCACGTCGATGAGCGCCACCTCCTGGTGCTGAAGGAGGGCGGATCGAATCTCGGCTGCGCGACGAAAATGTAGTGGTGTGTCAGTCATGTGAAAGATCCCATATATTGGGTAAAAAAGCGTTGTTGTAGCCAGAAATAAAGGTTTTTTCACTGCCATCGGGCTGATAGACGGCCCGCTTTACGGCACCAATATTGCCGCCGTAAACGTGAATACTGATCGAAACGCGATCCTGCCCATTGCTGACGCGGTGGATATCCCCTGCTGCGGGCGAGACGGCCTCCACGCTGCCAGGTTCGAGGCGAACCGGCTCGCCGTCGGGCGTCAGGCCCTGAGCCTCCCGTCGATACCCCTGAGAAATTTCACTGCCGCGCAGCATGCCAATCAGCCCCCAGACGCGGTGATCGTGTATCGGCGTGCGCTGACCAGGCCCCCAGACGAAGCTCACGACCGAAAAACGCTGTTGCGCATCGGCGTGCAGCAGATATTGCTGATAACGTTCAGGATCCGGCTGGGCGAATTCCGGCCCAAGCCAGTCATCATGGCGGATAAGTTCACCGAGGAGCTGACGACCCTGGTGCAGAATGGTTTCCTCGCTGGGATGGCTATCCAGCAGCGAGGCCAGGCTTCCGACAAAGTCGCGCAGCCGGTGATGTTGAAGAGGCATTATTTGATCCCCTGTTCAGAGGCAACCTGATTGGCGCCCGCGGAAAGGTCGTAGTCAAACGCCTGATGAACGTCGATACGTTTTGGCAGCACATGATAGTTAAAGAAAAAATCAGCCGACTTTTGCAGGGTATCGGCCACCTGTGGAGTAAAGTTCAGCGGGCGGATTTGCGCGCTGGCAATCCAGCGGGCGGCGATCGCGGGTGGAAAGCCCAGTGATGTTGAGAGGGCGTTGGCAAACGCCTGCGGATGCTGCGCGGCCCAGACCTGTGCTCTGGCAAGGCGGGTCATTAAATCGGCAATGGCTTCCCGCTTAGCCGGATCCTTTAGCGCCTCCTCCCGCGCCAGCGCATAGGAGTAGCCGGATAGGATCCCTTTGCCGCCGCCCTCCGGCACCCTCACATCTTTATCCACTTCCTCCGCAGAGGAAACGTAGGGTTCCCAGGTGGCCCAGGCATCCACGGCATGGCTGGCAAGCGCCGCCCGGCCATCGACCGGGCCAAGAAAACGCAGCGTCACGTCCGAGAGTTTCAGGCCCGCGCGCTCCAGCAGGCCCAGCAGCAGATAATGGCCCCAGCCACCGCGGTTTACGGCGATCTGTTTACCTTTGAGATCCTTCAGGCTGTGAATACCGCTATCAGGTCGCGTAAGCAGCGCAATACTGTCCGGATTGTTTTGCCAGGCGCCCACCGCCTTCACCGGCGCGCCTGCCGCGAACACGAAAAGGAACGGCAGATCGCCGGTGAAGCCAATGTCCAGCGCACCGGCGTTTAACGCTTCCTGCACCGGCGCGCCGGAGTCAAACGAGGTCAGTTTCAGGTCGTAGGGCAGATCCTTTAGCTGGCCCGATTCGCGCAGCGAGATGAACCGGTCGCCCTTAACGTCCCCCAGCTTAAGGGTAACCTTCTCCGCCGCGCTGGCACTCAGAGAGAGGGCAGCGGCCAGCCCGAAAACAAGCAGTGAAAATCGCATCAGGCACTCCTTGCTACGCGACGTGCCGCCACTTTTTCCCGCGTAAGCGGGATTAGCTCTTTACCATACTCCCGTGCATCGTTGAGGGGATCAAAGCCGCGGATCAGTACGCTTTTAATGCCCAGGTTGTAATAGTCCAGCAGGGCATCAGACACCTGGTCCGGCGTGCCGACCAGGGCGGTGGAGTTGTAGCCGCCGCTCACCAGTTTGGCAATGCCGGTCCACAGAACCTTGTCCAGCCGCGCCCCTTCATTCGCCGCTGCCAGCAGCCGCTGCGCACCCACGCTTTGCGGTTTCGGCAGGCCAAAATCGTGACCGGACGCGGTCAGCTTGTTGCGCGCCGTCTCCAGAATATGTTCCGCCTTCTCCCAGGCTTCCTTCTCCGTTGGGGCAATAATGGGACGGAAAGAGATATTGAAGCCGATTTCACGGCCCTGCTTAGCGGCGGCGGCGCGCACGGTGCGCACCGTTTCCGCCGCGCCCGCCAGCGGCTCGCCCCAGAGAGCGAACACATCGGCATGACGCGCGGCAACCGCAATTGCCTCGGGCGATGAGCCGCCGAAATAGACGGGAAGGTGCGCCTGCACCGGCTTGATGGCGGAAAACGCCTGTTCAGTCTGGAAATACTCTCCCTGATGATCCCAGGGATGATCGGCTTCCAGGCCCTGTCGCAGTACGCTGAGAAAGTCATCGGTGCGCGCGTAGCGCTGCGTCTTGTTGAGAAAGTCGCCGTCGCGACGCTGCTCCGCGTCGCTGCCCCCGCTGATGATATGCACGGCCAGTCGGCCATCGGTTAGCTGGTCCAGCGTGGCCAGCTTGCGGGCGGCCAGCGTCGGGGAGACGAAGCCGGGCCGATGCGCCAGTAAAAATTTGATGCGCGACGTATTCGCCGCCGCATGTGCGGTGACCAGAAAGCCATCAGGCTGATCTGACCAGTAACCGACCAGCACGCGGTCAAAGCCTGCCTGCTCATGGGCCTGGGCGAAGTCTGCAATATACTGCTTATTAAAAAGCGGGCCGCGGGGAGCGATGATTTCTGACGCCAGCCTATGGCCGATCATACCAAGGAACTGAATGCCCATGATGTTTTCTCCTGGAGGAAGGCCGGCAAATTACCGACAGAGAGAAAACCCTAAGCTGAATTCTAATATGTGTGAAATTCATAATTGTACGTAGCTAATATAAAAACTAACTAATGTCGGTCCCCGCCCGGGTGATACCCCTTCGCCAGTTCAGTAGCAAATACCGCCACCGCCGCCTGTTGATTTGCGGGAAGGGAAGGGTGCACGAGCCAGAGTTGGCTAATGGGAGCAAAGTCAGCCAGCGGTACGCTGCGCACCCGATGCTGAGGGGAACCGTGCTTCACCAGTATCTCCGGCATAATACCCAGCCCGCGTCCTGCGGCAATCAGCGCCAGCTGCATCGCCACGCCCTGAACTTCGACATTCAGCGTCAGGGGAAGACCGCGATCGGCCAGCGCTCGCGCAAGAGTTGCGCGAAAGCCGCAGCCGTCAGGGTTGAGGATCCACCCCGTCTTATAGCAGGCCGCCAGCGTGGCAGGCAGTGGCTCGCCGTCGTCAGCGGTGACGATTGCCAGCGGCACGGTTCCCAGCGCCGTCGCGTTGAGGGCGTCATTGAAAATTTTATCGGCGGGGGCCAGCAGCAGCGCCGCATCCAGCGCGGCCTGATCGAGGGAGCCCAGCAGCCGATCGCCCCAGCCGCTGTTTAGCCGCAGCTGGAGGTGGGGATAGCGAGACTGCATCAGCGCCAGCGCGGGCAGCAGCGTGGTATCGGAAAGAGTGTGAGGCAGGCCGAAGCGCAGCACGCCGCTGGGTGGCGCGTCTGTCGCCACCAGCTGATTGAGTTCATTCACCTGCCCGGCAATACGCTGACACTGCTGATAAACCTGCCAGCCCAGCGACGTGGGTTTCAGGGGCTTGGTCTGTCTGTCGAGCAGTTGAACGCCAAGCGACTCTTCAAAATTTTGCACGCGGCGGGTCACCGCGGGCTGCGTCAGACCCAGTTTTTCAGCCGTCTGCTGGGTCGACTGTAGCTGAACAAGGGTGACAAAGGCTTGCAGATCGTCGAGTTTCATTTTCCATTTTCCACCGGCAAAGAGGCTCAGCATAAGCAGCGCGCCCGCAAACAGATATGTCAATTTTGCATATTGAATGCGCGTAAAATGCATTTAGAGAATAAAAAAGCCGGTGGTAGTCTCAGTTTTTTACTCATATTGAGACACCAGATGAAAGCATTCACCCTGAGTACCCTCGGCCTGATCGCGGCGTTACTGTCAACGCCAACGCTGGCGGCCAATACGCTGGCCGTCGGCGATCAGCGCGGCAACGCCCGCGCCATCCTCGAGGCCGCCGGAGAGCTAAAAAATACCCCCTATACGCTGGAATGGCATGAATTTGCTAATGCGGCACCGCTGCTGGAGGCGATGCGTGCCGGCTCTATTGATGCGGGTTCGGTCGGCGATGCGCCGCTAACCTTTGCCGTGGCCGCCGGACTGGATGCGAAGGGGATCCTGGCCACGCGCTATGCCGGTAATGCGCTGATTGTCAAAAACGGCAGTGCGATCCATCGGGTGGAGGATCTGCGCGGAAAGCGCATTGCGACGGTGAAAGGGTCATCCGGCCATAACCTGGCTCTACAGGCACTGAAGCGCGCGGGTGTCGATCCGGCCAGCGTCTCATTTGTCTTTACCACGCCAGCCGAAGCGACGCTGGTGCTGGATCAGGGTGGAGTGGATGCGGTGTCGACCTGGGAACCCTACGTCTCTTTCGCCACGTCCCAGTCCGGCGCGCAGATTATTGCCGACGGCCGTGACTACCCGGCGATCAACTACCTGATAGCCAGCAACAGCGCCATCGCCAGCAAACGGGCCGAGCTGGTTGATTTCAGCCAGCGCCTGACGCGCGCCCGCGCGTGGGGTGAGCAGCATCCCGAGGCGTATGCGGCGTCAATCAGTAAGCTGCTGCGTATTCCGCAGGCGGTGGCGCTGCTCAAGGTGAAGCGGGAGGTGAATAGCATTGATGACAACAGTCAGGAGGTGCTTAAAGTGCAGCAGAATACCGCTGACCTGTACGTGACAAATGGCCTGATCCCCAAACCGCTCAGCGCCGCAGCCTTCGTCGATCTCAGCCTGTCGCAGAGGAAGTAATATGCATCTTGCACTCTATCTTAGCGATACCGGGCTGCATGCAGGCGGCTGGCGCCATCCCGAGGCGCAAAACCCGGATCCGATGCAGCTCAGCACCTGGCTGACGCTGGTTAAAAAAGCCGAGGAGGCGAAGTTTGATTTCGCTTTCGTGGCCGATAAGCTGTCGATCGATGATATCTACGGCGGCGATATCGCCACCACCGTGCAGTATCGTCCCGGCTATGCCCGCCCGGAACCGATGGCGCTGCTTACCGCGCTTGGCCTGTTTACCGATCGCATCGGGCTGGGCGGCACGCTCTCCACCACCTACGGCGAACCCTTTCACGCCGCCCGCACGCTGGCGACCCTCGATCACTTTAGCGCCGGGCGCATGGCGTGGAATGCCGTTACCTCCACTAACGACGGTGAGGCGCGTAACTTCAGCCGCTCGCAGCATATGGGGCACAACGCGCGCTATCAGCGTGCCGGGGAGTTTATTGATGCAGTACACCGGCTGCTGGCGAGCTGGCAGCCCGATGCGCGCGTGGCTGATAAAGCCTCAGGGGTCTGGGTCGATCCGCAAAAGGTCAGCTACACCCATTTCCACGGCGAGCATTTCCAGATCCAGGGGCCGCTGACGGTGGCAGCCTCTCCCCAGGGAAGGCCGGTGCAGATTCTGGCCGGGGTCTCACAGGATTTCCGCGATGTGGCCACCCGCGTGGGCGAAGTTATTTTTACCGTGCAGCCGGAGCGGGCGCGGGCGCAGCAGTTTTACCAGCAGTTTAAAGCAGAGATGCTCGCGCAGGGCCGCCAGCCGGAAGCCTGTAAAATCCTGCCCGGCGTGATGCCGATAGTGGGCGCAACGCGCCGGGAGGCAGAGGAAAAGCGGCGGCTGCTGGACGAGCTGGTCAACCCGCTGGCCGGGCTAAGCTTTATGTCCGCCAGCATGAATTACGATTTGTCACAGCACGATCCCGATGCGCTTTTCCCGGATATTTTCCCGCATATCAGCGGCAGTAAAGGGCGCTTTGAGTATGTTATCGCTCAGGCGCGCAGGGAGGGGAAAACCCTGGCGCAGGTCGCCAAAACTTATGCGGCGAGCGCGTCGTTCCCGGTGATGGTCGGCACCGCGGCAGAGATAGCCACTGAAATGACGCTCTGGGTGGACAGCGGAGCCTGCGACGGTTTTGTACTGATGCCCGCCGATATGCCCGCATCGCTCAATGATTTTGCGGACTACGTTGTGCCGGAGCTGCAACAGCGGGGGGCTTTTCGTCAGGATTACCCGGGGAAGACGCTGCGCGACCATCTCAACCTGCCGCTGCAATAAAAAAGGCGACCCGACAGGGGTCGCCTTGATAACCGACTGGGCAGGGGACAATTTAGCCCAGCACCAGCCCGGCAATAGAGGCGGACAGTATGCTCACCAGCGTTGAGCCGTACAGCAGCTTCAGACCAAAGCGGGAAACCACATTACCCTGCTGCTCGTTCAGGCCCTTAATCGCACCGGCCACGATGCCGATAGACGAGAAGTTGGCGAACGACACAAGGAACACGGAAAGGATGCCCACGCCGCGCGGCGACAGGGTACCGGCCACTTTTTGCAGGTCCATCATGGCCACAAATTCGTTTGAAACCAGCTTGGTGGCCATAATGCTGCCAACCTGCAGGGCTTCTCCCGCAGGCACGCCCATCACCCAGGCAAACGGATAGAACACATAGCCCAGCACGCCCTGGAAGCTGATGCCAAAAATGGTGTCAAACAGTGCGTTAATGGCGGAGATCAGCGCAATAAAGCCAATCAGCATCGCCGCCACTATCACGGCCACCTTGAAACCGGCCAGGATGTATTCGCCCAGCATTTCAAAGAAGCTTTGCCCTTTATGCAGATCGTTCAGCTTAAGGTCTTCTTCACTCTCGACGCGATAGGGATTAATCAGCGAGAGTACGATAAAGGTGCTGAACATATTCAGGATCAGCGCCGCCACCACGTACTTCGGCTGGAGCATCGTCATATAGGCACCGACGATAGACATTGATACGGTCGACATCGCGGTAGCCGCCATGGTGTACATGCGGCGCTGCGACATTTTTCCAAGGATATCTTTGTAGGCGATAAAGTTTTCTGACTGTCCCAAAATCAGCGAGCTTACCGCGTTGAAAGACTCCAGCTTACCCATGCCGTTTACTTTCGACAGTACGGTGCCAATCGCGCGGATGACAACCGGTAGAATGCGGAAATGCTGCAAAATGCCGATCAGCGCGGAGATAAAGACGATCGGGCAGAGCACGTTCAGCCAGAAGAAGGCCAGCCCTTTATCGCTCATGTTGCCAAAGACAAAACCGGTTCCCTGTGCAGCATAGGAGAGCAGCTTGTCGAAAAACCCGGCAAAGCCCTGCACGAACCCGAGGCCGACTTCTGAGTTGAGGAAGAACCACGCCAGCAGCACCTCAATAACCAGAAGCTGGATAACAAAACGTATACGAATGTTCTTGCGATCGCTACTCACCAGCAGGGCCAGCAGCGTGACGACACCCAGTGCTAAAGCAAAATGCAGAATGCGGGACATGTATGCTCCAAATTTGAAGGCTGTTATATTTCGCTGCACATTCTATGTAACGGGACATGGAAAAACGAGAGCTAATCCACAATATAACAATTACCTATCGCCTCTCTGTTGAGAACTCTCTTCGCGATCACATCCTGACGCTGTTGAGGGTCTGAAGCATAACGGCAGGGAAAGGTAGGTAAAGGGTTTTTCGGGCAGGGTTGGTGGGTTAGGAGAACGCGGGGCTGATTTGCTCTTTCCGTACATCCCTCAGGGTTAGGGAGCAGGCTGAACGTAATGTCCCTGTCCTGTCAGTGTACGCTGATGGGACAGGGACAACGATCAGTGGCGGATCTGCGCCAGATCGTCTGCGTTCAGACCCGTCATTTTCATAACGGTGTCGCGGTCAAGGCCGTTCTGCAGCATGGTACGGGCAACTTCGAGTTTGGCTTCATTGCGACCTACCTGTCTGCCCAGCTGGATACCTTTCTCGATACCTTTCTCGATACCTTTCTCGATACCCTTCTGTTCAAGCTGTTGCGCGATGGTCATCAGTTCGTCCTCATGTTGCGGCACCCGCTGTGCCAGTTCACGTACAAAGGCCTCTGCGTCTGAAGTTTCGCCTGCCTGTACGAGATAGTTTATCAGTGAAATCAGCTGCTGTCCTGTCATGTGTTCTGCCAGCAGCAGGCTGACCAGATTGTCCAGCAGGTCAGCCAGATCGCGCCGGTGAATATGTTTCTGCAGCAGCGTCAACGCGGCCATACTGCGGTGGCCCATGATCTCTTCATCAGGTATGACTGTCACATCGACCACTGGAAAGTCAGCGCTATAGAGCTTTTCGGCCAGCTCAGGATCGTTAAATTCGTCCAGCCAGCGGGTAGAATAAGGGTAGGGGCTGCGCCTGCCCGTGTAGAACAGCACCGGGATCACCAGCGGCAGCTTTTTATGCCCGGCGTCCAGATGGCGTTGCATAGCCGCAATTGAGTAACGAAGAAGCCGGAACGCCATATGTCTGTCAGGTGTGGACTGGTGCTCGATGAGTACGTGGATATAACTCTCATCACCGGCTGTGGTTCTCAGGCTGTAGAGTACGTCGCTAAAGTAAGGGCGTAAGCTTTCCTCCACAAAGCTGCCTGACTCCAGCTTGAGGGTACTGAAGTCACAGACAGCCTGCAGTTCTGTGGGCAGATGCAGCTGCATGAAATCCCGTGCGGTATCGGAATGCGTAAGAAACTGTTTAAACACCAGGTCATGTGGGGTCGGGGTACCCTTTGCACTACTTTTAGCTTTCCTGTTAGCCATGCGCTTCTCCATTGCTTCTTTTGTAGCCATGATTACACGGGAACACTGGCCTGACATACTGCAATTTATGGAATACGACAGAATAGCGGTTAATCCATGGCGGTTTAGGACAAATGTGTCTCCATGCTGTCTCCTGTGCCAGGCATTAGTGCATCCATAAACCGGTGCGTTGGTGACAGAGGGAAGGCGAGTCACTGCTCTGTCGAAGGCTACCCTTAATTAAAAGACACCCGACGGCTTGTGAGGTCTTACTCTCTCACCTAGAGTTAAAAGAGTTGCTCATTTGTTAGCAGTGACGTAATTTGCCCTGAGGTATAGCCTTTGCTATGTTTCTTACCGCTGGCTATCACAGCGATAACAACAACCCATCTACGTGCACTTGATAATCATTATCATCTAAAAGACAATGCGATTCTAAGGTGATTAGCAGGGGAAATAACTATGTTGGAAGGCCGCACCGTGGAGCAAATTGCCCGTGGTTCCCGTAAAATTAAGTTCGCGCTCATGGGGCCGGCCTTTATTGCTGCTATCGGCTATATCGATCCCGGCAACTTCGCCACCAATATCCAGGCGGGTGCCTCCTATGGTTATAAACTACTGTGGGTGGTGGTGTGGGCGAATATCATGGCGATGGTTATCCAGCTGATGTCAGCCAAGCTGGGGATCGCCACCGGTAAGAATCTGGCCGAACACATCCGTGACCGTTTTCCCCGTCCTGCCGTCTGGTTTTACTGGGTGCAGGCTGAAATCATTGCGATGGCGACCGACCTGGCAGAATTTATCGGGGCGGCGATCGGCTTCAAGCTGATATTTGGCGTCAGTCTGTTACAGGGCGCCGTCCTGACCGGGGTGGTGACCTTTCTGATCCTGATGCTGCAACGGCGTGGGCAAAAGCCCCTTGAGCTGGTGATTGGCGGCCTGCTGCTGTTTGTGGCGGCCGCCTATGTCATAGAGCTGTTTTTTTCCCAGCCTGACATTGCCGCTCTGGTGCGCGGGATGGCCGTTCCTGCTTTGCCTGGCGCGGATGCGGTGCTGCTGGCAGCGGGCGTACTGGGTGCCACCATTATGCCGCACGTCATCTACCTGCACTCCTCGCTGACTCAAAGTCCGGATGGCGGCACGCGGGCGGAGCGTTATCGCTCGACCAAGCTGGATGTGGCTATCGCCATGACCATTGCTGGATTTGTTAATCTGGCGATGATGGCAACGGCGGCGGCGGCCTTTCATTTCAGCGGTCATACCGGGATTGCGGACCTTGAGCAGGCCTGGCTTACGCTCGATCCGCTGCTGGGACGCGCGGCTGCGCTGGTCTTTGGCCTGAGCCTGCTGGCAGCTGGCCTCTCATCGACCGTGGTGGGCACCCTGGCCGGGCAGGTGGTGATGCAGGGGTTTACCCATATCCATATTCCGCTGCTGGTTCGCCGGGTCATTACTATGCTGCCCTCTTTCATTGTGATTTTGGCCGGGTGGGAGCCTACCCGGATCCTGGTAATGAGTCAGGTTCTGCTGAGTTTTGGTATTGCCCTGGCGCTGGTGCCGCTGCTGGCTTTCACCGGCAATCGCGAACTGATGGGGGATATGGTGAACTCCCGCCTGATGCAGACGGTGGGTAAGGTGATCGTAGCCATAGTGGTCGCGCTGAATCTCTACCTGCTGGTCGCGATGGCGCTTAATCTTTAACGATAAAGCCGGCGTGTTGATAGTGGGGCTGACGCGGTGTCCAGCCCCTCATGCTTTTAGCCGAGTATGGCGTCGATGCGCGCCAGCTCCTGCTCAGTGAAATCAGGATTCGCGAGCATGCCAACGGCATCGTCGATCTGGCTGGTTTTGCTGGCCCCAATCAGTACAGAGGTGACGCGGTTGCCGCGCAGCACCCATGCCAGCGCCATTTGCGACAGTTTCTGACCGCGCTGCGCCGCCAGCTCATTAAGCTCACGCACTCGGGTCATATTTTCCGGCGTCAGCCGATCGGCGCTGAGGAACTGGCTCCCGCTGGCGATTCGCGAGTCATCCGGGATGCCGTTCAGGTAGCGATCGGTAAGTATGCCTCCCGCCAGCGGAGAGAAGCCAATGCAGCCGACCCCCTCTTGTTGTAGTACATCCAGCAGACCCTGCTCTGGCGCGCGCTCGAGCATGGAGTATTTCGGCTGGTGGATAAGGCAGGGCGTTCCCAGCTGCTTCAGCAGGCCGATGGCTTCTGCTGCGCGGTCGGCCGGATAATTAGAGAGCGCGATATACAGGGCTTTGCCCTGGCGCACGATGTGGTCCAGCGCCATCATCGTCTCTTCCAGCGGGGTTTCCGGGTCAGGCCGGTGATGATAAAAAATATCGACGTAATCAATGCCCATGCGCTTAAGGCTCTGGTTAAGGCTGGCGACCAGATATTTCCGCGATCCCCAGTCGCCATAGGGGCCATCCCACATGGTATAGCCCGCCTTGGAGGAGATAATCAGTTCGTCCCGATAGGGGGCAAAATCTTCCCGCAGCAGGCGGCCAAAATTCTCCTCAGCCGAGCCGGGAGGGGGGCCGTAATTATTGGCCAGGTCAAAATGGGTGATACCGTTATCAAAGGCATGTCGTAACAGTTGACGACTGTTGTCCAGCCGGGTGGCATCGCCAAAATTGTGCCACAGCCCCAGTGAGATGGCCGGGAGCTTAAGTCCGCTTCGTCCGCAGCGGTGATAGACCATTCCGCCGTAACGCTGTGCATCTGCCTGATAAACCATTGAAATTTCCTGTAAGTGTCGGGCCGATTTTACCCAAAGCATAGCAGTGTATACGGTTACACTAAATGGAATAGCGGGGCCGATCGCAACTTGAGGAAAATTCCGAGGCGTAACGCTTTGTTGCCGTTTAGCGCTGGCGTGCATCTTTAACGCAGTGAAAATTATCGGTAATACTCTCTACTACGTTTGCTGTTTACCGGGGAAAACCATGAAAAGCTGCACCGTTGGGGAGTATCTGCTTTCTCGCTTACACCAGTCAGGGATCGATCATCTTTTCGGCGTGCCGGGGGATTACAATCTTCGCTTTCTTGACCAGGTTATCAACAGCCCGGATATCGCATGGGTAGGCTGCGCCAATGAGTTGAACGCGGCCTACGCGGCGGATGGCTATGCACGCTGCCGGGGGGCAGGTGCCTTGTTGACCACCTTTGGCGTCGGCGAACTTAGCGCCCTCAACGGGGTAGCGGGTAGCTATGCTGAATATCTGCCGGTGGTGCATATCGTCGGCGCCCCCGCCCGGGAGAACAGCCGCAGCGGGCTGCTGCTGCACCATACGCTGGGAGACGGCGACTACGATCACTTTCTGCGTATCTCTCAGGAGGTGACGGCCGCGCAGGCGGTGCTAACGCCAGAAAATGCCGCAGCGGAGATCGATCGCCTGTTGCAGATTGCCCTGCACGCGCGTCGACCGGTTTACATTTATCTTGCCACCGACGTGGCGGAGGCCAGCATCGCTGCGCCAGCCGCAGCGCTTTCCACGCCGCAGCTGGCTGCCCCGCAGGTAGCAGAAGCGTTTTCCCGCGCCGTTGAGCAGCGGTTCGCTGCGGCAAAGAGCGTCGCGATGCTGGCTGATTTTCTCGCCGACCGGGCAGGGCTGAGGCCCGCGCTGCACCAGTTTCTGACCGAAATACCGATGCCCTTTGCCACCCTGCTGATGGGTAAGAGCGTAATGCCGGAGTCTCTGAATGGCTTTGCCGGAACCTACGCCGGGGCAGCGAGTGCGGGCAAGACGCAGTCGATTATCGAACGGGCTGAAGTGATTATTACCCTGGGCGTGCGCTACACTGACTCCATTACCGCCGGGTTTACCCAGCAAATCGACAGTGCCAAAACCATTGCGATAGACCTTCACGAAAGTCAGATAGGTGAGGAGGCGTTCTCGCCCTTACCCATGGCGCAGGCGCTGGAGATCGTCCATCAGCTCGCGCGGCGTTATACCAGCGGCTGGAATCTAACGCTGCCCACGCCGCCCGCCTTAAGCAACGCGCCCTCCGACAGGCTGACCCAGAGTACGCTCTGGCAGGCCATGCAGGATTTTCTCCGGCCCGGTGATATCGTGCTGGCCGATCAGGGGACCGCCGCCTTTGGTGCAGCGGTGCTGCGGCTCCCTGAGGAGGTGACCTTTATCTGCCAGCCGCTGTGGGGATCGATTGGTTACACGCTTCCCGCCGCCTATGGTGCGCAGATTGCCGCCCCTGAACGCAGGGTAGTGCTGCTTATCGGTGACGGTGCCGCACAGTTAACGATACAGGAGCTGGGCTCAATGCTGCGTGATGGGCTGAAACCGGTGATCTTTGTGCTGAATAACAGCGGATATACCGTGGAGCGGGCTATCCATGGCGAGCATCAGCGCTACAATGATATTGCTGAGTGGAACTGGACCCAGCTTCCCGGCGGTCTTAGCGTGCGCAACGAAGCCCAGAGCTGGCGGATAACGGAAACGGCGCAGCTGGTTGAGGTTATGCAGGTTATCGCGCAAACTTCCCGATTGTCGCTGGTTGAAGTGGTACTGCCGCAGATGGATATCCCCCCTTTGTTACAGTCGGTCAGCGCATCCATGAGCCAGCGTAACGGTGGTTAAAGACGTAATTAGGATTGATGCCCGTGGGCAAGTGGCGCGCAGGCAGGTAAGGTAGGCGGCGGCAGCGCTTTTTACGCTCTCCATTGTGTGGAGGACGTTGTTGTTTCAGCGGGGGAAATTTATAGTGTGTTTAAATGACGTAAGCGGAGCAAAACAATAATGACTAAGTATGCTTTGGTAGGTGATGTCGGCGGCACTAACGCCCGCCTGGCACTGTGTGAAGTTGAGAACGGTGCCCTGTCACAAGCCAAAACGTTCTCCACAGCAGATTTTGCAAGCCTGGAAGCGGTGATCCGCGCTTATCTTGACGAGCAGCAGCAGGACATAACCGATGGCTGTATCGCTATCGCCTGTCCGATCACGGAAGACTGGGTTGAGATGACCAACCACGACTGGGCATTTTCCAGCAGCAAAATGAAGGCTAATCTTGGCTTTGAGCATCTGGAAATTATCAATGACTTCACCGCCGTGTCGATGGCCATTCCGATGCTCTCGGAAGAGGACGTTATGCAGTTCGGCGGGACCGAACCGGTGAAGGACAAGCCGATTGCCGTCTACGGTGCGGGAACCGGGTTGGGTGTGGCGCATCTGGTGCACGTTGACCAGCGCTGGGTCAGCCTGCCGGGCGAGGGCGGCCACGTCGATTTCGCTGCCAATAGCGAAGAGGAAGACCTGATCCTTGAAGTGCTGCGCGCCGAGCTGGGCCACGTCTCTGCCGAGCGCGTGCTGTCGGGCGCGGGCCTGGTTAACCTCTATCGGGCGATTGTCAAATCCGACGGGCGGGAGCCGGATAACCTGAAGCCGAAGGACGTTTCATCCCGTGCGCTGGACGATAGCTGCACCGACTGCCGTCGCGCGCTGGCGATGTTCTGTGTGATCATGGGCCGCTTTGGCGGTAACCTGGCGCTAAATCTGGGTACCTTTGGCGGCGTCTATATTGCCGGTGGCATTGTGCCGCGCTTCCTCTCCTTCTTCAAAGCGTCCGGCTTTCGCGCGGCGTTTGAGGATAAAGGGCGCTTCAAGGATTACGTGCAGAATATCCCCGTTTACCTTATCACCCACGACCAGCCGGGCCTGCTGGGTGCCGGGGCTCACCTGCGCCAGGTGTTGGGCAGCATTCTGTAAATGCGCCACCCTCAGGGGCCACAACGGCCCTGGGGGCATCACCCCCTGACAGGCGACAGCGGCATGGGCCGCTGGAGCTGTCACTTACCCTAAACTGCGGTCTCAGACATCCACGAATATCTTTAACCGCTGCCCGGCTGGCATCCACGCTTATCTTTAGCCCACTGCGCTGCTGGCATCCACGCTTCTCTTTAGCCCACTGCGCTGTTGGCATCCATGCTTCTCTTTACCCCCTGCATTAGCTGGCATCCGCGCTTCCCGTTTACAGCCCCATTAACTGGCGGAACGCTTTCACCTTGCTGCGGCTGACCGGCACCTGGAAGTCCCGATCGCGCAGTTTGAGCATATAGGTGTTATTAAACCAGGGTTCGATTTCGCGAATTTTGCTCAGGTTGATGCACCAGGAGCGATGGCAGCGAAAGAAGGCATCCTCGGGCAGGCGGTTGCAAAACTCTGAGATATTCATCGACATCACATACTCTTCACGCCGGGTATAAACAAACGTTAATTTCTCGTGCGCTTCGACATAGTAGATATCGTTAATATCGGTCACGATAATGCGCTCATCCTTCACCAGATTTACCGTGCGGGGCTGGGGGCGTATGGCCCCGGGCGCGGTGTGCAGTTTCGCCTGCTGCAGCGTGTTCTCCACCTTATGCAGCATAGTGACAATACGCATCTCATGGTAGGGCTTAAGGATGTAGTCAAAAGCCTCCAGCTCAAAGGCTTCTACCGCATGCTCTTTACAGGCGGTGATAAAGACAATGAGCGGCCTGACGGCGAATTTACTGATATTCTGTGCCAGCAGTACGCCGTCCAGCGAGGGGATATTAATATCCAGAAAAATGACATCCGTCTGGTGCGTTTGCAGATACTTCAGGACATCCAGTCCGTCATCGAAGGTTGCCTCGATGGTCAGCTGGCTATGCTGCTCAATCATCCAGCTCAGCTCCTGCTGCGCCAGAAATTCATCTTCGACTATAATCGCTTTCACAGGCTTATTTCCGCTTAATACGACCTCAGGCCGTCAGTGACATACGCTGTTTTTCCGGCAGGATCGCCCCGTTTTTACTGATGTAAAAGGCAATTTCCGTGCCCGGCATCAGCCGGTGTATATGCAGCCCTTCACCGTACAGCAGTTTGACCCGGTGATGGACGTTAAGCAGACCAATCTTGTTGCCGGGCATTTCGTTTTTTTCGACTCTGGCGACCACCTCCTCGCTGATGCCATGACCGGTATCGCGCACCGAAATACGCAGCCGGTCGCCCTGGTCCCTCACGCTGAGCGTGACCACCCCTTTACCCCGACAGGGGTGGATGCCGTGTACGATGGCGTTTTCCACCAGCGGCTGGATCAGCAGGCTGGGCAGCACGCCGTTAACCTCTTCATCAATATCGTAAATCACGGTGAGCTTGTCGCCAAAGCGCGCCTGTTCAATGGCGATATAATCTTTTATCTGATACAGCTCTTTCCTGATATCAATCATCTCATCATCGTTCAGCTCAAGGTTATAGCGTAGATAACGGGCGAGATTACTGATCAGCTGGCGGGCAGTATCGGGATTGATGCGAATGGAGGAGGAGATGGCGTTAAGGGCGTTGAAGAGAAAGTGGGGATTTATCTTGCTCTGGAGCGCCCGCAGCTCCGCCTTGTTGGCCATCTCCCGCAGCTGCTCGGCGCGGGAGACTTCCAGCTGAGTAGAGATAATTTGCGACAGGCCAATCGCCATCGCCCGTAGCGACCAGGTAATGCGGTGGGCATGGCGATAATAGATTTTCAGCGTGCCGGTGACCTCGCCTTTTTCCCACAGGGGAATGACGATCATCGAATGAATTTCCGGCGTTCGGTGCGCCTCATCGTTATTTTTGATAATGATTTGACCGTAGGCGATGGCTTTGGCCGTGGTCGGGCTGATGTCATCATCACCGTTTTCGTAGTTCTCTTCCCCCACGCCGACATAGGCGAGGATCTGGTTCTTATTGGTGATGGCTACCGCATCCGCGTTGATATCGCTGCGGATAATATCGCAAACGCTGCGCATCGACTGGCTGTTCACCTGGCGAAACAGCGGCAGCGTTTTATTGGCGATATCCAGAGCCAGCTTGGCCTGTTGGGCAGCAATGGCCTCTTTTTCCCCCTCAACGCTCTGAATAAGCAGCACAATCAGGCCAATACTGGCGGCACCGAGGATCATCGGCAGGGCAATTTCGCTAATAATCTCCAGGCCAAGAGAAAACGGCCTCGCCCAGAGCACGATCAGCAGCATGGTCAGTGATTCACACAGCATGCCGCCAAGAATACCTACGCTCCAGCGCTTTTCCTTGATAACCTTAAGGTTAATCGCACCGGAAACAAATCCGGCGATGATGCTGGTGATCAGACAGGGAACCGCGCTGACGCCGTGAACGTCCGTCAGAAAACGGTGAAGACCGGCAATCACCCCGGTAATGATGCCGACCCAGGGCCCAAACAAAATGCCGCCGGACATAATCGCGATGGTGCGCACGTTGACCAGCGAGCCCTCAACGTTGATGCCGCTCCAGGTACCAAACAGGGCAAACAGGCTGAAAATCGCCGTGACCGCAACCAGCTCCTGCCATGAGTGCTCATCTTTTTGCAGCAGCTGACGAAACTGATGAATGCGGGTCATAAAAAACAGGCAAATCAGCATCAGGGCAGCGCGTTCTAATACGGCAAGCAGCATATCAAAGGTCGTGTGCACGGGCGCCTCGGCAGACGTGAAAAAGTCATCGCCTATAATATGTAAAGTGGGGAGGTTGTGCCAGGCATGAGGTCGTGGATTACCCCGAACAGGTATCTTGATCAATTTTCACCTTGCAGACCGCCAGAGGATATTTATGCAACTGACCACTGACAGGCTTCGACTGACCCGGCTGGTGCCAGACGACTGGCAGCTGTTTCAACAGGTACACCGGGATAAAACCAGCATGGCATTTATCAGCGAGATCCCGCAGGAGGCCGATATTCGCCAGCGCTTTACCCTGCGCCTCGCGCCCTGGCAGGTGACCAGCTACCATATGCTCTGCCTGACGATCCGCCTGGCGGAAACGGGTGAAGCCATTGGCCTGATTGGCGCGAATGCCGAATGGATCCCCTGGCGTCAGGCTGAAGTGGGCTACTCGCTGCTCAGCGGGCATTTTAACCAGGGCTATGGCACCGAAGCGCTGTCGGCGATGGTGGACTACCTGTTTGAGACCTGTGAGTTCCATAAGCTCAGGGCGCAGGTGGTGGAGGGGAACTGGCCTTCGCGCCGGGTGCTGGAGAAAAACGGCTTCCAGCTTGAGGGCACGCTGCGCGAGAATTACCTGCTGCGCGGTCAGTGGGTAAATGACTGGACCTTTGGTTGCCTGGCGCGCGATCGTTAAAAAAATGTTACGCCTCATCTCGACAAACCCAGGCTGCCTGCGATATGTTCACTGACAGACCAGTTTCTGGTCGGCGTCGCTCGGACGGTCCGGGCGCTAACGTAAATCAGAGGTTTCAATGGCTGACATCAGCTCTGCACGTCGTTTTTCCCGTATCGAACGTCTACCGCCCTATGTTTTCAATATTACCGCCGAACTGAAGATGGCTGCGCGCCGTCGCGGTGAAGATATTATTGATTTCAGCATGGGGAATCCCGATGGCCCCACGCCGCCGCATATCGTAGAAAAACTGTGCACCGTCGCCCAGCGCGATGATACGCACGGCTACTCCACCTCGCGCGGTATTCCCCGCCTGCGCCGCGCCATTTCTCGCTGGTATGCCGACCGCTATCAGGTTGATATCGATCCTGAAACAGAGGCGATTGTCACCATTGGCTCGAAAGAGGGGCTGGCCCATTTGATGCTGGCGACGCTGGATCACGGTGATACGGTGCTGGTGCCAAATCCCAGCTATCCGATTCATATCTATGGCGCCGTGATTGCCGGTGCTCAGGTCCGTTCGGTACCGCTGGTTGAGGGCGTAGATTTTTTTAACGAGCTGGAGCGGGCGATCCGGGAAAGCTATCCGAAGCCGAAAATGATGATCCTCGGCTTCCCGTCAAATCCCACCGCCCAGTGCGTTGAGCTGGATTTTTTTGAACGGGTTATCGCGCTGGCGAAGCAGTACAACGTGCTGGTGATCCACGACCTCGCTTATGCGGATATCGTTTATGACGGCTGGAAAGCGCCCTCTATTATGGAAGTGCCCGGTGCGCGCGAGGTGGCGGTAGAGTTCTTTACCCTGTCGAAAAGTTACAATATGGCCGGCTGGCGTATTGGCTTTATGGTGGGGAATAAGGAGCTGGTTGCTGCGCTGGCGCGCATCAAAAGCTATCACGACTACGGCACCTTTACGCCGCTACAGGTGGCGGCCATCGCCGCGCTGGAGGGCGATCAGCAGTGCGTACGCGACATTGCTGAACAGTATAAACGCCGCCGTGACGTGCTGGTTAAAGGTCTGCATGAGGCGGGGTGGATGGTTGAAATCCCTAAAGCCTCCATGTACGTCTGGGCGAAGATCCCCGACCACTACCGCGCAATGGGATCGCTGGACTTCGCCAAACATATGCTACAGGAAGCGAAAGTGTGCGTTTCCCCAGGCATCGGATTTGGTGATTACGGTGACACCCACGTGCGCTTTGCGCTGATTGAAAATAGCGATCGCATTCGTCAGGCGGTAAGAGGGATCAAGGCGATGTTTCGTGCGGACGGCCTTCTTCCTGTGACCACTAAAGTCAGCGAAGAGGACGTTTAACGACGAGGGCCGGGCCGTCAGGCCTGGCCCCTGTCCAGGGGTTACAGCATCAGTAAAAAAGTGCCAACCCAAATCAGCAGAATGAACGAAATTCCCATCAGTGCATATTTCACAAACGCGTCCTCTGAGCGGTGATGGCAGAACAGCGGGTCAATTTACCCGTTATTCTCGCCTGAATAAAGTCGGATACGCTGAGAATACCCCCACCGTTAACGCGGTTCAATTTCCGAAATGACTGACATTCCCACTCGCAGACGCGTCCGGTCAACCTGACCCGGATCCAGCACGATTTTTACCGGCAGGCGCTGGGTGACTTTAGTGTAATTACCGGTGGCGTTATCAGCGGTGATCGCCGCAAAGGTTGAGCCGGTAGCCGGTGCAATACTGTCAACGCGACCATGCAGGGTGACGCCGGGCAGGGCATCGACGCTGAGGGTCACGGGCTGACCGGATCTGACGTCGCCCAGCTGCGTTTCCAGGAAGTTAGCCAGCACGTAAGACTGGCTGAGGGGCACGACCGCCAGCAGGCGCGTGCCTGCCGTCACCCACGCGCCCTGCCGCACCGTACGCTGGCCGACGGTGCCATCAACCGGTGAACGAATAATAGTGTAAGAAAGGTTGAGGCGGGCCTGATCGACTGCCGCCGTCGAAGCCGCGATATCGGCATTCGCCTGGCGGAGGCTGGCGCGCAGGACACCGGTCTGTTTACGAGCCGAGAGCGCGGCTGCCTGGCTCTGACGCAGCTGGGAGGCGGCTTCCTGCATGGCCGCCTGGGTTTTTTGCTGCTCATCCGCAGTGCCGGTGCCGGTGTTCAGAAGGCGACGGTAGCGCCCGGCATTCTGCTGCGCATAGTTAAGGGTGGCTTCGCTGGCGCTGACTGCCGCATCGCTTTGCGCGATCGCCGCCTGCTGCTGTTCCAGCTGAGCCTGTACGCTGCTTAACTTTGCCTGACTGATTTCCAGGTTTGCCAGTGCCGTTTCCAGCGCCACGCGGTAATCGCTGTCGTCAATCGTGGCCAGCGTGTCGCCCGCCTTCACCTGCTGATTATCGCTGACGTTCACCCTACGGATATAGCCCGACACTTTGGGTGCGACCAGCGTGTAATCGGCCACCACCGTCGCATCATCGGTCCGGGCATGATGGTGGCGCATTGCTGACCAGATCACAAAGGCGCAGGCCAGCAGCAGGATCAGCAGCAGCGCTAAAAGCAGAGGGCGTTTTGCAGTGACTAAACTCATGATAATTTTCCTGGCACCTGGATAGGATGTTGAAGAAGCGTTTGTGGCGGATACACGCGTTTTGGGAGCCACGCCGTCAGCAGGACCAACAGCAGGGCGGCACCGATAATCAGCAGGTAGCCATCGCTGATGCTGAGGATCACCGCCTGATGTTTAACCAGCGTGGCAAAGTGGCCTACATTTTCCACCGAGCTGACTGATCCGTCCGGCAGGAGTGGCGAGAGCGGGCCCGCACTGGCAGCATTATCCGCCGTAATCAGCCAGGGCCGATTCCCCAGCTGATCGACCAGGATATGAGAATGAAACTTTTCGCGGTGGGTAAGGAAGTTTTCGACCAGGCTACCGGCCGCCACGCTGGAGAACCCCCGCACGGTATTGAACATCGCCGAGGCGTAAGGCCCTTCCGGCGGCTGAACGACGCTGGTGGCGCTCATCAGCACTGGCAAAATAAGCATTGGTTGCCCAAAAGCCTGAAGCGTCTGGATCAGCCAGAAGTTCTGTCTGCTCCACTCATCCGTCAGCTGCATACCCATCAGGCAGGAGAGACTGAGCAGGATCGCGCCAAGGGTCAGCATCCAGCGGCAGTCAATCCAGCGCAGATTAAGCAGGGCGGCGAGCAGTGGTGCGATTAGCAGCTGAGGCAGACCGATAGTCAGCGCCAGCGGAGCAAACTGTGCGGGGCGGAACCCTCCTACCTGAGCAAACCAGGCCGATGGCAGGGCGGACCCGGAAAGCGCGACCAGCAGTACGCCCGCCAGCACCAGCAGCCCGTGGCTCAGGTTTCTGCGCGCCAGCATCTGCAATTTGAACAGTGGCACGGGGTGAAACCACTCATTGATAAAGAACACCACCAGCAGGGCGGCCGCAGCCAGCAGCATGGCGGCGATTAGCGGTGAGTTCAGCCAGTCCAGTCGTTCACCCTGGCCGAGTGCCAGGATCAACAGCGCCATTCCGCTACAGCCGGTCAGCATGCCGAACAGATCGATCTGCTGAAAACGGGCCAGTCGCAGCGGATCCTGAGGGATCCCCCAGCCAATCAGCAGGCCAGCCACCAGGCTGGGCGGTATTACCTGCCAGAAAACAAACTGCCAGCCGACAGAGTCGGTCCAGAAAGCGGCCAGCGAGGCAGCGATATTGGGACCGAAGGTCGCAGTCAGCGCATAGGCGGCAAGGCCATAGAGTTTGAACGGCGGCGGTAAAAAACGCAGCGCCACGGTCATCAGCAGCGGCGGCAGCGCGCCGCCGAACAGGCCCTGAACGACCCGCAGGGCGACAAACAGGCCGGGCGTGGGCGCAAAGGGTTGCAGCAGGCCGGTGGCGGCGAAGCCAAAGGTCATCACCAGCGCAAACCGGCGCAGTGAGAAAGTGACGGCAAACCAGGGGGCAACCATCATCGCTGAGACTTCCGCTGCCTGCCATGCTGAAGTTATCCAGGTTGCACTGTCGTAACTAAAGCCAATCGCCGCACGCACGTCGGCCAGTGCCAGGTCGGTGACGCGGTCATTAAGCCCCGAGGTCATCGCCGCTATCAGCACGCCCACCATTCCCAGTGCCAGACGCAGGGTAAAAGGATGAGGGGCCGGGGCCGGTACAGCATTCATAACAGGGTTCCGCAGGAAAAATAGGGTTATTGGTGCACTGTATTGCATAGCGATACAGTGGCTGACGATATTACTCTGCGATAACCTGTATTGCAATGCGGTACAGCGTGCCGGTGAGGATAAATTAGTGCTAAAGTATCGCCATCCAAAAAGAAGGAACGCTTATGTCTGAACTTTCAATCCCGCGGGATGAAGATCGAGCGGGTGGGATTCAGGTCATCGCACGGGCGGCTAAAATATTGAATGCCCTGGGTGACTGTCCGAACGGCATGAGCCTGGGTGAAATCGCTCAGGCGGTTTCCCTGCCGCGCTCGACGGTACAGCGGATCGTGAGTGCGCTGGACTCGGTACAGCTGGTGCGCAGCCACGGCGTTGGCGGAGTGCGACTGGGCCCGGCGCTGCTGCGACTCATTGCTACGCTGCATACTGACGTGGTGGCCATTGCTCAGCCGTGGCTACAGGCGCTGAGTGATGCTACTGGCGAAACCGTGTCGCTGGCGCGGGCAAGTGGCGTTCAGCTGGCGATTGTTCACTGCGTGGTGGCCGACCGCGAGCTGCGGGTGGTACCGCGCATCGGTCTTAACCTGCCGTTGTACAGCACTTCAGGCGGCAAAGCGCTGCTGGCGCTGGACAGCGATGAGCAGGCCCGGGCGCTGGTGGGCGATGCCTATAAGGCGATGACAGACCTTACCGTAAAGGCATTTCCAGAGCTGCTTGCGCGGCTGCATGAGATCCGCCGTACCGGATTATCCTATGACCGCGGTGAGACGCTGGAAGGGATTTCTACTATGGCGGTAGCGATCGATACTATTTTGGGGCGCTTTTCCATTAGCTTACTGGTTCCATCCACCCGTTTTCAAAAGCATGAGGCGCTCTATCGTACCGAGATCCTTAAATGCAAAGAGGCGCTGGTAGATGAGATAGGCAAGGTGACCCTTCGTAACTGACAGGAGAGGGATATGAAAACGCTTTTAGTGGCCGTTGATAACTCGGCTATTGCCCGTAAGGTCGTACAGCTGGCCAGTGAGCAGGCCTGCGCACTTCAGGCACAGGTGGTGGTGTTATGCTGCGTTGATGCCAGCTACGCCAGCACGACTGGCGCCTGGATTATTGAGGCCGGGGAAGACCCGGGTGACTTTGGCGCGGCCCTGGACGAGCAGAACACCGCCGAGGCCGCCGTGCGTCAGGCGCTGGCGGGCTTACAGGCCGCTGGCGTTACGGCAACCGGACGCGTGGTAGCCGGTGAATCGGCGGAAACGATTGTAGCGGTGGCGAACGAGCTGCACGTGGCGATGATTATTATGGGGCGCCGCCATCTCTCCTCATTTAACCGGCTGCTTAAAGGGTCGGTGAGTGCGGCCGTGATCGAACATGCCAGCTGTCCGGTGCTGGTGGACGTACGCGCCGACTAGCGCTTCATTATCAGGGCTGGCGTAAGCTGGCCCTGCATAACAGGATGCCATTTTGATTTCACAGCCTACCCTTATTTCCTTTATCTTCGGCCTTGCCGTTATTCTCGTGCTCTCCCTGCTGCAAAAACGCGGCGCCTTCAGTAAGACAACCGCCGCCATACTGGCATTTACCCTGCTCTTTGTCGGAAATTTCTATTATTTCGGCTGGCGGCTGCCGCAGGAGCAGCATGCAGAGAAAATTGCTGAGGCAGTCAGGCATCTGGCCCTGCAGCCGGTCTGGCGCACGGTAAAAGCCCAGCAGCCTGACCTCTATAAAAAAATAGAGCAGGAATATCTGACGGCCCTGAAAGAGGGGGCCAATGAAGCGGAAGCCCAGCAGCGGCTGCGCCCGGATCTTGCTGACCTGCTTAATCAGCGACTCGCTTATGCCAGCGACAGCGATGTGGTTGCCTATATGCGTATTTCAGTCGAAGAGATGATGGTACTGCGGCAGAAAGATCCCAATCTGTGTTTCAAATTCCTTTTTCCTCAGGTCAGCGGCGGGATTAATACCGATGAACTGTTGCCGGAATCGCTGTTAAGTCGTGAGAAAGATGCAATGGACAGCTTTCTGCAACACGCCAGCGAAACGGTAACGCAGCAGGATGTGTCGGGTGCAAATCGGGATTTACACACGACTGTCCGAACGCTCTATCGGAAATGGGGCAGCGACCTGCAAACGCTCAATACACCCGCCGAGCCAGACATTAACCGGACTAAACTCTGTGATATGACCCTCGATCTGTATCAATCCGTGCTGGCACTTCCGGTTAAGCGTTCTGCGGCCGTTTTGCGTATCATACTCAGCGGAAATGCAAATTAAGCAAAAAAAAAGCCCGCTCGCCGCGGGCATAAATCATTGTAATTTTTTAGTAAATCCTGGTGTGGTGCAGACTCGTTACTGTGTCTAACTGCATAATCGCATTCCCTCGCCAATGACGCCAGATGGTTCGCTGAATCGAATCAATAGGTAAGTTAATGCAAATGTCGGCTAAAGAAAGCGCAAATATAGCTTTTTCCGATAGCGAGGAGAGCCGGGGCTGATATCATGCCGCACCAGAGGAGAGTAATGAGATGAAAAAGAGTATTCCCTGCCTTGTTGCCCTGGCTGCACTGCTATTAGCAGGCTGTACGTCAGGTAAACCTGGGGCGTTTGAAAGAGTGGATGAAGACCCGGCTGTAAATACCGTTCAGTATCGTTTTAATCCGACAACGGTAAATAAAACGGCGATGCGAGAAGATGTGCAACGCTATTGTGCCGATCGGGGTTTTGACACCGTCGAACCGATTAAACCTCAGGCGAGCCGTCTTCCGGGATTAATGAAAGCATGGTATCAGTGTAATTACAGTATTAAGGGATAAAATATAAAAAAGGGCGGGGAAATCCCCCGCCCTGAATAGCGTTATTTCTTTATTGTTATATTGCTGTGCGCAGGCTTTGCCCGCCAGGGAAGTGAGCTTTTTCCCGTAATTAGCGATATCAAATCTGTACGAACCCCATGCCGGGCAAGGTGTTTTCACCCATGCCCTGATACTTATTGTAGACCGCATCTACTGTCCTGCATGGTACATCTTTCCGTTCAGGCATCTTTATCTGAATGTTAGAACTTCATTTATCTTACGCCAACAAGGTTAGCGACAAATAGTGGAGAAATAATGCCGCGTTTGTCTTTTTTTTTATAAAGATATGTCCAGGTAATTCAGTTTATTTTGCATGGCTGTACAATTAATGGTCATCAGACAATGATGAAAAAAACCTTTGACGGCAGAATTATCCTAAATGAAACCCTTTTTATTCTGTGTTATTTACCTACTGCCCTTTTTGAACCAGGCAAACTGGCGGTGATGACCTAAACTGTTCGCATTCATTTAAAGGAGACGTTATGCGTTATCAGGTAGAAAATGTACTTGCGGTGCAGGCTGAACTGGGGGAATGCCCGGTCTGGTCGGTCAGTGAGCAGGCGCTTTATTTTGTCGATATTTTGGCCCCCGCGCTGCATCGCTTCGATCCGCAGAGTGGCGCTCATCAGGTTATGCCGGTAGCGGAGCATATCGGCTGTTTCGGGCTGCATCACCAGGGGGGCTTTATCGCCGCGATGCGCAGCGGCGTTTTTCAGCTGGATAAGCAGGGGCAGGTTGTTAGTCGTATTGCGCCTAATCCTGGCGATGCTGAGCGCAGTCGGTTCAATGACGGAGGCGTAGATCGCCTTGGTCGTTTCTGGTGCGGCAGCCTGTGGGAGCCGCAGGATCGTAACGGCGCGAAGCTGTGCCGGGTGGACGAGGCTCTTCAACTGACCGTTCAGGCTGAAGATATCATGATTTCTAACGGCGTTGCGTTTTCGCCGGACGGGCGCTGGATGTACCAGACTGATACGCCACACGGGCTGCTTTATCGCTACCCAATGGACGAGCAGGGCGAGATTGGTCCGCGTGAGGTGGTCCGTCAATTTGCGCAGGGTGAGGGCGGTCAGCCCGACGGCGCAGCGGTAGATAGCGAAGGTTTTTACTGGGCGGCAATGTTCGATGGGTCGCGGGTTGTCCGCATCGATCCGGCGGATGGCCGAATTGTTGATGAGATCCCATTGCCGGTTCGTTGGCCGACGATGGTCGCATTTGGCGGAGCGGATCTTAAGACGCTGTATATCACCAGCTCCCGTGAGGATCGTAGCGCCGAGGAGCTGGAGAAATACCCACAGTCTGGCGATCTTTTTGCGGTCAGGGTAGAGGTGGCAGGCCTGCCGGAGCCGATCTTTGGTATGAAGTAGGGGGCTGCCCGGTAGCGTCAGAGGGTTTAACGCCCGGCTGGAATATCAGCTTAGCCGATGGACAATCCCAGCGTTTGCCGGGCGTCCTCACGCCAGGCTTTGCCTGGTGCCTTTGGCTCCGACGCCAGGCCGGACGGCCCGGTCGCGAGCGGGCATCCCTGCCCGCCGCTCCCTGAGAGCAGCATCCCTGCCCGCCGCTCCCTGAGAGCAGCATCCCTGCTGCCCTCGCCTGGCCTTCCGTCTGCGCCGCAGCGCTGCGGATTGCCCGTCAATCGCAGGGATTGTCCATCTCTCGGGCTTCTGAATTGCTTTCAGTTACACCACTTTTTCTATGAAGAAAATGAGCCCTTTCACACCCTGATGTTTATAAAAGAACAGGTGGGGGGAAGATATCTCATATTCCTATACTCCACTGGTTAGCTGGTTAGCTGGTTAGCTGGTTAGCTGGTTAGCTGGTTAGCTGTAATACCTGCGATCCCGGTGGACAATCCCAGCGTTTGCCGGGCGTCCTCACGCCAGGCTTTGCCTGGTGCCTTTGGCTCCGACGCCAGGCCGGGCGGCCCGGTCGCGAGCGGGCATCCCTGCCCGCCGCTCCCTGAGAGCAGCATCCCTGCTGCCCTCGCCTGGCCTTCCGTCTGCGCCGCAGCGCTGCGGATTGCCCGTCAATCGCAGGGATTGTCCACCTCTCGGGCTTCTGAATTGCTTTCAGTTACACCACTTTTTCTATGAAGAAAATGAGCCCTTTCACACCCTGATGTTTATAAAAGAACAGGTGGGGGGGAAGATATCTCATATTCCTATACTCCACTGGTTAGCTGGTTAGCTGGTTAGCTGGTTAGCTGGTTAGCTGGTTAGCTGTAATACCTGCGATCCCGGTGGACAATCCCAGCGTTTGCCGGGCGTCCTCACGCCAGGCTTTGCCTGGTGCCTTTGGCTCCGACTCCGGGCCGGACGGCCTGGTCGCGAGCGGGCATCCCTGCCCGCCGCTCCCTGAGTGCAGCATCCTTGCTGCCCTCGCCTGGCCCTCCGTCTTCGCCGCAGCGCTGCGGATTGCCCGTCACCCGCTGGGATTATCCACCTCTCACGCTGCTGAGCTGCTTTAAGTAAAACCGTTTATCTATCCGCAGTTATCATCAGCACGACGTCCAGTTAAGCCCTAATAACATTCAGGCTTTTGAGCTGTAGCAATGCTCATCCATTTTCTTATTTGCAGAGTTCTTCCTTTTAAAACTTGCCGAAAGATCTTGTGTAACCCCCGAAACCGCCGTTACCCACAGCCAGCACAATACAATAAGCCGACGGGTGGGGCCCGGTGACAGGCAATCCGCAACGCTGAGCGTAGAGAGGAAGACCCGGATGGGCCAGCAGGGATGCTGGCACAAGGGCATGCCGGGACAGGGATGTCCCGTCATGCCCGGTCCGAAAGGTCGACGAGCGGAGCGAAGGCACCGCGCCACGCGCGGCGTGAGGACCGCCAGGCACCGGGCACCACTTGTAGGCGATACCCCGGACCTTTGCCGCATCAGTTACAACTACAGGCACCACTTGTAGGCGATACCCCGGACCTTTGCCGCATCAGTTACAACTACAGGCACCACTTGTAGGCGATACCCCGGACCTTTGCCGCATCAGTTACAACTACAGGCACCACTTGTAGGCGACACCCCGGACCTATGCAGCATCAGTTACAACTACCAGGCACTCCTTGTAGGCGACACCCCGGACCTATGCAGCATCAGTTACACCTGCCAGGCACTCCTTGTAGGCGACACCCCGGACCTATGCAGCATCAGTTACACCTGCCAGGCACTCCTTGTAGGCGATACCCCGGACCTTTGCAGCATCAGTTACACCTGCCAGGCACTCCTTGTAGGCGACACCCCGGACCTTTGCCGCACACGATCTTCTCAGGCATGCTGAAGATGGCTCTTTTTATCAGCAGGACGATGTGGCAATCGAATTGAGGCTGATAAAACCAGCGAAATAACCAGCAGCGCCATAATCAGACTAAAAGTCACGACAAACCCGCCAAACAGGGAGGCGATCAGCGAACCCAACACGCTCCCAATCCCAAAGCCCAGATAAATCAGCCCGTAGTTTTTAGTCAGATTATTCAGGCCAAAGAAATCGCTCACCAGCGAAGGATAAACGGTAATGGTCCCGCCAAAACTGAAGGCGACACAGGCAATGGCGATAAAAAAGGTCAGCTCGTTCATCTGACTGAACAGCATAATCGCCATTCCCGCCAGCGAAACCACCTGTGCAAGCGTAATCACCCGGATACGCGGCATTTTATCGGAAAGAATACCGAGAATCAGGCGACCGCTCAGGTTGGCAACCGCAATCACCGTCACCGCGTTGGCCGCCGTTTGTAATGAGAGATGTACCAGCCCTTCGCCGATATCTTTCGCAATGCCAATCACATACAGCCCGCTCATACAGGCGGTCAGGAACATCAGCGCCAGCATCCAGTACTGCGGTAAACGCACGGCTTCTGCCAGCGAAAAGTCACGCGCCCGACTGATTTCACCCGGCCTGGCCGCAGGCTGTTGTGGGGCGTCTTTCATCAGCAACGCGCCGAGGATAATCATCACCATTGCCAGTCCGCCCCAAATAACAAAGGTCGTCTCCAGGCTGTTAATACTCAACAGATAGCTACAGATAAATTTAAACCCAAGGCTGCCCAGACCGTAGGCACCTATGGCACAGGCGGAAATCATCCCTTTGCGCTCTGGAAACCATTTTACGCAGTTTGAAAGCGTCATCAGATAGCCCGCACCGTCGGCCAGACCCACTAACACCCCCGCGCTGAGATACAGCATAAAGAGATTGTTAGCGTGAGCGGTCATATAAAAACCCACCGCCATTAGCACGCCAGAACCGATGGCCACCCGGCGTACGCCGAAACGCTCCTGAAGCTTTCCCGCCAGCGAAGAGGCGATAGCCAGCCCCAGGCTCAACAGGCCAAACGAGAAAGCCACCTGGCTAATTGGCGCATCCAGCTTGTGGGACAGCTGGCCATTAAACAGGCTCCAGGTATAGACTGAACCCAGAGCAAACTGAGTGATCACCGTACCGATCAGGGTTAGCCAGCGGGTACGATTAACGCGGGTGTTGACGGGGGATGTGCTCATGGAAAACTCCCGATGAAAGTTTAATAAATTGAGCACAGAATATGTCGGGTCTTTCGCGCGCGGGCTGATTAAGGCATGAACTGCCGCCCGCGCGGAATGAAATGCCTCTCACAGGGTATGAAAGGTAGCCTGAACCGCAGTTCGTTAGCGATCCGCCGGGATAGCATTATCCTGTTCCGTCAGCCGCAGCTGTCGCAGATCGTTGCCAGTAGGCGTTTGATGAACGCGCAGGCCAAATTCAGGCAGTACGGCAAAGATATGATCGAAAATATCAGCCTGGATATTTTCATACTCCAGCCAGGCGGTGGTATTGGTGAACATATAAATCTCTATCGGCAGGCCCGAGGGACCCGGCGCCAGCTGGCGTACCATCAGGGTCATCTCCTTATGGCTGCGCGGATGCGCCCTGAGCCAGGCTTCCAGCCAGGCGCGGAAGGTGCCGACATTGGTCATCCTGCGGCCGTTAAGTGGCGTAGTGAGATCGCAATTCAGCCGGGCATTATAGTTTTCCACTTCCTCACCTTTGCCTTCCAGATAAGGCGTCAGCAGCTGGGCACGTTTCAGGCTGGCCACTTCGTCCTCGCTGAGAAAATGGATGCTGGTGGCATCAATATTAATGCTGCGCTTGATGCGGCGTCCGCCTGATTCTGACATCGGGCGCCAGTTTTTAAATGAATCTGATATCAACACGTAGGTAGGAAGCGTCGTGACGGTCTTATCCCAGTTGCGAACTTTAACCGTGGTCAGACCGATATCCACCACGTCGCCGTCTGCGCCATATTTAGGCATCTCCAGCCAGTCGCCAATCTTCAACATATCATTGGCTGACAGCTGGATCCCGGCCACTAAACCGAGGATGGGGTCCTTAAATACCAGCATCAGTACGGCGGTCATGGCACCCAGCCCGGTCAGCAGCACCAGCGGGGACTTACCAATCAGCACTGAGATAATCATCAGCACAACCAGCAGCGCGGCAATCAGCTTCAGGCTTTGAAAAATACCGCGAAGGGGGAGCTGGCTGGCAATGGCCTGTCGCTGCGTTAGCTCAAGAAGTACGTCCAGCAGCGAGAAAAACATCAGCAGGCTGAACGTCATCATCCATACCTGGCTGAACACCACCAGCACGGTATGCAGCGGCTCAATGCCCTGCAGGAAAAGTGCAATTTGCAGCTGGAGCAGGATCCCCTGGAGCAGCAGGGCTGAACGGCTGAGCAGTTTCTTATCAATAAACGATCGCGGCCACTGCTTTGACGACTTCTCGGCCAGCCTGCGGAGGGGAGGAGTAACTCCCTGATGCAGCAGGCCGTGTACGAGCAGGGAGATCAGCAGGATAATGCCGAGCAGGGCGAATACAGCGATAAAAGAGGCGTAGGGCAGATCAAAGGCGCTGAGCCATTGTGTCAGGTAGTCATGCATAACGTTATCATCCTTGTTAAATTCATCGTCCAGCTATGCTGCGCCAGGTCGTCGAACCTGACGCATGAAGGGCATAAAATGAACTATATCAACAGCTCGTCCGCAGGATATCGCGAATTGCGTATCCCGATCAAATCAGTACGACACGCATTTACTCGTAACGGGGCTTGTAGCTCAGCTTATCAAGCCAGCGGGGGATATCATCGGGCTCTTCCACCCCCGCCAGATCGTTATCAAACAGATAGCGCACCAGATGACGGGCGATAGCCTTTTCCGTTTTCAGTATCCCGGCCTGTGAAGGGTAGAGCATTCCCCGATCGCGATCTTTTTTACTGACCTGCTGCGCACAGGCGCGGGCTGCCTCTATAAACAGCCGATCGTCAATACGCCTGGGGCGCGCCGCGTACACCGCCAGGCTTACCGCCGGAAAAATATAAAAGTTATTGGCCTGACCCGGATAGCGCGTTTCACCCTGTACGTTTTCCTCACCGAACTGCACACCCGCGGCATAGAGCGCTTTGCCCTTGGTCCACTGATAGGCCTGTTTTGCGGTGCATTCAGCGTTATCTGTCGGATTGGAAAGTGGGAAGATAATCGGCCGATCGTTCAGCTTACTCATGGTTTTAACCACCTTCTCGGTGAACAGCCCCCCCTGCGTACTGACGCCGATAAGCACCGTAGGTTTAACCGCTTCCACCACTTTTTGCAGATCGGACTGGGGTTCAGCCTTCCGGGCAAAGGTCTTCTGTTCAGCAGAGAGTTTTTTACGCCCCGTCTCAATCAGCCCGTCCTTATCGAACAGCGTGATTGCCCGGCGAGCCTCTTCCCGCTCTGCGCCTTCCAGCACCATCGCCTCAACCAGCATATTGGCGATGCCCGTTCCAGCGGAGCCAGCACCGGCAAAGAGCACGCGCTGCTGTGACAGCTTGCCGCCAGTGGTTTTCAGGGCCGTAATCAGGCCAGCCAGCACCACGCTTGCCGTACCCTGAATATCGTCGTTATAAACCAGGGCCCGACTCTGATAGCGTTGTAGATAGCGCACCGCATCACTGCCTTTCCAGTCCTCAAAGTGAATACAGCAGCCGGGGAAGACGCTCTCCACCGCCGCGACAAACTCATCCAGCAGCTCATCCAGCGCTTTTTGCGCAAGGGGGGCTTTACGCAGGCCGGTATAAAGTGGGTCACTCGTCAGCTTTTTATTGCTGGTGCCAATGTCCAGGTGGACAGGCAGCAGGCCCTCTGGCGGGACGGCGGCGCAGGCGGTGTAGAGCTGGAGCTTTCCCACCGGGATAGGCGCACCGTTAGCACCGATGTCGCCCAGTCCTAAAATCCGGCCACCGGAGGTTACACAGATAAAACGAACGTCCTTTTGCGGCCAGTTGCGCAGCACCTCAGCCAGCCGGCCTTTCATTTCACGCGTCAGATACATCCCCTTCGGCTGGCGATAAATATGGCCGTACTTAAGACAGGCATCCGCAATGGTGGGATCGTAAACCAGGGGAATAAAGGTGACGGGATCGGACATCAGCGTGGCATAAAACAGCGTTTCATTGCGATTCGCCAGCTCCTGCAAGTAGATATATTTTTCGATGTCGTTAGGCTTGCCGTCGAGGTGCTCTTTAACGCGCTGGATCTGGGTTTGCAAACTGTCCACGATGGGCGGCAGCAGCCCTTCCAGTCGGTGTTTTTTACGATCTGCTTCGCTAAAGGCCGTACCTTTATTTTGCTGTGCTGAAGAGAGTGGCAAAGGGGAAACGGCTGCGGGCTTATCTTCTCTGGCGTGTGACGACATAATGGTTACTCCTTACGAGTCCTGAACGTGGAAACTGAGCACGAGGTCTTGTTTTAATAAGGAGTAAGCCTGGTCGAAAACATTTAGCGGGGCGGCAGGTTAATGTAACAAAATCCGAAATCTGCATTCTGGCACATTGCGCAGGCGGCGATGATTATGGAAAGAATAGCCAGAAAATCAGTTCTGAATGTAGCTGCGGATCGCCTCGGCGATGGCTTTATTGCCGTGTCGTTCATCGCGGTGTTCAGTATCATCCGCTACCTTGAGCAGGTATTTATTCAGCTTGCCACCGGTAGGCACGTTGCCGTAAGCAATCAGCATCTGCACGATATGACGCAGGGCAAGTACCTCAACGGTGAGACGTTCAACAATAGGATCTTTGTCTGGCATAGGGACTCCACAACGGGCGTGATTAACTTTCCCTCAGTGTAAGTGTGCGGTGAGCAATCAATCAGCGGAGTAGCGGGGTATTTATCGCCTATCTCTCCCTCCGACTAATCGTACCTAAAAGAGGGTAGGGTTAATGCCTAAGGTCTCGAGGTACAGGCTGACGTACCAGAAAGCACAATAGAATGCCACAAAGGGTAAAATGAGCACGATAAGGGCCAGCCCGAAACTGGCGTCACCCTCGCGGGAAAGCCTGACCAGGAAAATAATAAAACAGACGATAAAAAGCAAAATAAACAGAATAGCTAAAATGGGCAGCAGGGTAAGCAGCATAATTGAATATCCTTATCATTGAACATTTACCTCTCCACAGTCAGGAAGCTTACTAAATTAAGGCCGACCGCATTGTCCTTTTTTCTGGCGCGATTAAGTAACTTGAGTTTCCCATTGGTTGGGCAGAAAATAATGCATCCCTTTCTCCACGCACAGAAATTAGCATGTTGATTCGTACCGATGAAGCCAGAACGCTCAATACTGACAGCTGGCTGGCCTGTCTGCTGGCCGCCGTTGCCGGTGCGCTTAATACGGTGGCGTTTGAAATTGTAGGATTTTTCGCTGCCAACATGACCGGTAACGTCTCTTCCCTTTCCGATAATCTGGCCCGGTTCAGGTGGAACGGCGGCATATTCTTCCTGTCCATCGTACTGTTTTTTATTTTTGGCGCTTTACTCTCCACGCTGATTATCAATGCCGGACGGCGCAGAGGCCTGCGCGGCATCTATGCTTTCGTTATTGTTATTGAAGCGCTGGCGCTAATGGTGCTTGGCGTGGCTGAGCTGAGCTTCACCCTGCCAGGGGCGGTGCTCATTTTGGCCCTGAGCCTGCTGATGGGGCTGCAAAACGCCGTGGTAACGAGGATTTCGAATGCCCGCGTCAGAACGACGCACGTCTCCGGCACGGCAACCGATATTGGTATTGAAATGGCGATGCTGATTGATATCCTGCGGCGGCAGGAGTCCCCCAGTGAAGCCACGGCATATCTCGATCGGTTAAAGCTCCATGCGCTGACGATAGCGGGATTTCTGGTCGGGGGGATCGTTGGTATCTGGGCCTGGAGCCTGCTGGGGTATGCTTTTCTGATTGTCGCCGGATGCGTACTGATGGTGATGTCCCTGCTTTCGCTGCATCATGCCAAAGCGCGCTATTCCGCTGCGGCGAGCGGTACGTTGAAATAGCCCCTGGCGGTGCCTGCGACAGGGGGCTGCGGGCGGCTATGCGCGGCCGGTTAGCAGCAAAGGCGAGAGGGCGCGCGCCGACAAGCCCGGTATAAATTGAAAGTGTGTGGGCAGTCAGGCTATCTTAGCGGAATACCTGTGTTTATCCGGAGTGACCATGCAGCAGGAAGAATTCGTAAAACAGCTGGCTGAGCAGGGTTTTGACACGCCGGTGGTGGTGGAGCGCGAACCTAACGGCAGGCTGGAGCACCACGCGCATCCCTTTGAAGCGAAAGCGCTGATTCTGGCGGGTGAGATAACCATTCTTAGTCAGAGCGGGGAAAAAACCTGGCGCGTGGGCGAGGTGTTTCATCTCCAGCGCGATGAGCCCCATTCCGAATTCTTTGGACCTGAGGGCGTTCGTTACCTCTCCGGCAGAAAGAGCGCGCGGCCCTGATGATGAAAAAAGTATGGTTAGTTTTATGCCTGATAATGACGGTTGCCGGGTGTACCGCCTCCGTTGGCCAGGATTTCGACGATGCGCGGCTTAACAAAATCCACAAGGGCACGACCACGAGGCAGGAAATGATTGCGCTTTTTGGTCAGCCCACCTCGGAAACCCCATATCCGGAGGGGCATCAGATCCTGATGTGGACCTGGAGTCAGGCAAGGGCAAGGGACACGACCGAGGGTAAGACGCTGACCGTACAGATGGAAAATAATAAAGTCAGAAACTATGCGGTGAGCAAGTCGTAAGGGGCGCGCCTCAGCCATCCGGGGATGGCTGAGAAACAGATCATTATCCGTTAGCGTTTAAACCTGCGTCAGGCCGCCATCCACACAAATTTCAGCGCCTGCAATATAGCTACTTTCATCGCTTGCCAGAAACAGCGCGGCGTTGGCCACTTCTTCAGGCCTGCCCATGCGGCTCAACGGGATCGCGCTGATTATTTCCTTGCGCAACTCTTCGGAGGCGGCCTGCATCATTTCCGTATCAACAGGGCCGGGAGCCACCACATTGATTCGGATACCGCGCGAAGAGAGCTCGCGTGTCCAGGTCCGGGCAAAGGATCGCAGGGCCGCTTTGCTGGCGCTGTAAACGCCGTAACCCTCGGTACCCAGCACATCAGCAATGGAACCAATCAGGATAACGCTTGCGCCGGGTTTAAGGAGCGGCAGCGCGGCCTGCAACGCAAAAACGGCCGCCCGCACATTAAGACCAAAAATCTGGTCAAAATGCGACGGACTTATATCATCAATAGTGGCATAGTCCGTCATCCCGGCATTGATCACCAACGCATCTATCTGGAATGATTCAGCCTTTACCGTATCCATAATGCGTATCAGCTCGCTCTGCTGACTGACATCGGCCTGCAACGGGTTCGATTTACCCGATATCTTCAGGCCTGCCGCCTGCAACTCTTCGTCACGACGCGATGTGAACCAGGTCGTTGCACCTTCGCTGGCAAAACGCTGGCTGATGGCCAGGCCAATTCCTTTAGCGCCGCCCAGTATTACAGCGACTTTATTTTCCAGTCTGCTCATCTGATCTCTCCTCTTTGGGTGGAGAGGGAAGGGTATATATATTATATTTAATATCAATTACGCACTTTGTTTATATCAGGTATCCCGGAGTATATTGCCATGGCACATTCAGACGCTAACGTATTGAGAGACGTAGGGAAAACCCGCCCGGTACTGGAACATATCACCAATAAATGGTCGATTTTAATTCTCACGGTGCTCTGTTCCAGGCCTTCCCGCTTTAATGAAATCCGTCGTCGGTTGGATGGGATCACCCATAAAGCGCTGGCAGATGCGCTGAAGCGACTCGAACGTAATGGCCTGGTGATCCGCGAAGTTCTTCCCACATCCCCGGTTGGGGTTGAATATAGCCTCACGCCGCTGGCACAAACGTTACAACAGCCGTTTATCGCGCTGTATGACTGGGCGCTGGAACATGGAGCGGCACTGGATAAAGCCCAGGCCGCGTATGACCTGACCCATGCGGGTGAAAGCAGGCAAGAGACGGCAGCGGATTAGCCTTTCGGGGAAAAGCGTGCTGGGTCCACATTAAAACGCTGGAAGTACTTTCCAGCTAATTCCGCTATATCATCTGCTTCATGCAGCTCCTGTAAAGCAAACTGGTAGGCAACATCGATACTGTTATTACCTGATATCAAAGCAGTAATCCCGCAATGTCTTGTATGCCTCATTGTTTACCTGTTTCCTCTATGAGCACCCAAAAAGTCATACGTGATGATGATGTGGGTACCCTCTTGTACAAGTATGTTCCGTTGAGTTCCCCTACCATATCTATAGATACTCCTTGTTATTGCCCCTGTATGCGCGCTGTGCGTGCCATACATTCAATCTGCGGGATGATGGTGCGAACTCCATAGTTTATTACTATAAATAATTGTTTCAGGTAAAAATCTGGATGTATTTGGTTTTTTTTATGCTTTACCCCAATAAATATACACTATGGTGAGGGTTCAACTTAAAATAAATTAATAGAAAGTGACCATAAAAGGAAAGTATAAGCTCCTAAGTTTGTAAAAAACGATTATTTAAGAGATGAATTGCAATTAGATTAATGTTCGTCCCGATTTGCATGTATATAATCCCTTTTTTACGTGACTGACTATCAATCCCCCTTAACAGCAAAGAGTGCAATCAAGCCTGTATTAAGAGCCGGTTCATCGGTGTTCTTTCCGTCACGGACTCTTTTTTATGCGTGTTTCTTGACCAGAGTAAAACCTATGACTAACTTTACCTCCCAACTTAAACCCCATCCTGACGCCGTACCCGTACGATTGCGGTGGTTGGTTTGGCTGAATATCGCCGTTCAGTTCGCCTTCCCGATGGCGGTGACCTTTACGCCCGCCATTGCGGGCGCAGGTGGCCAGTACTTTCTGAATGCCCCGACAAAACAGGTCATGCCGCAGACGCGGTTATATATCCTGTGTGAGAGTGAAACGGTGGCTATGGTGGCCAAAAAGTACAATATGAGTCTGGAGCAGCTGCGGAAGCTCAATCAGTTCCGCACCTTTGCACATGGCTTTGACCATCTGAAGCCTGGCGATGAGCTGGATGTCCCCCAGGCTCCCCTGCCAGAGGTTCAGTGGGATAATCAGGCAACCGGAGAGGAGTCAGCAGATGTGAAGGATAATCCGGCGCATAAGGTTGCCTCTATTGCTTCTCAGGCTGGCGGTTTCCTGGCAAATAACCCAAATGGTGATGCCGCGACTTCGATGGCCAGGGGAATGGCCTCAGGTGCTGCCAGCGGTGAAGTGCAGCAGTGGCTCAGCCGCTTCGGCACCGCCCGCGTACAATTGGATGCTGATGAGAACTTTTCACTGAAGAACTCACACCTTGAGCTGCTGGTTCCGTTGTACGACCAGGGCAGCAATTTGGTGTTCACTCAGGGCAGACTGCACCGCACGGATGATCGCACCCAGGCCAATCTCGGCTTCGGGATGCGTTATCTTACCCCTGCATATACACTGGGGGGCAACGTCTTCGGCGATTATGACCTCTCCCGGGGCCATGCGCGGGCAGGTCTGGGGCTGGAGTACTGGCGTGACTACCTCAGGCTCAGCGCTAACAGCTATATGCGTGTGACAGGTTGGAAGGATTCTCCGGATATTACGGATTACCAGGAGCGCCCGACGAACGGCTGGGATATCCGGGCTAATGCCTGGCTGCCTTCACTGCCACAGCTGGGTGGGAAGCTGACGTTCGAGCAGTACTATGGTAAAGAGGTCGCGTTGTTCGGAGTGGATAAACGTCAGAATAATCCACGCGCCATCACGGCGGGGGTAAACTATACGCCGGTTCCACTGATAACATTAAATGCTGAGCGGCGGCAGGGGCAATCAGGTACCAATGAGCATCGTTTTGGTGTTGATATGAACTACCAATTAGGTGTGCCGTGGCGTAGTCATATAAACCCTAATGCGGTGGCAGCCTTGCGCAGCCTGGCGGGCAGCCGATATGACCTGGTGGAACGGAATAACAATATTGTATTGGAATATCGCAAAAAAGAAGTTATCCGGCTTAATTTGAATAACCTAATCAAAGGTTATGCAGGTGAAAAAAAATCACTTGGTGTCAATGTAACGACTAAATATGATTTAGACAGAATCGAATGGACGTCTCCTTCACTGATTGCTGCTGGCGGTAAAATTATCCATGAAGGGGCTGGCTATTTTGTCGTTATACCGAATTATAGCTCAGCGGCGTCTGGTATAAATAATCACAAAATTAGCGCTGTAGCTATCGATAAGAAAGGAAACATATCCGCACAGAAAGAAACACAGGTTACGGTCACTCAAGCTGCTATAGAATATAAAAACAGCACATTCACGCCAGGTGAAGTAACGTTGCCAGCCGATGGGAAGTCTCAGAAAGAATTAACACTTAAGGTAAATGATGGCAATGGTAATCCAATAGATATTGATAGCAATGAAATAAGTGTTGATATTAAGGGGGGACATACCTCCACGCTTACTAATTTTAAACGTAAAGCAATAGGTGAATATACTGTTATTCTAACTTCAGGTATTGTTCCAGAGAGTTTTTCTATTACTCCTTTAACAAGAGAGGTCGAACTCCCATCAGCAAAAATAACCATAACAGCAGATAATGAAAGTGCTGTTATCGATAATATTGAGGTTATCACTAACAATTCTAAAGCCGATGGCGAATCAGAGAATAGAATTAAGGTGACTGTTATTGACCCTCATGGGAATAAAGTTCCAAATCAGAAGATAAACATCAAGTCCACTGGTAATGTTAATGTAAAAGAATCTGTTGATTCTGATGATAATGGTGAGGCAATGTTATCAATAACCAGCAAGGAAGCTGGTGATAGCAAAATTACCGTAAGTTTAAGTAATAACGCCAGCAAAGATGCTGTGGTTACATTTATTGCTGATGATAATACGGCAGGACTTCTGGATGATAACTTTACTATTTTACCAGAAGTATCTGTAGCTGATGGTAAAACGGTAAAACACGTACGTGTTTTAGTCACTGATAATAATAAAAACCCTGTGAAAAACTTGAGTGTGACTTTCAGCGCTGGCAATAATGCTATCTTAGCTTCTAAGACGGTTAGCACGGATCTGGAAGGAGTTGCATCAACAACATTAACAAATATCAATGCGGGCACTATTAAAGTTACTGCAACTGTAAATAGTCATGAGCATACAAAAGACACTGTTTTTACAGCAGACACGGTTACAGCTAAAGTCATATCTGTATTGCCTTCAAAGAGTTCAGGGGATGCTGATGGTAAAAGTCCTTTGGTTTTCACAGCATTAATTAAAGACGAATTTAACAATCCTCTCGCTGGGGTTCCAGTAGACTGGAAATCGAATCGTGATAGCGACATAGTAAAAATTAGCGCTTTACAAAGTATAACTAATGAGAATGGTGAGGCTGTAACTGAAATAACCAGCAGCAAAGCATTAAGTGTTGTGATTACTGCTTTGACGAACTCATCCTTTAAAAATGCTGACCCTGTCTCTTTTGTAGCGGATGCCACAAAAGGGTTAATTACTCATTTAACCACTGATAAGACCAGCATCAACGCCGATGGTACAGAAAGTGCAACAATTTCTGCTACCGTTCAGGATGTTAATGGTAATCCATTGAATGGGATTACGGTTACTATGAACAGTGATACCAATGCTATTATATCGCCTGAAAGTACGGTTACTAATAGTGAAGGTTTAGCTGTTTCAACATTAAAGACAAAACATGCCGGAAAGATAAATATACAGGCGCGCCTGGATAATGGAGAGAAAAAAACGATTGTTTTGAGTTCAACTGCGGATGCAAAAACTGCACTTGTTACACTAAAAATAAATAAACCTGAAATTGAGGTTGGTAGCACGCCTGTTGAGATGACTGCAAAAGTAGTTGATAGTAATAATAATCCTCTCGTTGGCACGAATGTGATGTGGAGAAGCGACAGTAATGAACTAAATACTTATATGTCGTTAACCAACGAAGAAGGAGTGGCGTCAGCGAAACTTAGTGGAACACAGGCAAGAGTTACCTCTGTTACCGCAGAGATTTTTAATGGTATAAAAGCTTCCTCTAAGATTACGTTCCTGGCAGGGGATGCCGACAAAGATTACAGCCAATTATCTGTTAAGCCTCAGTCAATATTCGCTAACGGGGTTGATAATTCTGTCGCTGAGCTGATTTTAAAAGATCGCTGGGGTAATCCTGTTGATGTGGAAAGTATTAAATGGTCGGCTGAAAACGATAGCATTAAAATTATAGAGTCAGATAAGGGTAGTGGTATTTATCGTGCTTCTGTAAAGGGCAATAAGGAAGGAACCTGGCTCATAACTGCAAATAGTGGTAATGTTAATTTGCAAACGCCTTTGGGGCTGATTGCGAATGAAAAAGATGCTACCTTCGAAAGTGTTAACGTGGAGGGTTCGGGAACTGTTAAAGCCGATGGAAAAACAACGGTAAAAATTCGTGCACAAATAAGCGATAGTAATGGAAACAAGAAGTTACCCGGTGTATCTATTGGCTGGAAGACTAATCTAGGTGTCCTGTCCTCACCAATAAGTAAAACCAATGATGATGGAATTGCGGAAATCTCTCTCTCCAGCTCTATAATTGGTCAGGCGACTGTAGTAGCTTTACTGGGAGGTGGTCAGAATATGAGTGCAGATAAGGCAATAACCTTTACTGCTGATGAAATATCAGAAGATAAATCTTCGCTTAACCTTTCTCCAGCTACAATAGTTGCAGGAAAGGATACTGCCATTGCTACTATTGTAGCCAGAGATATTAATGGAAATTTAATTTCCGGCTTACAGAATGATATTTCATTAGTGTTTTCAACAGATTTACCTCTGACGACTACGCCTTTTACCGAAACCGAGAATGGAGTTTACCAGGCTCGCATCACTGGAACAAAGGCCGGAAAGACTGAGGTTAAAGGTCAAATCAAAAATGTCACAATAAAAAGTCGTGCTAATATTACAGTTAAATCGGATACCCTCTCCGTTGGACTCATAGGTGAAATCGCAGTTTCAGCCTTGTCTACGGCAGTCGGTGGTAACGTTACCTATACTGCAATGTTAACTGATAAAAATGGCAATCCCATAGAGAGTGGTTTCCCGGTTACATGGAGCGCCAATGAAGGGAGCATCTTGAGTTCGCAGGTAAGCACAACTGATAATGATGGGAAAGTAGTCGTCAATCTAGTTCGTAACAAGGCAGGTACCGCTAAAGTTGATCTGCTCTTAGCGACAACATCTGTTTCGGCACCCGATGTTAGTTTCACTGCGGATGTGCCTGACGCGGATCACTCTGAATTAACGCTTACTCCATCAACTATCATTGCGGGAAAAGAGTCAGCAGTGCTGGCGCTTACTTTGCGTGATAAATACGATAATCTTTTGTCGGGACAGGATGTCATCGGCGTGAGTGATAATAACGCTATTATTCCGGGAAAAGCCAACAGTACTCGTCCGGGACACTATCAGTTCGAAGTGACAAGTAAAAAATCGGGGACAGGCAATTTAACGGTTAAAGTGAATCAGACCACTTTTGGACAGAATAAAGTACTGACCGTAAAGGGGGATGTTAGTAACTGGAATATATCAAATATCACTACCGATAGGACCAGTTTTACTGCCGGGGATGAAAAGGGAGTAACATATAAAGCAACGGTCACTGACTCCCTGGGTAACGTATTACCTAATGTGGTAGTATCCTGGAACTTAACCGGTAAAGCAGAATCGTTCACACCCACTTCTCGATCTGACTCGAACGGTATAGTTTCCGTTACTATTAAAAGTTCAACTTCCGGTCAGCTATTGATGACAGCTTATCTGGATGAAAAACACTACTCCCGGGCAGGTGTTGTTATTGTCAACCCTGGCGATATTGACAGTAAAAGCTCCAGCTTTGCTGCAGACAAGACATTAATCACTGTTGATACAAACAGTAGTGTGACTTTCACAGTAACGTTAAAGGACCGTTATGGTAATCCTGTCAATTCAGCTCCTGTTAAAATCAGGGTTACTGGCTCGCCTACAGATTTCAAACTGACGTCTGTTACAAATGTGTCAGAGGGAATCTATCATGCGACAGGTAAATCTTCTGTTCGGGGAAAATACGAACTGGAAGCATCGGTATCGGGTACTGTTATTGATAAAAAGATCACTATTACTGTCGATTCCGTTACCCCTGATCTGAAATTTGATAATCGCGATCAAACTGTTACCTACGCTAAAACATTCAAGGATTCTCAGTCAGTCAATGGCATGCCAGCTGCACTCAAGCCAACCTGGTCCAGTTCTGATCCTAAAGTTGCGACCGTTGATTCAACAGGGAAGGTAACCTTACTTAAGTCTGGTCAAACGAAAATCGTTGTTTTCACGGCAGGAAACGAATTTTATAACTCAGCAACAGCGAGTTATAACCTTATCGTTAATAAAGCGAATCCCATGATTGATTCTGTTACTAAAAAGATAACGGCAGTCTGGAATGACAAAAAGGATCAACGAATTGTTGCTTCATTCCTTAACCCGGATGTTGGAAATACATTAGCATTCAAATTTTCTTCATCAGACACTGCGGTTGCAACAGTGGATAAATCTGGTTCGATTACTCCAGTTAAGCCAGGATATGCGGCTTTTAAAGTTAATACAGAGGAGACCGATCAGTTCCTGCCGGGTGTTTTAGAAATCAGCTATACACTTGAAAAGGCCAAAGTTGACCTGTCGGGTTCTAAACAAGAAAGTTTTGATTTGATTTCAGCTAATTCAGTTGATATTTCTCATCTCTCAATTCCTGATGAGAGTGCACCATATCTTGATGTTTATTCATCCAATGAATCGGTGGCGAAATGGGACGGTGCATTAATCAGATTTATTACCCCCGGCAAAGCAACTCTATCCTTTGGCGCAAAAGTCAATGATTATTTCGAATTTTATAATAGTTTTAACTATGAGTTGACGCTGAAGGGCGCGACCATTTCTTCATTGAATGTCAAAGGGTTCCGCTTCCAGGCCGATCAGGGCTTTCCAGCTACAGGGATAGACGGTGCCAATTTCAAATTAGAACTTACTGGTGGTGCTGTCAGTGATTTTGATTGGAAAAGTGATACCTCATGGTCTACGGTCTCTGCCGATGGTACGGTAAAATTTAACGATGGTGGCCAATCGGGTCAAAAAGTTACAATTCAGGGTGTTAGTAAAAAGAATCCTGACTATATCCTGAGTTATAGTTTTACGTTAGCTCATTGGTTCTATATACCTGGCCGCATTGAAGATGTTGCTCCAAACATGTTCTATCACGCTGTATCTAAACAACAATGTATAAGCTCCTCAGGTTCTCTATCAGCCGTTGAACTTATTTATTTAGATAAAGGAAATAGAAGAATTGGTGCGCTTTATTCAGAATGGGGAGATGTATCTGCATATAACAGTAATCTTCATTCCAATGATGTTTACTGGGCTATCGAAAATATTGGGGAAAGATACAAGACTTTTTCCTTGTCGAGATATGCTGATACCAATGCATATGCTCATGAAGAAAAATGGACTCTATGCCGTAGATAATATTGGTAAGTTCTCTTTTTAACACTAAGCCACCTTATTTAGAAGGTGGCTTAGATTAACGACAAAGTACTGGCCGCAAGGCCGGGGCTTTGATCGAATTAGGCCAGTGCAGTTTACAGACTGGCAGTCATGTTGAAACATTCCCTGCCTATGCAATACGCTTTTGAAATGGTCCCCCCTCAACACTTAGCCAAAGCCGCCGCCTCCGCTTTACCGACAGCGACCTTCCCAGGATTCTTCTTCCTCTGTCGTGGAGCAGGCCCTGGCCAGAATACTGCGAACCTTCGCGTTCTTTACACTGATAGCATCCACCCGAAGGCCGGTGCCAACCCGTACTGACCTGCCCCCAGGATCACATATGGGGAGCGGGTCATTATGAAGACATTACTAACATCGGGGTGTAATAATCAACGGAGAGCAGTTCACCAACAAAATGTGCAGGATGTTGATAAAAGTTATTGGAATTAGGTAGACGAAGTAATGATTTTAACTTGATGAATCGATTGGATAAAATAGGTTTAAATGGACGTTCGCAGACATTAAAATGGTGTCCCCTGCAGGAATCGAACCTGCAACTAGCCCTTAGGAGGGGCTCGTTATATCCATTTAACTAAGGAGACGCGGTACAAGATGGCGACATACTCTTCGCCAGGGGCAGTATCTTAGCGTAACTGCTCGCGTATTTTCAAGCAGTTGGAGCGGCCAGCGGGAATCGAACCCGCGTCATCAGCTTGGGAAGCTGAGGTAATGCCATTATACGATGGCCGCCTGGTGGGTCGTGCAGGGTTCGAACCTGCGACCAATTGATTAAGAGTCAACTGCTCTACCAGCTGAGCTAACGACCCAGAGCGACAGGGATAGTATCATAAAATTTGACGCTAATGTTGAGGAATATCAAATATCTGAGCTGGGGCAAAAACAGGCCGCTTAGGTGCTGTTTTTTTCAGCGGCGGCTTTATATGTTTCAGTCGAGATTATCTGAATTCTCTTTACGCATGCTTACTTGCGCTGGATCAATATCTCATGGCTCGCCGCGTTCTAATGTAAATCCACGTAAACAAGGGGCACCCTTGCTGTGTGAGAGAGAGGAACAGGCTATGTCACTGAAATTTTCAATTGGGTTGATCCTGCTGGTATGGCTGGGATACGTGCTGTTTGCGAGCTCATTTTACGTTAAAACCTTCGCACTTTTTAACTGAGCCTCTGCAAAGAAGGGGGTAGCGCGCTGCGTCCAGCGGCTACCCTTTGAGCCATTACAACGTGTTGTTGCTCATATTGTCTGAGTCATGACAACGTTTTGTTGCTCATAGTACCTGAGTCATTACGACGTTTTATTGCTCATATCGTTGCGGATTTGCGCATGGCTTATCAGCGCAAAGATAAAGGTGCCGCCGATGATATTTCCCGCCAGAGTGGGCAGGGCGAATGGCCAGAGGAATTCCTTCCAGCTGATAATGCCGTTAAACACCAGAAAAAGCGTTTCGACGGAACCGACCACGATATGCGTAAAGTCGCCTATCGCTACCAGCCACGTCATCAGCACAATAATCCAGAGCTTTGCCGTGCCCGCTGAAGGGAACATCCAGACCATCGTGGCGATAATCCAGCCTGAAGCGATCGCTTTAGCAAACATCTCGCCTGGTGAGTTTTCCATCACCTTCTGACTAAGGCCGATAAATGCCGTGCGCGTGGCCTCATCGAAAATGGGCATATGCATAAAGGCCAGCGCAGCCACCGCCGTCCCTATCAGGTTACCGCCCAGCACTATGCCCCACAAACGCAACAGCAGCAGAAAATTGCGGCCGGTCGGTTTATGCATTATCGGCAGCACGGCGGTCACGGTGTTCTCCGTAAACAGCTGCTGACGCGCCATGATGACGATAATAAAGCCAAAGGTATATCCGAAGTTCTCCAGTAAGAAGGCGCCTGGGACCCCCTCGAAATGAAGGTGGAAGATCCCTTTCGCCATCAGCGAGGCCCCCATCGACAGGCCCGCCGCAACGGCGGAAAACAGCAGCGCTAAGCCATCGCGCTCCAGCTCTTTTTCACCTTCCTGTCGAATTTGCTCATGCACCGCCGCTGCGCGCGAGGGCAGGGCCTCTTCATTCACCTCAATCTCTTCGCCGCTCTCACTCTCTTTGCTGTCAACTTCAACATCACTTTTTTTATTGGTTTTGTCGTTCACTTGGCTGCTCCTGTCGGCCCTGATACATAATGTGCCTGATAAGCGTAGCGGGTTTCCCGGCAGGCGGAATGTAACGGTATTTAATGATAAGGGTAACAAAGCTTTAACCATGCGGTATTTTTCATCATATTCCCTGTTTTTTGCGGGCATAATGCGCATGCCATGGGTATGAGACGTACGTCGTGAGACTGCGATGCCATGATTTCCTGTGGTACTATTTCATTCAACATTCACGAGTGCGACGTAATTTGATGCTGGAAGCCCACAATCTCACCTGCGTTCGAGATGAACGTACGCTGTTTAGCAATCTTAGTTTTACCGTTTCAGCGGGCGACATCGTGCAGATTGAAGGCGCTAACGGCGCGGGAAAAACCTCGCTGCTCCGCATCCTCGCAGGCCTGAGCCGGGCTGAGCAGGGCGATGTGCGCTGGCATCAACATCCTGTTCATCGCCAGCGTGAGCGCTATCATGCGGATTTGCTCTACCTCGGCCATCAGCCCGGCGTGAAGTCGGTATTGACCGCCTTTGAGAACCTGCGTTTTTTTCACCCCGCCCATTCGGCAGAGGCCCTGCTGGCGGCACTGGATGAGGTCGAACTGACGGGATATGAAGAGGTGGCGGTGGGCCTGATGTCGGCAGGGCAGCAGCGCCGCGTGGCGCTGGCCAGGCTATGGCTGAGTCCCTCGCCGCTGTGGATCCTGGATGAGCCGCTGACCGCGATTGATGTCTCCGGGGTAAATAAGCTGACGGGGCTGTTTGAGCGCCATGCGGCGGCCGGCGGCCTGGTCATTCTGACGACCCATCAGCATCTGCCCGCGTCGCATCGCACGGTTCGCAAACTCTCACTGGCCTCTACGGAGGTAACCTGATGTTCTGGCGCGTGCTAAAGCGTGAGCTGCGTATTGCCTTTCGCAGCGGCGCTGAAATCATTAACCCGCTGTGGTTTTTCCTGATCGTCATCACCCTGTTTCCGCTGGGTATCGGGCCGGAACCCCAGCTGCTGGCGCGTATTGCCCCGGGCATCGTCTGGGTCGCGGCGCTACTCTCTTCGCTGCTGGCGCTGGAGCGTCTGTTCCGCGATGACTTTGTCGATGGATCGCTGGAACAGCTGCTGCTGCTGCCCGCCCCGCTGCCGATAACGGTATTAGGGAAAGTGGCCGCTCACTGGGTGGTGACCGGACTGCCGCTGTTGCTGCTCTCTCCGCTGGCTGCGCTGCTGCTCTCGCTCGACTTTGCCCGCTGGCGCGCCATTGCGCTGACGCTGCTATTGGGTACGCCAACGCTGAGCCTGCTGGGCGCGATAGGCGTGGGGCTGACGGTCGGTTTACGACGCGGCGGCGTTCTGCTTAGCCTGCTGGTGCTGCCGCTGGCGGTGCCGGTACTGATTTTTGCCAGTGCAGCGATAGACGCGGCGGGACAGGGTTTACCGATTGACGGATTCCTGGCGATTCTGGGCGCCATGCTGGTCGCCAGCATTACGCTGGCGCCTTTTGCCACCGCAGCCGCGCTGCGCGTAAGCGTGCACTAACCGTATTTTTATAAAAAACACCAGAACGCTTTTTCTTTGAATGTGAGCAAAATAATAATGTGGAAATGGTTACATCAACAGGGCAAGCCTGACCGGCTCTACGGGTTATGCGGCCGGCTGTTCCCCTGGTTTGCCGTACTGGGGGTTGCCTCGCTCGGTTTAGGCTGGATATGGGGCTTCGGCTTCGCGCCCGCCGACTATCAGCAGGGCGACAGCTACCGCATCATGTATATCCACGTGCCCGCCGCGATGTGGTCGATGGGCATCTACGCCTCAATGGCCATCGCCGCGTTTGTCGGTCTGGTATGGCAGTGGAAAATGGCCGACCTGACGGCAGCGGCGATGGCGCCGGTTGGCGCGGTGTTCACCTTTATTGCGCTGGTTACCGGTTCGGCCTGGGGAAAGCCGATGTGGGGCACCTGGTGGATCTGGGATGCACGGCTGACCTCCGAACTGGTACTGCTGTTTCTCTATATGGGCGTGATTGCCCTGTCTAATGCCTTTGACGATCGTCGTATGGCCGGGCGGGCAGCGGGAATTTTGATCCTGGTGGGCGTGGTTAACCTGCCAATCATTCACTATTCAGTACAGTGGTGGAATACCCTGCACCAGGGCTCCTCCGGCATACTCCAGCAGGCCATTGACCCCAGTATGCGTACGCCGCTGCGCTGGTCGATTCTCGGTTATCTGCTGCTGTTTATCTCCCTGACGCTGATGCGTTTACGTAATCTGCTGCTCTTTACCGAGCGTCATCGCCCGTGGGTGGCTGACGTGGTGGCAAAAGGAGGGCAAAAACGATGACCCCCGCTTTTTCATCCTGGCCGGCGTTCTTCGCCATGGGCGGCTATGCCTTCTACGTCTGGCTGGCCGTCGCCTGTACCCTGCTCGCGTTGGGCGGGCTCGTGCTGCACACCCTGCTACAGCGCCGCTGGCTGCTGGCCGATATTCGTAAGCGCCAGTCGCGCGAACGCCGCGTCCGTGCGGCAAAAAGTCAAAAAGCCGCCGGTGAAGCGGCAGGAGATCAACCGTGAATACCCGTCGTAAAAATCGCCTGATGGTGGTGGTGGCGATCCTGGTCGGCCTTGGACTTGCCACTTCGCTGGTGATGTACGCGCTGCGTTCCAACATCGACCTTTTTTATACCCCCAGTGAAATACTGAATGGGAAAGGAGAGGATCACAGCAAACCCGAACCGGGCCAGCGTCTGCGCGTCGGGGGAATGGTGATGCCAGGCAGCGTGAAGCGCGATCCGAATACGCTACAGGTCTCGTTCAAACTGTACGACGGTAACGGCGTGATTAGCGTGACCTATTTGGGGATCCTGCCCGACCTGTTCCGTGAAGGGCAGGGCGTGGTAGCACAGGGGGTGCTGGAGAAGGGCAACCTGGTGAATGCCAAAGAGGTGCTGGCGAAGCACGATGAGAAATACACGCCGCCGGAAATTGAGGATGCAATGAAAAAGAACCATAAAAGTCCGGCCACGGCCTGGCAGACAGCCGCAGCGGAAGGCCAGTCATGATGCCGGAAATCGGCAGTTTCCTGCTCTGTCTGGCGCTGGCCCTTTCGCTGCTGCTGAGCATCTACCCCCTGTGGGGCGCGGCGCGTCAGGACGTCCGCCTTATGGGGCTGGCACGGCCGCTCAGCTATGCGCTGTTCGCCTGCATTGCCGCCGCCTTTATGATTTTGGTTCATGCCTTCGTCGTAAATGATTTCAGCGTGGCCTACGTGGCGGCCAACTCTAACACGCTGTTGCCGGTTTACTACCGGGTGGCGGCCACCTGGGGGGCGCACGAGGGATCGCTGCTGCTGTGGCTGCTGTTGCTCAGTACCTGGACGCTGTTAGTCGCGCTGTTCAGCCGGACCATGCCGCAGGATGCTATCGCTCGCGTACTGGCGGTGATGGGGATGATCAACCTTGGCTTTTTGCTGTTTATCACCCTGACTTCAAATCCCTTTACCCGCACGCTGCCTGATTTCCCTATTGACGGCAGCGACCTTAACCCGATGTTGCAGGATATCGGCCTGATCTTTCACCCGCCGCTGCTCTATATGGGCTACGTCGGCTTCTCGGTGGCTTTTGCCTTTGCTATCGCCTCGCTGATGGCGGGCAGACTCGACACCGCCTGGGCGCGCTGGTCGCGTCCCTGGACCACCGCCGCGTGGGTATTTCTGACCATGGGTATCGTCCTGGGGTCGGCGTGGGCCTATTACGAACTGGGCTGGGGCGGCTGGTGGTTCTGGGATCCGGTGGAAAATGCCTCCTTTATGCCGTGGCTGGCCGGGACGGCACTGATCCACTCCCTGGCGGTGACCGAAAAGCGCGGCACCTTTAAGGCGTGGACCGTGCTGCTGGCCATTACCGCCTTTTCCCTTAGCCTGCTGGGCACCTTCCTGGTGCGATCCGGCGTGTTGATTTCGGTGCATTCCTTTGCCTCCGATCCCGCCCGCGGCATGTTTATTCTCGCTTTCCTGGTAATCGTCATTGGCAGTTCACTCCTGCTCTACGCGATTAAGGGCAGCAAGGTGCGCAGCCGGGTGCAGAATGAAGTGTGGTCGCGCGAGTCCTTCCTGCTCGGTAATAACGTGCTGCTGATCGCCGCGATGCTGGTGGTGCTGCTGGGAACGCTGCTGCCGCTGGTGCATAAGCAGCTCGGACTGGGCAGCATTTCGATAGGGGAACCCTTCTTTAACAGCCTGTTTACCCTGCTGATGGCCCCGCTGGCCCTGATGCTCGGCGTGGGTCCGCTGGTGCGCTGGCGGCGTGACCAGCCGCAAAAGCTGTGGAAAAGGCTGGGCATTGCCGTGGCTGGTACGCTGGTGCTGTCGATTCTGCTGCCGTGGCTGATGCAGGATCGCATTGAGGCGATGGCCGTCGTCGGCCTGCTGATGGCGGTGTGGGTCATTTTCCTGACCCTGATGGAGCTGCACGAACGGGCGACGCATCGCCACCGCTTTTTTACCGGGCTGCGTCATCTCTCCCGCAGCCACTGGGGCATGGTGCTCGGCCATCTTGGCGTGGCGGTCACCGTTATCGGTATCGCCTTCAGCCAGAACTACAGCGTGGAACGCGATGTGCGGATGCGGCCTGGGGATACCGTGGATATTCACGATTATCACTTCACCTTCCGCGATGTACAGAAGATACAGGGGCCAAACTATACCGGCGGCGCGGGCATTATCGACGTAACCCGTCAGGGACATCACGAGGCGACGCTACAGGCGGAGAAACGCTACTACAGCGTGGCGCACACCATGATGACTGAAGCAGCGATTAGCGGCGGACTGACCCGCGATCTCTACGCTGCGCTGGGTGAAGAGCTGGATGACGGCTCCTGGGCAGTGCGCATCTATTACAAACCTTTTGTGCGCTGGATTTGGTTCGGCGGGGTATTTATGGCGGTTGGCGGCATTTTCTGCCTGCTCGACCCGCGCTATCGCTCACGCCGGAAGGCCGAAAGGGAGGCGACATGAATAAGAAGATACTTTACCTGCCGCTGGTGCTGTTTCTGCTGGTGGCCGCTGCGCTGATGTGGCAGCTGACGCGCAACGCCAACGGTGACGATCCCACGCTGCTGGAGTCCGCGCTGGTGGGCAAGCCGGTGCCGGTCTTTAAGCTGGAATCGCTTAACCAGCCGGGGACAACCTACGATCGCGCGGTGCTGACCGACGGCAAACCCGTGCTGCTTAACGTTTGGGCGACATGGTGTCCCACCTGCCGTGCAGAGCATCAGTATCTCAACGTGCTGGCCGCACAGGGCGTGCGGGTAGTGGGTCTGAACTATAAGGACGATCGCGGTAAGGCGATTAACTGGCTGAATACGCTGGGTAATCCTTACGCGCTAAGCCTGTATGACGGCGACGGTATGCTGGGGCTGGATTTGGGCGTTTATGGTGCCCCCGAAACCTTTTTGATTGATGGCAAAGGAATTATCCGCTACCGCCACGCGGGGGATATGAATGCCGACGTCTGGGCGAAGGAAGTGAAGCCGCTTTGGGATAAATACAGCAGGGAAGGTGTATGAAACGTGTTTTACTGATCGTGATAAGCCTGATTAGCCTGAGCGCGCTGGCCGGTAATATTGATACCTACCAATTCGCCTCGGTGGCACAGGAGCAGCAGTATCGCCATTTGACCGAATCGCTGCGCTGCCCGAAATGTCAGAACAACAGCATTGCCGACTCGAATGCAATGATCGCTGGCGATATGCGGCTGAAGGTTTACGAGCTGCTGCAGGCGGGGCAAAGCCCGGCGCAGGTCAGGCAGTATATGGTGGCGCGCTACGGCAACTTCGTGACCTACGACCCGCCGGTGATGCCGTCCACGCTGATCCTCTGGGCGGGCCCGGTGCTGTTTGTGATTATTGGCGCGCTGGTGATTATTCTGCGTAGCAGGAAGCGCCAGCTTACCGCCCCGCCACTGGATGATGCCGGGCAGAAGCGACTGGATGCGCTGTTGAAGAACAATGGGAAGCAATCATGAGTGCATTCTTACTAACCCTGCTGGTGCTGCTAATCGCGGCCTGCGGCCTGGTGCTGATTGCTGGTGGACGCAGGCATCCACCCCTGGCGGCGGAGCGCGATGCGCTAAATACGCGTTTTTACCGCCAGCGCCTGCGGGAGCTGGAAGAGGATGAAGCCCAGGGCGTGGTGGGTGAACGCGCGGAGATGATCCGTGAGCTGCAGCAAACGCTGCTGCTGGATATACCTGAGGATGAGCAGATCCACGCGCGCACCCTGAGCCGCTGGGTGCTGCTGCCTGGGATCCTGTTATTAATTGTCGTGACTCTGGGCTTTTATTTTAAAACCGGCGGCTTTGCCCAGGTGATGTCATGGCAGCAGGCACAGCTCGACCTGCCTGCGCTACGCGCCCAGGTGATGGATCCTAACGCCGAGCCTCTGAGTATGGACCAGCTGGCGCGGCTCGGGCTGGGGATCCGCACCTCACTGCAGAGCGATCCCAGGAACGTGAATGACTGGCTGATGCTGGGGCGTATTGGCATGGTGCTGAATAACGCGGCTACGGCGACACAGGCTTTCCAGCATGCGATGCAGCTTGCGCCGGATAACCCCGAGGTCAAACTGAGCTATGCTGATGTCCTGACGCGGTCGCAGGATCCGCAGAATCTCCGCCAGGCGGCGCAGATGCTGAGTGAAATGGCTAAGCAGGACGGGACGAATCTGCGGATTCTCAGTCTGTTAGCATTTAATGCTTTTGCCCGACAGGATTACGACCAGGCCATAGCAGAATGGCAAAAGATGTTACAATTGTTACCGGCTGACGATAAACGGTCGGACACAATACGGCGCAGCATTGAGCAGGCCCGCACCGATGCGGGCAGGCAGACAAGCCGACTGGCGCTCAACGTCACCCTGGCGCCGGAGGCAGAAAAAATGTTACCGGAAGGCGGAGTGTTGTATATTTCCGTTTCCGATGGTGTTTCTCCCGTCCCCGTGGCGGTAAAAAAAATGCCGTTAAGCCATTTTCCACTTACGCTGACGCTGGACGACAGCAATGCCATGATGCCGGAACGCCTGCTTTCCGCGCAGCATCAGGTTCTGGTTCGGGTGCGTATCTCACGCGATGGCAGTGCCAACCCACAGGCCGGAGACTGGTTCGGTACCAGCGCAGTAACGCCGTTTGACGGGCATCAGCAGCTGTCGATTGCGATTGGTCGGCAGCAGAAGTAACCGCAGGCGTTTGACTTCAGACTACAGGAAAAGAGATATGAGCTACCGTGTGACGGGTATCGCGCTGGCGAGCGTACTGCTGATAGGGTGCGCCAGCTCCCAGACGGCGGATGAGCCGCAGGGACGATCCGATCCGCTGGAAGGGTTTAACCGGTCAATGTTTAACTTTAACTATAACGTTCTGGACCCTTATGTGGTGCGCCCCGTTGCCGTTGCGTGGCGTGATTACGTGCCGATCCCAGCACGTACCGGTCTGAGCAACTTCCTCGGCAACCTCAGTGAACCTTCCACGATGGTGAACTATTTTGTTGAGGGTAAGCCCTATAAAGCGATGATCCACTTCAACCGCTTCTTCCTGAATACCGTGCTGGGGCTGGGTGGATTTATCGACGTCGCGGGGATGGCTAATCCCAAACTTGCTAAGGAAGAGCCGCGCCGTTTCGGCAGCACGCTGGGTAACTATGGTGTGGGCTACGGGCCATACGTGGAAGTCCCCGGTTACGGCAGCTTCACTCCGCGTGAAGACGCCGGTGGACTGGTGGATGATCTCTACGCACCGCTTAGCTGGCTGACCTGGTGGTTGTCAGCAGGGAAGTGGGCGCTGGAAGGGGTAGAAACCCGAGCTCAGCTGCTGGACTCCGATGCGATCCTGCGCAACTCTAACGATCCTTACGCCTTCGTGCGCGCAGCATATTTCCAGCGCCACGATTTCCTGGCCAGCGACGGTAAGCTGATCCCGCAGGAAAATCCGAACGCCTCGGCGATTCAGGGCGATCTCAACGATATCGACGCTAACTAAACCCTCCCGCACAGCGGCAGTGGAACGGCAGGGGAAACTCCCCGACCGTTCCTTGTCGCGCCCGTATTGACGGATTGCCTGAACCGCGCATCGGTGAAGGTCCCACTTTAAATTGACGCACGTTGAGCACAGGGAGCAGGGGAGAAGCGCGTTCTCCCCCCGACTGACTTCGTCTGTTGAAAGGTTAAATCAGAACTTGTAGTTAAAGTTTGCGCCGTACAGCCAGGCTTTGCCGGTAGAGTTGAAGGTGTAAGGCCCTTCTTCAACCGTGACGTGCTGGCCATGCATATAGGAGACGCCAACGTCGACAGAGGCATCCTGCGTGAAGGCGTAGGAGGCACCCGCGCTCAGCCACAGGCGATCCTGATCGGGAATGGAGATTGAACGCTTATCGGCAGGAACCGGGCTGTCATCAAAGGCAATACCGGTGCGGAACGTCCAGTTCTCGTCGTAGAAGTAGGAGGTGCCCAGCGCGATACGGTAAGCATCTTTGAAACCTTCATCTTTATAGAACAGCGTTTGGCCGCCGTTGCCGGTCGCTTTCAACTGCTGGAACTGGCTCCAGCTGGTATAAGCCAGACTGTAGTGGACGGCCCATTGTGGGGCGACTTTATGATAGCCGGAGACTTCCCACATTTCCGGCAAATCCAGGCTCAGCGAGCCGGGAATGGTATTGCCGTTGGTGCCGTAAGGCAGGCCGAGATTCAGCGCCTGGTTAATGGGATTGAGATAGCCCGGCACGCTGCTCTTGTAGTCGCCATCAAAATCGACTTTCACTTCAGAACGATAGGTAAAGCCAAAGCGGTTATCCTTATCCACTTCATAAAGAATGCCTGCGTTCCAGCCATAGCCCCACTCATCCCCTTTTAAGCGGGCGATCTGCGTATCCGCAGGGAGTCCAAGCGCTGAACCGGTTTCACCCGCATAGCGCTCAATTTTGGCACGGGCATAAACGGCATCGAAGCCCACGCCGAAGCTGAAATGTTCATTCAGACGATAAGCCGTGCTTAAATTAAGATTAACGGTCTGTAAATCGGTTTTACCGGCGTAAGGGCCTGCCGTGTAATCGCTATTATATTCCGTTGCCAGACCATAATTGGAGGTGGCGGAGGCGCCGAGCCACCAGCTATCGTTGAGCGGCTGAACATAATGAATATTCGGCACCCACTGGGTGGGGGCAATATTATTGGCATTCAGGCTGCGGCCCGTGGGGCTATTACCGTCAACCGAGACATCAGGGTCAATAAATACCGCACCGACGGAAAACATGGGCCGATCCATCAGCGCCATTGTGGCGGGGTTACGGCTGGCAGAGGCGGCGGTATCCCCCATTGCGCCTTCACCAGAATAGGCGCGTCCCAGACCAATAGCGGAAAACTCGTTAAGCTGAAAGCCGGCTGCTGAAACATTTGACGAGATAATTGCGACTGCCACCGCAAGAGAAGACTTATTAAACAGGGATTTATGGTTCATGACCACAACCTCATTATCGGGATTTTTTATTAAGCTCTGTTACATAACGTAACAGGGGATCGCGAATTGTAGGGGCTGATATACGGCTCACAAATCAGACCAGTTCCACAGTATAGGTCCGACCTGTGTCTAAGTAGCAATATTGTTTTATAAATATTGCAGAAATGATCATAAAAAAGAGATCTCTATTACAAATACCGCCGGATAACGTTTCAGGCCGCGTCAGTTTGCGGTAGATCAAATTTAACTGTGATTTTCATCACTAAACGCCGTTAATTCAGGCTGGCGTCAGACAAGCCTGAAAGAGAGGCGTAAACTCGGCGCAGACAATTAATAACGCGCTGCCCTGAGGCAGATAACTGGAGATCCTATGACGCATTCCATTAATAAATGCAGCGCCAATGAAACCGCGGCCTGCTGTTGTGTTGACGTTGGCACTATCATGGATAACACCGACTGCACGGCAAGCTGGAGTCAGCTGTATAACGATCAACAGCAGGCCGCTGCTATGCTGGCCCAGCTGACGGAAAAAGCCCGCAGCATTGAATCCGAACCCTGTGTTATCACCAGCCGCTATAGCGAAGCGCCAGAGGGCGTGCGCCTGGACGCAGACTTTACCTTTAGCTGCCAGGCTGAAACCATGATCTTCCAGCTCGGCCTGCGTTAAGTTCTTCGTGCCGGTGAGCGGCTGTCGCCTGCTCACCGGGGCACAAAGCGTGTGTTTCCTCTCATTTTTATCCCTCCCTCCGTGCACCTTGTAAAATCCTTGTTAACATTAGAGGTCTGACCTCTTTGGCAATGATGCCCGCGACCCTTTAACAGGTGATAAGAATGAGCAAAGCGCTACCTTTGCTAACGCGCAGCGGCGATCGCATCGCCATTACTCACGGATTACGCACTCCCTTTGCCCGGCAGGCCACCGCGCTTCACGGCATTCCCGCCGTGGCGCTGGGCCAGATGCTGATTAGCGAACTGCTCGCTCGCAGCGACTTTCCTCCCGAGGTAATTGAGCTGCTGGTTTTTGGTCAGGTGGTGCAGATGCCGGAGGCACCCAACATTGCGCGGGAAATCGTCCTCGGCACCGGGATGAGCGTCCATACCGACGCCTGGAGCGTCAGCCGCGCCTGTGCGACCAGCTTTCAGGCGGTAGCCAGCGTCGCGGAAAGCCTGATGGTTGGGCATATTCAGGCGGGTATTGCGGGCGGAGCCGATTCCTCTTCGGTCCTGCCCATCGGCGTGAGCAAAAAGCTGGGCAGGGTGCTGGTAGACCTCAGCAAGGCCAGGCACTTTTCGCAAAAAATGAAGCTAATCAGCCAGCTCCGGCCGCGCGATTTGCTGCCCGTTCCACCCGCCGTAGCGGAATACTCTACCGGACTGCGGATGGGCGATACCGCCGAACAGATGGCAAAAAGCCATGCGATTACCCGCGAGCAGCAGGATGCGCTGGCGCATCGCTCACATCAGCGAGCGGCGCAGGCATGGCAGGAGGGCAGGCTGAGCGATGAGGTGATGACCGCCTGTGTACCGCCCTGGCACGCTCCGTTTGCGCAGGACAATAATGTGCGGTTGAATTCAAGCCTTGCAGATTATGCAAAGCTGCGGCCTGCTTTCGATCGCCGCCACGGCACGGTGACCGCCGCTAACAGCACGCCGCTCACCGACGGTGCCGCCGCGGTGGTACTGATGAGCGAATCGCGGGCAAAATCGCTGGGCATTACACCGCTTGGCTACCTGCGCAGCTATGCCTTTACCGCTATTGATGTGCGCCACGACATGCTACTGGGACCGGCCTGGGCCTCACCGCTGGCGCTGGATCGCGCAGGCGTTACCCTCGGCGATCTGACGCTGATTGATATGCACGAAGCCTTTGCCGCACAGACGCTGGCCAATTTAAAAATGTTTGCGGATCCGCATTTTGCCCGCGATATTCTGAACAGACCCCAGGCGCTGGGGGAAGTGGATGACGAAAAATTCAACGTGCTGGGCGGATCGATTGCCTATGGTCACCCTTTTGCGGCGACCGGTGCGCGGATGATCACCCAGACGCTTAATGAGCTGCGCAGACGCGGAGGCGGCCTGGGCCTGGTCACCGCCTGTGCGGCCGGGGGCCTGGGTGCCGCAATGGTTCTGGAGGCAGAGTGATGGAAAATCCAACGGCGTTCACGCTAACCATGCGCACCGACAACGTGGCGGTGATCGCTCTGGACGTTCCCGGCGAGAAGGTGAATACGCTCAGGGCGGAGTTTGCCAGCCAAATCCGCGAGGTTATTGGCCGTGCCCGCGAAAATCCGCAGCTGGCCGGGATAGTACTTATTTCAGGTAAGCCGGACTCGTTTATCGCCGGGGCCGATATTGCAATGATCGCCGGATGTAAAACGGCGGGAGAGGCGGAAACGCTGGCGCGGGAAGGGCAAAAGGTGATGGCGGAGATTGCCGCGCTGCCGGTGCCGGTGGTGGCAGCGATCCACGGCGCCTGCCTCGGGGGCGGTCTTGAACTGGCGCTGGCCTGCAATCAGCGCGTCTGCACCCTGGATGATAAAACCCGCCTTGGCCTGCCGGAGGTTCAACTGGGCCTGCTACCCGGATCGGGCGGCACGCAGCGGCTACCCCGGCTTGTCGGTACTTCCGCCGCGCTGGATCTGATCCTTAGCGGCAAAACCCTGCGTGCCCGTCAGGCGCTGAAAATGGGGCTGGTGGATGAGGCGGTGCCGCAGTCTGTCCTGCTGGATACTGCGGTAAATCGGGTGTTGCAGGGGAGGACGCTGAAAAAGGCGCTGCCGCTGCGCCAGAGGCTGCTTAATGCGCCTGCCGGGCGGGCCTTACTTTTTGCCATCGCCGACAGACAGATCCGGGCCAAAACCCGGGGTAACTATCCGGCCACCGGCAAAATCCTCTCCGTGGTGCGTGTCGGCCTGCAGCACGGCAGCGGTAGCGGCTATGAGGCGGAAGCCAAAGCCTTTGGTCAGCTGGCGATGACGCCGGAGTCCGCCGCGCTGCGCAGTATTTTCTTCGCCACCAGCGAAATGAAAAAGGAGCCGGGAGCGGATGCGCAGCCTCATGAGATCGGCAACGTCGGCGTACTGGGCGGTGGGCTGATGGGCGGCGGGATCGCCTGCGTCGTGGCCTCGCGCGGCAGGCTGCCGGTGCGTATCAAAGATATCAACGGCGCGGGCATCAACCACGCGATGAAATACAGCTGGGATCGCCTGACTAAACAGGTCAATCAGCGGCGAATCAGCCCGGCCGAGCGACAGCAGCAGATGGCGCTTATCACGGGCAGTACTGATTTCTCGGGGTTCTCCCGGCGTGACGTGGTGCTGGAGGCGGTGTTTGAAGCGCTGCCCCTGAAGCAGCAGATGGTCGCGGAGGTGGAGGCGCACTGCGGCCCGAAAACGATATTTGCCTCGAACACCTCCTCTATTCCCATCGGCGATATCGCCGCCGGGGCGCAGCGGCCGGAAAATATTATTGGCCTGCACTTTTTCAGCCCGGTTGACAAAATGCCGCTGGTTGAGGTGATCCCGCATGCGGGTACCGGTGCCGAAACGGTTGCCACTACCGTCGCGCTGGCGAAAAAACTGGGCAAAACGCCAATTGTTGTGGCGGATCGCGCGGGTTTCTACGTTAACCGCATTCTGGCGCCCTATATAAATGAAGCGCTGCACTGCCTGCTGTCAGGAGAGCCGATAGAGGCGATAGATAACGCGCTGGTGCAGTTTGGCTTTCCGGTCGGTCCGATCCAGCTCCTTGATGAGGTAGGCATTGATATCGGTACGCATATTCTGCCCATTTTGACCGAGGCATGGGGAGAGCGTTTCAGCGCGCCCACAGCGGTAGAGGCAATCCTGAATGACGATCGTAAAGGTCGAAAAAATGGCCGGGGCTTCTATCTGTATGACGGCCGTCGGTTGAGCAGAAAAAAACGGGCCGATCCCGACATCTACAGGCTGCTTAACCTCACCCCCCGGGCACACCTCAGCCCTGAAAATATTGCCCAGCGCTGCGTGATGATGATGCTGAATGAAGCGGCGAGGACGCTGGATGAACAGGTGATCCGCTCTCCCCGCGATGGCGATATCGGCGCCCTGTTTGGCGTCGGCTTTCCACCCTTCCTGGGGGGGCCTTTCCGCTACATGGACAGGCTCGGTGCGGAAGAGGTGGTGCGGACCCTGGAGCGGTTGACACAGGTGCACGGTGAGCGATTTACCCCCTGCGAACGGCTGCGCGAAATGGCCCTGAGCCAGTCAAAATTCTGTCCTGACGGGAAGGATTTAAATAGCCATGCCGATTCAGCGGGTTAGATTTTTGCTCTCAGAAGGGGGATAATGGGGCTATTCTGCAAAGCGCTCATTTAGTAAACAATCGGTTGACTCGCATTAAGGCATTAGGGTACAACACAGCGTTCATTCACAGAATGAAGAGTCGGAGAGCTGTGTTTTCCGGCGTTTTTGTTTAACAACAGCGGTGCATTATGCAAGTTTTCATTATGCGTCACGGCGACGCGGCGCTCGATGCGGCCAGTGATTCAGTAAGACCTCTCACTCATTGCGGCTGCGATGAGTCACGCCAGATGGCTGTCTGGCTCAATGACCAGAAGGTGGATATTGAGCGGGTGCTGGTGAGTCCCTATTTACGCGCTCAGCAAACGCTGGCGACGGTGCGCGAGGCGCTGCCGCTGCCGGACGGGCAGGATGTGTTGCCGGAGCTAACGCCTGGCGGCGATCCGGCGCTGGTTGCCTGCTACCTTCAGGCATTAGCGAAAGAGGGCGTGCATTCCGCGCTGGTTATCTCCCATCTGCCGCTGGTGGGTTACCTCGTTTCCGAGCTTTGTCCCCAGGAAGCACCGCCCATGTTCGCCACCTCGGCTATCGCCTCCATTGAATACAATGCAGATAAAGACTGCGGGACGCTTGTCTGGCAGGTTAGCCCATCCAAGCTGGCAAAAGCGATGTAGTCTTCGGCAGCCCCGCCCCGCGCCGCTCAGAGAAGTTCGGGCGGCTGCCACTCTTCGATCTCAATCAATACCAGCAGTGCGGCATCGCCGCCGAACATCTTTGGTGCCTGGTGAAAGGCTGTGACCATCGGATGCTGCGCCAGCCACAGCGGCGTCTGCTGCTTAAGCACGTGTTTACCATGCCCATGCATCACGCTGGCACAAAAGATGTGCTCGCGGCGGCAGGCGGCAATCAGCGCGCCCAGCTCTGATTTAGCCTGCTTCTGCGTCAGCCCATGCAGATCCAGAAAAATCTCCGGCGTGTAATCACCCCGACGCAGCTTTTTCAGCTCGTAGTGGCTGACGTCGCTGCGTACATAACGCACCGGACCCTCTTCGGCCAGCAGCGGCTGGAACTCATCTGAAAAGTAGTGGCTGGCGTCAATTTGCTCTGACAGCAGGCGCCGCTGTGGTACCTCGCTTATCTTTTTGCGCACCGGCTTATGGACGATCGTATCCTGGGCCAGCTGACGCGTTCCAGTCATCAGCCCACGAAACAGGGCCAGGTCCTCGGTGCTGAGAGGTTTGTTTTTACTCATTTTCTGCCGTAATCCCGCTGAGTTGGACGCGGTTTATCCTGAATCCGCTGCAATAATACCTCCAGTCTACCTGACTTTTGCCATCTGAAAACAAATGTCAGCTTTTTCACGCTGCTGCGCTGAATTTAGCTGCGCTTCATGGCAAACTAGCGGCCAGAGAGTCGCCAGGCCTGTGGAGGGCACGTTGGACAAAATTTTCGTTGATGAGGCAGTCAGGGAACTGCACACCATTCAGGACATGCTGCGCTGGTCGGTCAGCCGCTTTTCCGCCGCCGGGATCTGGTACGGACACGGCACCGATAACCCGTGGGACGAAGCCGTCCAGCTGGTATTGCCGTCGCTTTATCTGCCGCTGGATATTCCTGAAGACATGCGCACTGCGCGGCTGACGACCAGCGAGCGTAATCTGATTGTTGAGCGCGTTATCCGCCGCATCAATGAGCGTATTCCGGTAGCTTATCTGACCAACAAAGCCTGGTTCTGCGGCCATGAATTTTACGTCGATGAGCGCGTACTGGTGCCCCGGTCACCGATTGGCGAGCTGATCAATGCGCGCTTTGACGGGATCGTCACCGATGACCCGCAACTTATTCTGGATATGTGTACCGGCAGCGGCTGTCTGGCCATTGCCTGCGCCTATGCCTTCCCGCTGGCCGAGGTGGATGCGGTCGATATCTCTACCGACGCGCTGGCGGTGACCGAGCAGAATATTGACGCACACGGGATGATGCACAACGTGACGCCCATCCGTGCCGACCTGTTCCGGGAGCTGCCGAAAACGCCTTACGATCTGATTGTGACTAATCCGCCGTACGTGGATGAAGAGGACATGGACGATCTGCCCGATGAATACCGCCATGAGCCGGTACTGGGGCTGGCGGCGGGCCGCGATGGGTTGAAGCTGGCGCGTCGTATTCTGGCCAATGCGCCGGATTATCTGAGCGAAAAGGGCGTGCTGATTTGTGAAGTGGGCAACAGCATGGTGCATATGATTGAACAGTATCCCGATGTGCCTTTTACCTGGCTGGAGTTCACCAACGGCGGGGACGGCGTGTTTATGCTGACGCGGCAGCAAATTATCGACGCTGCGCACCATTTCAGCATGTTTAAAGATTAAAAACCCTATACAGCATTGATAAGGCACCCCGCCGGAGGCCCTCACCAGAGGGTTTCCGGCGGCTAACAGTGAGCCTTTAAAACAGAATTAAGAGGTCAAGATGGCTGGTAACACGATTGGGCAGGTTTTCCGTGTCACCACCTTTGGGGAATCCCATGGGGTGGCGCTCGGCTGTATTGTTGACGGCGTACCGCCGGGAATTCCCCTTACCGAAGAGTGCCTTCAGCACGATCTTGATCGTCGCCGTCCCGGCACCTCACGCTATACCACTCAGCGCCGCGAACCTGACCGGGTCAAAATCCTGTCCGGCGTGTTTGAAGGCGTCACCACCGGCACCAGCATCGGCTTACTGATTGAGAATACCGATCAGCGCTCTCAGGACTATGGCGCCATCAAAGATGTCTTCCGCCCTAACCACGCGGATTACACCTACGAACAGAAATATGGTCTGCGTGACTATCGCGGCGGCGGGCGCTCCTCAGCGCGCGAAACGGCTATGCGCGTGGCGGCCGGGGCGATTGCCAAAAAGTACCTGGAAATGAAACACGGGATTGTGGTGCGTGGCTATCTGGCGCAGATGGGCGATGTGGTTTGTGAGCTGCGGGACTGGGATCAGATCGAACAGAACCCTTTCTTTTGCCCCGATCCGTCTAAGCTCGATGCGCTTGACGAACTGATGCGCGCGCTGAAAAAAGAGGGCGATTCCATTGGCGCTAAGGTCGCCGTAGTAGCCGGGAATGTCCCGCCAGGCCTGGGCGAACCGGTATTTGACCGCCTTGATGCTGACCTGGCCCATGCGCTGATGAGCATCAACGCGGTGAAAGGCGTGGAGATCGGAGACGGCTTTGCGGTGGTTAATAAGCGCGGGAGTGAGCATCGGGATGAGATCCGCGCGGACGGCTTTCAGAGCAACCACTCTGGCGGCATTCTCGGCGGTATCAGCAGCGGCCAGCAGATCCTTGCAACGATTGCCATGAAGCCCACTTCGAGCATTACCGTACCGGGTAAAACCATCAATCGCTTTGGCGAAGAGGTGGAAATGATCACTAAAGGTCGCCATGACCCCTGCGTGGGTATTCGCGCGGTGCCTATCGCTGAAGCGATGATGGCGATCGTCCTGATGGACCACCTGCTGCGCCAGCGTGCTCAAAACGCTGACGTGAAAACGGACATCCCACGTTGGTGACCCTGTGAAAAAAATTCTTTTCGCCCTGAGTGCGCTGCTGATTGGCACCGCCAGCTATGCCGCCACGCCCTGGCAATCTATTCGCCAGCCGATCCCCGGGGTGTCGCAGTCCATTGGCGCCTTTGCAAATGGCTGTATCGTAGGCGCGGAAACGCTACCGCTTAATGCCACCGGCTATCAGGTGATGCGTCAGGATCAGCGCCGCTACTTTGGTCATCCCGATCTGATCCTGTTTATCCAGCGGCTCAGCAATCAGGTGCATAACCTGCATCTGGGCGAGGTGATGATCGGGGATATGGGCATGGCGGCGGGCGGACGCTTTAGCAGCGGTCACGCCAGCCACCAGTCCGGGCTGGATGTGGATATCTGGCTACAGCTGCCTCAGACCCGCTGGAGTGAGCAGATGCTGCTAAAGCCGCAGCCACTTGATCTGGTCTCGGCCGATGGCAAAAGCGTTGTCGCCCGACACTGGCAGCCGCAAATCGACAGCCTTATTAAGCTGGCAGCGAAGGACAGCGACGTCACGCGCATTTTCGTTAATCCGGCGATTAAACAGCAGCTCTGCGCCGATGCCGGAGCGGATCGCGACTGGCTGCGCAAGGTAAGGCCCTGGTTTGGTCATCGGGCACATATGCACGTGCGTCTGCGCTGTCCGGCGGGAAGCCTGCAGTGTCAGGATCAGCCCGCTCCTCCGCCGGGCGACGGCTGCGGCGCAGAGTTGCAGAGCTGGTTTGCGCCGCCGAAGCCCGGCAGCGGGAAACCGGTAAAACGTGAGCCGCCGCCGCTTCCGGCCGCCTGTCAGGCACTGCTGGATAAACATCTTCTGTAAGGACAAAGAATGGACTGGTTTGTCGTCAGCCCGCTGCTGGTTGCGGGGCTGTTTTTTATCGCTATGCTGGCCGGATTTATTGACTCCATTGCCGGAGGTGGTGGGCTGCTGACGGTTCCGGCCCTGCTGTCGTTTGGGCTTTCCCCGGCGCAGGCGCTGGCGACGAATAAAGTACAGTCCGTTGGTGGCTCCTTCTCTGCCAGCCTCTACTTTGTCAGGCGTAAGGCGGTGGATCTCCGCGAGCAGAAGCTCAATATCGGCATGGCCTTTGTTGGCTCTGTACTGGGCGCAATCCTGATCCAGCATATCCATGCTGAACTGCTGCGTCAGGTCCTGCCGCTGCTGCTGATTGCTATCGGGCTCTACTTTTTGCTGATGCCGAAAGTGGGCGAAGAGGATCGTCATCGCCGGCTGCACGGTTTGCCTTTTGCGCTGGTGGCAGGAGGCTGTGTCGGCTTCTATGACGGTTTTTTCGGACCCGGCGCTGGCTCTTTTTACGCGCTGGCCTTTGTCACCCTCTGCGGCTATAACCTGGCCCGCTCCACCGCGCATGCTAAGGTCCTGAACTTCACCTCTAACCTGGGCGGCCTGCTGTTTTTTATGTTCGGCGGCAAGGTGGTGTGGGGAACCGGGCTGGTGATGCTGGTGGGGGCGATATGTGGTGCCAGACTGGGCGCGAGGATGGTGCTCAGCCGCGGACAGGCGCTGATCCGTCCAATGGTGGTCACCGTCTCTGCCGTAATGAGCGCCAAACTGCTGTATGACAGCCACGGCGCGGCAATTGCAGCCTGGTGTCACCAGCTATTTGCCTGAGATAATAACGGCGTTTGGGCCTGTCAGGGATGGCGCAGGCCGGTAACATTCTCCCTCCGACGCGCAGCAGCCATCCTGCGCGGATCTGTTCCAGAAGAAACGAATCATGAGAACGACACACGATTATTCACAGCTGATTGAGATTTTTGACCGCTGCTTTTATCAGGACTTTCAGACCCGCCTGATTAAAGGCGATGACGAACCGATCTATCTTCCTGCTGACGACGAGGTGAACTATCACCGCGTGGTGTTTGCTCACGGCTACTACGCCAGCGCCCTGCATGAGATTTCTCACTGGTGTATCGCCGGGGCCGAACGCCGCAAACTGGTTGATTTTGGCTACTGGTACTGCCCGGACGGACGCGATGCCACGACGCAAAGCCAGTTTGAATCCGTTGAAATTAAGCCCCAGGCGCTGGAGTGGCTGTTTTGTGTTGCAGCAGGGTTTCCCTTCAACGTAAGTTGTGACAATCTCAGTGGAGATTGTGAGCCGGATCGCATCGCTTTTCAGCGCAGGGTTCATGCACAGGTGATGACGTACTTTGAACAGGGCATACCCGCCCGCCCGGCGCGCTTTATTGCCGAACTTTGCACTTATTACTCAACGCCCCCGCTAACCGCGTCACAGTTTCCATGGCCGGAAGATCTGTGATGATGGGGGAAAGCAAGCAAGAGGAACGATATGATTGACGAATTTGAAGCGCGGATCCTGGCCCTGATCGACGATATGGTGGAGAGTGCCAGCGACGATGAGCTTTTTGCCAGCGGCTATCTGCGTGGTCATCTGACCCTGGCGGTGGCAGAGATCGAACAGTCGGGCGAACATACGCCGGAGGCCCTGCAAATTCAGGTGCAGCAAAGCCTGCAAAACGCAATCCAGGCCGGCGAGCTCTCGCCGCGCGATCAGGCGCTGGTGATTGGCATGTGGGACAATCTGTTTCTCCAGGCGCGTAAGTCTGCCTGATTAAGGAAAGGCTGTTAATTCTCATCTTTTACCCTTTGCTGAGAATTTGCATCCTTTCTGTTGGTATCACAAATCAGGTTTAGTCGAAGGTTTTCACCGCCTTTCCCTTCAGGAGCTTCCTGACCCAGTAACGGTTGGGATGCATCGCGGCCAGCGTATCGCGATCCAGCGGGATCGGTTCGCCGCATAGTTCGGCGGCCAGCACCTCGGCGGCGAGCGGGCCGCTGCATAATCCCCGCGACCCCAGCGCGCCCAGGACGAACAGGCCGTTATGCAGTGGGGCGTCTGATGCCTGGTCCTTATGCTGCGCCAGAGTGGCGTACTCCGCGAGCGTACGCGCATAGTCCGGCAGCGGCCCGCTCATCGGCATATGGTCGCGGGTGGCGCAGCGCACGCTGCTTCGGGCCTGGCCTGCGCTCACATCCACCTCCTCTGGCCACGCCTGATGGGGCAGACAGCGGATCAGCCGCTGGCGATTTTCCTGCTGATCGGCCTCGCGGTAGGCCGTTGAGCTGTCGGCGCGATGGTAGCTGGCACCGATGCAGTGATGCTGATTATGTCGATTAGCCGGTGTCAGGTAACCGTCGTAGCACAGTACCTGCTTTAGCTGCGCCAGCATGGGCGTGGTGGGAATATGGCTCACCTGGCCGCTAACCGGATAGGCGGGTAGTTTTTCACTTTGCGAAAAGGAGGCGAGTTCGTGTCCGGTCGCCAGCACGACAGTCGGAGCCTGCTGGCTCGGCAGGTCGGAAAAATTGAGCGTCCAGCGGCCATTCTGCTCCGTCAGCCCGGTCAGGCGGTGATTCCAGTGCAGCCTGAGCCCGCACTGTTCTGCCCGTTCAAGCAGCTGTGCCGTGAGCTGGGCGGGGGAAAGCCAGCCGCCCAGCGGGTAGGTCATGCCACCGCATCCTGTCTCAACGCCGCACAGCGCTTCGGCCTCCTGAGTATCAACCCTGCGGGCTATCTCATCCGGCAGCGCCAGGGTCAGCATTTTAGCGATTTTTTCCGCACTCTTTTCATCCCAGGCCAGCTGCGTGACGCCGCACCAGTCGTGATCGAACGACAGCGCAAGTGCGTCATAAAAGCGTCGGGCAAAGGTGAAGGCGGTGGGAAAAAAGGTCGCCAGCGCCGGGTCGTGATGATTAAGCAGCGGGTAGAGCGCGCCCTGGCGGTTACCGGAGGCGCCTGCGGCAGGCCGCGCGGCGGCGCTGTAGAGCGTGACGTTTTTACCGCGTCGCAGCAGCGCCAGGGCGAGCAGGGCGCTGGCTACGCCGCCGCCAATCAGCGCAATGTCGTCGCCTTCTGCCGCCGGGCGGGCGTACCACGGCTGCTGTTTACGCACGGGGGAGACCGCCTTCATCTCGCCGCAGGTCATCTCGCGTTTTGGGCCAAAACCTTTGCGCTTTCCTGCCTCAAAACCGGCATCGGTCAGGCCGCGTCGGACAAAACCCGCGGCGGTAAAGGTCGCCAGCGTACAGCCCTGACGCGCCAGCTTTGCCATGCAGGCGAACAGCTCCGGCGTCCACATATCCGGATTTTTTGATGGCGCAAAGCCATCCAGAAACCAGGCATCAACCTGCTGCGTCAGGCTGTCATCAAAAGTATGGATCAGCTGATTAATATCACCAAACCACAGATCGAGCGTGACGCGGCCCTCATCCAGCAACAGGCGGTGGCAGCCGGGCAGGGCAACGGGCCACTGTGCCTGTAGCGCGGCGGCATACTTCGCCAGCGTCGGCCAGCGGGACTGAGCACTGGTCAGATCGGCAAGATTAAGCGGATATTTCTCACAGCTGACAAAGTGTAAACGCTGTAATCTTGAGTCCGGATGCTGCTGCCTGAATTGATCGAACACCTGCCAGAGGGCTAAAAAGTTCAGTCCGGTGCCAAACCCCGTTTCCGCGGTAATAAACAGTGCTCTGGGATGGTGTTCAAATCGGTCGGGTATTTGGTTGCCGCCAAGGAAAACGTGTCGGGTTTCTTCAAGGCCGCTTTCGTTAGAAAAATAAACATCGCCAAATGCTCGGGATACAGGTGTACCTTCTTCATTCCAGCTCAGTTCAGCGTGCTCAATGGGGACATTTTTCACGGCAAAAGCTCAGTTATCAGGCAGTGCCGCGATTGTAACGGTGTGAGCCAGCTCGCGCAAATTTACAAAAGTAAAATGCTGATCGGACTTGTTCGGCGTACAACTGTAAGCTAAAGTGCTCCTCGAATCCTAATATAGAAGTTATGAGGTATTGAATGAAACGTGCAGTGATTACAGGCCTGGGAATCGTCTCCAGCATTGGTAATAACCAGGAGGAAGTTCTGACGTCCCTGCGTGAAGGTCGCTCCGGCATTACCTTCTCTCAGGAGCTAAAAGATTCCGGCATGCGTAGTCACATCTGGGGTAACGTCAAACTTTCTAAAGACGAAATCGCCAGCCTCATCGATCGCAAAAGTCTGCGCTTTATGAGTGACGCGTCCATTTATGCTTATATCTCTATGCTGGAAGCGGTTAAAGACTCTGGCCTGACCAACGAGCAGTACCAGAACAACCCGCGCGTGGGACTGGTTGCCGGTTCCGGCGGCGGTTCACCTTACAACCAGGCAGCCAGCGTTGACGGCATGCGCGCTAAAGGCCTGCGCGGCGTGGGTCCTTATATGGTTACCAAGGCGATGGCCTCCGGCGTTTCCGCCTGCCTGGCAACCCCGTTTAAAATTCACGGCGTCAACTACTCCATCAGCTCGGCCTGTGCGACCTCTGCGCACTGTATCGGTAACGCCGTTGAGCAGATCCAACTCGGCAAACAGGATGTGGTATTTGCTGGCGGCGGCGAAGAGCTGTGCTGGGAAATGTCCTGCGAATTCGACGCAATGGGCGCGCTCTCAACCCGTTACAACGAAACGCCTGAGCTGGCGTCCCGTACTTACGATACCAGCCGCGATGGTTTTGTTATTGCAGGCGGCGGCGGCATGGTCGTGGTTGAAGAGCTGGAGCATGCGCTGGCACGTGGCGCTCACATCTATGCAGAAGTGGTTGGCTACGGCGCAACCTCCGATGGTGCGGACATGGTTGCACCATCTGGCGAAGGCGCAATGCGCTGTATGCGACTGGCGATGCAGGGCGTGGATACCCCAATTGACTATCTGAATACGCACGGTACGTCCACGCCAGTGGGTGATGTGAAAGAGCTTGGCGCAATCCGTGAAGTGTTCAGCGATGCGATGCCTGCGATGTCAGCGACCAAAGCGATGACTGGCCACTCACTGGGTGCGGCAGGCGTTCAGGAAGCAATCTACTCACTACTGATGCTGGAGCACGGATTCATTGCCCCGAGCATCAACATTGACGAGCTGGATCCTGCTGCTGAGGGTCTGAATATCGTGACCAAACCGACCGAGCAGACGCTGAAGACCGTGATGTCCAACAGCTTTGGCTTTGGCGGCACCAACGCCACGCTGGTGATGCGCAAGCTGTAATCACCGTGGGTTGCAAAAAAAGGGAGAGTCCGTAAGGGCTGTCCCTTTTTTTATTGCCAGTCAGACGCTTTTTATTTAAGTTAACGCCTTCAACGTCGTCACGATGTTGCGTAAGCGTTTAACGTTAACCAACGCATCCGTTCCGCTGCTTCGGCATCGGCAACACGGGTGCGCCTAGTTAACGCACCCTTACGTTATTACAAGGAGAGGCGTGACACTATGTCTGCGGTTACTATCACATCCCCTGCCAGCGCGACGGTTTCGCTGGGCAGTATCTCATTCGCTGTATTCTTAACTTACCTTACTGCCGGGCTGGCGCTGCCGGTTATTCCGCTGTTTGTCCATCAGCAGCTCGGGCTGAATAACGTGATGGTCGGCGTGGCCGTCGGCATTCAGTTTTTCGCCACGCTGCTGACGCGCGGCTACGCGGGCAGGCTGGCCGATCAGCGTGGTGCAAAGCGATCGACGCTACAGGGCATGCTGGCCTGTGCGCTGGTTGGGGTCGCCTACGTACTGGCGGCGGTGCTGCCAGTACCGGTGATGGCAAAGTTTGCGCTGCTGGTGGTGGGCAGGCTGCTGCTGGGCTTTGGCGAAAGCCAGCTGCTTACCGGGAATCTGACCTGGGGCATGGGTCTGGTCGGGCCAAAGCGTTCGGGGCAGGTGATGTCATGGAACGGTATGGCGATTTACGGCGCGCTTGCGGCCGGTGCGCCGCTGGGATTATGGCTTCACAGTCAGTGGGGCTTTCTGGCGATGGGCATTGCAACGATTTTTTTGCCGCTGGTCGCTCTGCTGTTCAACGTCTGGGTCAAACCCGTGCCCACGCACGGAGGAGAACGTCCATCGCTGTGGAAGGTGATTGGGCAAATTCTGTCGCCGGGCTGTGCGCTGGCGCTCCAGGGGACGGGTTTTGCCGTTATTGGTACCTTTACCTCGCTCTATTTCGCCAGTCAGCACTGGGGCAATGCCGGGCTGGCGCTTACCGCGTTTGGCCTGGCTTTTGTTCTGGTCCGCGTCCTGTTTGGCGGATTGCCGGACCGCTTCGGCGGCGTGCGCGTGGCGCTAATTTCGCTGTTGGTTGAAGCCATTGGGCTGCTAATCCTGGGGTTTGCCAGTAGCGGAACGATGGCGCTGGCGGGCGCTGCGCTGACCGGCTGTGGCTGTTCGCTGGTATTCCCGGCGATGGGGGTTGAAGTGGTGAAGCGCGTCGCTCCCCAGGTACGCGGCACGGCGCTGGGCGGTTTCTCTGCCTTTCAGGATATCGCCTACGGTGCCAGCGGGCCGTTAACCGGGATCCTCGCAACATCTCTGGGCTACGGCTCGGTTTATCTCGCTGGCGCTACCTGCGCGCTGCTGGGTATTGCCGTAGTCATGACCGTCGGCCGTCAGTAGCGCAACCGCGCCAGCTTATCGACGGCATGAATAATCTCCGCTCGCGTCAGGGCGGAGAAACCGAGTAGCCAGCCCTGTGGCGGCGACGCTGAGGCATAAAGAGGCGACAGACGCGGTAGCAATAGCCCATCGGCGCGCGCCTGCTGCGATAATTTTTCTTCTTCCCCGCCGGTCAGGGTCACGGCCAGCTGTAACCCATTACCCCGGCTCATGATCTGCAGCTTGTCGCCCAGTTTATGCTGAATCTCATCCAGCAGCAGATTGCGGCGACTGGCGTAAAGCCTGCGCATTAATCGCACATGCGCCTGCAAATGACCGTTATGAATAAATTCGGCGGTGACGGCCTGCATTAATTGCGCACTGTGACCGTCCATCAGGCTGCGCAGTCGGCAAAGCGGATCGACAAGCGAAGAGGGAACAACCAGATACGCCAGCCTTAACGAGGGGAACATGACTTTCGAGAATGTCCCCAGATACAGCACGCGTCCGTCGTTATCAAGACCCTGCAATGAAGGTACTGGCGGCGCATCGTAATAAAACTCGCTGTCGTAATCATCCTCAATCAGCCAGCAATTATGCTCACGAGCCCATGCCAGCCATTGCAGCCGTCGATGGAGGCTCATGGTGATGCCGGTAGGATACTGATGGGACGGCGTCAGGTAGGCCAGTTTCATCCGCGTGTTTTCCGGAAGCACTGCCCCATCGTTATCAAGTGGCAGGCTGCGTTTGTCAGCCCCGGTGCTGATAAACGCATTACGCGCTCCCGGATAGCCGGGATCTTCCATTCCCACCCTGTCGCCTGGATCGCAAAGTAATACGGCCAGCATCTGCAGCGCCTGCTGAGAGCTGGTAACGATAATGACCTGGCCGGGATCGCATCTGACACCGCGCGATAGCGCAAGGTAGTTTGCCACTGCCTCCCGTAACGCTGGCAGCCCCTGAGGACAACCATAGCGCATCAGGGATTCGCCATTCTAACGAAGCGTTTGCGCGGTTATCCGCCGCCAGAGGCTATGGGGAAAAGCGCGGAGGTCCGGGGAACCGGCGGCAAATGCCTGGGGAAAGAGAGGATCGGTGCAGCCACCTGTTGCAACGATGCTGCGCCCCCGCGCAGACAGGCTAATTTTGGCGTCACCGGGCGCTTTTTTCTCCGCTCTGCCAGCCGGAAGTACAATCGCGACATAGGTGCCGCGTCCGGTTAAGCGATACAGATAGCCCTCACTCTCTAACTGGCTATAAGCGGCCTCCACGGTCACGCGTGAGATGCTGAGATCGCAGGCAAGCAGCCTTGATGAGGGCAGGCGGTCTCCCTTCTTTACTTTGCCACTGTTGATAAGCTGGCGCAGCGTTGCACAGAGTTTTTCTCGCAGGGTAAGGGCGGTCTGTGCAGCTAAAAGCGATATCAACGGCAGGGTAGTGAGCGCCACGGTGGTCTTATCCTCTGCATGAAATGGGTATCAGTATTAAGGCCATATCCCCGTATCATTACCTGATACCTTCAATAAAGGAAGTCACTATGTCTGGATCTGCCGTTCTGCAATTCCCGCCGCCCTCTGCCTCTCAAAGTGCAGGCTGGCTGCATGAAAAGCTTTCCCATTATACCGACGCCTGGGATCTCGCCCAGGATTTAGCCAATGGGATCCGGGAAATTATTGTGCTTGATGTACGATCCACCGAACAATATCTGGCCGGGCATATCTGCGGTGCGATAAGTTTCCCGCACCGGACGATGACGCATGAATCATTGCTACCGCTGGATCGTGACAAAGTCTATGTGACCTATTGTGATGGGATTGGTTGCAATGGTTCAACCAAAGGGGCCTGGAAGCTGGCGTCAGCGGGTTTGCGGGTAAAAGAGTTAATTGGCGGACTGGATTTCTGGCTGCGCGACGGTCATCCGCTGGTACAGGGGGAGGAGGCAGGGGGCTGGCCCACGCAGTCCCAGGTGCGGGACTGCGGCTGCTAACGGTCAGCGGTTAACTCAGAGAAGGACCCACAGCAGAAAGCCAACCAGCACCAGTACCGCGAAGGCCGTGAATACCGGGCGATTAACGATCGGTTGCAGTACCTGCGGCACATAGCCAAATAGCGGCGCCACAATCGGCTGGGGGTGGATCTCACTGTCCGCCAGCGGCTGTTCTCTCAGCCGTTCGGCTCGACGCGCAAACAGCAGATTCATCAAATCCTGTGCCTGGTACGGCGTTAATACTGCCTGCGGCGGTAGCTGGAAGCGCTGCTGACTGGCGTCTTCCAGCAGCCGCTGTTCTGCATGGTCAGAGGGCACTTTCAGCGAGGCCAGCAGCATTGGCAGCGTTGGCGCAGCGTGTTGACTCAGCGTTTGGCTAACCTGTAAATACTGGGTCAGGAGCGGAAAGAGACGCGAAGGGATCGGATCGCCGCTGTGCAGATTGACGACTTTGAGTACCGAAGCCCACAGCTTAACGGGCTGTTCGCCGGTCGCCGCCGCCAGTCGGGCAATCTGCTGGTTAAGCGTATGGTGTTCCGCAGGCAGCAGCGAACGATCGGTAATGCGGTTTTGCTGCGGCTGAGGAATAGCCATCTGACCATTTTGCAGCATCGTCAGCACCTGGCGCAGCTGATCGGGATTCAGCGAGCTAAGTACGGTATGACCAAACTGTTGACGAATAAAGTCGCTGACTGCCTGGCGATTGTTACCCGCGGGCAGCAGGTCGGTAAGCTGTTGAAACAGCTGGCGGGTGGCGTGGGTATTTTGTACCTGCGACAGACGTGTATTAAGAAACTGTTCGGCCGCGGGAAAGTGGCGCGCCAGCAGTCCTGCATCATTCTTTACACCGACTTCGTGGCGCATTCCTGCCCACAGCTCAGGCGATTTCAGCGCGCTGAGCGACATGATTTTTACAATCAGTCTTTCCAGCGTGGTGCGCTGCGCGGGAGACAGTGGCTGATCGCCCGGGCCAGTGCGACTGGCATCCGTTCTGGCATCGATCGTCGAGCGATCGCCGGGTATCGGCGCACCGGGGCCACTGAGAGGTTGCATGGCAAAAATCCTTCACTAAAGGTCTGTGTCCGGGGCGCGCCGGAAAGGTTGATTCACCATGATAACAATCCCGCTCTGCGATAGGTAGAGGCGAGGGGCTGCCAGGGCAATTATTTTCAGTACCGGGAAAAATGGGGCAGGTCTGCCAGCTGCGGGCAGACACGCACCGTCAGGGCGGGGGCGGGTTATTCCCATCTGCCCATGCCTTCCGGAACATCAGCGGCGTGCGCAGTCGCTGTGCCAGAATCACCCCCAGCAGAGTAATTCCCCCGCCAATATAGTGATAGCTGTGTAACTGTTCGTGCAGAAAAAGCACGGCAATAATGGCGGTAAAAATGGGGGCCAGATTCATAAAAACAGATGCCGTATTGGCACCCATACGCACCATGCCCTGGATCCACAGGAAAGGTGCCACCACAGAGGCCGGGATCCCGGCAAATAGCACCAGCGGGATATTATGCAGATTTAAGGAGACGTCCTGCGCCAGCAGAAAATTGGGCAGCAGCATCAGCACGCCGAACAGTATCTGTACGTAAAGGCTTTGCCAGCCCGGCAGGGCAATCGCCCAGCGCTTCGTCAGTACGCCGTAAAGGGCATACGAGGTGGAGGCCGCGAACATCATCAGCTCACCTTTACCCAGCCCCTGCGCCAGCAGCCGCTGAGGATGGCCCTCGCTGACCAGCCACACCAGCCCGCCAAACGAGAGCAGGCTACCGATGACGATCCCCATTGTGGGTGCCAGGCGCAGCAGTACAATTCCGATCAGCACGGTAAGCAGCGGGATCAGCGCGTTCAGTATCCCCATAAACAGTGCGCTAACGCTGTGCGCAGCGTAATAGGCCAGGCTTTGATACAGCACCATGCCCAGCAGTCCAAGAACCAGCAGCTTCCACCACAGCGGCTTAATCTGCTGACGATTGCGCCAGGCGCCGGGTAATACAAACGGCGTGAGCACCAGCAGGGCCAGCAGCCAGCGGTAAAAGGAGATGGCGGCGGGATCGATCGCGCCGGCAGAAACTTTGCTAACGATTGCGTTAACCGACCAGATTAATACGGCCAGCAGAGGGAACAGGAAATTCACAGGCAGCCCGGGATTACGTTCATCATGGTGACCAGTGTAACCTTCTCAGGTAGAGGACAGATACTGATAATCCGACTTTACCCTTACCGCAGAGGGCCGCCGCACCGAAGGCTTATCCCTTTAGCGGGTTTGTGGCAGAATGTCTGCCCTCACTGGCTTATGCAGGAAACCGATTGTGAAAATCCTCGTTGATGAAAATATGCCCTATGCCCGGGAACTCTTTAGCCGCACCGGTGATGTGGTGGCGGTTCCGGGGCGTCCCGTCCCCCCGGCAGCGCTGGATGATGCGGATGGACTGATGGTGCGTTCGGTCACTAAAGTGAATGCCGGGCTGCTGAGCGGTAAGCCGGTAAAATTTGTCGGCACCGCCACCGCTGGCACCGATCACATTGATGAGGTTTTTCTGAAAGAGCAGGGGATTGCCTTTTCGGCTGCCCCCGGCTGTAACGCCATTGCCGTGGTCGAATATGTCTTCTCTGCGCTGCTGCTGCTGGCGGAACGCGACGGCTTTCAGCTGACAGATCGGACGGTAGGTATCGTCGGCGTGGGTAACGTTGGCCGTCGTCTGCAGGCGCGGCTTGAGGCGCTGGGAATTCGTACCCTGCTGTGTGACCCGCCGCGCGCCGCGCGTGGCGACCCGGAGGATTTCCTGCCGCTCAACGCGGTGGTCGCCCAGGCGGACATAATCACCTTCCATACGCCGCTTTATAAGCAGGGTGAGTACAAAACGCTGCACCTGGCCGACGAGGCGCTGCTGCTGGCGCTGAAGCCCGGCAGCATCCTGATCAACGCCTGTCGCGGACCGGTGGTGGATAACGCCGCACTGCTGAAGGTTTTGCAACAGCGCAGCGATCTCAGCGTGGTGCTGGACGTGTGGGAACCCGAACCCGAGCTTTCCCTGCCGCTGCTGGAAAAAGTCGATATTGCCACCGCGCATATAGCCGGATACACCCTGGAAGGTAAAGCGCGCGGCACCACCCAGGTCTTTGAAGCCTGGACGGCCTGGCTCGGCCAGCCGCAGCAGGTGGCGCTGGATACGCTGCTGCCCGCGCCTGAATTTACCCATATTACCCTTAACGGCAGGCTGGATCAGGCAACGCTAAAAAGAGTGGTGCATCTGGTGTATGATGTGCGCCGCGATGATGCGCCGCTGCGGAAGGTGGCGGCTATACCGGGAGAGTTTGACCGGCTACGCAAAAATTATCTTGAGCGTCGTGAGTGGTCTTCACTGCGGGTAAGATGCGATGTGGAAGAGACGGCGCTTTTGCTGAAAAAACTGGGTTTTAATGCGGTTTTTCATCCGCTTTCCGCAGGCTGAACGCTGGCCGGACGGAATAGAATGCTTCTCCGGGCGGTACTGCACCGCCCTTAATTTTTTATGTCATTTCTGGAGTAAACCAACATGTCTGACGGCTGGAATATCGCGCTACTGGGCGCGACAGGCGCAGTAGGGAGAGCTTTACTGGAATTACTGGCTGAACGTCAGTTCCCGGTTGGTGAGCTGTATGCGCTGGCAAGCGAGCGCAGCGCGGGCGAAACGCTGCGCTACGAGGGCAAATCACTGCTGGTCACGGATGCGAATGAATTTGACTGGTCGCAGGTGCAGCTGGCCTTTTTCGTCGCCGGTCGTGAGGCCTCGGCACGTTATGCGGATGAGGCGGCGAACAGCGGCTGCCTGGTGATTGACTCCAGCGATCTGTTCGCGCTTGAGCCGGACGTACCGCTGGTGGTGCCGGACGTCAACCCGCAGGTGCTGGCCGACTACCGCAACCGCAATATCATCAGCGTTGCCGACAGCGTCACCAGTCAGCTGCTGTGCGCAATCAAACCGCTGGTTGATGTTGCTGGCCTTGGTCGTTTACAGGTCACCAGCCTGATTGCCGCCTCGGCGCACGGCAAAGCCGCCGTAGATTCGCTGGCGGGAGAAAGCGCCCGCCTGCTCAACGGCCTGCCGACGGAGGAAACGTTTTTCGATCGCCAGCTGGCGTTCAATATGCTGCCGCTGCTGCCTGATGCCGAGGGCAGCGTAGTGCAGGAGCGCCGCCTGGTCGATCAGGTGCGTAAAGTTCTTCAGGATGAAGGCCTGCCAATCACCGTTTCCACGGTTCAGGCGCCGGTTTTTTACGGCAACGCACAGGTAGTACATATCGAAAATCTGCGGCCCATGTCGGCTGAGGAAGCACGAGACGCGCTTGCGCAGGCGGAGGATATCCTGCTGTCTGACGAGGACGATTACCCCACCCAGGTCGGCGATGCCTCCGGGAGTGCTCAGCTCAATCTGGGATGCGTACGTAATGATTACGGCATACCTGAAATGGTGCAGTTCTGGTCAGTGTCAGACAACGTGCGTTTTGGTGGCGCGCTGATGGCGATTAAAACCGCCGAGAAGCTGGTGCAGGAGTATCTGTACTGATGTCAGACGCGGGACTGCCGCAGCCGTCACATAAAGTGGCGCTCGGCATTGAATATGACGGTAGCCGCTATTATGGCTGGCAGCGGCAGCAGGAAGTGAGAAGCGTCCAGGAAAAGCTGGAAAAAGCGCTGGCGGCGGTGGCGAATCATCCGGTCAGCGTTTTCTGCGCGGGCCGCACCGATGCGGGCGTTCACGGCACCGGCCAGGTGGTACATTTTGAAACCACGTCGGTGCGCAAGGATGCGGCCTGGACGCTGGGCGTGAATGCTAACCTGCCGCCTGACATAGCCGTTCGCTGGGTCAAAGCGGTGCCGGATGATTTTCACGCCCGCTTCAGCGCCACGGCGCGCCGCTATCGCTATGTTATCTATAACCGGCGTCTGCGCCCGGCGATCCTGCACGGCGGCGTGACCCACTTTTATCATCCTCTGGATGTTGAAAAAATGCAGCGTGCCGGTCAGTGCCTGCTGGGTGAGAATGACTTCACGTCATTTCGCGCGGTACAGTGCCAGTCGCGTACGCCCTGGCGCAACCTGATGCACCTGACCGTCAGCCGCTACGGAGCCTACGTGGTGGTAGATATCAAGGCGAACGCCTTTGTGCATCATATGGTACGCAACATCGTCGGCAGCCTGATGGAAGTAGGCTGTGGGAATCAGCCGGAAAGCTGGATGGCAGAACTGCTGGCGGCAAAAGATCGCAAGCTGGCTGCCGCAACCGGCAGGGCGGAAGGGCTCTACCTGGTGGCGGTCGATTATCCCGAACGCTATGATTTACCTCGTCCGCCGATGGGACCGCTGTTCCTCGTGGATTAATCCTGGTCCGAAGTATTAGGGAAACAAGTATGGAAATGATTCACACCCTGATTGATTTTATTCTGCACATTGATGTTCATCTACAGGCTATGGTTGCGCAGTACGGCATCTGGATCTACGCCATTCTGTTCCTTATCCTGTTTTGTGAAACCGGCCTGGTGGTTACGCCATTCCTGCCGGGCGACTCGCTGTTGTTCGTGGCGGGCGCGCTGGCGGCAATACCCGACAGTGCGCTGAATGTGCATATGATGGCGCTGCTGCTGTGCATTGCCGCCATTCTGGGTGACGCGGTGAACTACACCATCGGGCGTTTATTTGGCGACAGGCTGTTCAGCAACCCTTCGTCGAAAATCTTCCGTCGTAGCTATCTGGATAAAACGCATCAGTTTTACGAGCGCCACGGCGGGAAAACGATTATTCTTGCGCGCTTTGTTCCAATTGTTCGCACTTTTGCCCCCTTTGTGGCCGGTATGGGTAAAATGTCCTACCGCCACTTCGCGCTGTTTAATGTGACGGGCGGACTGCTTTGGGTGCTGCTGTTTTCCTACGCGGGCTACTTCTTTGGTAACCTGCCAGCGGTACAGAAGAATATTCATTATCTGATTGTGGCGATAATCCTGGTCTCTATTCTGCCGGGCGTCATAGAGGTTCTGCGTCACCGGCGTGCTGCAAAGCCGCCTAAATCGCAGTCGTAATGCATTAAACACGTGCCCGACGGCCAGATTTTTATCCACAGCGTCGGGCGGTTATGGTTTAATGAGCGACATTTACGGTCTGCGCTGCTGCTGCGGCGTGGAAAAAGAAAACTGGTTAAGCCAGGTTCAAACAGAAAGGTCATCAATGAGCTGGATTGAACGAATTCTCAATAAGAGCACAATCTCCCCAACGCGCAAATCCAGTATTCCGGAAGGTGTCTGGACCAAGTGTGACAGCTGCGGCCAGGTTCTCTACCGCGCCGAGCTGGAACGTAATCTTGAAGTTTGCCCGAAATGCGACCACCACATGCGTATGCATGGTCGCGATCGTCTGCACAGCGTGCTGGATGAAGGCTCGATGGTTGAGCTGGGCAGCGAGCTGGAGCCGAAGGATTTGCTCAAGTTCAGGGATTCTAAAAAGTACAAAGACCGTCTTTCAGCGGCTCAGAAAGACACCGGTGAAAAAGATGCTCTGATCGTCATGAAAGGCACGCTGTACGATATGCCCGTAGTCGCTGCTGCCTTTGAGTTCTCCTTTATGGGTGGATCGATGGGCTCGGTGGTCGGCGCGCGTTTTGTTCGTGCGGTTGAGCAGGCGCTGGAAGACAACTGCCCGATGATCTGTTTTTCAGCCTCCGGTGGTGCCCGTATGCAGGAAGCGCTGATGTCGCTGATGCAGATGGCGAAAACCAGCGCCGCGCTGGCAAAAATGCAGGCGCGGGGGCTTCCTTATATCTCCGTACTGACCGACCCGACCATGGGCGGCGTTTCTGCCAGTTTCGCCATGCTGGGCGATCTGAATATCGCTGAACCTAAAGCGCTGATCGGTTTTGCTGGCCCGCGCGTTATCGAACAAACCGTGCGCGAGAAGCTGCCGCCTGGCTTCCAGCGCAGCGAGTTCCTAATCGAAAAAGGCGCGATTGATATGATCGTGCGCCGCCCGGTGATGCGCTTTAAGCTGGCGACGATTCTGGCCAAGATGATGAATCTGCCAGAGCCGCATGAAGACGCCCCGCAAGAGGTGGTCGAAGATGCACCTCAGAGCCACGAGGCCTGATTGATTCCCGAAAGGGCGCAAGCCCTTTCCCCAATGCACCGTAACGTTGTGAACGGGACACATGGATAATCTTCCTCAAGCCACGTCGCCCCTGGCCACGTGGCTTCATTATCTTGAGAATTTACATTCTCAGGCTATCGAACTCGGGCTGGCACGCGTACAGCGCGTGGCTACCTCGCTCGACCTGCTTACCCCCGCCCCTTTTGTTTTCACCGTCGCGGGAACCAATGGCAAAGGCACAACCTGTCGTATGCTGGAAACGCTGCTGATGGCGGCTGGCTATCGCGTTGGCGTCTTCAGTTCGCCCCATCTGGTTCGCTATACCGAGCGCGTGCGTATTCAGGGCGAAGAGCTGGCTGAATCTGAGCATATTGCATCCTTTGTCGATATCGAGGCAGGGCGCGGTGAAACCTCGCTGACCTGGTTTGAATACGGCACGCTTTCCGCCCTGTGGCTGTTTAAACGTGCGGCACTTGACGTGGTGATCCTTGAGGTCGGGCTGGGTGGCCGTCTTGATGCCACCAATATTGTAGATTCGGATGTGGCCGTGATCACCAGCATCGCGCTCGACCATACCGACTGGCTTGGGCCGGATCGGGAAAGTATTGGTCGTGAAAAGGCGGGCGTGTTCCGTGCCGGCAAACCCGCCATCGTGGGCGAGCCCGATATGCCAGACACTATCGCAGAAGTGGCTGATTCACTGGGGGCGCATTTATTCCGGCGGGGTCATGACTGGTCATATACCGCCCAAGCGCACTGCTGGTCGTTCAGCGATGCACAGGGTACGCTGAGCGGGCTGCCGCTGCCGCAGGTGCCTTTACCCAATGCGGCGACGGCGCTGGCTGCGCTGCGTGCATCGCCGCTGAAAGTGGATGAGGCTATCCTGCGCGAATGGCTGGCTAAGGCCGTGTTACCGGGGCGCTTCCAGACCGTCGCACAGGGGCCACGGGTAATCCTTGACGTGGCGCATAATCCTCATGCGGCGGCTTACCTCGCCGAACGATTAGGCGAGCTGCCTGACGTCGGCAGGACCCATGCAGTGGTCGGTATGCTGCACGACAAAGACATCGCCGGTACGCTGGCCTGCCTCAGCCCGGTGATCGATAGCTGGTACTGCGCGCCTCTTGATGGGCCGCGCGGTGCCACGGCTGAACAGCTAATGGCGTATCTGCCCGCGGCGAAGGCATTTCCCAGCGTGGCTGACGCATATCACCAGGCACTGAAGCAGGCAGCGGAACAGGATATTGTACTGGTATGTGGCTCATTCCATACCGTAGCTCAGGTAATGGAAACGATAGAAGCGGAGAACGGCAGTGGCAAGTAAGTTTCAGAACCGTTTAGTCGGAACCATCATCATTGTGGCGCTGGGCGTGATCGTGCTGCCAGGGCTGCTGGACGGTAAAAAGAAGCACTATAAAGAAGAGTTTGCGGCAATCCCGCTGGTGCCAAAACCGGGCGATCAGCAGGAAACCGATATGGTTCCGTCGGTAACACAGCCGCTGCCCGCCCAGCCGCCGGAAGGTGCCGCGACGATGGGCAGCAACAGTGAGAACAGCTCACAGGCTGAGAGCGGTTCAACGGCGCCGCAGTCGGTAAACGAGCCGGATGTGGTCGCACCGCCTTCGGTCCAGCCATCTAAACCTGCCGCACAGCCGAAGCCGGTTGAAAAGCCGAAGCCTGTCGAAAAACCGAAGCCGGTGGAAAAACCGAAACCGGTTGAAAAGCCTGCGCCTAAGCCGGTTGAAAAGCCGCGGACCGCAGCAGAGGATGAATCCACCACTGTAGCGGAGTCGCGCCAGAAAGCGCAGCCGGAAGCCGCGCCGTCAGGCCAGGCCTGGGTCGTACAGCTGGGCGCACTGAAAAATGCGGCTAAGGTGAATGAGATCGTCGCGAAACTGCGTCTGTCCGGCTATCGGGCCTTTACTCAGCCCTCTACGCCGGTCCAGGGGCAAATCACCCGCCTTTATGTCGGCCCCGACGCCTCCAAAGCGAAAATGCAGGCCGCCGTTGGTGAGCTACAGGGAATTTCCGGACTGGGCGGCGTGGTTAAACCCTACAGCGCGCACTGATAACCTGCCTCGCAGACCTCCGGATCAGGGATAATCCCGGGGGCTGCGGGTCAGCTTAAATGCTCGCGGTATGAAGGAACCGCTTAAGCACGCTGGTGCTCGCGATGAAGGAGCAGTGTTAGCAACGTGGGTATTGGGGTACAGGAAACATTGAGGGCTCCTGTGAATTGCGCAGGGTTGTTCAGCGCCGCGGACTGTTAGTCTGTACCTGTTAATATAAAAGCCTCAGCCTTACAAAGCAGTTAATCGCGCGCCTGAGTCCCTTGCATTATCACTTCCAGTTGCCCCATTATTTATTATGAATCAAATGATTACTTTATCAGAGTGCAGCATCCTCATGAGTGGATGAGAGACGACATAAGTGCGTATTATTTTTGCGCAACATTTTAATTAAACTGGCAAAGGAAAACCGTACGCAAACGTTTTCTTTTTCTGTTAGAATTCGCCCCGAACTCCGGTTACGTCCTCTTTTTCTGCATAGTGAAGCACGTTTCTCACAGGCAACAAGAGGCGGGATCTGAGGCAGGGGCACAGTCGCTGGAAGAGTTCATGGTCTGGATAGATTACGTCATTATTGCGGTTGTCGGTTTTTCGGCACTGGTCAGCCTGATCCGCGGGTTCGTTCGGGAAGCTTTATCACTCGTCACCTGGGGATGCGCATTTTTTGTCGCCAGTCATTATTACGCCTTCCTGGCCGTCTGGCTCACTGGATTCAACGATGAACTGGTCAGAAATGGGATCGCTATTGCGGTGTTGTTCGTTGCCACGCTGTTAGTCGGGGCCATCGTCAACTACGTTATTGGTTCACTGGTTGAAAAAACCGGGCTGTCGGGTACTGACCGGGTACTCGGCGTCTGTTTCGGGGCGTTGCGCGGCGTGCTGATCGTATCGGCGATGCTGTTCTTCCTTGATACATTCACCGGCTTTTCTAAAAGCCCGGACTGGCAACAGTCCCAGCTGGTCCCCCAGTTCAGCTACATCATCAGGTGGTTTTTTGACTATCTGAAAAGCACGTCGAGTTTTTTGCCCCGGTAATTGAGCCGGGGTTGCGGCTTATGAGGAAATGACCCTATGTGCGGTATTGTCGGAATCGCCGGTTTTATGCCGGTCAACCAGTCGATTTATGACGCGTTAACGGTGCTACAGCACCGTGGGCAGGATGCCGCTGGCATTGTCACCATCGATGCACTGAATTGCTTCCGCCTGCGTAAAGCAAACGGTCTGGTTAGCGATGTATTTGAAGCCCGCCATATGCAGCGTTTGCAGGGGAATATGGGGATTGGCCACGTACGCTATCCTACTGCCGGAAGCTCAAGTGCTTCTGAAGCGCAGCCCTTCTACGTCAACTCGCCTTTCGGCATCACACTTGCGCATAATGGTAACCTGACCAATGCCCACGAACTGCGCCGCGCGCTGTTTGAAAGCGGTCGTCGTCACGTGAATACCACCTCCGATTCTGAAATCCTGCTGAATATCTTTGCGCAGGAGCTGGATCGTTTTCAGCACTACCCGCTGGAAGCAGAGAATATTTTTTCGGCGGTTGCGGCCGTGCATCAGCACGTTCGCGGCGCTTATGCCTGCGTGGCAATGATTATTGGCCATGGCCTGGTCGCTTTCCGCGATCCTAACGGCATTCGCCCGCTGGTTATCGGCAAACGCGGCATGCAGGACGGTCGCTGTGAATATATGGTGGCCTCTGAGAGCGTGGCGCTGGATACCCTGGGCTTTGAATTCCTGCGCGATGTGGCGCCGGGCGAAGCGGTCTATGTAACCGAGAAGGGCCAGCTTTTCACCCGTCAGTGCGCGGAAAACCCGAAATTCAATCCCTGCCTGTTTGAGTACGTCTATTTTGCCCGCCCGGACTCGTTCCTGGACAAAATCTCCGTCTACAGTGCACGGGTGCGCATGGGCACCAAACTGGGCGCGAAAATCGCCCGTGAGTGGGAAGATCTGGATATTGATGTGGTGATCCCCATTCCGGAAACCTCCTGCGATATCGCGCTGGAGATCGCCCGTATCCTCGACAAGCCGTATCGTCAGGGCTTTGTTAAAAACCGCTATGTCGGCCGCACCTTTATCATGCCGGGGCAGCACCAGCGCCGCAGCGCCGTGCGCCGTAAGCTGAACGCTAACCGCGCGGAGTTTCGCGGCAAGAACGTCCTGCTGGTTGATGATTCCATCGTGCGTGGGACCACCTCCGAACAGATTATCGAGATGGCCCGTGAGGCAGGCGCGAAAAAAGTCTACCTTGCCTCAGCGGCACCGGAAGTGCGTTTCCCTAACGTCTATGGCATTGATATGCCCAGCGCGACGGAACTGATTGCGCACGGACGTGAAGTGGAAGAGATCCGCCAGCTAATTGGTGCAGATGCGCTGGTGTTCCAGGATCTGGATGACCTGATCGAAGCCGTACGTGAAGAAAACCCGGATATCGTTCAGTTTGAGTGCTCGGTCTTCAACGGTATCTACGTGACCAAAGATGTCGATCAGCGCTATCTTGAGTATCTCCAGTCGTTACGCAATGACGATGCCAAAGCAATGGCGCGTCAGAATGAAGTAGAAAACCTGGAAATGCACAACGAAGGCTAATACCCTTAGCGAGAGTGCAACAGAGTTGATGGGCTGGAAGCGATTCCGGCCCATTTGTTTTTTTGGCGGGCGGGAGCTGGCCTTTCAATGATTAAAGCAGGTTAACCATGAAACGACTCATTATTGGCATTTCAGGCGCCAGCGGCGTGATTTATGGCGTTCGCACGCTGCAAATATTGCAGCAGGTCAGCGGGGTGGAAACGCACCTGGTAATGAGTCAGGCGGCGCGACAAACCCTGGCGCTGGAGAGCGATTATTCGCTGCGTGAGGTCCAGGCGATGGCCGATGTGGTTCACGATGCGCGCGATATTGCTGCCAGCATCTCCTCTGGCTCATTTAAGACCGAGGGGATGGCTATCCTGCCGTGCTCAATGAAAACCCTTTCCGGCATTGTTCACAGCTACACCGACGGGCTGCTAACCCGCGCGGCAGATGTGGTGCTTAAGGAGCGTCGTCGGCTGGTACTTTGCGTAAGGGAAACGCCGCTGCACCTTGGGCACCTGCGTATGATGACCAGCGCGGCCGAGTTAGGCGCAATCATTATGCCCCCCGTTCCTGCCTTCTATCACCGTCCGCAGCAGATTATGGATATTGTCGATCAGACAGTTAACAGAGTGATAGATCAGTTTGATATCGAACTTGATAAGGATCTGTTTACGCGCTGGCAGGGTGCATAAGATTCGCTTCCCTGCCCGATATTAGTGCAATAGCGGGCGCTGAATCGCATTTCGTGCATCTGCTGCACCAAAATGCAACATTGCCGCCGCTCCGCCTCAACAAATCTGCTATATATTTCCTCAGAATCCGGGCGCTTACGCTGTAACCGAGCGTGGCGACCGGACTGCGCAACCGTGGGGCACACCCGCGTAAAAGTGGCATGAAACCTGCAAATAACATTGTCCATAACGGCGCGAACAGATCATAACGCCATAATAAAAGTTCATCTTGAGGGTAATCTATGAAAAAGCAGGTCCTGGCTCTTTCTCTGCTGCTGGCTCTCTCTTCCGCAGGTAGCGCATTTGCTGCCGCACCGAAGACGCTGCGCATTGGTAACGATCCTACCTATGCCCCTTTTGAATCAAAGAATGCCCAGGGGCAGCTGGTTGGGTTTGATATCGATCTCGCTAACGAGATCTGCAAACGTATGGGGACCAAATGTACGTATGTAGAGAGCGATTTTGACGCGCTGATCCCCTCGCTTAAGGCGAAGAAGATTGATGCCATTATCTCTTCCCTCTCGATTACCGAAAAACGTCAGCAGGAGATCGCCTTCTCTGAAAAATTATTTGCAGCCAATGCCCGTCTGATTGCGCCTAAAGGTTCCAAACTGTTGCCAACAGTGGACTCGCTGAAGGGCAAAACTATCGGACTGCTTCAGGGTACCACGCAGGAAACCTATGCAAATCAGGAGTGGCGTCCAAAAGGCGTAACCATCACGCCTTATGCAAATCAGGACCAGGTGTATCAGGATCTGACGGCGGGTCGAATTGATGCGGCTTTCCAGGATGAGGTTGCCGCCAGCGAAGGGTTCCTGAAACAGCCTGCCGGTAAAAACTTTGCTTTTGCCGGTCCGGCGGTGAAGGATGAGAAGATCTTTGGCGTGGGAACCGGTATAGGCATGCGCAAAGATGAAACCGATCTGAAAGCGGCCATCGACAAAGCTTTTGAATCGATGCGCAAAGATGGCACCTACGACAAGCTGGCTAAAAAATATTTCGACTTTGACGTGTACGGCGGTTAAGAAAACCTGTCAGGGGGGCTTGCCGAAAATGGCGGCCCCTGTTTTACCTGCCTGCTGTCGGTAAAACGCGTAGTGAAATTTAAGACAGGAAATGCTTATGCTGTATGGATATTCTGATGTCATTTTCAGGGGCGCGCTGGTTACGCTTGAGCTGGCTCTCAGCTCGGTGCTGCTGTCGGTCATCCTCGGTTTAGTTGGTGCGGGCGCCAAACTCTCCTCTAATCGTCCACTGCGGATAATCTTTGAAGGCTACACCACTTTAATTCGCGGTGTGCCCGATCTGGTTCTGATGCTGCTGATTTTTTACGGCCTGCAAATTGCCCTTAACCAGCTTACCGACCTGCTGGGGCTTAGCCAGTTTGATATCGATCCGATGGTGGCCGGTATTATTACGCTCGGTTTCATCTATGGCGCGTACTTTACCGAGACCTTTCGCGGGGCCTGGATGGCGGTGCCAAAAGGGCAGGTGGAAGCAGCGACGGCGTTCGGCTTCTCCTCTTCACAGACTTTCCGCCGCATTTTGTTCCCGGCGATGATGCGTTATGCGCTGCCCGGTATCGGTAATAACTGGCAGGTAATCCTGAAAGCAACGGCGCTGGTTTCATTACTGGGGCTGGAAGATGTGGTTAAGGCAACGCAGCTGGCGGGAAAAAGCACCTGGCAGCCGTTTTGGTTTGCCATCGTGGCCGGCATTATCTATCTGATATTTACCACGCTCTCTAACGGCGTGTTGTGGTGGCTGGAACGCCGGTATTCGGTGGGTGTAAAAAGGGCTGACTTATGATCGATATTATTCAGGAATACTGGAAAGCCCTGCTGTGGACGGACGGTTATCGCTTTTCCGGCGTGGCGATTACCCTGTGGCTGCTGATTATTTCCGTTGTGCTGGGTGGATGTCTGGCAGTACTGCTGGCCATTGCCCGCGTTTCCCCCATCAGGGCGGTGCGCTTTCCGGTCTGGCTGTTTACCTATATTTTTCGCGGCACGCCGCTCTATGTTCAACTGCTGATCTTCTATTCCGGTATGTACACGCTGGAAGTGGTGAAGGGCAACGAATTGCTTAACGCGTTCTTCCGCAGCGGGCTGAACTGTACGCTGCTGGCACTGACGCTGAACACCTGTGCCTATACCACCGAGATCTTCGCCGGTGCGATCCGTGCCGTCCCTTATGGTGAAATTGAAGCGGCCCGCGCTTATGGCTTTTCTCCTTTTAAACTCTATCGCTGCATTATTCTGCCCTCCGCACTGCGCACCGCGCTGCCGGCCTACAGTAATGAAGTGATCCTGATGCTGCACTCCACGGCGCTGGCTTTTACCGCGACCGTACCGGACCTGCTGAAGGTAGCGCGGGATATTAATTCCGCCACCTATCAGCCGTTCGTGGCGTTTGGCATTGCCGCCATCCTCTACCTGATTATCTCGTATGTGTTGATTAGTCTGTTCCGCATGGCGGAGAAACGCTGGCTGGCGCACGTTAAACCCTCATCGACTCATTGAGCAAAACTATGGCCGAAAATAAATTAAACGTAACTGAACTGCATAAGCGCTACGGTGAGCATGAGGTGCTGAAGGGCGTATCACTGCGGGCTGACGCCGGTGATGTGATCAGTATTATCGGTTCATCGGGGTCGGGAAAAAGTACCTTCCTGCGCTGTATTAATTTTCTGGAGAAACCCAGCGAAGGGACGCTTTCTGTTAATAACCAGACCATTAACCTGGTGCGCGATACCGACGGTCAGCTTAAAGTGTCCAATAAGGAGCAGCTGCGGGCGCTGCGCACTAGTCTGACCATGGTGTTTCAGCACTTTAACCTGTGGAGTCACATGACGGTGCTGCAAAACGTTATGGAAGCGCCGATGCAGGTTCTCGGGCTGAGCAAGGCCGACGCGCACGATCGTGCCATCCGTTATCTGGAGAAGGTAGGGATTGACGAGCGCGCCCGGGCGAAATATCCGGTCCACCTGTCGGGCGGCCAGCAGCAGCGCGTGTCCATTGCGCGTGCGCTGGCGATGGAGCCAGAGGTGCTGCTGTTTGATGAACCGACCTCGGCGCTCGACCCGGAGCTGGTGGGCGAGGTGCTACGGATTATGCAGAAGCTGGCGGAGGAGGGCAAAACCATGGTGGTTGTCACCCACGAAATGGAGTTCGCCCGTCACGTCTCAAGCCATGTGATTTTCCTGCATCAGGGAAAAATAGAGGAGGAGGGGCCGCCGGACGAGCTGTTCAATAATCCCAAAAGCCCGCGCCTGCAGCAGTTTCTCTCCGGGGTGCTGAAGTAGACGGGTTTCGCACTGAGGTAACGGTTTTAGCTGAAAGTTAACAGGATCCTCCGCGCCGCGCGCCGGGATGATACGGAATGCGGCGCGGTTATCGCATAGCGACGAAAACAGGCATCCTGACGCCTGGGGCCAGTATGTGTGCGTATGCTGGCTGATACGGTGTTACCGTTCTGGTCGCGGTCCCTGTGGTTCAGACCACATTCTTAAGCGCCTCATCCAGCTGATACCAGCGGAAATCAAATCCCGATTCCTCCAGCCGCTTCGGTAGCACGTGCTGACCACCGAGTACCAATACCGATGACTCTCCCATTATCAGCTTTATCGCGCTGGCCGGGGTACGCATAAAGGCCGGGCGGTGCATTGCTTCTCCCAGGGTAGCGGCAAACTGTTCGTTGCGCACCGCGTAGGGAGCAACCATATTGAACGGACCGCGCAGGCTGCTGCTATCCAACAGCCAGAGAATAGCGCTTAGCATATCCTCAAGGTGGATCCACGGCATATACTGCTTACCGGTGCCGATCGGCCCGCCTATACCCAGCTTAAAGGGCAGCTTCATTTTGCTCAGGGCGCCGCCCTCTTTCGCCAGTACCACGCCGGTACGCAGCAGGCAGACGCGCGTCTGGTCACTTTCTGCCGCCAGCGCCAGCGACTCCCAGCGCGCGCAGAGCTGGTGTGTAAATTCGTCGTGACCGGGATCATCTTCGGTCAGTACCACATCGCCAGCATCACCGTAGTAGCCGGTGGCGGAACCGGAGATAAATACCGAGGGCGGTGTACTGCTGGCATGTATCAGGGCGGTAAGGCGCTCGGTTATCTGCCAGCGGCTTTCACACAGCCGCTGCTTCTGCGTGTCGCTCCAGCGCTTATCGGCGATGGGTTCGCCCGCCAGATTGATAACGGCGTCAACGGCGTTAAGATCGCGCTGCTGCTCCAGCCCTGACCACAGGTTGACCCGCTCGTCCAGCTTGCTGCGTGCGCTGGCCACATTACGGGTGACCACGCTGACGCTGTCGCCGCGCTGTAACAGGCGGGGGATAAGATGGCTGCCAATCAGGCCGGTACCGCCCGTCAGTAAAATGTGCATGCTGAGTGTCCTTTTAGAGTGGTGTTAATCATCTAACAGCCTGCTATTAGCTTAGGTGAATCTGACACAGGGTGCAGTAAAGCACATCCTTTTTGAGCAGAGAGCGTCACAGGTTTGAATTTCTCTTTTTTTCTGCGTGGTATTCCCACCGATCACGATTGCCTTCCAGTAAAAAAATGGGTAAACAGAATGCACACGCGATCTTCTCCGGAGCCGGGAATGAATTACCCTAACGTAACGTTGTGGTCAGATGCCTGTTTTTTTAGCCCCTATGTGATGTCCGTTTTCGTTGCACTCAGTGAGAAAGGCGTGCCCTTTACCACCCGGCGTATTGACCTGGCGAGCGGCGAGCATCTCTCTGCCGCATGGGGTGATATTTCGCTGACTCACCGTGTTCCGGCGTTACAGATCGATGACTTTGTGCTTTCCGAGTCCTCTGCCATTGAAGAGTATCTGGAAGCGCGTTTCCCTGCGCCAGAGTTTGAGCGCCTGTATCCGGGCAACCGTGAACAGTGTGCCAGGGCCCGCGAAATCCAGGCATGGCTGCGCAGCGATTTCTTACCTCTGCGGCAGGAGCGACCGACGGAAGTGCTTTTTGCTGCTGAAAAATTCCCGCCTCTCAGCGAGGCTGCAACGATCTCGGCCAACAGGCTTTTTTCAGGCGTCGGACGTTTACTGGTAGCAGGTCAGCAGAATCTGTTTGGGGAATGGTCAATTGTGGATACGGATGTGGCTGTGATGATTAATCGTCTGGCGCTTCACGGTGATCCGGTGCCAGATCGTCTGGTTGATTACGCCCATTTTCAGTGGCAACGCGCGTCCGTTCAACTCTGGCTGTCACAATCATTAAAAAACGCCGGTTAAGGACATCGAAGGATTATTAATTTTTGGTCGCTCGTGGCAAACTGCGCGGGCACGAATCAACGAGCGCAAAGCGCCAGAACGAATAAGGGTTACGGATGGTCGAGCAAGATCGCGGCACGGAATGGGTAGATATCGTTAACGAAGATAACGAGGTTATTGCACAGTCCAGCCGTGCGCAGATGCGGGCACAGTGTTTGCGCCATCGCGCAACCTATATTGTGGTACACGATGGGATGGGAAAAATTCTGGTGCAGCGTCGTACCGAGAGCAAAGATTTTATGCCGGGTATGCTTGATGCAACTGCCGGTGGGGTGGTGCAGAGCGGGGAGGAGATGCTTGAGTCGGCCAGACGCGAAGCCGAAGAAGAGCTGGGTATTGCCGCCGTTCCTTTCGCCGAGCATGGTCTGTTTTACTTTGAGGATCAGCACTGCCGGGTATGGGGAGGGCTGTTCAGCTGCGTGTCGCACGGGCCTTTTGCGATGCAGGAAGAGGAAGTTGATGAAGTTTTCTGGATGACGCCGGAAGAGATAACCGCCCGCTGCGACGAGTTTACCGATGATTCTTTAAAAGCTTTGTCACTTTGGTTGAGCCGTAATAACGAGCAGGGACGTACCCTGTCGCAAGCACAAGCATAGCGGTAGACGCTGTGTCGGTGGACAATGCCAGCGTTGGCTGGTTAGTTGTTTGGGCTGCGATACCTGCAATACCTGCAATACCTGCGATGCCGGTGGACAATCCCAGCGTTCGCCGGGCGTCCTCACGCCACGCTCCGCGTGGTGCCTTTGGCTCCGACTCCAGGCCGGACGGCCCGGTCGCGAGCGGGCGTCCTGCCCGCCGCTCCCTGAGTGCAGCATCCCTGCTGCCCTCGCCTGGCCTTACGTCTTCGCCGCAGCGCTGCGGATTGCCCGTCAACCGCAGGGATTGTCCACCTCTCAGGCTTCTAAGTTGCTTTAGATCGAACCATTTGTCGTTCCGCAATTACCTGAGCGACTTCAGGCGAAGCCCTGTTCGCATGCGGACTTTTGACCCCTTTCAATGACACTTACTTTCCTGAATTGCATAATTCATTTCGCATTAAACTTGGGGGAAATTTCCTGTACTCCCCGGAACTGCTTATACCCGCAACCAGAACAATACAAGAGGAGCAGACGGGTGGGGCCCGGTGACAGGCATTCCGATACCCTGCCTGTTGGCAGGCCGGTCGTGCAGGCTGCAATACCTGCGATACCGGTGGACAATCCCAGCGTTCGCCGGGCGTCCTCACGCCACGCTCCGCGTGGTGCCTTTGGCTCCGGCTCCAGGCCGGACGGCCCGGTCGCGAGCGGGCGTCCTGCCCGCCGCTCCCTGAGAGCAGCATCCCTGCTGCCCTCGCCTGACCCTCCGTCTTCGCCGCAGCGCTGCGGATTGCCCGTCAAACGCAGGAATTGTCCACCTCTCAGGCTGCTGAGTTGCTTTTAGTAAAACCCTTTAGTCTCCGCAGGTATCATCAGCACGACTTCCAGTTAAGCCCTAATAGCGCTCAGGCTTTGTAGCCCGCCCGGCCCACTAGCAGGTAATCCGGTAATGTGCTTTTGATAGCGCCTGCCCAGCCAATGGTACTGAATTTTTAGCACAGAAGTTTTCTTATTTGCAGAGTTCTTCCTCTTCCAAACCTGCCGAAAGAGTTTATGTTACCCCCGGAACCGCTCTTACCCGCAGCCAGCACAATGCAAGAGGAGCAGGCGGGTGGGGCCCGGGGACAGGCAATCCGCAGCGCTGAGTGGAGAGAGGAAGACCCGGATGGGCCAGCAGGGATGCTGGCACAAGGGCATGCCGGGACAGGGACGTCCCGTCATGCCCGGTCCGAAAGGTCGACGAACGAAGCGAAGGAACCGCGCCACGCGCGGCGCGAGGACCGCCAGGCACCGGGCCCTACCCGTAGGCGACCCCTACAACCTTCCCGCGCCTGACCCTACCCGTAGGCGATCCCTACAGCCTTCCCGCGCCTGACCCTGCCCGTCGGCGCCCCTCTGACCTTTGAGCATCGGATTCCACCCGTAGGCGACCCTTACAACCTTCCCGCGCCTGGTCCTACCCGTCGGTACCCCAGGCCTTTGCAGTCCGGGGCCCTCCAGGCGATAGCACTAAGCCCTTATCGCGCCATAATTCCCTCAGCCTGCTTCAAATGCAAAAAGGGCCAGCTCGCTGGCTGGCCCTTCGGGTAATGCGGATAACGATATTAATTAATGCACATTTACCTGATTAACCTGATGCGGCTGGCTTTTACGACCGGCCTTGCCCAGGAAACCTGCGATAACGGCTTCAATCAGCAGTATGATAAGTGTCACCCAGCTGGCTTTAGCCGTGGCAGAGGCTGCTTTATCACCGGCTTCACGCGCTTTCTGCTCAGCCTGTTTCTTCAACTCTTCATATTTCTGATACGCCTGCTGATAACTCTGCTGCGTCTGGGCAACGATCTGATCGACTTCCTGATCGCTTTTGCCTGTACGTGCTTTAATAATATTTTTCAGTGCATCAAGGTCAGCAGCCTGAAGCGTTGACTGATTGCGCTGAATAACGCCCTGGAACCAGTTGGCTAAATCAGTATCCGCTGACTGCTGATGCGTAGCGGTATTTTCAGCCTGGTTCTGTGCGTGATTTTTCTCATTGTTGGCATCCTGCTTGAGATTTTCAGGCTGCAACTCGGGTTTACCGGTCTGGCGCAGCGTGGTTTCAAGCTCATTCTGGATACTGTTAAGATCGATATTATTTTCCTGTAGCTTATCCTTTGCTGCCTGAGTGACAGAAGGCGCAACGGCAGAAATACCATTACCCAGTAAGCTGAAGCCAGAACCAATAACGCTGGCCGTGCCGCTTACCGCGCTGCTTAATACCGACACCACCAGCCAGACGCAAATCAGCGTATTAACTGCCCACATCAGCACGCCGTGCAGCGCGCCTTCACGCTGGGCCAGTCGACCGGTAATAAATGCACCCGCCGCAATAGAAATAAGCATTGAAAGGCCGGTCCAGATCAACGCGCCTTTACCGAGACCGTCCACTGGATTTTGTTCTTTAAGCGGGTCAATTGTCGTAGCACCAATTGCCGTACCTAAAATGGTGAGTAACAAATAAATAACGATGGAAATGATAACGCCTGCAAAAACGGCGCTCCACGAAATACGCTTAAGCTGTATACCCGTGTTTAATTCACTGTAAACCGGATGGATTTGAGTATCACTCATTGCGAAGTCTCCCTTAGTCGGATAGTTATTCGATGCCATAATCAAACATCGTTATTAATGACTTTATCTAATACGCCCTGCTGGTGATAAGCCTGGTCGCAATCGGTTGTTTCTACCAGAAAAAAAATAAAAAATTAAATTCTTGTTGGTAATTATTGAGTTAATGGAAGGTTGGATGAGGAAATGACTTTAGGGAGATGAATGTCTCAGGCGAAAATATAGGATTATGGAATGTTCTTAGGGGTATTTTGGGACTAAGATCGCCTTTTTGCCGCTAAAAGTTCACTCAACGGCTAAGCACGCTTTTTAATAAAAGGCGGGTCGAAAATGACCCGCCATAGAAAACTCAGATCCGATTAGCCTTCAGCCTGCTTTGACTGGATCGCAGTCAGCGCAATGGTATAAACGATATCGTCAACCAGCGCGCCACGTGACAAATCGTTGACCGGCTTGCGCATTCCCTGAAGCATTGGCCCGATTGAGATCAGATCGGCAGAGCGCTGCACGGCTTTGTAGGTGGTATTACCGGTGTTCAAATCCGGGAAGATGAACACGGTTGCCCGACCTGCGACCGGAGAATCTGGCGCTTTGGATTTCGCCACGTCAGCCATAATAGCTGCATCGTATTGCAACGGACCGTCAATAATGAGATCGGGACGCTTCTCCTTGGCAATGCGCGTCGCTTCGCGCACTTTCTCAACGTCGCTGCCCGCGCCGGAGTTGCCGGTAGAGTAGGAGATCATCGCCACACGAGGCTCGATGCCAAAGGCGGTGGCGGAATCTGCGGACTGAATGGCAATTTCTGCCAGTTGCTCCGGATTAGGATCCGGATTGATTGCACAGTCGCCATATACCAGTACCTGTTCAGGCAGCAGCATAAAGAAGATCGAAGAGACCAGCGAGCTGTTCGGGGCGGTCTTAATTAACTGTAGCGGCGGACGGATAGTATTCGCCGTGGTGTGTACCGCACCCGAAACCAGGCCGTCAACTTCTCCCCGCTCCAGCATCATAGTACCGAGCATCACGTTGTCTTCAAGCTGCTCCTGAGCGACGACTTCCGTCATGCCCTTGCTTTTACGCAGCTCGACCAGGCGCGGTACGTAATTCTCCCGCACGGCATCCGGGTCAACAATCTCGATCCCCTTGCCCAGCTCAACGCCCTGAACGGCTGCCACGCGCTGGATCTCATCCGGATTACCCAGCAGGATACAGGTCGCGATGCCACGTGCGGCGCAGATAGCTGCCGCTTTAACCGTACGCGGTTCGTCACCTTCCGGCAGGACAATGCGCTTGCCCGCCTCGCGCGCCAGCTCGGTCAGCTGATAGCGGAAAGCCGGAGGTGAGAGGCGACGGCTACGTTCGGAGGTTGCCGTCAGCGAGTCAATCCATTCGGCATCAATGTGGCTGGCGACATATTCCTGCACGCGCTCGATGCGCTGGGTATCGTCGGCAGGCACTTCAAGATTAAAACTTTGCAGGCTTAGTGAGGTCTGCCAGGTATTGGTTTTCACCATAAACACCGGCAGGCCGGTGGCAAAAGCACGTTCGCAAAGCTTACGGATCGGCTCGTCAATCTGATAGCCACCGGTCAGCAGTACGGCACCAATTTCCACGCCGTTCATCGCGGCCAGACAGGCGGCGACCAGCACGTCGGGACGGTCTGCTGAGGTCACCAGCAGAGAGCCGGGACGGAAATGCTCCAGCATATGTGGCAGGCTGCGCGCGCAGAAGGTCACCGATTTGACGCGTCGGGTCTGGATATCACCTTCATTAATCACATCGGCATTCAGATGACGGCACATATCAATCGCGCGCGTCGCGATCAGATCGAAACTCCAGGGGACGCAGCCCAGTACCGGCAGGGGGCTGTTGGCAAACAGCTGCTTCGGATCGATATTGGCGACGCTGGCCTTGGTGGAATCATCAAAAATTTCAGAAAGATCGGGGCGGGTACGTCCCTGATCGTCAACCGGGGCGTTCAGCTTGTTAATGATCACGCCGGTGATGCTTTTATTTTTGCTGCCGCCAAAGCTGCTTTGCGTCAGTTCAATGCGCTCTTTTAACTGCGCTGGCGAATCGTTGCCCAGCGACATAACAAAAACAATTTCGGCGTTCAGCGTTTTAGCTATTTCATAGTTCAGCGCGGAGGCAAACTGATGTTTGCGGGTCGGGACCAGCCCTTCAACCAGCACCACTTCGGCATCTTTCGTATTTTCATGGTATCGCTTGATGATCTCTTCCATCAGCACATCCTGCTGATTGGTGCCCAGCAGCGATTCGACGCGGCTCATCTGTAGCGGCTCGGCAGCAGGGATAGACGAGTTTTTTCGGATAATAAGGGTCGTCTGGTCGTGGGCATCACCACCGGTGCGCGGCTGAGCGATAGGTTTAAACACGCTGAGACGAACGCCTTTGCGTTCCATGGCGCGGATTACGCCGAGACTAATACTGGTGAGGCCGACGCTGGTGCCGGTAGGAATCAACATAATGGTACGAGACACGATAAACCTCTCTTGTTAACCTTTTATAACGGCGGCAGGCGGCGCTTGCTTCAGGGTCAGCAAGCCGAGACTTCTCTCTGCCACAGCTCCCGTTATACCGGGTATGTAGTTGTTAGTGTCAAAATTAATGCCGCCAGCCTGCGCTGGCGGAAGACGTGCTTATGCGGTGAGACGGCTGGCATCACGGGCGATGACCAGCTCTTCATTGGTTGGAATAACCAGAGCAGGCCGGGTGCCGTCTTTGCTGATAAAGCCGGATTTACCAAAACGCGCGGCCAGATTGCGCTCATGATCAACTTCAAAGCCCAGCAGGCTCAGCTTCGCCAGCGACAGCTCGCGCACCATCGCGGCATTTTCGCCGATGCCGCCGGTAAAGATTACTGCATCCAGTCGACCTTCCATCAGCGCGGTATAGGAACCGATATATTTGGCGAGACGGTGGCAGTAAACATCCATCGCCCGTTTGGCATCCTCTTTCACCTGGTAGTTATCTTCCACATAGCGACAGTCGCTGGTCACGCCCGTCAGGCCAAGCAGGCCCGACTCTTTAGTCAGCATCTTATTGATCGCGTCAACGCTCATGCCCAGCGTATCGTACAGGAAGAAGATAATGGCGGGATCGATATCACCGGAGCGGGTGCCCATCACCAGGCCTTCGAGCGGCGTCAGGCCCATGGAGGTATCCACGCACTTACCGTTACGAATGGCGGAGACGGAGCCGCCGTTGCCCAGGTGACAGGTGATAATATTCAGCTCATCGACCGGCTTGTTCAGCTTTTTGGCTGCTTCCTGAGTGACGTAGTAGTGGCTGGTACCGTGCGCGCCGTAGCGTCGGATGCCGTGCTCTTTATAGAGTGAGTAGGGCAGGGCATAGAGATAGGACTCTTCAGGCATTGTCTGATGGAAAGCGGTATCAAAAACCGCGACATTCTTATCAGAGAGGTGCGGGAAGTTTTTCATCGCCTCCTCAATGCCGATCAGGTGCGCCGGGTTGTGCAGCGGAGCGAAGGAAGAGGCATCTTTAATACCCTGAATCACATCACGATCGATAATGACCGAGTGCGTGAGTTTTTCGCCACCGTGAACAATGCGATGGCCGATTGCAGTAATTTGTGCTGACAGGGCGGTTTTTTGTGCCAGAATAGTTTTAACGATGAAGTTGAGGGCTTCGCTGTGCGCGGCACCTGCCCCCAGCGTGGCTTCCTGTTTGCCCTCTTCGATCTTCCACTTGATGCGTGCTTCGGGCAGGTGGAAACATTCGGCTAAACCGGAGAGGTACTCTTCACCGCTTGCAGGATCGATGATGGCAAACTTAAGCGAAGAACTGCCGCAGTTCAGAACCAGAACTAACTTACTCGACATGGAAGGTCCTATTAGTTAAAAGTGGCGAAAAAAACGCGATCGGGCTATCAGCGTGACGCATGAAAGCAGGACATTAATGATGAACAATATGCTCCTGGAAAATTTTGTCCGAAAGCAAAAAAATCTCAGAAAATTTACGCGATTTTTTGATTGTTGCCGCTTAAGTGCACATAAGCCCGTCAGGCGGCAGCAACCCTGCAACAGGTAGTCAACAAATGCGCACAGGATAACCAGAGAGCCCTTTAAAGACAAAATTTTTTGAAAAATGTCGTGTAAAGTTGTTTAAGCGTGTTATTAATTTTATCTCTTCAGAATTGAGGTCAGCTATGGCTAATGAATCAGGCAGCGTCGGTTGGTTTAAACTGTTCCAGAACGGGCAGTATTATATGAAGACGTGGCCAGTCGATAAGCGCCTCGCCCCAATGTTTCCTGAGAATAGAGTCACTCGCGCAACGCGTTTCGCCATTCGCTTTATGCCGCCGCTGGCTATCTTCTCTCTGACCTGGCAAATTGCCCTCGGGGGGCAGCTGGGACCGGCCATTGCGACCGCCCTGTTTGCCTGTAGCCTGCCTATGCAGGGACTGTGGTGGCTGGGCAAGCGCTCTGTTACGCCACTGCCGCCTGCACTGCTGAGCTGGTTCCACGAGGTTCGTGAAAAATTGCAGGCTGCCGGACAGGCCATCGCACCCGTTGAGGGTAAACCGACCTATCAGTCGCTGGCCGACGTGTTGAAGCGGGCCTTCAGACAGCTTGATAAAACCTTCCTGGACGATCTTTGATGCAATGGCGGGGTTAAGGCCTTAAAGCCACGAAAAACCCGGCCTGAATCAAAGAACCGTCACCTTGCCATACCGCCTGCAGGCGGGTTATGCGATCCTGAGTCATTCTTCCGATTTCAGTTTCTCTACCCCGATGCAGGAGTTCATAATGGAAATGACCGCCCCTCAACGCTTGATCCTCGCTAATCAGTATAAAATCATGAGCATGCTCGACCCGGATAACGCTGAGAGCTATCGCCGTCAGCAGACAATCATCGAGCGCGGCTACGGTTTGCAAATGCGCGAGCTGGATCGTGAGTTCGGTGCGCTGAGCGAAGCCCAGTGCCGAACGCTGATTGATATTATGGAGATGCATCACGCACTGCACGTTTCCTGGACTAATCTGAAAGATCCCAGCGTTATTGAAGCGCGCCGACTGATGTTTCATGGTTTTGACGCGGCCACCGAGGCGCAGTTGCTTGGCTATGTGCGGTTTATGGTGCACGTGGAGGGGCGTTATACGCACTTTGATTCCAGCCTTCACGGCTTTAATGCCCAGACGCCGATGTGGGAAAAGTACCAACGGATGCTGACTGTGTGGCACACTTGTCCAAGGCAGTACCATTTGAGTGCGAATGAGATCGCGCAAATCATCAACGCCTGAGTTGGGTAAGGAAGAGCGTAGTGAAGTGTAAAGGTTTTCTGTTTGATCTGGACGGCACGCTGGTGGATTCACTTCCGGTGGTCGAACGCGCCTGGACAGGCTGGGCATCGCGTCACGGTATTGCAGCGGATGACGTGCTGAATTTTATTCACGGCAAGCAGGCAATTACCTCACTGCGCCATTTTATGGCCGGGGCGTCGGACGAGGCGATTCAGCAGGAATTTTTTGCTCTGGAAAAGAGTGAGGCTGAGGATACCGACGGGATCACCGCCCTGCCGGGTGCCATGCAGCTTTTGGCTACGCTTGACGAACTGGACATTCCCTGGGCGATTGTGACATCAGGCTCATTGCCGGTGGCATCGGCCCGACGTAAGGCGGCGGGGCTGCCCGAGCCGGAAGTGCTGGTCACCGCCGAGCGGGTGCAGAATGGCAAGCCGGAGCCGGATGCGTATCTGCTGGGCGCTCAGCTGCTCGATCTGGAGCCGGAAGAGTGCGTCGTTGTCGAAGATGCCGCCGCCGGTATTCTCTCGGGACTGGCAGCAGGCTGCCATGTGCTTGCGGTCAATCCGCCTGCGGGCGCGCCGCGACTGGAAGATGTCGATATGCAGCTCAGCTCCCTTGAAGAGCTGATTGTGCATAAGAACCCTGACGGCAGCATTGATGTACACCGAAAGCACTAAGAGATGATTTAACCCCGCTTATGCGGGGTTTTTTTATGCCACAATCTGTACAGTTCCCGTTAACGTACAGAGGGTTGCCGTGAATAAAGAGCTTATCTGGGTAATCGGTTTATTGCTGGTGGCCGTGCTGTTATTCGCCAGTGGCCGATTGCGCATGGATGTCGTCGCGCTGTTGGTCATCGTTGCGTTTGTCCTCAGCGGCACGCTGACGCTCCAGGAAGCGACCCTGGGTTTCAGCGATCCTAACGTGATACTGATTGCTGCGCTCTTTGTGATTGGCGCTGGCCTGGTGCGCACCGGGGTAGCGATTAAAATGGGCGACTGGCTGATAAAAATGGCCGGAAGCAGTGAAACCCGCATGCTGGTGCTGCTGATGCTCACGGTGGCAGGGCTGGGCGCAATCATGAGCTCGACCGGCGTAGTGGCGATTTTTATTCCCGTAGTGCTCAGCGTGGCGGCGAAGATGAAGCGATCGCCTGGCCGCCTGATGATGCCGCTGAGTTTTGCCGGGCTGATTAGCGGCATGCTGACGCTGGTTGCAACGCCGCCAAACCTGGTGGTTAACAGCGAGCTGGTCAGGGAGGGGCTCAAAGGCTTCGGCTTCTTTGACGTCACGCCCATCGGGCTGGTCGCCCTGATGCTGGGCATCGGCTATATGCTGATCGCGCGCTTCTGGCTGGTGACTCCGCAGAGTGAGAGTGAGGCCATGCGGCACCCCCGGCGCAGCTGGCAGGACCTCATCCGCGACTATAAGCTGAGTGGGCGCGCCAGAAGGCTGGCAGTTCGGGCCGGTTCGCCGCTGATTGGCCAGCGGGTGGATGACTTAAAGCTTCGTGAGCGCTACGGTATTAACGTGGTCGGGCTGGAACGCTGGCGCAAGTTTCGTCGGGTGATGGTTCCCGTCAGCGGAACCACCGAATTTCGGGCGCAGGACATTTTGCTTGTTGATATCTCCGCTACCGGTACCGATTTACGCGAGTTTTTACGCGAACAGCGGCTTGAGCCAAAGATCCTGCGGGGAGATTACTTTTCAGATCGTGCGCAGGACGTAGGGCTGGCCGAGGTGCTGATCGTGCCGGACTCGACGCTGGCGGGAAAAACGCTGCGTGAAATCACGTTCCGTACCCGCTATGACACCAGCGTAGTGGGATTGCGCCGCCGGGGTCAGCTCTATGAAGGTTCGGTGATTGACTTACCGCTGGAGCAGGGGGACATCCTGCTGGTGATCGGCGACTGGAAGAAGATTCGCCTGTTACAGCAGCAAACGCGTGATGTGGTTATGCTCAACCTGCCCGCTGAGATTGACGACGTTGCCCCCGCTCACAGTCAGGCCCCCCACGCGATTTTTTCTCTGGCGCTGATGGTGGCGATGATGCTCACCGACGAGATCCCCAACGCGATAGCGGCGCTGATTGCCTGCCTGCTTATGGGGAAATTCCGCTGCATCGATATGGAGAGCGCCTACCGGGCCATTCACTGGCCCAGCATCATTCTGATTGTTGGGATGATGCCGTTTGCGCTGGCCCTGCAAAAAACGGGTGGGGTAACGCTTATCGTAGATGGGCTGATGGGCATTGCGGGGGGACGCAGCCCACATATGATGCTGCTTTGCCTGTTCGCACTCTGTGCAACCATTGGTTTATTTATCTCTAACACCGCCACGGCGGTGCTTATGGCCCCAATTGGAGTGGCTGCCGCTCATCAGATGGGCGTTTCACCTTATCCCTTTACGTTAATCGTGGCGGTGGCGGCCTCGGCTGCCTTTATGACCCCGGTCTCTTCACCGGTCAATACGCTGGTTCTTGGCCCGGGAGGCTACAAATTCAGTGACTTTGTGAAGGTCGGCGTCCCCTTTACCCTGCTGATTATGGTGGTCAGCGTAGTGATGGTGCCGGTGCTGTTTCCTTTTTAGCGCGTTAGCCGCCGCCTCCTTTTCATACCCGCCAGGCTTTATTAAAGAGATTCCTGGCTTATCTCATCAAGAGAGAGGCTGAAACTGGGTACGAAGACTTCGACAAAATAGTCCATCTCCGGGCTGTGACGCGCCGTCAGGGTTTTTTCCAGCCGCGCCTTAGCCAGCTGAAATTCGTGATTTCCCGCCGACAGCTCTTCCAGACATTTGAGGTAAGCGCACAGCGCGTCAGCCTGCTTAACAATCGCCGTCTCCTCTTCACTGTGCTGGTGTTCATCCAGCAGTGGGCGGTAGGCGGCCTGCAGCTCTTCCGGCAGCATATCAATCAGCTTCAGCTGGGCAATTTTCTCGATTTTTTTGTATTCGTGGGCGATCTGCGCGTTGTAATACTTCACTGGCGTCGGCAAATCGCCGGTCAGGACTTCGCTGGCGTCGTGATACATCGCCATCAGTGCGATACGCTCGGCGTTCAGATTACCGTCGAATTTTTGATTTTTGATCACCGCCAGCGCATGGGCCACCATCGCAACCTGCAGGCTGTGTTCAGACACATTCTCAGTCCGCACATTACGCATGAGTGGCCAGCGATTAATCAGCTTAAGACGTGAGAGGTGGGCAAAAAAATGGCTCTGGCTCATCGGGCGGTTTTCCTGTGCGTTAGCGACTGAGCCAGAGTGTCCCGGCCCTCGGTGCAAGTATACACCCTGCGCCAATCGGGCTGTAGGGATCGGACAGGCAAAGGCAAAGGCAGAGGCGGCTGACTTCTTCGGGCTAACGACAGCCGGAGGCGCCTCCGACTGCATTCGGCGGACGAATAGCATGTGAAGCACGTCAGGCGACACCGCGTCTGTCTGATGGCAGCCCTGGCCTACTGACGGTATCCTTCAAGGAAGCGACCAAATTTACCGATCGCCATCTCCAGATCGTTTACGTGGGGCAGGGTAACGATACGCACGTGATCCGGCCATGGCCAGTTGAAGGCGGTCCCCTGTACCAGCAGAACTTTCTGTTGCAGCAGGAAGTCCAGCACCATTTTCTGATCGTCGTGCAGATTAAACTTTTTGGCATCAATGCGCGGAAACATATACAGCGCGCCGTCTGGCTTCACGCAGCTGACGCCCGGAATATCATTGATCAGCTCCCAGGCACGCTGGCGCTGTTCATACAGCCTGCCGCCAGGAGCGATAAATTCGCTGATACTCTGGTATCCGCCCAGCGCAGTCTGAATGGCATGCTGAGCCGGGACATTGGCGCAAAGACGCATCGACGCAAGCATCTCCAGCCCCTCGATATAGCCCTTAGCATGCTTTTTCGGACCGTTAAGCACCATCCAGCCCTGACGGAAGCCCGCCACGCGGTAGGTTTTGGACAAGCCGTTAAAGGTTACTGTTAGCAGGTCCGGAGCCAGGGCGGCAATCGAATGATGCTGCGCGGCATCGTAAAGAATTTTGTCGTAGATCTCATCGGCGAAAATAATGAGATCGTGCTGACGCGCAAGTTCAACCACTTCCATCAGCAGTTCTTTGCTATAAACCGCACCAGTCGGGTTGTTTGGGTTAATAATGACGATCCCCCGGGTGCGCGGCGTAATTTTGCTGCGGATATCATCGAGATCGGGGAACCAGCCGGCCGATTCATCGCAAAGATAGTGCACCGCCTTACCACTTGAGAGCGAAACCGCCGCGGTCCAAAGCGGATAATCGGGCGCAGGCACCAGCATTTCATCACCGCTGTTCAACAGCGCCTGCATTGACTGCACGATAAGCTCGGAGACGCCGTTGCCGATATAGACATCTTCAACGGTCATGTCCCGCATATCGCGCGCCTGATAGTGTTGCACAATCGCCTTACGCGCCGAGTACAGGCCTTTTGAATCACAGTAGCCCTGCGCGCTGGGCAGGTTACGGATGACATCGACAAGGATTTCGTCAGGCGCCTCGAAACCAAAGGGGGCCGGGTTGCCGATGTTCAGCTTAAGGACTTTATTGCCTTCTTCTTCCAGACGTTTTGCTTCTTTCAGTACCGGACCACGAATGTCGTAACACACATTATCCAGCTTATCGGACTTATTAATTGGGTTCATTTTTCTCGCCTTAAACTCTCAGAGCCGCATTCCTGCCGTGGAAAATTAAAACCTGCACAATGTACTCCTGTCACCGGCACTTTTGAAGGGTGCTGAACGGCTTTAGCCCGCGATATCCATCAAATCCATATGAATGAACCGGGCCGGACAAGGTCAAAGGGAAGTATGGTTGTTTAGTGGTTAATTAATATCATAAATATTTAATCGTGCCGATCGGCGCATATGGCGTAAACCAAGGGCCGGAGGGGGATAAAATCAGCGGGTTTATTCATATGAGGCAAAACTTTTTTGGCAGTATTTGGTTAAGTATAGTGCATTGATGCATGCAGTTATTGTCCAAAAAAACTTTACTGGCTGTATAATAATTAATCACCGTGACATAATGGGTTGATGGATGTCTGAAGTGCAATTGTCGTTCCCTGGGTTCCTGCTCCAGGAATAAGTGTGTAAGAAATGATAAATTCTTATGGCGGAATGCTGATGTGATGGGGGTTGGCCAATAAAATCTTATTTTACTGATAAGAATAATCGCTTTTGGGCTTAAAAATTAATCGACAGTATGTCAGGATAATGTTCAGCGGACTTTGCACCGACTATGCAGGTGTTTCAGGTGGCATAATCAGCGTTTTTGTTGCCTTTAAGCTTAAGGGTTTCTTAATAGTAGCGTGAGAATATAGCAACTTTTAATCCATCAAGTTTTTGATGATTGCTTTACAATGCCGGGTGCGCAGTCTGGATAATTGTATCTCAACATACGCTGCCCTCCCTTAACCGCCTGGCTTTCTGATCCTTATGGGTCAGGGCCATATGCGTTAGAGATGTATCAGATCGAAGAACCTGTTACGGCTATTACCTAAAGATTTATCTCAGGTTTTAGCCAGGCAAGGTTGTAGGGTCTGCGATAAAAAGTAATGCGCCACTAATTTCGAACGCATTACCGATAGATTTCCTTGATACCAATTTGATATCTAAGGGAAAACACCAGGATAGCTGTTAATAAAAACTTATAAAGTGAAGAAAAAAATGACTAGTACAAATCGTCCCATCCTCAATCTTGACCTTGATCTATTGAGAACGTTTGTTGCCGTAGCCGATTTGAATACCTTTGCGGCCGCTGCCGCCGCGGTATGCAGAACGCAGTCAGCGGTCAGCCAGCAGATGCAACGCCTTGAACAACTGGTAGGCAAAGAGTTGTTTGCCAGACATGGCCGCAATAAATTACTGACTGAGCATGGTATCCAGCTGCTGGGCTATGCGCGCAAAATTTTGCGCTTTAATGACGAGGCCTGTACTTCTCTGATGTACAGCAATATTCAGGGCGTCCTGACTATTGGTGCATCCGATGACACCTCCGATACCATCCTGCCGTTTCTGCTGAACCGTGTGACCTCGGTTTATCCTAAGCTGGCTATAGATGTGCGGGTGAAGCGTAACCCCTTTATGATGGAGATGTTAAACCAGGGCGAAGTCGATCTGGTGGTCACCACTTCCAGCCCGATGAACTTTACCTGGCAGGTACTGCGTACTTCTCCAACATTATGGTACTGCGCAGCAGACTATATTTTTCAGCGCGGGGAAGCGATTCCGCTGGTACTGCTGGATGAGCCAAGCCCGTATCGTGACATGGCTATTGACCACCTCAACGAGGCGGGTATTCCATGGCGCATCTCCTACGTGGCCTCAACGCTGGCAGCGGTTCGTGCTGCGGTTAAGGCCGGGCTGGGTGTCACTGCACGCCCGGTTGAGATGATGAGCCCGGAACTGCGGGTAATGGGCGCGGCTGAAGGCCTGCCGGTACTGCCGGACACCGAATATTTACTCTGCCGTAACCCGGAAAGCGATAATGAGCTGGCTCTGGCGATATTTAATGCGATGGAGTCCAGTAACGATCCTTATAACCTCGCTCTGGCTGTGCAGGATAGCAGCGATCTTACCGACGACGCTGAATAGTCTTAAGTTAATTAGTCTTTCTCAACCTATTATTTATCTAAGATAAATAAGGGGAAACTGAGATAAATAAAGCCTTCCCGCGATGTAAAGTGGGAAGGCTTTTTTTTGGTGTGATTTTCTGCCCGTTTCTACCCGATTATCTGCAATAAACTTTCTGCCGCTTTACAGGCCTGTTCGGTCCGTTTTAAAACCCTGAAATGCCTCTGGTTAAACTTTTTTAAATGATTCCTCTTCTCAACTAGCGCCAGCCCGCGCGGCCCTGGCCCCTGGGGGATGAGTGGATTTTCTTCATAAAAGATAAAACTGTGTCCTGGATCAAAAAAATAACCCTGGTGAGGGGCAGGAAAAGCAGACAATTCCTGCGAGAATAGAGCGTGTTAAAACCTCGATCCATGCAGGGGAATACCCGCTACACTTTGTTCACAGGATGAGACTGACTCGATTTAGCTCACTTTCTGCGCATCATATGTTAAATAAATGCTGCGGGTGTAAATTAACGTGTGGATACTTTTGTCAAAGTTGACAAAAGGTTATAGAAAGGAGTAAAAAACCCCATAAAACTGCTGTCTTATCAAAAAAGACAGTAAAATTTATAAGGTTTTTTATTTTTTCCCTTGAATCGATGTGGTGGGTCAGCTGCCGAGACAGAGCAGTACGCCGGACATCACTGTGTGAGTGAAGCAGAAAGCATGTCAACTACTAATGGAATTGTTGCCCATCACTGGGCATTCGCCGTATTTCTCATTGTCTCCGTCGGTCTGTGCTGCGCGATGTTAGCCGGGGCCTGGTTTCTGGGCGGTAAAGCACGCGGACGCTATACAAATACCCCTTTTGAGTCCGGTGCCGCGCCCGTCGGTACGGCTAAGCTGCGCATGTCCGCCAAGTTCTATCTGGTGGCCATGTTCTTCGTCATCTTTGACGTTGAAGCCCTCTATCTATACGCATGGTCGACCGCCATTCGCGAAAGCGGATGGACCGGCTTTGTGGAAGCTACGATTTTCATTTTGGTACTGCTTGCTGGTCTGGTTTATCTGGTGCGTATACGTGCACTGGATTGGGCTCCTGCACCGCGCCGCATCGTGGTCAAGCCAACCACCATTTCGCATTCCAATCGTCATACGCAGTAACAGCGAGGCATTAAGATGGACTATACGCTCACCCGCGCCGACCCGAACGGTGAGAATGACCGTTATCCCCTGCAGAAACAGGAAATCGTCAGCGATCCCCTGGAAAAGCACGTTCACCAAAGCGTCTATATGGGCAAGCTCGAACACGCGCTGCATGACATGGTGAACTGGGGGCGCAAAAATTCTCTGTGGCCGTTCAACTTTGGCCTTTCGTGTTGTTACGTAGAGATGACCACGTCATTTACAGCCGTACATGACGTGGCGCGATTTGGTTCGGAAGTTATTCGTGCCTCGCCGCGTCAGGCGGACTTTATGGTGGTTGCCGGTACCTGTTTTACCAAGATGGCACCGGTCGTTCAGCGTCTATACGACCAGATGCTGGAGCCTAAGTGGGTGATTTCGATGGGTGCCTGTGCTAACTCCGGCGGCATGTACGACATCTACTCTGTGGTGCAGGGCGTGGATAAATTCCTGCCCGTTGATGTGTATATCCCCGGCTGCCCACCGCGCCCAGAGGCGTATATGCAGGCGCTGCTGCTGTTGCAGGAATCGATCGGCAAAGAGCGTCGTCCACTGTCATGGGTGGTTGGCGACCAGGGCGTGTATCGCGCCAATATGCAGTCCGAGCGTGAACGTAAGCAGGGCGAGCGCATTGCCGTTACCACGCTTCGTACGCCTGACGAAATTTAAAGAATGCCCGCAAAGGGCACTGCAGTTTATGGACGTGGCCTGAAAAACCCGGCGCATAAAAACCACAACCAGCGCAAGGCCCGTCCTGACGCCAATAATGAGCGCCTGCACGCAGGCCCACATGGTGAATAACTTATGACTGATTTGACCACGCAAGATCTCGCTCAGCCAGCATGGCAAACCCGCGATCACCTGGATGACCCGGTGATTGGCGAGCTGCGTAACCGTTTTGGGCCCGATGCCTTCACCGTTCAGCCTACCCGCACCGGCGTGCCGGTTGTGTGGGTGAAGCGTGAACAGCTGCTGGAAATCACGGAATTCCTGCGCAAGCTGCCGCAGCCTTACGTTATGCTTTACGACCTGCACGGCATGGATGAGCGTCTTCGCACCCACCGCGCGGGCCTGCCTGCCGCAGACTTTTCCGTGTTCTACCACTTCATTTCCATTGAGCGTAATCGCGACATTATGCTCAAGGTGGCGCTTTCTGAGAAAGATCTGCACGTCCCAACCCTGACCAAAATTTTCCCTAACGCCAACTGGTATGAGCGTGAAACCTGGGAGATGTTTGGTATCACCTTTGATGGCCATCCCCACCTGACGCGCATCATGATGCCCCAGTCGTGGGAAGGTCATCCGCTGCGTAAAGATTATCCGGCGCGCGCCACTGAATTCGACCCCTTTGAGCTGACCAAACAGACTGAAGATCTGGCGATGGAGCAGATGACCTTCAAGCCGGAAGAGTGGGGCATGAAGCGCAGCACCGCTAATGAGGACTTTATGTTCCTCAACCTCGGTCCTAACCACCCCTCAGCGCACGGGGCTTTCCGTATTGTGCTGCAGCTGGATGGCGAAGAGATCGTCGACTGCGTCCCGGATGTGGGCTATCACCATCGTGGCGCGGAGAAAATGGGTGAGCGTCAGTCGTGGCACAGCTACATTCCCTATACCGACCGTATCGAATACCTCGGTGGCTGCGTAAACGAAATGCCTTATGTGCTGGCGGTTGAAAAGCTGGCGGGCATTAAGGTCCCCGAACGCGTTGATGTGATCCGCGTGATGCTCTCAGAGCTGTTCCGCATAAACAGCCATCTGCTCTATATCTCCACCTTTATTCAGGACGTCGGCGCGATGTCACCGGTGTTCTTTGCCTTTACCGACCGCCAGAAAATTTACGACGTTGTGGAAGCGATAACCGGTTTCCGTATGCATCCCGCCTGGTTCCGCATTGGTGGCGTGGCGCACGATCTGCCAAAAGGCTGGGATCGGCTGCTGCGTGAATTCCTCAACTGGCTGCCGAAACGCCTGAAAGCCTATGAGCAGACCGCGCTGAAAAACAGCGTGCTGATTGGCCGTGCAAAAGGCGTTTCTGCCTACGGGATGGAAGAGGCGCTGGCCTGGGGAACCACCGGTGCTGGCCTGCGCGCTACCGGTCTGGACTTTGACGTACGTAAATGGCGTCCCTACTCAGGCTATGAAAATTTCGACTTTGAAATACCGATTGGCGATGGCGTCAGCTGTGCCTATACCCGCGTTATGTTGAAAATGGAAGAGATGCGCCAGAGCCTGCGTATTCTTGAACAGTGCCTGAACAACATGCCGGAGGGGCCGTTTAAGGCGGACCATCCGCTGACCACGCCGCCACCGAAAGAGCGCACCCTGCAGCATATCGAGACCCTGATCACCCACTTCCTGCAGGTTTCATGGGGCCCGGTTATGCCAGCCAATGAATCCTTTCAGATGATTGAGGCGACGAAAGGGATTAACAGCTACTACCTGACCAGCGACGGCAGCACCATGAGCTACCGCACTCGCGTGCGAACGCCGAGCTTCCCGCACCTGCAACAGATCCCTTCGGTGATCAACGGCAGCCTGGTATCCGATTTGATCGTATACCTCGGTAGTATCGATTTTGTTATGTCAGACGTGGACCGCTAACTATGCACCAGGAAAGAATTGCGATCGAAACGATCGATAACCACGACGCGTTTGTGCTGAGCGCGACAGAGCGTGATGCCATTGAGCATGAAAAGCATCATTACGAAGACGCACGCGCAGCCTCAATTGAAGCGCTGAAAATCGTGCAGAAACAGCGTGGATGGGTGCCGGACGGCGCTATCCATGCCATCGCTGAGGTGCTGGGCATACCGGCCAGCGACGTTGAAGGCGTGGCGACATTCTACAGCCAGATCTTCCGCCAGCCGGTGGGCCGTCATGTGATCCGCTACTGCGACAGCGTGGTGTGCCATATCACCGGTTTCCAGGGCATTCAGGCGGCGCTGGAAGAGAATCTGCACATCAGACCGGGTCAGACCACGGCGGATGGCCGATTCACGCTGCTGCCCACCTGCTGTCTGGGCAACTGCGACAAGGGGCCGACGATGATGGTGGACGACGATACGCACGTTCACCTGACGCCGGAAAACATCGTCAACCTGCTGGAGCAGTATCCATGACAGTCAGAGAGATCGTTCGTACGGCGGAAACGCATCCGCTGACCTGGCGCCTGCGCGACGATAAGCAACCCATCTTCTTTGATGAGTATCGCAGCAAAAATGGCTACGCCGGTGCCGACAAAGCGCTAAAGACGCTGTCTCAGGACGAAATCGTCGCGGCGGTAAAAGAGTCCGGCCTGAAAGGGCGCGGCGGCGCGGGCTTCTCCACCGGGCTGAAGTGGAGCCTGATGCCGAAAGATGAGTCGATGAATATCCGCTACCTGCTGTGTAATGCGGATGAAATGGAACCCGGCACCTATAAAGACCGCCTGCTGATGGAGCAACTGCCGCACCAGCTGGTGGAGGGGATGCTGATCAGCGCCTTTGCGCTGAAAGCTTACCGGGGCTACATCTTCCTGCGCGGTGAATATATTGAAGCGGCAGTGAACCTGCGCCGGGCGATTGCTGAAGCGACCGAAGCCGGTTACCTGGGTAAAAACATTCTCGGCACCGGTTTCGACTTTGAGCTGATCGTTCACACCGGGGCGGGGCGCTACATTTGCGGTGAAGAAACGGCGCTGATCAACTCCCTGGAAGGGCGTCGCGCGAACCCGCGTTCCAAGCCGCCTTTCCCGGCCTCCGCTGGCGTATGGGGCAAACCCACCTGCGTCAATAATGTGGAAACCCTGTCCAACGTGCCTGCCATCCTCGCCAACGGCGTGGAGTGGTACAAAAGCATCTCTTCCAGTGACGACACCGGTACCAAGATGATGGGCTTCTCGGGCCGGGTTAAAAACCCTGGCGTCTGGGAGCTGCCGTTTGGCACCACCGCGCGCGAAATCCTGGAAGATTACGCTGGCGGCATGCGCGACGGCCTGAAATTCAAGGCCTGGCAGCCGGGCGGGGCAGGGACTGACTTCCTGACCGAATCACACCTCGACCTGCCGATGGAGTTTGCCAGCATCGGTAAAGCGGGCAGCCGTCTGGGTACGGCGCTGGCGATGGCGGTGGACCATGAGATCAACATGGTGTCGCTGGTGCGCAATCTGGAAGAGTTCTTTGCCCGCGAATCCTGCGGCTGGTGTACGCCATGCCGTGACGGCCTGCCGTGGAGCGTCAAAATTTTGCGCGCGCTGGAGCGAAAAGAGGGGCAGCCGGGCGATATAGAAACGCTGCTGCAACTTTGCCGTCAGCTCGGTCCGGGAAAAACCTTCTGCGCGCACGCCCCGGGTGCCGTAGAGCCGCTGCAAAGCGCGATCAAATATTTCCGCGAAGAGTTCGAGGCAGGCATTGCCCCGCAGGTGTTCAGTAACGCCCACGCGATTGCGGGTATCCAGGCTAACCTGCTGAAAGCCCGCTGGTAAAAAAAGCTCACGCGTAACAAGAAGTGCGAAATAACCAAATTAATTGGCGTTGTAGCAAGGCAGCAAGAGAACGCATCCCCGGGAGCTTACATAGGTAAGTGACCGGGGTAAGAGAGCGCAGCTAACACCGCTACAACGTCAAGTAAGAAGGTTATTTAAGAATTGTGTTTAACGCTCGTATGAGCCTTACGGAAGCATGTTCACTATGGCTACAATACATGTAGACGGTAAAGAATATGACGTTGATGGAGCGGACAACCTGCTACAGGCTTGCCTCTCGCTCGGCCTCGATATTCCTTATTTTTGCTGGCACCCGGCGCTGGGAAGCGTGGGCGCCTGCCGCCAGTGCGCGGTGAAGCAATATCAAAATGCCGAAGACACCCGCGGTCGCCTGGTCATGTCGTGCATGACCCCGGCCTCTGACGGCACGTTCATCTCCATTGATGACGGTGAAGCGAAAGAGTTTCGCGAAAGTGTGGTGGAGTGGCTGATGACTAACCACCCGCACGACTGTCCGGTTTGTGAAGAGGGCGGCAACTGCCACCTGCAGGACATGACCGTGATGACCGGCCACAGCTTCCGTCGCTATCGGTTCACCAAGCGTACTCACCGCAATCAGGATCTCGGTCCGTTTATCTCGCACGAAATGAACCGCTGTATCGCCTGCTATCGCTGCGTTCGCTACTACAAAGATTACGCGGACGGTACCGACCTTGGCGTGTACGGCGCGCATGACAACGTCTATTTCGGTCGTCCGGAAGATGGCACGCTGGAGAGTGAATTCTCCGGTAACCTGGTGGAGATCTGCCCGACCGGCGTCTTTACCGATAAAACGCACTCCGAGCGCTATAACCGTAAATGGGATATGCAGTATGCCCCGAGCATCTGCCAGCAGTGCAGCGTGGGCTGTAACACCAGCCCGGGCGAGCGCTACGGCGAACTCAGGCGCATCGAAAACCGCTACAACGGCACCGTAAACCAGTACTTCCTGTGCGATCGCGGGCGTTTTGGCTATGGCTATGTGAACCTGAAAGACCGGCCACGTCAGCCCATGCAGCGTCGCGGTAATGACTGGATCGCCCTCAACGCCGAACAGGCAATGCAGGGCGCGGCGGACGTGCTGCGCCAGGCGAAGAAGGTTATCGGTATTGGTTCTCCGCGCGCCAGCGTCGAAAGCAATTTCGCTCTGCGCGAATTGGTTGGCGCTGAAAACTTCTCTACCGGCATCCCGGCCGCTGAACAGGCGCGGCTTGAGCTGATGCTGAATATTCTACGCGACGGCGGCATTCACACGCCTGCCCTGCGTGAAATTGAAAGCTATGATGCGGTACTGGTGCTGGGCGAAGACCTTACCCAGACCGGTGCCAGAGTGGCACTGTCGGTACGGCAGGCGGTGAAGGGCAAAGCGCGTGAGATGGCCGCCGCGCAGAAAGTGGCGGACTGGCAGATTGCGGCCATTATGAACATTGGACAGCATGCCAAACATCCGCTTTTTGTTACCAACGTCGATCGCACCCGCATGGATGACATCGCAGCGTGGAGCTACTGTGCACCGGTGGAAGACCAGGCCCGTCTGGGCTTTGCCATTGCACACGCGCTGGATGAAACGGCACCGGCGGTCAGCGATATCGATCGGGCGCTGAGCGGAAAAATTGATGTTATCGTCCAGGCGCTGGCCGGGGCAAGAAAGCCGCTGATTATCTCCGGCGTTAACGCAGGCAGCGAAGCCGTTATCCACGCGGCTGCCAATGTGGCAAAAGCGCTGAAGGGCCGTGGGGCGGACGTTGGCATTACCCTGCTTTCCGGTGCGGCTAACAGCGTAGGTCTGGGCCTGATCGGTGGGCAACCGCTGGAAGCGGCGCTGGACGAACTGGCAAGCGGCGCGGCGGATGCGGTTATCGTGATGGAGAACGATCTCTATCGCCATGCGCCTAAGGCCAGCGTGGACGCAGCGTTAAGCAATGCCGCTAACGTGATCGTGGTCGATCACCAGCGCACGGCGACCAGCGACAGGGCGGGGCTGATCCTCTCCACCGCCAGCTTTGCAGAGAGCGACGGCACCGTGGTGAATCAGGAAGGCCGCGCGCAGCGCTTCTTCCAGGTTTACGACCCAGCCTACTATAACGACAGCGTGCAGATGCTTGAAAGCTGGCGCTGGCTGCACTCATTGCAGAGTACTATCCGCAGCCGTGAAGTGGACTGGACCCAGCTTGACCATGTGATCGACGCCTGCGTTCAGGCGCTGCCGCAGCTGGCCGCGATCAAAGACGCCGCGCCGGATGCCAGCTTCCGTATTCGCGGACAGAAACTGGCGCGCTCCCCTGCGCGTTCCAGCGGCCGTACCGCCATGCGCGCTAACATCAGCGTACATGAGCCGCGTCAGCCGCAGGATAAGGACACCATGTTTGCCTTCTCAATGGAAGGTAACAACCAGCCCTCAGCCGCGCGTTCGCAGATCCCCTTTGCATGGGCGCCGGGCTGGAACTCCCCGCAGGCGTGGAATAAATTCCAGGCTGAAGTGGGCGGGAAATTGCGTAATGGCGACCCGGGCGTTCGACTGTTCGAGGCCGGTGAAGCACAGATGGACTGGTTCGACGTGGTGCCGGTCGCCTTTGCCGGTCAGGTGGGTCGCTGGCGCGTAGCGCCTTACTTCCACCTGTTTGGCAGCGAGGAGATGACGCAGCGTTCAGCGGTGATTCAGCAGCGTATGCCCGCACTGTATGCCATGGTTAACCCGGCAGATGCGGCAACGCTTGGCGTAAATGCGGGGGCCACCGTCGAGTTTAGCTGTGCCGGTGAAACCCTGCGTCTGCCGGTACGTTTCTCAGAAACGTTACAGGCGGGGCAGGTAGGGCTGCCGATTGGCCTGCCGGGTATTCCTCCCTTCCTGCTGGGTGCCAACATTGACAATCTGCAGGAGGCGGCACAATGAGCTGGCTGACACCGGAAGTTATTGACGTATTGATTGCTGTGGTTAAGGCCCTCGTGATCCTGTTTGTCGTGGTGGGCTGTGGCGCCTTTATGAGCTTCGGCGAACGCCGCCTGCTCGGCCTGTTCCAGAACCGCTACGGACCCAACCGGGTTGGCTGGGGCGGTTCGCTCCAGCTGGTGGCGGACATGATCAAAATGTTCTTCAAAGAGGACTGGACGCCGCCGTTTACCGACCGGGTGATCTTCACGCTGGCGCCAATGATCGCCTTTACCTCGCTGCTGCTGGCGATGGCTATTGTTCCCGTGACCTCAACCTGGATGGGGGCGGACCTCAATATTGGGCTGCTGTTCTTCCTGATGATGGCCGGGCTGGCAGTGTATGCGGTGCTGTTCGCCGGGTGGTCAAGTAACAACAAATACTCCCTGCTGGGGGCGATGCGCGCCTCGGCACAGACCCTGAGTTACGAAGTGTTCCTCGGCCTGTCGCTGATGGGCGTGGTAGCACAGGCGGGCTCGTTCAATATGGTCGACATCGTCAACAGCCAGCAGCATCTGTGGAATATCATTCCGCAGTTCTTTGGCTTTCTGACCTTTGCCATTGCGGGCGTTGCGGTCTGTCACCGTCATCCCTTTGACCAGCCGGAAGCGGAGCAGGAACTGGCCGACGGTTATCATATTGAATATGCCGGAATGAAGTTTGGCCTGTTCTTTGTGGGTGAATACGTCGGGATTGTTACCGTCTCCTCGCTGATGGTGACGCTGTTTTTCGGCGGCTGGAATGGTCCGTGGCTGCCACCGATCTTCTGGTTTGCGATCAAAACGGCGTTCTTCATGATGATGTTCATACTGATTCGTGCTGCGTTACCGCGCCCGCGCTATGACCAGGTGATGTCGTTCGGCTGGAAAGTTTGTCTGCCGTTGACGCTGTTGAACCTGCTGGCCACCGCCGCAGTGATTCTGTACAACGCGCAGTAAGGGGTAAGACAATGACATTAAAAGACATTGTGGTGGGTTTTGGCACCACGGTTCGCAGTATATTTCTGATTGGTATGAACGCGTTCGCGAAGCGTGAAACCATGATGTATCCGGAAGAGCCGGTTTATCTGCCGCCGCGCTATCGTGGACGCATCGTGCTGACGCGCGATCCCGACGGTCAGGAGCGCTGCGTGGCCTGTAACCTGTGCGCGGTTGCCTGTCCGGTAGGCTGTATTTCGCTGCAAAAAGCTGAAATGCAGGATGGCCGCTGGTATCCCGAGTTTTTCCGCATCAACTTCTCACGCTGCATTTTTTGCGGCCTGTGTGAAGAGGCCTGCCCGACCACGGCGATTCAGCTTACCCCGGACTTTGAAATGGGTGAGTTCAAGCGTCAGGATCTGGTTTATGAAAAAGAGGATCTGCTGATTTCCGGCCCGGGCAAATACCCGGAATATAATTTTTACCGGATGGCGGGTATGGCAATCGACGGGAAAGACAAAGGTCAGGCTGAAAATGAAGCCAAACCTGTCGACGTCAAGGGCTTGTTACCTTAAGGAGCCAGGCATGGAATTTGCGTTTTATCTTTGCGGACTGGTGGCGGTACTCACCACGCTACGTGTTATTACCCATAGCAACCCGGTGCACGCGCTGCTGTATCTGATCATCTCACTGCTGGCGATTGCCGGCGTATTCTTCTCGCTGGGTGCCTATTTTGCCGGCGCGCTGGAAATTATCGTCTACGCGGGCGCCATCATGGTGCTGTTTGTCTTCGTGGTGATGATGCTCAACCTGGGCGACAGCGTACAGGCGCAGGAGCGCCAGTGGCTACAGCCTGGCGCCTGGATAGGCCCCGGTCTGCTGTCGCTGGTACTGCTGGCGGTGATGATTTACGCCATCCTCTCCGTCCAGGATCGCGGTATTGCGGGGTCGATGATCGACGCGAAAGCGGTGGGTATCAGCCTGTTTGGCCCTTATGTTCTGGCGGTTGAACTTGCCTCAATGCTGTTGCTGGCGGGTCTGGTGGTGGCGTATCACATTGGCCGCGAAAAACGCGTGGGTGAGGTGTTAAGCAATCGCCCGGAAGACGCTGAAAATGCCAGGAAGGAGGAACACGCATGATCCCTTTGCAACATGGTCTGATTCTGGCCGCTATTTTATTTGTCCTTGGGCTGACCGGCGTGGTCATTCGCCGCAACCTGCTGTTTATGTTAATCAGTCTCGAAATCATGATTAACGCTGCCGCGCTGGCATTTGTGGTGGCAGGGGCATATTGGGGGCAGGCGGACGGTCAGGTGATGTATATCCTGGCCATCAGCCTGGCCGCGGCCGAGGCAAGTATCGGTCTGGCACTGCTGCTTCAGCTTCATCGCCGCAGTCAGAACCTCAACATTGATAAAGTGAGCGAGATGCGCGGATGAATCTTCTCTATTTAACTGTTCTCTTTCCGCTTATCGGCTTTTTGCTGCTGGCCTTCTCCCGGGGCCGCTGGTCGGAAAACCTGTCGGCGACGGTAGGTATGGGGTCCGTCGGTCTGGCGGCGCTGGTGACGATTTATGTCGGAATCGATTTTTTCAGTCACGGACAGGCGGTCTTTAACCAGGCGCTGTGGACCTGGATGCAGGTGGGCAACTTCACCATTAACGTTAACCTGACGCTGGACGGCCTGTCGCTGACCATGCTGTCGGTGGTAACCGGCGTGGGTTTTTTGATCCATATGTTTGCCTCCTGGTATATGCGGGGAGAAGAGGGCTATTCGCGCTTTTTTGCCTATACCAACCTGTTTATCGCCAGCATGGTGGTTCTGGTTCTGGCCGACAACCTGATGCTGATGTATCTCGGTTGGGAAGGCGTGGGCCTCTGCTCCTATCTGCTGATTGGCTTCTACTATACCGATCCGAAAAACGGCGCGGCGGCGATGAAGGCCTTTATCATTACCCGCGTCGGTGACGTGTTCCTGGCTTTCGCGCTGTTTATTTTCTACAACGAGCTGGGCACCCTGAACTTCCGGGAAATGGTCGAGCTGGCACCGGCGCACTTTGCCGCAGATAATCATATGCTGCAGTGGGCCACGCTTATGCTGCTCGGCGGCGCGGTCGGTAAATCGGCTCAGCTGCCGCTGCAAACGTGGCTGGCGGATGCGATGGCGGGTCCAACCCCGGTTTCCGCGCTGATCCATGCGGCGACCATGGTAACCGCCGGGGTTTATCTGATTGCACGAACGCACGGCCTGTTCCTGCTGACGCCGGAAGTCCTGCATCTGGTAGGGATTATCGGTGCGGTGACCCTGGTGCTGGCGGGCTTTGCCGCGCTGGTGCAGACGGATATTAAGCGGGTGCTGGCCTACTCAACCATGAGTCAGATTGGCTATATGTTCCTGGCGCTTGGCGTACAGGCCTGGGACGCCGCCATCTTCCATCTGATGACCCATGCGTTCTTTAAAGCCCTGCTGTTCCTCTCTTCGGGTTCGGTGATTCTGGCCTGCCACCACGAGCAGAATATTTTCAAAATGGGTGGCCTGCGTAAAAGCATCCCGCTGGTTTACGTCTGCTTCCTCGTGGGGGGCGCGGCGCTGTCGGCGCTGCCGCTGATCACCGCGGGCTTCTTCAGTAAGGATGAAATCCTGGCCGGTGCGCTGGCTAACGGGCATATCAACCTGATGGTGGCCGGTCTGGTCGGGGCATTTATGACCTCGCTCTATACCTTCCGGATGATCTTTATCACCTTCCACGGGAAAGAGAAAATTCACGCGCATGCGGGCAAAGGCATTACGCACCATCTGCCGCTGATCGTACTGCTGCTCCTTTCGACCTTTATTGGCGCGATGATTGTGCCTCCGCTCAGGGGCGTACTGCCAGAAACCACCGGGCTGGCGCATGACCGTGTGCTTCAGCTTGAGATCACCTCTGGCGTGGTGGCGATTGTCGGCATCCTGCTGGCTGCGGCGCTGTGGCTGGGCAACCGGACGCTGGTCACCCGTATTGCCAACAGCGCGCCGGGCCGCTTCTTCAGCACATGGTGGTTTGCCGCCTGGGGCTTCGACTGGCTGTATGACAAAGTTTTCGTCAAACCTTACCTGTTTGTCGCCAGACTTTTGTCACGCGATCCGCTGAATACGCTGATGAACCTGCCTGCTCTGTTCTCCCGCGTGGCGAACAAGGGGCTGGTGGTCAGTGAAAACGGCTATCTGCGCTGGTATGTCGCTTCCATGAGCATCGGTGCCGTCGTGGTGCTGGCGCTGCTGATGGTGGTTTAAAGGTTAGTGGCGGGGGAGGACTCGTACCTCGCCCTTTGATTTAAAGATATTGAAAATTACCTGAAGGTTGGGCGTCATCGGCGCAGTCAGTTTCGTCACCGCCAGCGCGCAGCACCCGCAGCATACTTTTGTATGTGAGGAGTGCGAGCACTGCCGGGGGCGAAAATGGCAAGCAAGATAGCCCATGCAGGTTCAGAAAAGGGAAACAAAACGCCATGTTATTACCCTGGCTTATACTCATCCCGTTCATCGGTGGCCTGCTATGCTGGCAGCTTGAGCGCATAAGCAGCAAACTGCCGCGCTGGATAGCGCTGATCTCGATGGGACTGACGCTGGTACTCTCGCTGCAGCTCTGGATGCAGGGAGGCTATTCGTTAACGCAGGCTGCGGGCCTGCCGCAGTGGCAATCGGAATTCCTCGTCTCCTGGATCCCGCGCTTCGGCATTAACGTGCATCTGGCGCTGGACGGTCTGTCGCTGTTAATGGTGGTGCTGACCGGCCTGCTCGGTGTGATGGCTGTGCTTTGCTCGTGGAATGAGATTGAAAAGTGGCAGGGCTTCTTCTACCTGAACCTGCTGTGGATCCTCGGCGGCGTGATTGGCGTGTTCCTTGCCATCGACATGTTCCTGTTCTTCTTCTTCTGGGAAATGATGCTGGTGCCGATGTACTTCCTGATCGCACTCTGGGGTCATAAGGCATCGGACGGTAAAACCCGTATTACCGCCGCAACCAAATTCTTTATTTATACCCAGGCCAGCGGTCTGGTGATGCTGATTGCCATTCTGGCGCTGGTCTTTGTGCACTACAACGCTACGGGCATCTGGACCTTCAACTACGAAGACCTGCTGAAAACGCCGATGTCGCACACCGTTGAATATGTGCTGATGCTCGGCTTCTTCATCGCCTTTGCGGTAAAAATGCCGGTAGTGCCGCTGCACGGCTGGCTGCCGGATGCGCACAGTCAGGCACCCACGGCGGGTTCGGTGGATCTGGCGGGTATTCTGCTGAAGACGGCGGCCTATGGTCTGCTGCGCTTCGCGCTGCCGCTGTTTCCACACGCCTCTGCGGAATTTGCCCCGATCGCCATGTGGCTCGGGATTATCGGCATCTTCTACGGCGCGTGGATGGCTTTCTCGCAGTACGATATTAAGCGCCTGATTGCCTATACCTCCATTTCGCATATGGGCTTCGTGCTGATTGCAATCTACACCGGCAGCCAGCTGGCGTTCCAGGGGGCGGTGGTGCAGATGATTGCTCACGGTCTCTCTGCTGCCGCGCTGTTTATCCTCTGCGGTCAGCTGTATGAGCGTCTGCATACCCGTGATATGCGCCAGATGGGCGGCCTGTGGTCACGCATCAAGTGGCTGCCGGGACTGTCGCTGTTCTTCGCCGTTGCCAACCTGGGGATGCCGGGGACCGGTAACTTTGTGGGTGAGTTTATGATCCTGACCGGCAGCTTCAGGTCCGTGCCGGTGATTATCGTCATCGCGACCTTTGGGCTGGTGTTCGCGTCCGTTTATTCACTGGTTATGATGCAGCGTGCTTACTACGGCGCACCCAAGTCTGAAACGCCGCTGCGCGGAATGTCGCCCAGAGAGTTTCTGATGATTATGGTGCTGGTGGTCCTGCTGGTGCTGCTGGGCGTTTACCCACAGCCGATTCTGGATACCTCTCATGCCGCTATGAGTAACATTCAGCAGTGGTATACCGCTTCAATTTTAACTACAAGGCCGTAACTCGCCATGACAATAACTCCTCAACAATTGATCGCGCTACTGCCGTTGCTGATCGTCGGATTGACGGTGGTCGTGGTAATGCTCTCCATTGCGTGGCGGCGCAACCACTTCGCCAATGCCACGCTGGCGGTGGTAGGTCTTAACGTTGCCCTGTTCTCGCTCTTTTTTGTGGGGCACGTCGGCGCGATGGACGTCACGCCGCTGCTGCGCGTGGATGGCTATTCGATGCTCTATAGCGGACTGGTGATCCTTGCCAGCCTGGCGACCTGCACCTTTGCCTACCCGTGGCTGGCGACCTATCCCGATAACCGCGAAGAGTTCTACCTGCTGGTGCTGATCGCAGCGGCAGGCGGTATCGTTCTGGCCAGCGCGAACCATCTTGCGTCGCTGTTTATCGGCATTGAGCTGATCTCCCTGCCGCTGTTTGGTCTGGTGGGCTACGCCTTCCAGCAAAAGCGTTCGCTGGAAGCCAGCATCAAATACACCATTATGTCCGCGGTGGCCTCCTCCTTCCTGCTGTTTGGGATGGCGCTTATCTATGCCGATTCCGGCAATCTGAGCTTTGTGGCGCTGGGCAAAAGCCTGAACGACGGTCTGCTGCATCAGCCACTGCTGCTGGCAGGGCTGGGCATGATGATCGTCGGTCTGGGCTTCAAGCTGTCACTGGTGCCTTTCCACCTGTGGACGCCAGATGTTTATCAGGGCGCACCCGCACCGGTATCGGCTTTCCTGGCAACCGCCAGCAAGATTGCCATTTTCGGCGTGGTGATGCGTTTATTCCTTGATGCGCCGGTAGCGGACAGCGAAGCGGTACGGTTGGTGCTGGCGCTCATCGCCGTTGCCTCGATCCTCTTCGGTAACCTGATGGCCATTTCGCAGACCAATATTAAGCGTCTGCTTGGTTATTCCTCTATCGCGCATCTGGGCTATCTGCTGGTGGCGCTGATCGCTATTCAGACTCACCAGCTGTCGCTGGAAGCGGTCGGGGTCTACCTGGCAGGTTACCTGTTCAGCAGCCTGGGTGCGTTCGGCGTAGTCAGCCTGATGTCCAGCCCTTACCGTGGGCCGGATGCGGATTCCCTCTACTCCTATCGTGGCCTGTTCTGGCATCGTCCGATTCTGTCGGCGGTGATGACGGTGATGATGCTGTCGCTGGCCGGGATCCCAATGACGCTGGGCTTTATCGGTAAGTTTTATATTATCGCGGTGGGCGTGGGGGCACATCTGTGGTGGCTGACCGGCGCAGTGGTAGTCGGGAGCGCTATCGGCCTCTACTACTATTTGCGCGTGACCGTCAGTCTCTACCTGAACCCGCCGGAGCTGTTGCAGCGTGATACGCCGGCAAACTGGGCGTTTACCGCAGGCGGCGTCGTGGTGCTGATTTCTGCCATCCTCGTACTGCTGCTGGGTGTCTATCCTCAGCCGCTGATTTCACTGGTGCAGATGGCGCAGCCCTTAATGTAATTCTCACCCTGCTGATAAAACGGGCTCCCCTGGGAGCCCGTTTTTTTTGCTTCCTGTTTTCCCTCTGTACACCTAACGCATTAAGCAAAAACTAAGCAAACTGGCGTATGTTGCCTGCTATTGCTAACGGTTAGTAAACAGACGTGCTTTAACCGCCGAACGACTGAACGCTTTCCCGGGCGCATCGTCTTAACCGGATACAGTAGTGGATGTCTGTAACAGACAACTCAGGCCGGAGAGATCCTTTGCTCAGATTGTTATTTTTGCTGATGGGCGCGCAGCTGCTAAAAGCACGCTGGCTGACGCTGGTCGGGGTCGCCCTGATCTGCTTTTGTTTGGGGATCGCTATCATTATTGATATTGCTCAGGATGGTTTGCTGTCGGTGCCGCTCAATATGCTGGCCTTACTGCTGATTGTTGCCGGGGCAGGGGAGTGTATAACGGCGCGGGTGGCCGATTTACGCATTGACTGGCCGGGGATGGCGAAAGGCTGCGCCTTTCTGCTAATCGCGTTTCTGATCTTCAGCGATCCCGCCGAGAATAATGTCACCGCCTCGCTGCTGTTCGGGGTGGCATTCCTGCTGGACGGCCTGTTCCGGCTGATTTCTACCTCGCTGATGCGCTGTCGACTCTGGCGCAGGAAGGTGATGCTGGGGCTGACGGAGATCGGCCTGAGCGGCGTGATCTTCAGCAACTGGCCTTTTCATCATCACATCACCGTTCCGCTCTGCTTTGCGCTGGTTCTGCTGGCCTGGGGAGCGGCAACCATGGCGATGGCCCTGCAGGTCTGGCGGCTGCCAGAAAACGCCTCGGTCACCAGCCTGCCGATGTACACCTCGCGCGGGCTGCGCCGCCCGCACGGTACGGCCTATGTCCATCCCCCGTTTCCGGACCGCGAACCGGCGGCTCCGCTCAAGGTGCTGGTGTGGACGCCGGTCGGATCGGCTGCGGTCACCGACCGGCGGTTAATTATCGATCGCTATCTTGCCGCGGTGGATCAGCACGGCATCATTTCAGCCGGTCATGCTGCGCTCTCCCTGGAGCAGGAGATTTACATCAGCCACTATCCGGTAAAGGATATCGATCGCAACTTCACGAACTTCCGCGCCGTACTGCGCGCAGGGGAAGAGTACGACGTGTCGGGCTGTTTTCTGCCCTCGCTCCAGCAGGAAATTGATGACTGGTGCCTGCCTGACCACCGTATCCATTTGCCGCGCTACAATGCAGAGGCCCTGCGAAACTACTGGCAAATTTACTCGTCAGATACCACCTATAACCTGACATCCCGCAACTGTTCAACCAGCGTTATGCAGGCGCTGGATGTGGCGATGGAGGGGATATTAAGCGATCGGGGTATGCGGGGATTTGCGCTCTTATTTGACCCGCAATTCTGGCTGCTGGGGCTGGTACGCAGCCGTGCGGAAGGCATGACCTGGACGCCCGGTCTGTTGATGGACTACGTAACGCTGCTTAAAAAAGTCACTGCGCCCGCAGCAGGACGCATACGGCAGAGTCGTTTCCGCAGGCGATTACAGCTAAAGTAGATGCCACTGGCTGAAACGGAGAAAACGCATGAAACCAGAGTGGCACGATCTGCATCACAGTGAACTGAGCACGGCGCAGCTCTACCAGCTGTTAGCCCTGCGCAGCGCGGTGTTTGTGGTTGAGCAAAACTGCCCCTATCAGGATGTGGACGGCATCGATCTGCTGGGTGAAAATCGCCATCTGCTGGGCATGCTGGATAACAAACTGGTCGCCTGTGCCCGCCTGCTGGCCCCGCAAACGGCCAGTGAACCGGTGAAAATTGGCCGGGTTATTGTTGCCAGTGAAGCGCGCGGATTGAGCCTGGGTAACCGGCTGATGGAGCAGGCCGTCGATTGCTGCGAACAGCACTGGCCACAGCACAAAATCTTTCTCTCTGCGCAGGCCCATCTGCAACGCTTCTATGCCGGTTTCGGGTTTACGCCGGTGAGCGACGCTTATCTGGAAGACAATATTCCGCATATTGATATGGAAAGATCAGCGGGGGCGTGAAGCGGTAAAATAAAAGGGCGAGAAAGCCTCGCCCTTTTCGTATCAGCCAGCGGTCATCTGGCGGTCATCCACGTACCGGCGCTTATCGGGCGGCGGCGGGAAGTACTGATAAAGCCAGGTTTCACTCAGCGTCTCATCCTTAGTGCGTAAGAACAGGCGCAGGTTTACCGGCTCGGTGGAGTCGCTGTTGGGGTACCAGTCAAACAGGATACGGTAGCCATCAATCGGCTCAACGTAGAGGATTTCCACCTGTTTGATGGTGCCTGACGTCACGTTTATTACCGGTTCAATCCCCTTTGGCGCAGCGGCTTTGAGATCGCCACCAACAAAGTCCACCGCGAAACGACGCGCCCAGACGTCAGGATAATGCTCGCCCGGAGCCCAACCTTCCGGGAAACCGCCCATGCCGGTGCGCGTGGCGTTTACGCGCGACAGGCCGCTGCGGACCGGCGGCAGGCCGCTCCAGTAAAGTTTGTAGCTAAAGCTATGCTCGCTGCCTGCCTTAATGGCATCGGCAGGACGCCAGAAGCAGACGATATTATCCAGCGTTTCACCCGTGGTAGGGATCTCCATCAGATTGATGGCCCCCTTGCCCCACTTGCCAACCGGCTCCACCCACAGGCTGGGGCGCTTGTTGTACCAGCCGATCACATCCTGATAGTCCTGAAAATCATGATCCAGCTGCAACATGCCGAAGCCGCGCGGATTTTCATCCTGGTAGGCGTTATAGGTCAGGCGCTGCGGATTGTTCAGCGGGCGGCAGATCCACTCGCCGGTGCCGGTCCACATCGCCAGACGATCGGAGTCATGGATTTGTGGGTGAATGGTATCGCACATGCGACGCTCATTATTGCCGCAGCTGAACATGGTTGTCATCGGCGCAATACCGAGCTGGTCAATATCCTTACGGGCATAAAGGTGGTTTTCCACCTCCATCACCACCCGCTTATCTTCGCAGTGGATAACAAACTTGAAGGCACCGGTACAGCTTGCCCCATCAAGAAGGGTATAGACGGTAAAGGTGGTGTCGCCCGCGGCCGGCGTTTCAAACCAGAACGCGGTGAAGTCCGGAAACTCTTCTTTACTGCTAAAGGTGTCAATGGCCACGCCGCGCGCGGACAGGCCGTACTGGTAAGTCTCGTCAACGGCGCGAAAGTAGCTGGCGCCGAGGAAGGAAACAATATCTTTACTGGCCAGTTCGGGTTTTTTGAAGGCGCGGAAGCCGGCAAAGCCCAGATCGGTTTTACCCTCAAGCTGATGGGTATCAACCTTCGCGTTGTTGTAGTTAAACAGCTCAGGCCGGAAGTGGATTTCACGCGCTTCACGGCTGGCGGCATCAACGGAGAACATGCGCAGGCGGCGCTTAAATCCCATCCCCACGTGGAAGAACTGTACGTCCAGCTCACGGTCAGGCGTGGCATTCCACAGCGAGTGGTTGGCGTCATACTGGATTTCGTTATAGGCCTGCGGCGTCAGCGTGGCCAGCGTTTCCGGCAGAGGCGCTGGCGCGCCGCTCCAGGGCTGTTTGGCCAAACTGGCGGCCATCTTTTTCAGCACGTCGAAATCAAATCGTTTCGCCGTGCCGTCGGCAATATCGGTGTCTGCCCAGGCGGCCTGAGCAAATAACGTTGATAAACCGGACATCCCGCTTACCGTAGCGAAAGCCATTGACGCTTTCATAAACATTCTTCGATTCATGCCAGAAGTCATTTCCTTTGCTGAACGGAGTGTGTAGAGCCTGTCGCGCACTGATGCACATCAGCTGCGTCACGACCCGAACGAAACGCAGCCTGCTTTACCCGAGTTGTGAGCAAGGTCACAGAGGGATACGACAGCGTAGCGGTTTGAAAATTCACTGCTGCGAAATTTATCAGATTAATCTAATCAAAGCAGTGTATTCCGTTTAATCCCGGTTTTTTTTAACTGGCGCATTATTCACCGGATCGGGCATTTTATCAGTCAATTCCTGGTCCATTTAAGCGGCAGAAGTTCTTAAAGTGTCTATAGTTAGTGAAGAAAATTAATTCGCACAAGGAGATGTTATGGCTACTAAAAATATTGAACCACAAGATACTCGTTTGGACGACGATCTGGCGCTGTTAACCCAAACGCTGGAAGATGTTCTGAACTCGTCAGGCGACGCGGCCGATCAGAAGTATGTTGAGCTGAAAGCCAAAGCGGAAAAATCGCTGAAAGAGGTGAAATCTCGCGCCAGCGATGCGGCTGATTCCTACTATGCTCGCGCTAAGCAGGCCGTTGACCGTGCGGATGAGTACGTTCACGACAAGCCATGGCAGGGTGTCGGCGTCGGTGCCGCGCTGGGTCTGGTTGTAGGTCTGCTATTGGCCCGTCGCTAAGGGTAACGGATTGACTGAACGGGCGTCTGAAAAGGCGCCCGTTTTTTTATGCTCAAAAAACCTGATTGCGAGTCTGAATTGGGTCTGGATCAAAATAGCTGAATGATTCACGCGTAAAATAGCGGCATTCTTCGCAGCCCGGGAAGACAGCCGTGTTAATTTTTGCCGCGATCCAGCATCTGCGTCAGCAGTTGCTTAAGATTACCGATAGCCGCCCCGGCTACGCCAGGCTGGATACCCTGCTACCTGCCGAAAGTGATGGACTTCGCTGGCTGGCCGCACAGGCCGTCTGGCCGCAGTTCTACTGGCAGCCGCGTGATACAGGCGAAACGCTTACCGCCTGCGGTGAGCTGATGCATGCAGAGTCGGCAGCAGATGCCCGTCAACTGCTTGAGACGTTGCCCCCCGGCTGGAAGCTGGTGGGCGCCAATGAATTTGGACTTACCCGCAGCTTTCTGTTTCTCCCCCGTCTGCTTTTGCAGGGGACCACCCTGAGCATTTTTCTGCATGATGCCGTCTCACTTCAGGCCGATGCGCAGCGGGCAATCGGCTTCCTCGATAGCCTCCTTCCTGCACGCGACGTCGGGGATCTCCCCGACCCGCTGAGCGGGCTTACGCATCTTCCGCAATGCCACGACTGGACCGGGCTGGTCGAACGCGCGCTGGCCTCAATTCAGCGAGGGGATCTGGATAAAGTGGTGCTGGCCCGCGCCACCGACCTGAGTTTTACCCGAGCGGTGTCGGCGGCGTCGCTGCTGGCCGCCAGTCGTGATATCAACCAGCACTGCTATCACTTTTTGCTGGCGCTTGAACCGGGCCGCGCCTTTATTGGATCCAGCCCGGAACGCCTCTATCACCGCCGTGAATTACGGCTCTTAACCGAGGCGCTGGCAGGAACCTGCGCCAATTCAGCGGATGGCGCCCAGGCCGACAGGCTGGCACACGAGCTGCTACAGGATGATAAAAACCTGCGTGAGAATGGCATGGTGGTGGAAGATATTTGCCTGCGCCTGCGATCGGTTACCGCCGGCCTGGATGTGCTGCCGGTAGAAACCCTTCGCCTGCGGCACGTTCAGCACCTTCGGCGCAGAATTCGCGCCAGCCTGGCGCGTGCGGACGACCTGCTGTGCCTGTCGCGCCTGCAACCTACCGCGGCCGTCGCCGGGCTGCCCCGTCAGCCCGCCAGATCGTTTATTGCCGCTAATGAACCCTTCCCTCGCGGCTGGTATGCGGGGTCGGTAGGCTATCTTTCCGCGGAGGTGAGCGAATTTGCCGTCGCACTGCGTTCAGCCAGGGTAGAGGGAAATCTCGTGCGACTGTATGCCGGGGCGGGAATTGTCGCCGGGTCTGAAGCGCAGAGTGAGTGGCAGGAGCTTAACCATAAGGCGGCGGGACTGGCTTCCCTGCTTAATGTCGATTTAACTGCGGGATCCTGCCTCAAATCAAAATAGTCGTGGCCTGCTGCTTTTATACTGCAAGCCTGGCTTGATTTCGGAGCGGGTTATGTCACATAGCACCTTCAACCGCCGCTGGGCGGGCGTTATCCTTGAAGCCCTTACGCGCCACGGCGTGCGTCATATTTGCATCGCTCCCGGGTCGCGATCCGCGCCCCTGACGCTCGAAGCTGCGGCGCATGCCACTCTGATTTGTCACACTCACTTCGATGAGCGGGGCCTCGGGCACCTTGCCCTGGGCCTGGCAAAAGCGCTGCGCCAGCCGGTGGCGGTTATTGTGACCTCGGGAACAGCCGCTGCTAACCTCTATCCGGCGATTATCGAAGCGCGGCTTACCGGTGAAAGGCTGGTTATTCTGACTGCCGACCGCCCCCCGGAGCTGATCGACTGTGGGGCCAACCAGGCCATTGAGCAGCCGGGGCTGTTTGCCGGGCAGGTCGCCGCCGCATGTAACCTTCCGCGCCCCACGCCGGATATTCCCGCCCGCTGGCTGGTTTCGGCGGTGGACGCGCTACTTGGTGAACATCGCTGGGGCGCGCTACACCTCAACTGCCCGTTTGCCGAACCGCTGTATGGCGGCGATCCTGATGCATTTAGCGACTGGCACGACGCGCTGGGCGACTGGTGGCATAGCGACCAGCCCTGGCTCAGCATGCCCGCGCGGTCCGCGATACCCGTTCAGCCGGAGTGGCCCACCCTGCGGCAAAAACGCGGCGTGGCGATCGCCGGGAAAATCACGCCGGAGGAGGGCATCGCGCTGGCGGCGTGGGCCAGCGCGCTGGGCTGGCCCCTGCTGGCCGACGTTCAGTCACAGTGCGGACAGCCGCTTGCCAGCGCTGAAGTCTGGCTGCGGCAGCCGGAAACGCGTGACATCCTGTCGGCGACTGAGGTGGTGGTGCAGTTCGGCAGTCACCTGACCAGTAAACAGCTTAGCCGCTGGCTGGGCGACACACAGCCCGATGCCTTCTGGCTGATTGAGTCGATGCCGGGCAGGCGCGACCCTGTCCACCATCGCGGCGTGCGCATTGTCGCTGACATTCTCCCCTGGCTGGCGGCCCATCCTGCCGTCACGCCAGCGTCAGAGCTGACGGGCAACTCTGCCCTGATGCCAAACCTCCGGCAGGACGCAGATTCCTCCCTGGAGCCAGATCCGCGGCACGATACCGATCCTCTCACGTCGCAGCGACCCTGGTACAGCAGGCTAAACGCGCGGGTGGCGCAAACGCGGGAAATTCTGCACCGGGCGCTCGACCATTTCGGCGAGGCGCAGCTGGCGCACCGGTTGCCGGCGCTGCTGCCTGAAAAGGGCAGCCTGTTCCTCGGTAACAGCCTGACCATCCGGCTGGCGGATGCCCTGGCGCAGCTTCCGGCGGGCTATCCGGTGTTTGCTAACCGTGGTGCCAGCGGCATTGATGGCCCGATCGCAACCGCCGCCGGTATACAACGCGGCAGCGGTCAGCCGCTGCTGGCCGTGGTGGGCGATCTCTCTGCGCTTTATGACATCAACAGTCTCGCCCTGTTGCGCCAGGGCAGTGCGCCGCTGGTGTTGATTGTGGTGAATAACAACGGTGGGCAGATTTTCTCGATGATGCCCACGCCGAAAGCCGAGCGTGAACGCTTTTTTGCCCTGCCGCAGCAGGTCAATTTTTCCGGCGCGGCGGCCCTGTTCGGCCTCGCCTATCATCAGCCCCGGAGCTGGGAGGCACTGCTGGCAGCGGTAGACAAGGGGTGGCAGAACGGCGCCGCCCTGATAGAGCTGCGGGTAGAGGAACAGGCCGCGGCGCAGTTTCTGGCTGAAGCCGGTAAGGACGCACAATGATCCTTCACGCGCAGTGGTGCGGTAAGCACGTTAGCGACAGGCCGGTACTGGTCTGGCTGCATGGTTTTCTTGGCAGCGGGGCAGAATGGCTAAGCGTGCAGCGCTACTTTCCTGACAGTCCCCAGCTCAGTATTGACCTGCCCGCACACGGTGGCTCCCGCGCGCAGCGGGTAGCCGATTTCGAGCAGCTCTCTGAACGTCTCACCGCCACGCTGCGCTTTCATCGGGTGAAACGCTACTGGCTGATCGGCTATTCGCTCGGGGGGCGCGTGGCGTTATACCACGCCTGCCGTCATGGCGGCAGCGATCTGCTGGGGCTGACCGTCGAGGGCGGGCATTTCGGGCTGACCAGCGATGAGGAGCGGCAGCAGCGACGTGAAAACGATCGGGCCTGGGCCAGGAGATTCCGCCAGCAGCCGCTGGAGCAGACCCTTGACGGCTGGTATCGCCAGGCCGTTTTTGCCGACCTCGGGGAACCTGATCGCCAGGCGCTGATCGCCCTGCGCCGCAACAATCATCCTCAGGCACTGGCGGAGATGCTGATAGCCACCTCACTCGCCGTACAGCCCGATTTACGCCCTGACATCGCGCAGCTCACCTGCCCGCTACAGTATCTCTGTGGAGAACAGGATCGCCGTTTCAGATCGCTGGCAGAGCAGGCTGGAATTCCATTTGAAACCCTCCCCGCAGCGGGCCATAACGCCCATCGGGCCAATCCCCAGGCGTTCGCCCGCCATCTGGCGCAGCGTCTTCCCGACTAAGGAATAATCATGATCTATCCTGATCCAGAAATGTTATCGGCACCGGTTGAATGGCTGGACTGTAGCGCCGGCTATGGCGATATCCGCTTTCACAAATCACCGGAGGGTATTGCAAAAATCACCCTCAACCGTCCGGAGGTGCGCAATGCCTTTCGGCCTCAAACGGTTAAGGAGATGATTAAGGCGTTAGACAATGCCCGTCACGATGAGCGGGTGGGGGTAATTATCCTCACCGGTGAGGGGAATGAGGCGTTTTGCGCGGGCGGGGATCAGAAAATTCGCGGCGACTACGGCGGCTATCAGGATGAATCGGGCGTACACCATCTTAACGTGCTCGACTTCCAGCGGCAGATCCGCACCTGTCCTAAACCCGTGGTGGCGATGGTGGCGGGCTACGCGGTGGGCGGTGGGCACGTGTTGCATATGCTGTGTGACCTGACCATCGCGGCTGATAATGCTCAGTTCGGTCAGACCGGGCCTAAAGTCGGCTCCTTTGACGGCGGGTGGGGCGCTGCCTATATGGCGCGTATCGTCGGGCAAAAAAAGGCGCGGGAGATCTGGTTCCTGTGCCGGATGTACAGTGCGCAGCAGGCGCTGGAGATGGGGCTGGTCAATGCGGTGGTCCCGCTGGCCGCGCTGGAACAGGAGACGGTAAGCTGGTGTCGCGAGATGTTGCAGAACAGCCCAATGGCGCTGCGCTGTCTGAAGGCGGCGCTTAACGCCGACTGCGACGGTCAGGCCGGATTACAGGAGCTGGCCGGCAATGCCACCATGCTGTTCTATATGACGGAAGAGGGGCAGGAGGGGCGTAACGCGTTCAATCAGAAGCGCCAGCCCGACTTCAGTAAATTTACGCGGAATCCCTGATGCGCCGCGCTGCGTTATTTCATTATGCGATCCCCCTTGAGGCGGGCACGGTTCTGCGGGACCGACGCATCAAAACCCGATCCGGCCTGCTGGTCAGGCTTGAGGAAGACGATCGCGAAGGATGGGGAGAGATCGCGCCGCTGGTCGGATTCAGCGCTGAGTCGCTGGACGAGGCGCGGCAGGACGCCATCGCGTGGCTGTCGCGCTGGTGCCGGGGTGAGCCGGACAGCGAAAGTCGGCTGTCTCGCTGGTGTCGGGGTGAGCTGGACAGTGAAAGTCGGCTACCGTCGGTTGCCTTTGGTCTGAGCTGCGCCCAGGCGGAATTATCCGGCGAGCTCCTGGGAGAGGGGAATTACGACAGTGCCCTTCTCTGCAATGGCGATCCCGATGAGCTTATCGACAGGCTGCGGCAACAGCGCGCTACGGTCGCCAAAATGAAGGTGGGGCTGTACGAACCGGTGCGCGATGGCGTAATGGTCAATCTGCTGCTGGAAGCGGTGCCGGGGCTGACGCTGCGGCTGGATGCCAACCGCAGCTGGTCGCCCGATAAAGCCGCCCGCTTTGCCCACTTCGTCGCCAGCGAATACCATTCTCGTATCGCGTTTATTGAGGAGCCGTGCCGTACGGCGGCAGAGTCTCGCCGCTTTGCCCTGGAGACGGGCATCGCCCTGGGCTGGGATGAAAGCGCGCGCGAGCCGGGTTTCACCCTGAAGGCTGAGCCTCATCTTCGCGCAGTCATCATCAAACCCACCCTGACCGGCAGCCTGCACGCCGTTCGCCAGCGCGTAGAGCTTGCACAGCGGGCGGGGCTGGTCGCGGTGATAGGCTCCTCGCTGGAGTCGAGCCTGGGCCTGACGCAGCTGGCGCGTATCGCCCGCTGGCTGACGCCGGATGCGGTGCCCGGGCTGGATACGCTTGCGCTAATGCAGCAGCAGCTTATCCGCTGCTGGCCCGGCAGCGCGCTGCCCGTTGTCTCGCAGGGTGAGCTGGAGAGCATATGGCAGAGCTGAATATGCCGCCCGTTGTCTCGCAGGGTGAGCTGGAGAGCATATGGCAGAGCTGAATATGCCGCCCGCTGTCTCGCAGGGTGAGCTGGAGAGCATATGACAGAGCTAACTGACTGGCCCTGGCTATGCTGGGCGCGACGTTATCCGCAGCGAGTTGCGCTCTGCTGCGGTGAACAGGGCTACGACTGGCATACGCTGGCCGCAAGGATTGAGCGTCTGGCCGTTGGGTTCAGCCAGCAGGGGGTACGCTGCGGCAGTGCCGTGGTGCTCCGGGGAGCGAACGGTGAAACGAGCCTGCTGGCGTATCTGGCGCTACTCAAATGCGGCGCGCGGCTGATACCGGTCAACCCCCGACTCCCTGCTGCCCAGCTGACGGCGATGCTCTGCGGCCTTGATGCAGAGTTTATCCTGACGGCTGAAAGAGAAATCGACTCCCCCCCTGCGTCCCTTTTTTTGCCCCCCGAAAGCGAAACCGATACTGCACTCCGTGTACTGACCCTGGCGGAGCAGGCGGGCGGGATCCCACACCCGTGGGATCCCGCCCACATCGCCACGCTGACCTTTACCTCCGGCTCCGGCGGCACCCCGAAGGCGGTCGCACACAGGTTCAGCGCGCATCTGGCCAGTGCGTCGGGCGTGTGTGAGCGGCTGGGGTTTACCGCCGAAGAGAGCTGGCTGCTCTCCCTGCCGCTGTTTCACGTTTCCGGACAGGGCATTCTCTGGCGCTGGCTGCTGATGGGGGGCGGGCTGGTGCTGCCGGGCGAACTACCCCTGTCCCGGGCGCTGGAAAACGCCACTTTCGCCTCGCTGGTGCCTACGCAGCTCTGGCGGGTGTTGCAGCAGCCCTCGCTGCCGGAAACGCTGCATACCGTGCTGCTGGGTGGAGCGGCAATACCGGCCTCGTTAACCTCGGAGGCGGAAGCGCGCGGCATCGCCTGCTGGTGCGGATATGGCCTGACGGAAACCGCCTCCACCGTGGCCGCTAAGCGGGCAGATGGGAAAGAGGGCGTGGGCCTGCCGCTTCACGGGCAGCGCATCCGCATTAATGACGGCCAGATCCAGATTCGGTCGGCGGCGCTGGGCTGCGGCTACTGGCGAAACGGTGGCCTGATCCCGCTGACGGACGAGGAGGGCTGGTTCTCTACCCGCGACAGAGGCGACTGGCGGGCAGGGGAGCTTCGGGTGTGCGGACGCATGGATAATCAGTTTTTCTCTGCCGGAGAAGGTATTCAGCCCGAGCAGATCGAGCAGATTTTGCTGGCGCATCCCGCTATTTCACAAGTTTTTATTGTGCCGCGCGAGGACGCTGAATATGGTCATCGCCCGGTCGCGCTGGTAGCAACAGAGGCCGCCACGCTGGCAGAGATTGCCGACTGGGCAGGCAGCAGGCTGGCCGGTTTCCAGCGGCCGGTAGCATGGTACAGGCTGCCCGATCTGAGCGGCGGCGGGGTTAAAATTTCAAGGAAGCGGCTTATGGCGTGGGTAGCGCTATGCGAAAGCGGGAGTAATGGAGGGTGATTTCTGCCCCTGCGACTGCCCAGCGGCCTCTTATTGATAAACGTCCTTCCCGCCCGGTCAGCGCACGATTGATGGAGGTTCTGGACCAGGTGAATAATTCCGGCCCCGGCAAGCTATAGTGAAGCTGGCGTTAATTGGCAAAACGACCTTGATATTTATCGCTAAAATTTCTGTTCCGTTATCGCTGTTTATAAATTTAACACGATATAGATTGACCTGCCACCACGATTAGATTCATCCAGAAATTCATCGCGAAAGCCCCCCCTGAAACTCTCAACCAATCCGTTCTGTGTTGGCTTGCGGCTGGATTAACCGTGGTTTCACGGCATGCTCAGAGGCTGTCACACCTCTAAAGCTGCCAGATACGCCGGTAACCAACGCGCCGGCGTTCCCGCGACAGCCACTTTGCCTCGTACATTATTTCCATGCTGCCAAACCTCCTGCGCCAGAGATAGAAAGTAGCGTCGTAGATAGCATGCTTACGGCAAAGCGTCCGGTGTTAAAATATGCAGCCAGAATGAAGCCGGTTATTTCTGATCAAGGCAGGCTTACGATTATTCTCACTAAGAACAAGATGCTTCTACTGTACTGTATTAATAAGCTCATTCTATGATGTGGTTCTTGAAAGGATAGGAGATAACGTGTTGGGCATCCCTGTAATACTGAATGACGTTATCTTTATATTATAGAATCCCCGAAGGTAATGTATGAGGGGGGTGTGCTGTTTATAATGATTGAGTTGTAATTTTCGGTAAAAATATATTTAAAAAGAGGGGGGGTGCTTTTCTGACAGGCCGGTGACGGATTTGTTTCTGTAGAACATAATTGAAAGTGACTTTAGCCTGTAATTTATTTCCCAGGGAAATTATTTTATAAATATTGAGGTTGTGCTCTAAATGAAAGAACTCAAGTTTTCTTCTGTAACGGGCGTGCTGTTATACGTCATTAGCCTGAATGCTCATTCAATTGCTATCAGTGATGAGATGTTTGAAAAAAACCATGGAAAAACTACTGATGTAAAAGGGACGATAAAGCAAGCATATGCACCTTTGGTTAAAAAAAGTAACATGCTTCCTTTTCAGGCTGTCGGAAGAACCACAGCCGGAGGATACTGTACCGCAACCTGGCTGGGTGAAGAGGGTGATAAAACCTATATTTTGACTGCAGCGCATTGCATTAGTAACAACAATGTATTAAGCGCGCCCTGGAACGGAACTTTCTATGACAGAAACGGTCAGGCTATTGCTTCTGGTGGGGTATCATATATCCATCCCTACCGGATAAATAGGCCTGAAGGTTTTGGCGGGGCATCAACTGATGTTTCCGTTATTGTTGCAAATAAAATAAAACCTATGCTTGACGACCGGGGGCAAAAAATCCAGGGGCCATGGCTTTATGACGGGGAAGATGAAATCAATAAAGTGGTTGATTTTGTTGGCTACGGTACCTGGGGGACCCAGAATGAACTTTACAATGATAATTATTTTTCAGAGCGTCGTGCCTGGGGACAGAGTTACATCAATGGTATATGGGAAGAGGAACATGGGATAGGAGCGTCTTTTCAACCGCAGAATAATCCTATGGCCTGGGCGGGCGTCCGCGCTGGTGACAGTGGTTCATCATGGTGGCAACAGCAAAAAGGCTTCTGGACCATTATTGCTACCACTAATGGTCAGGGCGGCAATAAGTCCACAGGAGCCAGAGTAAGTAAGTATATCTCCTGGATTAAATCTATCTATCCTGATGTGGCAACGCTACAGGATAAAATAACGTTAACAGCAGAGAATGTCGTTATTCTCCCGGATTTCTCCCGGGAATTAGATTTCGGTAGCGTGGCTTACGTCGTCCCGAATCAGCAGGATGCGCAGGGACCTAACGGCCTGATTAATACTGATGAAAAAGGATTCGCTCAGATAACTGTTCAGCTTAAGAGACAGGATGAACAACAAAGCTATAATGTTGTTTTCCGTGCATGGCGAAATAGTGGGTGTGGAGAAACGGCAATGAATAATGCTTATATCTGCGAAAATGGTTCCAGTGCATTAAATGTTCGCTATTACGCAGAAGATAATGCTGATTTACCTCCGGGTAAATATAGCGGTTCATTTAACATTGAAGCACAGGGTTGGGAGGAGAGTTCATATCACAATGTGTTGACATTAAAAGCGAGCATTGAGAAAGAAGATGTCACCGTTAATGAAAAACCCATTGCTGCGGTGAAATATCCGACTGAAGTTACTGGTGCAGCCAAAGTTACTTTAGACGGTACAGATTCCACCGACCCGGAAGGAAAGGTACTGAGCTATAAATGGGAGCAGATTTCCGGGCCAGCAGTCGCGATGACAGGGGCTAACCAATCTAAAGCAAACTTAACATTTAATAAAACGGAAAAAGAGACAGACCTAAGGTTTCGTCTGATAGTAAATAATGGCGAACAGGATTCTGATGCGTTTGACTTCACTATAAAACATAAGGTCGATAGGGTTGAAGATGTTGAGGGTACATGGAAGAGCTCTGCAACTTATAACGCCGGAGACACAGTCACCTGGCAGGGTAAAACCTACAAAGCGCGATGGTGGAGCAGAGGTGACAACCCAATAAGTCATGAGGTCTGGGAAAACACAAATAAAGCGGATAACCAGACCTGGAATTCAGGCAAAGTGTATAACGGTGGAGACACAGTCACCTGGCAGGGTAAAACCTACAAGGCGCGATGGTGGACCAGAGGTAACAATCCAATAAGTCATGAGGTCTGGGAAAACACAAATAAAGCGGATAACCAGACATGGAATTCAGGCAAAGCGTATAACGGTGGGGAAAGGGTACTGTGGGAAGGTCACGCCTGGATGGCTAAGTGGTGGACTAAGGGTATGCAGCCGGGTACCGACAATGTTTGGGAGAAAGTGAAATAGAGTATATTGGTAGTGACTTAGTGGGTTTGCCATGCACCCGTCTCTCAGCGGCATCGTCCACTTGTGTGAGGCCTCCTGGATCACCTTGTTGATATCTGTCGGCAGGTGAAAAACGTGGACAGATTGCCGCAGCTGGCTACCCAGCTGCGGCAATCTGTCTTTAGCGGTAAAACCACAATCACCCGAAATAACACGCCCGCCTTGTGGAGGTAAGCGGGAATCGCCGGAATTTCCGGCTCTCAAATTTGCTACCGCGCTGCGGATGATAGCTGTCTGAGTTTACCTGATTCAGTCAGTACGTCGGGCAAGCTCGACAACATTTACAGAGAATAGATTTGCACCACCAGGTTCGATTGAAAAGATGCTGAATGTCTGATCTTCTGGACTTCCCCAGGGCATAATAAATACCACTGAGCCTTCTCTTCCCGGCTCAGACTCAATGACAAAGCTAGCGTTATTTGGCAGAACGACCTTGATATTTTTCGCTAAAATTTCATTGCCGTCATCGCAGTTTATAAATTTGATACGAGATAGATTTGTATCTTTTGTCATTTAGCTCTTCCTGTTTATTGTACGAGCCAGCGTTCGGTAAACCATTGGGCGGGATAATGAAAAAAGTTCAGTAAGGTCGCTGGTCGGGTATTGATCGCTCCCGTGCTTCCAATTTTCCCTATTATTCACTATTCAGGACATGGGGTGATTTAAAGGACCTACTGCATGTACCATTCGGATCCTATCTGAAAAATCGCGGTCAATACGGGCAGGTGGCAGCAGTCTGCTTGTACTTTTCAAAACATCAAAGGATGCTCGTTGGTTGATCAATCCCCAATTCTTTAGCAGTCCCCGGTTATAACAGTAGCGGTCCGCATGACCGCTCAGGAGCAATTGCCAGTGATAGCGCATGTCAGGAGAGAGCGTCCGGCCATGCCGCAGAATGTTGGTCGTGCAGTTGTTCCAGATCGTGTGGTAATACTCAGGGTCACGACTGATGCGTGAAATGCGTAAAAGATAATCGTGCATGAGTGATGCGGAATGCCCTGCTGACAGGGACATGGGATAGAGATACATCCGCTCCTGCCTGCGGCAGAGGCGCTGTCCGATCAGATCCCGTTCATCGCCGGCCACGTAGATGACCGGATACGCATTCAGAAAGCCCCGCCATGCCGACCAGGGTTGCCCCTCCTGTCGCCGTGTTTCTACGGAAAATGCAAGGCGCTGACCGCTGCCCAGCCTAAAGCTCAGAAAGACGTGCGCGATGTGGCGGCTTCCCCAGTACGACAGCACAAGATCTGTAGATTGCACATCGCTCAGTGAAAACCGTCGCCGGTACCAGCCAGCAATGGCGGGACCGTCGGCCGGGTAGCGGAAGTTCCTGATGTGATGCAGCGTAACCTCATCGCCGCTGTGCCAGGTTACTGACGGAAGCCGGCTGTACTCCGGCAACCATTCTATGTTTCTTTTATTCACCAGCGCTTTTCCTTCCTTCACGGCTGTTTGCACCAGCCGAGTTGCCGAGCCAGCTCAGCCTAACCGGGTGAACCAGCCCGTGTAGTGCCCTGGAATAATCAAGAACCAGACCTGGTGTCCATGCCATTGTGGTCGCCCGTCGGCGCAGCTGTGCCGCTATCAGGAGTTCTGGACGCAGGAGAAGTCCCAGAAAAACAAACCATCCTCCTTTCCTGTAAAGCACGCCGTCCAACGCTGCCTCCAGCGCATACGCCACGCTGCTGGAACAGTTTCGCCAGGTAAGATTATATATTTCCTGCTGTCGGTAATGCGCGTCGAATGCCCTAAGCGACGATCTACTGAAAGAGTGAAAGCAGACCTGCCGATCCGCCTCGCACCAGGCGGCGGCCTCCGAGACGTAATCGTACTGGAACTTTCCGGGCACGTCATTTTCCCGCACAGCCCTGAGCATGCTGAAAAACTCAGACGGCGATCGGTCAATGTCCACTGCCGGATACAGGCTGATATAAACGTCCTCCATCTCCAGCGCGGCATGCCCGGTAGATATGACCCCGCCAGCGTCCACAGCAGCGATGTAACGCGTCATCACCGGTCTGGGCAGCGTATCGCGGCATGCAGAGCCCGCTGGCGTCCAAACCAGCACGCGCAGTTCCGGCTTATTTACTGCCGTGTTTGTCTGACAGGAAAGCGCTGGAGCCGTGACGGGCTTTGTATAATCGGTATCGCCTGGGGACTGAACGTCAAAAATCGTCACGCCAGGTGCCAGATTACGCATACGCAGTGAGAGCAGCAGACCATCTGCGGCACTGAGCAGCATCAGCACGCCGATGAACTGCGGTACGGTTCCATCATGGTGGGTAGGATAAGGCTGAAAAAGAAACACGGCATACAAAACCTGGCATACGCCGCCTGCCATCGCGCGCCGCCAGTGCGGATAGCGCACCACCCAGGCAGCGACCATCAGGAAAGCGCCGGACAGAAAGCAGACAAAACCGAGTATAATCGCCAGCAGCATATTGCTTCCTGAAAGCCCGGACAGGATCAGCAGGGCAACGGTACCCGTTATACCGCCCTTAAACAGATAGATACCGCGCTTCGCACCGACAGCACCGGAGGATGCAATGAGTGTAAACAGACTCTCGCACAGCATGATCCAGCCAAAAAGCGTCAGCGGGAAATAGCGCGCACCCAGCATGCCGTCAGTCAGCACCATCGCGCCAAACAGGCCCCATACCAGGACTGCTGCGGTGAACAGGTGTCTGTTACGGGCGATAAACTCACGACCACACAGCAAAAGTGCAATCTGCAGCATCTCAGCGGTCCTCCGTACGGGTCAGGGGGGAAATGCCCGTTACAGGCGTCCAGTAGCCAACAAGATATCCCCCCGAGGTGTCAGGCAAAAAAAACAGTCCCCGCTCGCGGACGGTGACGCTCTCTCCATCGGGCAGCAAGAGCCGGAAGACTATCGCTTCCTTTACCGGAATACCGGCGGTAGCCTGCTCCCAGCGTGATACCAGCATTTCACTGACGCCGGTCTCAAGGCTGCGCAGGAGACTGTCGCGATCGGCCAGTTGCGCCACCGTGCGGGCAAGTACCGGAGAAGCGTGCGGATCCCAGACCAGCCGACCGGTACGCGCGTCAAGCCGGAAGGCCGTTTCACCGTCATCATCCCCCATATGGCGCATTCCGACGCGCGCCTCCGGAAGCCGCAGCAGTAATCGGACGAAAATCGTCAGGACGGCCGTGCCGGAGAGGTAGCCCTGGGCGAGCAGTAGCGGCTCGCCGCGCCGCAGACCCTCTATAAAAAAAGGCCCTGCCTGCTGCCAGGAGAAGAAAATAGCAACAGCGCTTAGCGCCAGGAAGGCCAGCGCGCCGGCCTGCACCCCGGCCATAATCGGGACCGCAATGGTCAGCAGTATGGGTAAGCAGGCAAGGCCATAAATCAGCCCCGCGCTGGCTGCTTGTCCCGCCGGCAGGCGGAAAATCAACGCGGCTGCGATCGCAACAAGCATGATGCCTGTAAATGACTTTACGACGTCCCGCGTCGCCCGGCGGGCAGATTCCCACGTAATTCCCGTGAGCACCGTGGTGGCCACGATATTGCCACTGACGTTAGCTGCCCACCATAAGGCGGCGGTGCTGGTAAAGGGCTCCGCGTGGCGTGAAGCCAGCCACCCCGCCCCCGCTGCAGCGGCGAGTGCACTGATGATAAGAGTGCTGATAAGCCAGGCGCTGACTCTGCAAAAATCATCTCTTTGACGGCCAAAATACTGTACTGAGAGTGCTACCAGAAAGTCGCCGCTGAGTGAAATCAGGGAGATGATCAGGGAGGTTTCAAGCGAATGACGCATCAGCGTGTCAAGTCCGGTACGCAGAGTAAAAAGCATAATGTAAAGCGCGGGCCAGAAGCGGCGGGGCATGAAAAGGCATGCGCTGACAGCCGCTCCAGCCGGAAACCAGACCATTGCCACGCGGCTCTGCGGGTCGTCCAGTTTCAGTGACACGAACGCCAGTGTCAGATAGATGAGGCCCCAGAGCACAAGGGCATAAAAATACGTTTTTTCAGCAGATGGACTTCTGTTCATGACAGCCTTATCCGGATAATATCAGTGTATTCCTGTAGAATAATATAGCTGAATTATCGCCTTACCCATCACGTTCAGCCCCATACCTGCGGTGACGGGTAGGTCAGACTTCTAATCAAAGATGGGGGAGGCAAACACGGAGGCAGGATAGATGCCGAACCCGATAGCGTAAGTGATGCCCAGATTCATAACCTTAACAACCCGAGAAAGCCCATAAAACCGCAACAAAGGTGGGAAATCCGTGCCCTATCCTCTGCCCATCTACGCGCAGGATGCGCTGAAATTCGACGTTGTAATTTTCCCCGTTGCTTCATACAGTTAATTCACCCTACCCAAAAGCGGAAAAGATAATGATTAGAGTGGAGATGCTGGCAACGGGCGATGAAGTGCTGCACGGCCAGATTGTAGACAGCAACGCGGCCTGGCTGGCAGAGGTGCTGTTTCAAAACGGCCTGCCCATGACCAGCCGCCAGACCGTTGGCGACGATATCAACGAGCTGGTTACCGTGCTGACCGAACGCAGCAAGGTCGCCGATGTGCTGATTGTTAACGGCGGACTGGGGCCGACCAGCGACGATCTCAGCGCCCAGGCGGCGGCAAAAGCGGCGGGCGTGCCGCTGGTGATGCAGGAGGCGTGGCTGGCAAAAATGGAAGCCTTCTTTGCCGGGCGGGGGCGTAAAATGGCGGACAGCAACCGCAAGCAGGCTGAAATTCCTGCCGGGGCGGAAATGCTGGATAACCCGGTTGGTACCGCCTGCGGCTTCGCCATGCAGCTAAACCGCTGCTGGATCTTCTTTACGCCCGGCGTGCCCTCCGAATACAAGGTGATGGTGGAACAGCAGATTCTGCCCCGTCTGAAAGCACGATTTTCCCTGCCGGCACCGCCGCTCTGCCTGCGTATGACCACCTTTGGACGCGGCGAGAGCGACCTGGCCTCGGAGATCGAGCCGCTGCCGCTGCCGGAAGGCGTGGTGATGGGCTATCGCGCGTCCATGCCGATCATTGAGCTTAAGCTGAACGGCCCGGCCTCGAAACTGGCCGAAATGGAGCAGTTCTGGCAGCAGGTTCGCGCCATTGTCGGCGAGAGTGTGATATTCGAGGGGACTGAAATTCTGCCGGAACAGGTGTCCCGCCGTCTGAAGGAGCAGAATTTACGTCTGGCGGTAAGCGAACAGTTTACCGCCGGGCTGCTGCAGTGGCAGCTGGCCTCCGCGGCTGCGCCACTGGCGGCGGGAAACGTCCTGCCTGCGCGGAGTGAAACCCTGTCCGAAATTGTCGCGCGCGGTAGCCAGCTTGCCCGCGATACAGGGGCCGATCTCGTCCTGGTGGTCGGAGGGATGGAAGAGGGCATACTGGCTTTTGCGCTACACACGCCGGAAGGAAGCTGGGGCCAGACGGTAAAATTCAACGTTAACCGACACGGGCTCAAAGCCCGGCAGGACGTGGCGGCGATGATGGCGCTGAATATGCTGCGCCGCTGGATGAACGGCATGGAGGTTACAACGGGACACGGCTGGATTGACGTGGTCGGGACGCTAAAAGCCTGACGCGAAGCCTGATAATAACCGGCTCTGGCGGCCTGGGTCGCAATAGCCGGTTTACATCTCGATTTCGATATCGCCTTTGGCAAGGCAGCAGCAGGGGAGGATCTCGCCCTCCTGCACAAATGCCAGCGGGGTGGCGGCATAGCACACTTCACCTTTCAGCAGCCGGGTGCGGCAGGAGCCACAGTAGCCTTCCCGGCACTGATATTCCACGCGGATTTGATGAAACTCCAGCGCGTCCAGCAGCGAGCGATGCTCATCCTGGCAGTGCAGCTGCGTACCTGAGGTACGCAGCGTAATGATCGTTCCCGCCATTTTACAGCTGGAAGTCGTCGAAGTCGTTTGCGCCGACTTCAGAGTCAATCTGACCGACGAGGTAAGAGCTGACTTCCACTTCCTGTGGTGCCACCTGCACGTTGTCCGATACCAGCCATGAGTTAATCCAGGGGATGGGGTTTGAACGGGTCTTAAACGGCAGATCCAGACCGACCGCCTGCATGCGGATATTGGTGATGTACTCAATATACTGCCACAGGATATCTTTGTTCAGACCGATCATGGAACCGTCGCGGAACAGATATTCCGCCCACTCTTTTTCCTGCTGTGCAGCCAGCACAAACAGGTCATAGCACTCCTGACGGCATTCGCGCGCGATATCAGCCATCTCAGGATCGTCTTCACCGCTGCGCAGCAGGTTGAGCATATGCTGCGTGCCGGTCAGATGCAGCGCTTCGTCACGGGCGATCAGGCGGATGATTTTGGCGTTGCCTTCCATCAGTTCGCGCTCGGCGAAGGCGAAGGAGCAGGCAAAGCTGACGTAAAAGCGAATGGCTTCCAGCGCGTTAACGCTCATCAGGCAGATATAGAGCTGCTTTTTCAGCGCCCGCAGGCTGACGGTAATCGACTTACCGTTAACCTGGTGGGTACCTTCGCCCAGCAGATGCCAGTAGTTGGTCATCTCAATCAGATCGTCGTAGTACGAGGAAATATCCTTCGCGCGCGACAGGATCTGCTCATTGGTCACGATGTCATCAAACACAATGGCCGGATCGTTAACAATGTTACGGATAATGTGGGTATATGAGCGAGAGTGGATCGTTTCGGAAAACGCCCAGGTCTCGATCCACGTCTCCAGTTCGGGAATGGAGATCAGCGGCAGAAGCGCCACGTTAGGGCTTCTTCCCTGAATTGAATCCAGCAGCGTCTGATACTTCAGGTTGCTGATGAAGATATGCTTTTCGTGATCCGGCAGCCCCTGATAGTCAATGCGGTCACGCGATACGTCGACCTCTTCAGGGCGCCAGAAGAAGCTGAGCTGTTTTTCAATCAGCTTTTCAAAAATGTCATATTTCTGCTGGTCATAGCGGGCGACGTTAACCGGCTGGCCGAAAAACATCGGTTCATCCAGCTGATTGTTTTTATTCTGCGAGAACGTAGTGTAAGCCATTAGCATCTGTCCATCGTACGCGGGCCGATAAAACCAGTCCGTGAGAAGAGAAGAGGGGGGACAGGCTGCCCTGTCCCAGGGTTAACGATTAAATCTTGCAGGCACCGCTCTCGCAGCCGTCATCCTGAATGGAAGGGGCCAGATCGTCCTGCGCATCTTCCGCACCGTCGCGGGTGTTTTGATAGTAAAGCGTCTTCACACCAAATTTGTAGGCGGTCAGCAGATCTTTCAGCAGCTGCTTCATCGGTACGCGACCATTAGCAAAGCGCGTAGGGTCGTAGTTGGTGTTGGACGAAATTGCCTGGTCGATAAACTTCTGCATCAGGCCGACCAGCTGCAAATAACCGTCGTTGTTCGGCATATCCCACAGCAGCTCGTAGCTGTCTTTCAGGCGCTCATACTCCGGCACCACCTGACGCAAAATGCCATCTTTGGACGCTTTAATGCTGATATGTCCGCGCGGCGGCTCAATACCGTTGGTGGCGTTAGAAATCTGCGATGAGGTTTCAGACGGCATCAGGGCAGAGAGCGTGGAGTTACGCAGACCGTGGGTTTTGATCTCTTCGCGCAGGCTTTCCCAGTCCAGGTGCAGCGGCTCGTTACCGATCGCATCCAGATCTTTTTTGTAGGTATCAATCGGCAGAATGCCCTGAGAGTAGGTGGTTTCATTAAACCACGGGCAGGCGCCTTGCTCTTTCGCCAGATTGTTTGACGCCTTCAGCAGGTAGTACTGAATGGCTTCAAAAGTCCTGTGCGTCAGGTTGTTGGCGCTGCCGTCGGAGTAGCGTACGCCGTGCTTCGCCAGATAGTAAGCGTAGTTGATGACGCCAATACCCAGCGTGCGGCGGCCCATCGCGCCCCGTTTTGCCGCCGGGATCGGATAGTCCTGATAGTCCAGCAGGGCATCCAGCGCGCGCACCGCCAGCGTGGCCAGCTCTTCCAAATCGTCCAGGCTCTCAATCGCGCCCAGGTTAAAGGCAGAGAGCGTACAGAGGGCGATTTCGCCATCTTCGTCATTAACGTCCATCATCGGCTTGGTCGGCAGGGCGATCTCAAGGCAGAGATTAGACTGACGTACCGGCGCAATGCTGGGATCGAACGGGCTGTGGGTATTGCAGTGGTCAACGTTCTGAATATAGATACGGCCCGTTGAGGCACGCTCCTGCATCATCAGCGAAAACAGCTCGACGGCCTTAATCTTCTGCTTACGAATGCTGTCGTCCTGCTCATATTTGGTATACAGCCGCTCGAATTCGTCCTGATTGGCGAAAAAGGCGTCGTACAGGCCAGGTACGTCGGACGGGCTGAACAGGGTGATATCCTCGCCCTTCAGCAGGCGCTGGTACATCAGCTTATTGATCTGTACGCCGTAGTCCATATGACGTACGCGGTTACCCTCGACGCCACGGTTGTTTTTCAGCACCAGCAGGCTTTCCACTTCCAGATGCCACATAGGATAGAAGAGGGTGGCCGCGCCGCCGCGAACGCCGCCCTGCGAGCAGGACTTAACGGCGGTCTGGAAGTGCTTATAGAAAGGAATGCAGCCGGTATGGAAGGCTTCTCCCCCGCGGATCGGGCTGCCCAGGGCGCGAATACGGCCGGCGTTGATGCCGATACCGGCACGCTGAGAGACATATTTCACAATCGCACTGGAGGTGGCATTGATGGAATCCAGGCTGTCGCCGCATTCGATCAGTACGCAGGAGCTGAACTGACGGGTCGGCGTACGCACGCCGGACATAATCGGCGTAGGCAGTGAAATTTTAAAGGTCGAGATAGCGTCGTAGAAGCGCTTAACGTAGTCCAGGCGCGTCTCGCGCGGGTAGCCGGAGAACAGGCAGGCGGCGACCAGGATATAAAGGAACTGCGCGCTTTCGTAGATGTCACCGCTGACGCGGTTCTGCACCAGATATTTGCCTTCCAGCTGCTTCACCGCGGCATAGGAGAAATTCATATCGCGCCAGTGGTCGATAAAACCGTCCATCTGCTCGAACTCTTCCTGACTGTAGTCTTCCAGCAGGTGGCGGTCATACTTGCCGAGATCGACCATGCGCTTCACCTGGTCATAAAGCGTTGGCGGCTCAAACTGGCCGTACGCTTTCTTACGCAGGTGGAAAATCGCCAGGCGCGCGGCCATATACTGATAGTCGGGCGCATCGCGGGAGATCAGATCCGCCGCAGACTTGATAATCGTCTCATGAATATCAGAGGTCCTGATCCCTTCATAAAACTGGATGTGGCAGCGCAGTTCAACCTGCGAAACGGAGACGTTTTGCAACCCTTCGGCAGCCCAGTCAAGCACGCGGTGGATTTTATCAAGATTGATGCGTTCTTTGCGGCCGTCGCGTTTGGTGACAAGCAGACTCTGATTCATGTCGCGTAGTTATCCTGTCCGTAAGTCGAAAGTATCCCCCGGTTATACACAGCATCTTCAGATGTGAGTAACTCTGTGGATAAACACTATATATAGGGGGTCGGGGAAGTATTTGTATCAATATGGTGAGTATTTTAGATATTTATCCGCGCTTAACAAGGCTTGATTTTACCGCCATTTTACTGTTCAGAGGGGGGTATTTTTCCTAAGTCCTCGTTTATCAAGGCGTGCCGCCATGTCAACAGGTTGATCTTTTTTTTTGTTCTATGATCGGAAGCGGGTTTCCTGTTCAGTTGAGAAATGGCAGGGGTAACTTTGAGTGAAAACCGCTCGCTCGCGCCAGTCTGATTTTTGTTCGTCGCGGCCCTGGCGGTAAAAAAACAGATTTTTAGCCGGTCCGTTTTGGCAAACAATGCTATTGCCTCGGGTGAACGGCGGCATTATAAATGCCGCCAGTTGCCAGTTGCCAGTTGCCAGTTGCCAGTTGCCAGTTGCCAGTTGCCAGTTGCCGGTCGCAGAGCATAGCGGAGCTGAGCGCAGGACGTATTAACCTGCGAGGCAGTGCGTATGCACCATATAGTTAACGTCAACGCCGGGAGCGAGCTTAAAGCTGTTGGTCAGCGGATTATAGTGCAGCCCAATGATATGACGCTCGCGCAGCGGCGTTTCATCGACCCAGTTCAACAGTTCGGCCGGGCGAATAAACTTCTTAATATCATGAGTGCCGCGCGGCACCATACGCAGAACGTACTCGGCACCCACAATCGCCATCAGCCAGGACTTGCTGTTACGGTTTAGCGTAGAGAAAAAAACTTCGCCGCCGGGTTTGACCAGCTTCGCGCAGGCGTGAACCACCGAGCGCGGGTCGGGTACATGCTCCAGCATCTCCATACAGGTCACCACGTCATACTGCCCGGCGAACTGGTCAGCGTGCTCTTCCACGGTCTGCTGAACGTAATCCACCTTAACGCCGCTCTCCAGCGCATGCAGACGGGCGATCGCCAGCGGTTCCGCGCCCATATCCAGGCCGGTCACCTCCGCACCCTCGCGCGCCATGCTTTCTGCCAGGATGCCGCCGCCGCAGCCCACGTCCAGTACCTTCTTACCGAACAGGCCGTCGCTGTGCTGAGCAATATAGCCGAGGCGCAGCGGGTTGATGCGGTGCAGAGGTTTGAATTCTCCCTCCAGGTCCCACCAGCGCGACGCTACCGCCTCGAATTTGGCAATTTCTTTCTGGTCCACATTCGCCGTGGCGGCGTTCTGTTCTGCCTTCATTACCTGGTCACTCCCTTCAATGTTTGCCGCAAGTATATACCCTTCATCCCGCAAGTTGCAGCGGAGTTGCCTGCGCCCACCCGGTCCGTTTACCCGGCAGATGAAATATCCAACGCATCACGCCATGGCCCTGCCTGCCGTGGCCGCCGAAGTCGCCAGCAGCTCATTTAACGGAGAATCAGGAATGGAGGGCGTTAAAGCGCTCAAATCGACGCTTTCCGTTCACCACCAGGGCTAAAGGTGATATACTTTCGCACCTTAGAATCCGGGTATAACGTAGAGGGATAGCGGCTCCATGAGCGATCTAGCCAGAGAAATCACACCGGTTAATATTGAGGAAGAATTAAAGAACTCTTACCTTGATTATGCCATGTCGGTCATCGTTGGCCGTGCCTTGCCAGACGTTCGCGATGGCCTGAAACCAGTACACCGTCGTGTGCTCTACGCCATGAACGTGCTGGGTAATGACTGGAATAAAGCCTATAAAAAATCCGCCCGTGTCGTCGGCGACGTTATTGGTAAATATCACCCTCACGGTGACAGCGCCGTTTACGACACCATTGTGCGTATGGCGCAGCCGTTTTCACTTCGCTATATGCTGGTCGACGGACAGGGTAACTTTGGTTCCGTAGATGGCGACTCCGCCGCTGCAATGCGTTATACCGAAGTGCGCATGTCCAAAATTGCTCATGAGCTGCTGTCGGATCTGGAAAAAGAGACCGTCGACTTCGTGCCAAACTATGACGGCACCGAGCAGATCCCGGCCGTTATGCCGACCAAAATCCCTAACCTGCTGATTAACGGCTCGTCCGGTATCGCGGTGGGGATGGCAACTAACATTCCGCCGCACAACCTGACCGAAGTGATCAACGGCTGTCTGGCCTATATTGATGATGAAAACATCAGCATTGAAGGGCTGATGGCGCATATTCCCGGGCCGGACTTCCCTACCGCCGCCATTATCAATGGCCGCCGCGGCATTGAAGAAGCCTATCGTACCGGACGCGGCAAAATTTACATCCGCGCCCGTGGCGAAGTGGAAGTGGATGCGAAAACCAACCGCGAGACCATCATCATTCACGAAATTCCTTATCAGGTGAACAAAGCTCGCCTGATCGAGAAGATCGCAGAACTGGTGAAAGAGAAGCGTCTGGAAGGCATCAGCGCCCTGCGCGACGAATCAGACAAAGACGGTATGCGTATCGTCATTGAGGTGAAGCGTGACGCCGTGGGCGAAGTGGTACTGAATAACCTCTACTCGCTGACCCAGCTACAGACCTCCTTCGGTATTAATATGGTGGCGCTGCATCAGGGCCAGCCAAAGATTATGCCGCTGAAGGACATTCTGGAAGCCTTCGTTCGCCACCGCCGTGAAGTGGTGACGCGCCGCACTATTTTTGAGCTGCGTAAAGCCCGCGACCGTGCGCACATTCTTGAAGCGCTGGCCATTGCTCTGGCGAATATCGATCCGATCATTGAGCTAATCCGTCACGCTTCTTCACCGGCAGAAGCGAAAGCGGGCCTGGTGGCGCGTCCGTGGGATCTGGGGAACGTCTCGGCAATGCTGGAGCGGGCTGGCGATGACGCTGCCCGTCCCGAGTGGCTGGAAGATGAGTTCGGTATCCGTGACGGCCAGTACTACCTGACCGAGCAGCAGGCACAGGCAATTCTGGATCTGCGTCTGCAGAAGCTGACCGGCCTTGAGCATGAGAAGCTGCTGGACGAGTACAAAGAGCTGCTGATGCAGATCGCCGAACTGCTGCGTATTCTGGAAAGCTCAGAGCGCCTGATGGAAGTGATCCGCGAAGAGCTGGAGCTGATCCGCGATCAGTTCGGTGACAAGCGCCGCACTGAAATCACCGAAAACAGCGCCGATATCAATATTGAAGACCTGATCAACCAGGAAGACGTGGTGGTCACCCTGTCTCACCAGGGCTATGTGAAGTATCAGCCGCTGACCGACTATGAAGCGCAGCGTCGCGGTGGCAAGGGCAAATCGGCCGCACGTATTAAAGAAGAAGACTTTATCGACCGCCTGCTGGTGGCTAACACCCACGACACGATTCTCTGCTTCTCCAGCCGGGGCCGTCTCTACTGGATGAAGGTCTATCAGCTGCCGGAAGCCAGCCGTGGCGCGCGTGGACGTCCAATCGTCAACCTGCTGCCGCTGGAAGCGAACGAGCGTATCACCGCCATTCTGCCGGTGCGCGAGTATGCTGAAGGCTGGAATATCTTTATGGCCACCGCCAGCGGTACCGTGAAGAAAACGGCGCTTACGGAATTCAGCCGCCCACGCAGCGCCGGTATTATTGCGGTCAATCTGCGTGACGACGATGAGCTGATTGGCGTGGCGCTGACCAACGGTAGCGATGAAGCCATGCTCTTCTCCGCCGCCGGTAAAGTCGTGCGCTTTGCGGAGAACGCGGTGCGGGCGATGGGTCGTACGGCTTCGGGCGTGCGCGGGATTAAACTGTCGGAAGGCGATCGCGTGGTATCACTGATTGTGCCGCGTGACGATGGCGCCATCATGACGGTAACGCAGAACGGCTACGGTAAACGTACCGCCAACAGCGAATATCCGACCAAGTCCCGTGCGACGCAGGGGGTTATCTCCATCAAGGTTACCGAGCGTAACGGACCGGTGATTGGCGCGGTACAGGTTGTCGATAGCGATCAGATCATGATGATTACCGATGCCGGTACGCTGGTGCGTACGCGCGTTTCTGAAGTGAGCGTGGTAGGGCGTAACACCCAGGGTGTTATCCTGATCCGCACCGCAGAAGATGAAAACGTGGTTGGCTTGCAGCGCGTAGCGGAGCCGGTTGCCGAAGAAGAGCTGGATGCCATCGACGGCAGCGTGGCGGAAGGGGATGATGATATTGCCCCGGAAGTCGACAGCGAAGATGAAGCACCAGAAGGTGACGACGAGGAATAACGCCTCACCGCTTTGTTAAGGCGTCATACGGAAAAGCCGGTTCAGTTGAACCGGCTTTTTTTTGTACTATTAAAACCTCCCTTCATTGCTGCAACGTCATATTGATTCGGGTGCTCGCCTGAGAAATTGATCGCGTTAACGTTCCCAGCCACCGTAATAAAGGAAGAGGCCCTTTTACCCGTGACGGAAATACGCAGGATAATGCCTGAAGATGTAAATATTTTGTGAAATAAAGCTTAATTTCAGCGCCAGGTGACGCAGGGGGCGCTGGATTAAAGCAATTTAATGTTAATTCATTTAACGCAGGAGTTAATTTTCCGCTGGGAATGGTTAATTTAAAGTATATAACAGAATATAAATCTTAATATTTGAATTCCTCAAGTTATTATTCCGTTAAAAAGCAAATATCAGTATATTGATCTGGCAAGAGAGGGGTTCTCTCTTCGGTACAGCGAATAATATCGCTCAAGGCTACCGTCATTAACTCAAGGATTAATTATGTTCAACGTCAGGATCAAAACCGCCATTATTGTGCTATCCGCTGCCATGTCCGCTTCATCTTTTGCCGATGATACAGCGGTCAAAGCACCGACCGGTACTGACCAGGGTTCAGGTCGTATTCATTTTACCGGCACGGTAATTAATGCGCCCTGTTCCATTGCCGCCGGGGATGAAGATATCAACGTTGATATGGGGCAGATTGCTAATAAGGTGCTGGAAACCGGCAATAAATATTCGCAAAACGTTAACTACGTTATTCACCTGCAGGATTGCAGCCTGAGTGCGCAGACGGCGGGTAACGTACAATATCCCGCTATGTCTAAGGTGGCGGTCACCTTTACCGGTACGCCGGACGGCAGCAAGACTGACCTGCTGGCAAACACCGGTAGCGCACAGGGTGCGGGTATCCGCCTGATCGATGCCAATGGTTCTCTGCTCAAGGTCGGTGATACCTCAGCTGATATTCCACTGGCCAACGGCAACAACGAGCTTAAGTTTGCTGCGCGGGTGGAAGCCAATAGCCAGCCCGTGTCTACAGGTACCCTCGTATCGCAGGCGACCTACGCCCTGAACTATAAATAGCTTTTTTTAAGGGGAGGGAACTCCCCTTTATTTCACCGTTTTATCCATGCGCCACACCGGGTTTTCAGAGAATTATAAGAAGCGACTTTATTATGTTGTTTGCACCAGGACGAACATCAACAATAGCCAGAATACTGGCAGGGCTTGTTATTTATCTTACCGGATGCCTGGCGACCTTTTCCGCCAGAGCTGTAGAATTTAACCTTAATTTTGTGGATTCCAGCGATCGAAAGAATATAGATTTATCGCGCTTTCAGATAGCTAACTATATTGCACCAGGGGAATACCTGGTAGACGTATTACTGAACGGTCGGACGGTCAGCGATCGCCTGCTGGTTAACTTTATCCCTGAGGGGGAAGAGAAAAACAGTCGGGTCTGTTTGCCGCCCGATCTGGTTCAACGTTTTGACCTGACCCCAGAGGCCGCTGCGCGCCTGACCCTCTGGCATCAGGGGCAGTGCTCCTCGCTGGATCAGCAAAAAGAGGTCACTACGCGCTACGATCGTGAGAAGCAAACCCTCAATATAATTATGCCGCAGGCCTGGCTCACCTTTCATGATGAAAACTGGGTGCCACCGTCACAGTGGGATGAAGGGGTGAATGGCGCACTACTCGACTATAACCTTTTCGCCAGCACCTACCAGCCGCACCGCGGCACCAGCTCATCCAGCATCAGTAGCTATGGCACGGCGGGATTCAACCTCGGTCCCTGGCGCGCACGCGCGGACTATCAGTACCAGGCGTCGCGTCCGTCCGATGCGGCATCACGCGGCAAACTGAGCTGGAACCAGACTTACCTTTATCGCGCGCTTCCGGCGCTGGGGGCCAGGCTGACCGCCGGTCAGACTAACTTCAGTTCTGATATTTTTGAATCATTTCGCTTTGTCGGCGTCACGCTTAACAGCGATACGCGCATGCTGCCGCCCGCACTGCGCGGCTATGCGCCCCAGGTCACGGGCATTGCCAAAACTAACGCGAAGGTTAGCATCAGCCAGAATGGCCGCATCATATACCAAACCAACGTGTCGCCTGGCCCCTTTGTCATTCAGGATCTTACCGAAGCAGTGCAGGGCGCGCTGGACGTGGAAATTACCGAGGAGGACGGCAGCGTCACGCGCTATCAGGTCACGACCGCCAGCCTGCCATTCCTCACCCGTAAAGGCCAGGTACGCTTTAAAAGCGCCATGGGTAAACCTGCCAGCGGCAGCAGTAATCACGTGATACAGCCTGGTTTTTTCAGTGGCGAAATGTCATGGGGAGCATTAAATAATCTGTCGCTTTATGGCGGCCTTATCGCTACCACAGGCAGCTATCAGGCGCTGGCAATGGGGATAGGTCAGAATCTGGAGGATTTTGGTGCCGTCTCGGTGGATGCCACTCGCTCATCGGCCGTGCTGCCCCAGGCCGGCAAAGAGACCGGCATGAGCTATCGCGTGAACTACTCCAAACGCTTCGAGAGTACCGGTAGCCAGGTCACCTTTGCTGGCTACCGTTATGCAGACCGAACCTTTATGTCACTCGGGCAGTATCTCAACAAGGTGAACGGCAGCGGCTATTCCAGAGATGATAAGCAGACCTATACCCTCAGCGCCAACCAGTATCTGCCCTGGCCCGCGATCACGCTTTTTCTCTCGGCTACGCATAACGTCTACTGGAACGCCAGTTCAGGTAATAACTACAGCCTGTCGGTGAGCAAAATTTTCGATATCGGGTCCCTGAGAGGCGTATCAGCCACCCTGTCAGCCAGCAAGCTGCGCTATCAAACAACGGATGAGAACCAGATGTTTCTCTCACTCAGCCTGCCCATCTCTTCCGGGCAGCAGGTGAGCTACGACGCGCAGCAGGATCGGCGAAATGGTTTCTCGCAAACGGCCTCCTGGTACAACAGCCAGGATCCCAATAACAGCTGGCGCGTCGGCGTCGGTGGCAGTAGTCCCGATCTGCAACAGGGCAGAGGCGTTTTCCGCGCCAACTATCAGCATATGTCGCCCTGGGGCCAGCTGGGTCTGAACGGCAGTGTGAAAGACGATGACTATCGCTCGCTCAATGCTAACTGGTACGGATCGATCACGGCGACCGCCGCCGGGGCCGCCCTGCATCAGAGCAGCGCCGGAAGCGAACCCCGAATGATGATCGCAGCGGGTGTGCCGGGGATCCCCGTCAGCAACGGCGCATCGGTCACTAACCGTTACGGCATCGCCGTGGTCAATGGCTTCTCCAGCTACCAGACCTCTGATATCCGCATCGACATCAACCATCTGCCGGATGACGTGGAGGTTTATAACACGGTGGTGAGTAAGACGCTGACGGAAGGGGCGATCGGGCTGCGCCAGGTTCGGGCAGTCAAAGGGGAGCGCATGCTGGCGGTGATCCGTCGGGCTGACGGCAGTTATCCACCGTTGGGCGCAACGGTAATGGATAACAGCTCCGGCCTGGAAGCGGGCCTGGTTGGCGACGGCGGACTGGCCTGGCTTTCCGGTATATCGGGTGAAAAGTCCCTGACGGTTCAGTGGGGAGACGGGCAGCAGTGCAGGATCCAGGTTCCCACGCAGCAGCCAGAACCTGGGGCGCAGATCCTGCTGCCCTGTGTAAAAACGCAATAACGCAAAATCAGTTAAGGAAGAAGCGTGAAATATAATCGAACACTCTGTAGTGCCTTTTGCCTGTTAGCCGCCAGCCTCGCTGCCCCCGCTATGGGGGCACTGAATCTGGACCGCACGCGAATTATCTACAATGCCAGTGATAAATCAATCAGCGTCATGGTGGAAAACCAGAGTAAAGAGCTGCCCTATCTGGCCCAGGTCTGGCTGGAAAATGCGCAGGGAGAAAAAATCACTTCACCGCTGGTGGCACTGCCGCCGATGCAGCGGATCGATGCCGGGCAGAAGAGCCAGATTCGCGTCCTACAGCTACCGGCCACCGCTGCACTGCCCACCGACCGCGAGTCGCTGTTTTACTTTAACGTGCGTGAAGTCCCGCCCAAAAGCGGCTTAGCCAATGTTATGCAGGTGGCCATCCAGAGCCGGGTAAAGCTGTTTTATCGGCCCACTCAACTGCTAAAGCAGGTTCGTGACCACTGGCAGGATCAGTTGCAGGTAAGCCGCGTGGATAACGGGCTGAAGCTGGTCAACCCCACGCCGTTTTATATTACGCTGGGCTACCTCGGCAAAGACAACAAGGGCAACGTGCCGGGCTTTGACAGCCTGATGCTGGCACCCTTCACCACGAAAACATTAACGGGCAGCGGCTATGTCAGTCACCAGTACAGCATTGGTTATATGGATGACTACGGTGGCCTACAGGTTAACCCGTATCACTGCGACACCACTCTCTGCCAGCGGATAACGAAAACTCAGGACTCGCAGAAATGATGGATCTTCATCTGCACAATTTGATTACTCAGGAGGGGTGGGATGCACATGTCAGAGATTGTTAAACGCGTAGCGCACCAGCTGGCCCTGCTTTTGGGGCTTCTGCTGGTGTCATATCAGGCACTGGCGCTGGACTGCGTAGAAAAAGGCACCGGCATTGTCAACAAACCCGCTATTCCGGTTGGAAAACTGGCTATTCCGGCTAACGTGCCGCCCGGGACGAAAATCTGGGAGTCAAATGACATCAGCGTGACGGCGTACTGCGATAACGTGCTGGGTTCCATTACCGATATTGTCCATTTCTATTTTAATCCGAAATCCGAGTCTATCGGCCAGGGGCTGCTGCTGGGCGTAAGCTACAACGGCCAGGATCTGGAGCAAAACGAGCAGCGCCTCAGCACCAACAGCCCGCCGATCGTCAAAGGGCAAAACGTCACGGTAAACGTTACCTTTCGTTTGTATATCAAGGTCACCGGTAATCCACCGTCTGGCGGATACTATCAGGGTGCAGACCAGTTTACGGTTTTCCAGCTTGATGGCAGCCGGGGGATCAATAAAATGCCCGGCGCGAAGAACCTTAAATACAATCTCTCCGGGCTTCAGGGGATCCGCTTTCTGGCCTGCGGTTCGGATCTGAAGGTTTATCCGGAGTCACAGATCGTCGACTTCGGTATGCTGCAAAGCACGCAGCTCTCCCGGTCTGCCGGCGTATCGCTGCCCTTTGCGATTAAGGCCGTGAAGCAGGGGTGTATAGATAATTTTTCCCTCCAGGCTGAATTTTCCACCGCCAGCCCGCTGTGGGACAGCAAAGCCATTAACCTGGCAAATGGCACTAAGTTGATGCTTTTTAACGATAAAAATGAAGCCATTACCTTCAATCGCTATGACGATTTCGCCAGTCTCAATAATGTAAATGAGATTACTAAGCAGTTCACCGCCACGGTCAGCGCCATACCCGGTCAGGCGATTAAACTGGGACAATTTGATGCGTCAGTGATCGTTAAAATCAACTATTACTGAACCTGCAAGGGAAAACACATGCTCAGCAAGCAAAAAATGCGCGCGCGTGCGCTGGAAGAGCCGCAGGACGAGGGGGCAGAGCGCTATAGCGCCGGGGAAACTCAGATCCTGGCATTACTCATCTCGCTGCGCGAGGAAGCGGGGATAAGTAAAACCGAGCTTGCCAGACGTTTGGGCATCACCCCGCCCGCTATTAACCGGCTTGAAAAACGCCCTGCGCAGGCCAGTTTCAGCACCCTGGCCCGCTACGCGGAGGCCTGCGGATTTCGTCTTTACCTCAATTACATCTAGGTCAGTGCAGGGGGCTGAACACACAGAGGGCCACCGGCGACTGAGTTGTCTCTATCAGCATAGTATTGTCATCATACTTTCTCAGCAGCAGGGTATCGGTATGACCGGTTATAAAAAAGCTGTTTAGCAGTAGCAGCTTTGCCGTTCTGGCATCAACATTGTCGACGGCATCACTATTGATACGGCTGCTGGTGAGAGAGTATACCGCAGAGTCTTTACTCTCATGCACATAGTCATAGTAAACATTTCTGAGGATAGTATCCCTTTTGATCAGGCTATTATTCTTATCGCGTAAATAGCTCACGCCGCTCAGTGAAATAAGGATTTTATTGTTATTCAGGAACCTGAATGATAGCGAACTGACCATTTTTGCCTCCAGGTCATCATACCTGGCTTCGACAATCATATTTCCTCTACAGGAAATATTGATCGGGAATTCTTCCTGAATACCACGGGCTTTATTAAGGTAAATCACACATGCTATTGCAGAAAGATTAACTATCAAAAGTGCTGAAATAATAAGTAACCTGGAAGAAGGTCGTTTCTTATGGCTGAACATTTATGGTCCTGTCATTGTAATAATAACTCAGGCAAAGCGTTATCTTCTGGTGAGCATCTATATTACACTGTGCCATAAATTCTCGCGTCGAGCCGGTGTTTATCATTGAGGTCATTCTCTCGCTCTGAAATAATAAAACATTACCGGGGTGACAAACGATTTCTTTATTTTTAATAAATTCGGCAGCACGCTCAATAAAATCACCCCGACGGCCGGGCAGGAGTGGCGCGGTGCTATAAAGGGTACAGCCATTGAGTGTTGCCACCCTGAGCACGGCTTTGGGATCGTTTTTTCCTCCCCACAGACTCATGCCCCATACCAGCAACAGAGCAAAAATTAGGATGTTGATTAAATAATATATTCTGTAAGCATCCTTACCGGCACCTTTGGGTCTGTAGAATGCGGACTGCATTAAGCGTTTGCGCTCATTATCCCCCGGCATCGCCGAAAGTTCAGCAGCCTGCTCCGCAGGTGTAAACCTTATCTCGTCAGGATTATCTGCGGGCTTTTCCCCCACCGCGGCGCTATTGCAGACGTGATAGTCAGCGACAGGATGGTCAGCATCGTGATGCTCAGCAGGGTGATGGTCAGCGGCAGGGCAGTTGGCGGCGTGATGCTCAGCAGGGTGATGGTCAGCGGCAGGTCGGGCCGGGGTCGCATGATCATCTATTGCGTGGCGCTCCGCTACAGGTGATACAGGCGTCGCATCTTCAGCGCGACCTTCTGAGTCGGGGAGATCTGTATTTATGCTAATAGTCGGACTTAAGGCGGCAGAAAATTCGACTGAATTATTTTGTGCCACAGGCTGCTGCTGGCAGATAATTATTGTCCCTTTATGGATGATAAAGCCCACTCTGGGTACGGTAACAATAAATTCATCCTGATAGCCTAAGGTGACCATCACTTTTCTCAGCTTACTCACGCAGTGGTTCAGGTTGTTATTGCTGGCGTTCAGGCCGTAATCATCCCACACCTTTTTAAAAAAAGTTTCACGCAGAACCACTGTACCTGAATGGTCGATCAACAATTGTAAAACCCGACGTGCCGGGTTAGAAATTGCCACCCGACTTTCCGGGTTGTTTATCAGCGAAAGAGAATTATCCTCTGGATTAAAGATTATTTTATTGTTGATAAAATAAGCCATGCGTTCCCCTTTTACTGGTAATCCCTGTTGTGAAATTGTATAGCTGGCCCAGTAGCGGATTGATAAGAAATGCTAAGGATAAATTATTGAGACGTTAACGTTATAAGAATTAATTCAGAGAGGGAGTATAAACCTTTCCGTCACGAAATAGAATTTAATCGACCAGCCAGCGCAACCGCGGTAACGATAAACCGCATTTATTCGCCAGCATTTCTACATAACCGGTCGTGCATTGGGTGAAGGGCATATCCAGATTCTGCAGGAGAACGTCGCTGTTTGACGGAACCCGTCCGTGACGTTTTATTTTGTGCGCACCAGCCTGACAATTTGTGCGCAAAACCGCCGATTTTCTGGCGCTTATAACCGGCGCGATCTGGCTTTTTTCCTGTTCTGACGGTACTGTAGCGGCATCAAAATTCACACCATGCTGCAGCCGCCACTATAGGTTTCGCTTGAAATATCTTGTCTCGTTCAGAACCACGTTAAAGATCTCCCGCTATCTGTTTCGGGCGCTGGCGCTTATGCTCTGGACCCTGGGAGCGTTGCTGACCACTTTTTACATCATTAACGTCCTGCACGAGAAAGAGTCCCAGGTTCGCCAGGAGTTCAATGCTAACGTTGAGCAGGCGCAGTGGTATGTCCGCCATTCGGCAGACGTCACGCGTGAGCTTAAATTTATCGCCGAGAATCGGCTAAACGCCTCGGCCAACGGCCTTGATGTGCTCAACGGGGTGTTTCCGGGCAAAACCACGCTACCGCAGTTCTTTCCGCTCTATTCTGACTCTGACTGTAGCGGTATGAGCAATACCTGGCGCAGCTCGCTGGAGTCCCTGAGCTACTTCCTGCACTACTGGAAAGAGAATTTCTCCTCCGCTTACGAGCTTAACCGCGTCTTCTTTATTGGCGGAGAAAGCTTATGTCTGGCGGATTTTGGCGTCGGGAATGTCTCGGCCGACCGCGATCGCGCGATGAAAACCCTGCATGAGCGCATCCTGAAATACCGCAACGGCAATGATGAGGAGCGCAAAAGCAGCCTGTTCTGGATAGCGCCGTCCAGCCAGCCTGGCGTGGGCTATTACTATATGGTTACGCCCGTTTACGTCGCCAATAAAATGGCTGCGCTGCTGGGCATTGAGCAAACGATTCGCGTCGAAGATTTTGTGACACCGGGTAGTTTCCCGGTCAGCGCCACGCTCCTCGATCAGAGCAACCAGCGCGTGATGTCCTCTTCACCCTCCGCGCACCGGATTTCTCTGGATGATTTACCGGATGACAGCAGCTGGTTTGGCTATATCAACGGTTATAAACAGCTGGTGATGAAGAAGCAGCTGACGCCTTCCTCGCTGACCGTGGTCTATTCGGTGCAGACCAATGAGATGGTCGAAAAGCTGAAAATTCTGATTATCAATGCCATCCTGCTGAACGTGATCGGGGCCATACTCCTGTTTACCCTGGCCTGGCTGTTTGAACGCCGGATGTTTCTGCCGGCCGAAGATAACGCTCACCGTCTGGAAGAGCACGAGCAGTTCAACCGTAAAATCGTCGCCTCCGCGCCGGTTGGCATCTGTATTCTGCGCACCAGCGATGGTACTAACATCCTCAGCAATGAGCTGGCCCACAATTATTTGAGCATGCTGACGCAGGAAGATCGCCAGCGGCTGATTGAAATAATCTGCGGCCAGCAGGTCAATTTTGTGGATGTGCTGACCGGCAGCAATACCAACCTGCAAATCAGCTTCGTCCACTCTCGCTATCGCAATGAAAACGTGGCGATATGCGTGCTGGTTGACGTCAGCGCGCGCGTGAAGATGGAAGAGTCGCTCCAGGAGATGGCGCAGGCGGCCGAGCAGGCCAGCCAGTCGAAATCAATGTTCCTGGCGACCGTCAGCCATGAGCTGCGCACGCCGCTTTATGGCATTATCGGCAACCTCGACCTGCTGCAAACCCGCAGCCTGCCGCAGGGGGTAGAGTCGCTGGTGACCGCGATGAACAACTCCTCCAGCCTGCTGCTGAAAATCATCAGCGATATTCTCGACTTCTCGAAAATTGAGTCCGAGCAGCTGCGCATTGAGCCGCGCGAATTCTCACCCCGTGAGGTGATAACCCATATCGCCTCTAACTACCTGGCGATGGTGGTCAAAAAGCGCCTGACGCTATGGGTCTTTATCGACAGCGACGTGCCGGTATCGCTGGATGGCGACCCGCTCCGCCTGCAGCAGGTCATCTCTAATCTGCTTAATAACGCCATCAAATTCACTCATACCGGCGGCATTGTGCTTCACGCCTATGTGAAAGACGGCTATCTGGCATTCCGGGTCCGTGACACCGGTGTGGGGATCCCGGCGAAAGAGATCACCCGCCTGTTCGATCCGTTTTTCCAGGTGGGAAGCGGCGTACAGCGCCATTTCCAGGGAACCGGTCTGGGGCTGGCCATCTGCGAAAAGCTGATCAATATGATGGACGGCGATATTGAAGTCGATTCCGAACCCGGCATGGGTAGCCAGTTTGTGATACGCATCCCGCTGTATAAAAGTCAGGTGATGACGCCTGTCTACAATGAGGGGCTGCTGGGCAAGCGCTGCTGGCTTGAAGTTCGCAACGAGGCGCTGGCGGTCTTTTTAGAGAAGCTGCTGCGCGAGCACGGGCTTGACGTTCAGCGTCTGGAGGAGGGGAGCTGCGGCAGCGATGATGTGGTGGTAACGGACTACGACTTCCAGACCCAGACCGGCGCGCGCGGCATCATCCGCTTTGACGGCAGCCATAACGATGGTCCCCAGGAGCTTTCCGCTGGCCGCTGGGTCTATGGCACCACCACGCCTCATGAACTGCCGGTGCTGCTGGGGCGCATCTATCGCGTCGAAGTGGCGCTGCCGGATGCGCAAACCTCCCTGCCGGAGGCTAACGAGTCGGGCATTGGTAACGAAGATATCCTGATTCTGGTGGTAGACGATCACCCCATTAACCGGATGCTGCTCTCCGATCAGCTGGGATCGCTGGGGTACCGGGTGAAAACGGCGCAGGATGGCGTCGATGCTCTGAACGTGCTGAGCCGCAACGAGATAGATATCGTACTGACCGATGTGAATATGCCGAACATGGACGGTTACCGTCTGACGCAGCGCCTGCGTCAGCTGGGGCTGACCTTCCCGGTCGTGGGCGTTACGGCGAATGCCCTGGCGGAGGAGAAGCAGCGCTGTATGGAGGCGGGGATGGATAACTGTCTCTCCAAGCCGGTCACCCTTGATACGCTACAAAAGACGCTGGCCTTTTACGCCGAGCGGGTCAGAAAGAGCAGGGAAGGCTGACGAAGGCAAAAAAAAGGGTGGAGCTTAGCTCCACCCTTTATCGTTATGCCGAAGGGCTATCAGTCTTTCTCAATCGGCATGGTGCTGACGGAGGAGAGATAGTTCAGCAGCGCGATATCGTTCTCGACGCCGAGCTTCATCATCGCCGATTTCTTCTGGCTGCTGATGGTCTTAATGCTGCGGTTCAGCTTCTTGGCGATTTCAGTCACCAGGAAACCCTCGGCAAACAGGCGTAACACTTCGCTCTCTTTTGGAGAGAGACGCTTGTCGCCGTAGCCACCCGCGCTGATTTTCTCCAGCAGTTTTGCCACGCTGTCCGGCGTATATTTTTTGCCTTTCTGCAGGGCGGCCAGCGCCTTAGGCAGATCGGTGGGGGCACCCTGTTTCAGCACAATGCCTTCGATATCCAGATCGAGCACTGCACTGAGGATCGCCGGGTTATTGTTCATGGTAAGAACGATAATCGACAGGTCCGGATAGTGACGCTTGATATACTTGATAAGCGTAATGCCGTCGCCATACTTCTCGCCTGGCATCGACAGATCGGTAATCAACACGTTAGCATCAAGCTTGGAAAGATTATTGATCAGGGCCGTGGAGTCTTCGAACTCGCCGACTACGTTTACCCATTCAATTTGTTCGAGTGATTTACGAATACCGAACAGGACAATTGGGTGGTCATCGGCAATAATTACGTTCAGGTTGTTCATTTTATTGGTTACCTTGCTGCAGCAGATGGTTGACGTAAAGGTCAATCTCACTGGTGGTATTTTTAATGTTTGAATCGTCACACTCTTTAATGTGCAGTTCTAACGTTTCACAAAGCTCCTTGCCCGGTGTTAAATTGAGCATGGCAAACACGCCCTTGAGGCGATGCGCAGTCTGAGCAAGTGAACTCAAGTTCCTTTCCGCTGCCTCATTATACAATCTCTTGACATCATCTGGTACTGTATCAACAAAGAGCTGGAAATATCCTGGTGCAAAAAGCTGCACATCCTCCTGCCGATCGTTCTGGTCGGGGTCAGTGTCGTCCTGGGCCAGCTGAAGTTCAATAAGCTGAAGCAGCGCATCCTGCATCGCGCTGCTGATATTGAAGTTCACCCTGAACTTGTCTTTCGACAGTGCACTGTAGCCCGCTTCATCATCCGTGAGTAATAGCGACCACGGCGTCAGGCGCGCCGGATCGTCGGTTACCAGCACATCATGATCCTGACCGGAAAAACGTTCGTCAGGCGTGATGCAGCTGGCGCCCCAGTTTTCTAACTGATGGACGACAATTTTTCGGATATCGTCCACGGTAATATCAATAAGCGCGGTCACGCCCTCCAGCAGCTTCTCCTCCTGCGCCTGTAAATTCTCCTGTGGCGCGTGGACCTGAATGCTGTATCGCGTGCCGATATCTGGACGCGCAACAATCTCCAGGTGTCCCCCCAGCTGCTTGCAGAGCTGCTTGCAAAGGAAGAAGGCCAGCCCGGATGCCTGACCAAAGCGATCCTGCGTAGTTTCGCCGAGGAAAGGGAAGTCGGTATTGCCCATCTCATCCACGGTCAGACCCGATCCGGTATCGACCATTTCAATCGACAGGCGGTCAGGGCGATCGGCCGGAGAGGTCACTTCAATACTGATGCGTCCCCAGGTGGTACTGGTGATGGCGTAATGTAGCAGGGTTGAAAGGATTTTATACAGCGCCCGACGGTCGCCAAAGCGATTCTCATCAAGATTCAGACGATTACCTACTACCAGCGCCAGCCCCTTACGGCGCAGGGAGGGGAGGGCTTCTGACACCAGCTCATCGAGCAGGCTTTGCAGATTAAAGGCGCCCGCGTCCGGTGCCCAGTCGAGCGTTTCCAGACGATTAAGCAGCACGATATCATCCACCAGCCGACTCAGGGCCTGCGCCGACTCCAGCGCATCGCTAAGCTCATCGCTGGCGTGTGCCTCACCCGTAACCTGTAAACGCGTAATGACGTCCGCCAGCGGGCGGTTCAGCGCGTGGCCGAGATTTTGCAGTAGCTGCTGGCGGGTCTGATGATTCTTATCCAGTACCTGCTGGGCTTTTTGCAGCTTTTTATTGACCAGCAGTTCGCGATCCTGATCGCGCATCATAAACAGCTGGGTATTGGGTGAAAGCTGGCTGCGGGCATGGCGGATCTCATAGACCTCATTGTTGACGGTCGCCTGCAACACGCCCTGATGCTGGTCGGACATATTGATGATTTTTTGCAGGTTCAGATGCGGCAGCAGATGCTCAGCAATTTTATTGCTGATGATGGTGCGGTTATTGGCAAAATCGTAGACCAGCAGCCCCACCGGCAGGCTCCCGACAATCTCCTCGTTCAGCACCCGCAGCGAGTCCAGTTCGGCGCTCTGATTCTCACTCGGGCGCAGCGACTGCTTACGCAGCATAAACAGGCCGATAAACGACAAAATCAGCATGGCAAAGCTGGCCAGCAGCGGCCACATCAGGTTGTGCAGCGTATCCACCAGCAGGCCGGTAAGGGGCACCCGATAAACTAACTCCAGCGGCGTACTGGGGAGCGAGGCGGAGATTTCCACATTGGGGTTAGCCAGGGTTATCCGGGTACTCTGCGTCACGTCCCCGGCATCGCTAATTTCACTGCTTCCCGCCGCATCCTGCTTAAGCTGGAAGTTCTCCAGCGGCATATTCATCGGCACCAGGTCGTTAATCGGCAGATCGAAGGCCACCACGGTTGCCAGATGGCCCGGCTGGTTGAAGGTGGTTCGCACCGTAAAGTAGTGATCGTTCTGCCAGGCCAGACGACGCAGGGAGGAGAAACTTTCCCGCTCATCCAGCGCATTAGCCTGCTGGAGCATCTCCGCGCGCCGCGCATCGACAATATTGCTGATGGCGCTCTCTTTGTAGCGCGTTGCCATATCTTTAAGCGGCAGGGTAGAGATAAGGATCAGGCTGTTGTCCTGACCGTTAAGAAAGTACATCGACCAGGTGCTGTTTTCGGCGCCCCACAGGGTATCGAGATAGTTAGACATACGCTGCGTCATATCCAGCGTGCTGCTGTCGTGCGAGCCAAAGATTAACGCCTCGGTTTTACGCCGCGTTTTTTCAAGATAGTAGACGTCCGGGCGCAGCCGCGTCTCCTGCAGGCTGTTAGGCGGTGTTCCCGCCGCGCTGGCCGCCAGGTTCTCATAAATCTGCCAGGTGGCGAAGCGATAGGTATCTACGCGCTTTTGCATCGCGTGGGCGATATCCGTCATGGCATAGCGTTTATCCGTAAGCCAGCAGCTCACCGCGCTATGGATCATAAACCCGATGCCCAGCAGCAGGACCAGTATAAACACCACGAAGAAGCGCGTGACGTTACCTGAAGTTAGGGGAAATTTGTATGGCAGCATAGCGTAGCGTGAGATCTCAGTTAACGTGTTATCAGCCGGGCGCTGGCGGCGACGATGAGCAGCAGAACGGCAATCACACTAAAAGCCGCTGCCAGACCATATCCTTGCGAAATAAACCCTATCAGCGCCGGACCTGCCAGAATACCCGCATAACCAATAGTTGTCATTGACGAAATCGCCAGGTTAACCGGCATGACGCGTTGATTTCCTGCGGCACTGAACATAATCGGTACGGCGTTTGATGCGCCTAATCCCACCAGCACGAAACCGACGAGCGTCATGGTCGCACTGGGGATGAATACTGCCAGCAGCAAACCGCCTGCCGCGCACAGGGTGCCACAGCACAGCGTCGCCGTACGCCCGCAGAGACGAACGATACGGTCTCCCGTTAGCCTGCCCAGCGTCATGGCAACCGAGAACAGCGCGTAGCCCAGGCCGGCATGAGAATGCGGCAGGCCGCGCAGCTGGGTCAGAAACAGCGCGCCCCAGTCGAGAATCGACCCTTCGGTCAGAAACAGAATAAAGCAAAGTATCCCCAGAAACAGCACCCAGCCCTGGGGGAGCACGAACAGCGGCGCGCCCTGCTGATGAAGGCGCTGGCTGAGCAGGTGACGCTGGCACAGGGCGAAGAGAGCGATAAGCACGACGGCAATCAGTGCGACGGCCTGAACCGGCGAAAGCCCCAGCGCCAGGGCGGCGCTCACGCTACCGGCGCCCACAATGCCCCCCACGCTGAAAAAGCCGTGAAAGCCGGACATCATGGCGCGGCCGGAGGCTTTTTCCACTTCAACGGCCTGGATATTCATTGCCACATCAACCAGCCCGATAGCAGCGCCAAAAATCATTAGCGACAGCGAGAGCAGCAGGGGGGTGTCCAGCGTTGCCAGCAGCGGCAGCGCCAGCAATATAAACGCGCTGCCCAGCGCGATGATGCTGCGGCAGCCAAAACGGCCCACCAGCATGCCGGTCAGGGGCATCGCGATAAGCGAACCCAGCCCCAAAAACAGCAGAAGCGTTCCCAGGGCGCCGTCCGTGAGCTGCGCGCGATCTTTGGCATACGGCACCAGCGGTGCCCAGGCGGCCATGCCCATACCTGCAATAAAAAATACGGTACGCGTCGCCTGCCGGGTGGCACCCGCGCTGGCGCTGGCCTTTCGGACATCCCTGATGGTCATTGTTGTTTATCCGCCTGTTGCGAAGAGCGCTACTTTTTATCACATCCCGCCTTGTGAATGAAGAAAAGGCGACGGGGCAGCACGGGTATCGCCCGGACTGGCTAAATAGTGCGCATTTGCCTTAGGGCCAGCCTGTGCCGTCTATCACATTACCTTATAAATTATTTGGTGGATCGACGCGTCTCCCTCCCCGGTGGGCAGGAAAAAAAGCCAAACAGCGCCGTGAATTTATTCATTTAAGCGAAATTTTTCCCTAAGACAAATCAGATGATTACCGTAAATTTGTGGAAATAATGAGCGCATTTAGTTCCGAAATAAAACCGCAGGCTATGCTTTTCAATCAGTTTTTCTTATTATTTCGATAGATTTTTATCACGTTAGCTGGGCATATTCTTTCTTACTATCTGAAATGAAAAATTATAAATATTAAGACTACCTGTCCCATTTTACCGCGTTTTGCTGTTAATGATCTGCCAAAGATCGCTTGTATCCCAGGTGAAGACCGGTCTGATTTTCAGACTGGTGAAACTTTATGTTGCGATTAATGTGAAGATTTTCTTCATGTTTTTATTCGTAAACTTTAAAACTACATCTGGTGTATATGAGGTCTTATGGCTCTAATTAATGATGGCAGCGCTGAAATTCTTTCTCGCGACGACGGTAAACTCCTTTCACAAGCCACTGCGGGAACCTCGCATACCGTTCCGCTGAATCAACCGAGCGTGGTGAAGATTCACGGCACCCGAGCCATGGTTAACCAGTTTGACCGTCAGGGTAATGACCTGGTACTGCATATGCACGACGGTAGCGTGGTGCGCTATCAAAAATTCTTCCTGGATGACGTCGACGGTGACCACAGCGAGCTGGTCTTCGACGATGGGGTTAATCCCGCAGAGCATGCGCTTTTTCCAGTCACCAGCGAGCTGGGCGATCTCCAGACGGCGGTAGCGATGACGCCGCAGTACGAATCGCTGGGGTCGCTCGATACCTTATCCCTGGCCGATACCGGCGCAACCACCGGCGTGATGACCGCCGCCGGTATTGGCGCGCTGGGTCTGGCGGGGCTGGGCGTAGGTGCGCTGGCCAGCCGTGGTGGTAAAGGCGGCGGGGGCAACAGCGGCACGACGGGAGGGGGAACCGATGGCACCACACCGGGTGGAACGGATGGCACCACCCCTGGCGACGGCACGACGACGCCAGGCGGGGGCACCACCCCGATCACGCCCACCCTGACGATTGACCCTTTTACCGGCGATGCAATCCTCAGCCCGAGCGAAAAAACCAGCGTTCAGACCGTGACGGGCAGTACCACTAATGCCGAAGCCGGTAGCCTTGTCACCCTGGTACTCAATGGTAAAACCTACACCGCCAGCGTGGATGCTGAAGGGCACTGGAGTATCTCACTGCCGACAGCGGACTTAGCTGCGCTACCTGATGGCGCAAACACCCTTAGCGCCAGCGTCACCAATAACGAAGGTAACAGCGCCAGCGCCAGTGAAAATATCACCGTTGAATCCAGCGCGACCGTACCCGCCGCGCCCGGAATTACTATCGCCACCTTCGCCGGAGACGATGTGCTGGACGGTGCCGAAAAGGAGATGTCACAAACGCTCTCAGGCACCACGACCAACGTTCAGCAGGGACAAACAGTCACGGTCACCCTTGGCGGCCAGACCTATACCACAACCGTGGGCGCGGACGGCAGCTGGAGCCTCTCCGTGCCTTCCGCCGCCCTTGAGGCATTAGCCGATGGCTCTGAAACTATTGGTGCCAGCGTCACTAACGCCGCAGGCGTGACGGCGAGTGCCAGCCACGACTTTACCGTTCTCTCATCCTCCCTGGCCAGCATCAGCATTGACGTCGTGAGCGAGGATGGCTACCTCAGCGCCGCGGAGGCGCAGGCGCCTCTGGTTGTGACTGGTACGTCAACCGGGCTGGCGGCGGGCACGGTGATAAATGTCACCGTCGATCCCCAGCCAGCGAATACGTTTCTGAGGATCCTGTTGGTCGCGAACCCGGTGGATTCCCGGACCTATAGTGCAACCATTAACGCTGACGGAACCTGGAGCGTTACCCTTCCTCCCGAGCACCTGCAGCAGTTTTCAGTCGGTATACACCTGTTTAATGCCTCCGCAATGGCGGCAGACGGGACAATGGTACAAAACAGCACCCCCGCCACGCTTGATGTCAGAAACGTCATGCCGGATGCCACCCCGGAACAGCCCTTCGGCGATGACGTGCTGAACGCCAGTGAGGCGAGTGCCGGACAGACGATCACGGGCAACACCGGCGTAGCCGCGTCCGGCCAGACGGTCACCCTGACCCTGGGGGGCGTGAGCTATACCGGTACGGTCAACAGCGACGGCAGCTGGAGCCTTTCGCTGCCCGCCGACGCTCTGCAAAATCTGCCGCAGGGCAGGAATGAATTTACCGTGCTGGTCACCGACCCGGCGGGCAACAGCGCCACCACAATCACCCCATTTGACGTGATGACCGTGCCGCCGGTGCTCAGCGTCACGCTGCCCGACGGCCCGCTGAATCAGAGTGAGGTGACGCAGCCGCTGACCATCAGCGGCTCCAGCCCGGGCAGTGACACCGTGACCGTCACGCTGAACGGATTGACCTATACCGCCGCCGTCAATGCGGACGGCAGCTTCAGCGTCAATATACCCGCCTCCGACCTGCAACAGATCGCCGACGGGGATGCGACAATCGGTATTACGGCAACTGACCTGGCAGGTAACGCCACCGCGCAAACCGGCACGATTTCGATTGATACCCTCCCGCCTACGGTCTCCGTCGATACCATCTCCGGCGATGGTTACGTCAACGCCGGAGAGTTAGCCCTGCCGCTGCAAATCAGCGGCGTCACCGAGCCGGGAAGCCAGGTGCTGGTGCGGCTTGACGGTCTTGATTTGACCGCAACCGTTAATGCGCAGACCGGTGCCTGGTCCGTCACGCTGAGTGATACGGACAAGGCCGCGATCGCCGATGGCACCTATACCGTCACGGTGATCGCCACCGATCCGGCCGGCAACAGCAGTACAACTTACACCGACGTCACCTTTGCTACCCAGTTCGGCAATCTGCCTGCGCTGACCCTCAATCCGCTGACCGGCGATGGCGTGCTGGATGGTGCGGAGGTGGCGGTTAATCAGGAGCTGACCGGTACAGCCAGCCACGTTCAGGCTGGACAGCAGATTACGCTGGTGCTGGCCGGCGGGGATACCTTTACCGGCACGGTACAGGCCGGGGGCGGGTGGAGCATTACCCTGCCGTCTACGGTGCTGAGCGCCCTGGCGGAAGGAACCCAAAGCTTCACCGTCAGCGTCAGCGACGTGGCGGGTAACGGCACGACCGCCAGCGGGAGTTTTGTTGTGGCGACGGACAGCAGCGTCGCCACGCTGGCGTTCGCGCCGGTCAGCGGTGACAACGCGCTGAATGCGACCGAAGCGCAGTCCGATCTGGTGGTCAGCGGCAGCAGCACTGGCCTGGCGGAGGGAACCGCCCTGACGGTGACCTTCAACGGCGTGGATTATGCCACGACGGTTGCCGCCGGTGGCGGCTGGAGTGCGACGCTTCCCGCCTCCGCGCTGGATAGCCTGGCGAACGGCACCTACACGCTGGTGGTCACGGGTGTGGATGCGGGCAATAACCCGGTGACCAGCGAAAGCGATCTGCTGGTTCGCACGCAAATCAGCAATAATATCGAGATCGTAGCGCCCTTCGGCGACGGCATTCTGAACGCCAGCGAGGCGGCCGTGCCGCAGACCCTCACCGGTAACTCCGGGGTGGCCTGGCCGGACCAGGCGGTGAGCGTGACGATAGGCGGCATCAGCTATCCTGCCACTGTTAACGCGAGCACCGGCGCCTGGAGCCTGACGCTGACGCCGGACGTGTTGCAGGCGCTGGCGGAGGGCAGCCAGGAGATTACCGTCACGGTAACGGACTCGCTGGGCAACAGTCTCTCGTCCGTCACGCCGCTGACCGTGGACACTACGCCGCCTGCGCTGGCCATCACCGCCGTGGGTGACAATAGCGTTATCAACGGTGAAACCCATAACCTGCCGCTAACCGTAAGCGGCACGGCGGAGGCGGGCAGTACCCTGGTTGTTGAGCTGGATGGCGTAAGCTACCGCACGGTGGCGGATGGCAACGGGCAGTGGAGCGTGGATATCGCCGCCTCAACCCTGCAAACGCTGCCGGACGGTAAGTATGATATCAGCGTTACCGCGACGGACGCGGGCGGCAACATTGCCACCGCCCTGGCCCCCATCGCCGTCGATACCGTCCCGCCGGCCGTAACGCTGGCGGTCATATCCGGTGATGGCTACCTTAATGCGGCCGAGCATGCCGACGATCTGCTGCTGAACGGTACGGCAGAGGTCGGTTCCACCGTGGTGGTAAGCCTGAACGGCGTCAGCTATGAGGCCACCACTGACGGCAGCGGCAACTGGACCCTGACCGTCCCGGCTGCCGCCGTCAGCGTGCTGGCCGATGGTCGCTACGACATCACCGCGCAGGCTACCGACGCGGCCGGTAACGTTGCCACCGCCACGCAGCCGCTGGCGGTCGTGGCCGAGGCTGCTGACCTGCCGACCATCAGCGTATCCGCATTTACCGGCGATAACGTGCTGGACGGTGCGGAACAGGGGCTGTCACAGCCGATGACCGGTGCCACCACCCATGTACAGGAGGGGCAGCAGGTCAGGGTAACCATGAACGGCGACCAGTATACCGGCACCGTGCAGGCCGACGGCAGCTGGAGCGTGCTGATCCCGGCCAGCGCCTTTGTTCAGCTGGCAAACGGTGCGCAAAACTATACCGTCGACGTAACCGACATCGCCGGTAATCCGGCGAGCACCAGCGGCAGCTACAGCGTGGATAACACCTTCAGCGCCGTGGCGATTGGGGTGATCAGCGACGATAACATGCTGAACGCCGTTGAGGCGCAGAGCGATCTGGTCATTAGCGGCAGCAGCCGCTTTGTCTCGACGGGCGCACGGATCCTGGTGCGCTTTAACAGCGTTAACTACACCACCCTGACCGAGAGCGATGGCAGCTGGAGCGTCACCGTACCTGCGAGCGCACTGACGGGCCTGCCTAATGGCAACCTGACGGTCACGGCGACCACCACCGACATCAACGGCAATGAAATCACCACCACCCATAACCTGAACTCCAGCGTTAATCCTGACTTTACCCTCACGCTTGATACACCATTTGCTGACGGATCACTTAATGCCGCAGAGGCGGGTATCGATCAAACGCTGACCGGCACCACCGGCGTAACGGGCATTGGGCAGGCGGTAAGCCTGGTGGTCGGCGGCATCACCTATAACGGCACCGTCGATGCTAACGGTAACTGGTCCGTCTCGCTGCCTGGGGTGGCACTGCAAACGCTACCGGAGGGCAGCACGGCCCTGAGCGTGACCGCGACCGATTCCGCAGGCAACACCACCACGCTAACCAGCAGCTTTATCGTGGATACCATCCCACCAGTGCTGACGGTAGCGGCCATCTCTGAAGATTATCAGCTCAACCTCGCTGAACAGGGCCAGCCGCTCGCCATCAGCGGCACTGGCGAGCAGGGGGATACCATCAGCCTGACGCTGAACGGTGAGACCCTGACCGGAACGGTCTCCGCCACCGGCAGCTGGGATATTACCGTTTCACCTGCCGCGCTGCTGGCGCTGGCCGACGGCAGCTATGACGTAGTCGTGACCTCAACCGACGCGGCGGGTAACGCCACTACGCTGATCCGTACCCTGGTAGTCGATTTGACGCCGCCGGTGGTCACGATTAATGCCGCCTCGGAAGATGGCTATCTGAATGCGGCAGAAGGCACGCAGCCGCTGGTGGTCAACGGCACGGGCGAAGCGGGTAACACCATCAGCGTTGAGCTGAACAATGTGGCGTATTCCGCAGTGGTTGCCCCTAACGGGCAGTGGGCGCTGACCATTCCTGGCGAGGTGGTGAACGCGCTGAACGACGGCAGCTATACGCTGAACGTCACCGCCAGCGATGCGGCAGGCAATACCACCCTGACCAGCACGCCGCTGGTGGTCGATAAGTCTGCGCCATCCATCTTCATCTCTGACGTCACCGCAAATAACGTCATTGACAGTGCCGAGCAGCAGGTTGATCAGATCCTGACCGGTACCGCAACTAACGTCGAGGCGGGACAAACCCTGACCCTGACCCTTAACGGGCAGGATTACACCACCACTATTGAAACCGGCGGCGGCTGGCAGGTTACCCTCCCGGCGGCAGCGCTGGCGTTGCTGGCTAACGGTCAGCAAACCCTTAGCGCCACGGTGACCGATCTGGCTGGCAATACCGGTCTGAGCGAGAAAACCTTTAGCGTCGATAACACACTCAGCAGCATCGCCTTTGAGCCGCTGAGTGGCGATGGCTACCTCAACGCCGTTGAGGCAGAGTCCGCGCTGACGGTAAACGGAGTGACGGCTAACGTCGCGGGCGGCAGCACGGTGACCTTCACCCTGGGTGGGGTCAGCTACACCAGCGCCGTCAATGCGGATGGCAGCTGGTCGGTGACGGTGCCTGCGGCGGATCTGGCCGGACTGGCTGACGGACCGCAAACGGCCATCGCCAGCGTGACCGCCAGCAGCGGTATCACCTATACCTCGCAGGATACGCTGGACGTTTATATCACCCGCGTGCCAAGCCCGACGCTGCAAACGCCGTTTACCGACGGCACGCTGACCCATAACGAAGCCGATATTATTCAGACCCTGAACGGCACCACGGGTGAGCTGGGCAACGGGCAGACGGTTAGCGTGAATCTTGGCGGAACGGATTATGCGGCAACGGTCAACAGTTCCGGCGTCTGGACGCTGGCGCTGGATCCGCAGATCCTCCAGGCCCTGCCGCAGGGGCAAACTACCCTGGTGGTAACCGTGACCGACGTGGCGGGCAACACCGCGGCGCTTCCACCGGCGGCGGTGATCATTGCTACCACGCTACCGGCGGTCACTCTCGATCCACTGGCTGGCGGAGATGGCATTATTAATGCCGCTGAACAGGCCAGCCCGCTGGATATCAGCGGGACAGGCAGCGTGGGCGATACGGTTAACGTACTGCTGAACGGACAGCAATATACAACGGTAGTAGAAGACACCGGCCGCTGGGCGGTCACCGTTCCGGCAGCTGACCTGGCGCTGCTGGATGATGGCCCTTACGGCGTGCAGGTGACCGTAAGCGACGCCTTCGGCAATACCACGTCGCAAACTCTGCCGCTGGCCGTCGACACCTCAGCCCCGGCCTTTACGCTCGATCCCGTTACCGGTGACAACATTATTGACCAGGCGGAGCAGGGGCAGCCGCTGGATATTACCGGGACCGGCAGTGCTGGTGATACCGTCGCGGTGACGCTGGCAGGCGACACCTTCACCACCACGGTAGGCAGCAACGGGCTGTGGGCCGTGAATGTGCCTGCCGCCACGCTGGCTAACCTCACCGAAGGCGACAACACCCTGACCGTTGCGGTGACCTCAGTAGCCGGTAATGCCGCCACGCAGGATACCACCCTGCTGCTGGATACCACGGTGGATATTACCCTGATCGTTAACACCGTGGCGGGCGATGACGTTATTAACGCGGCCGAAGCCGCGCAGGGGATTACCGTCACCGGCAGCGTGCCGGATGAGACTACGGCGGTCACCCTGACCTTTAACGGCGTCAACTATACCGCCGCGGTCGGTGCAAACGGCCTGTGGACGGCGGCGATCCCCGCCAGCGCCCTGGTCGGACTGACCGACGGCGACTACGCCCTCACGGCCACCGCCACCGCGGCTAATGGCGGCTCGGTAACCGTGCCGCATGCTATTGCGCTGGACACCACGCCACCGACCTTTACCCTGGCGCCGCTGGCGGGGGATGGCGTAATTAATGCCACCGAACAGGGCCAGCCGCTGGTCGTCAGCGGCACGGGTGAGGTGGGCGATAGCGTGCGCGTCACCCTCAATGAGGCGGTCTATACCACCACGGTCAACGCTGACGGCAGCTGGTCGCTGCCGGTTCCTGAGGCGCAGGTGGCAGGTCTGACCAACGGCTTATATACGGTTGACGTGACGGTGAACGATGCCGCGGGGAATATCACCACGCAAAGCACTCCGCTGATTGTGGATCTGACGCCGCCGCTGCTGACTATTGATCCGGTGGCAGGCGATGGCCTGCTGAATGCGGAAGAGCAGACGCTGCCGCTTACCGTCAGCGGCATGGGCGAGCAGAACGCCACCATTACCGTGACCCTGGAAGGAACAGATTACACCACCACGGTGGGCGCCAACGGCCAGTGGGCGCTGGCGATCCCGGCGGCCGACCTGGCCGGGCTGACCAACGGCAATTATCAGCTGACGGTGGTGGCGACCAGCGCAGTGGGCAACGTGACCACCGGGGAAGCGCCGTTAACGGTGATAGCCGATGCCGCCACGCTGCCGACACTTTCGCTGGATGAATTCGCCGGTAACAATATTCTTGATGGCGCGGAACAGCAGGTGGATCAGCTTATTACCGGCACCACCACCTTTGTGCAGGAGGGCCAGTCCGTCACCGTCACTTTCAATGATGTCAACTACAGCGGCCTGGTGCAGGCCAGCGGTGCATGGAGCGTGCTCATCCCCGCCGCCGCACTGGCGGATCTACAAAATGGCAGCCAGACCTACAGCGTAACGGTGGGGGATATTGCAGGCAACGTCGTGACCGCAGTGGGTAATTACGCCGTGAATACTGCCCTCAGCGCGGTAGCGATCGAGCCGGTAAGCGGCGATGGCTATCTGAACGCCGCAGAGGCGCAGGGCGATCTGACCATCTTCGGTGCCACCAGCAACGTCCCGGCGGGCAGTACGCTCACGGTGACCCTGAACGGCACGGACTACCAGACTGAGGTGGCGGCAAACGGCAGCTGGCAGGTAGTGGTGCCCTCCGCCGTGCTGCTCGCACTGCCGGACGGGGCGCTCGCCGTTACCGCCAGCGCAACGGATGCGGCCGGAAATACGGTGACCAGCGATACGACGCTCAACATCGCCATTACCACCGTGCCCACCCTCACCATTGATACGCCATTTACCGATGGCACGCTGAACGCAGAGGAGGCCGCGACGACGCAGACGCTGACCGGCAGCACCGGCGAAACCGGCGATGGCCAGACGGTAAGCGTGGTGATTAACGGCGTGACCCTGACCGGTACGGTGGACGGTAACGGTAACTGGAGCGTCGATCTTCCGGGTAACGTCCTGCAGGAACTGCCCCAGGGTACTACCCCGGCGACGGTCACCGTAAGTGATGTGGCGGGTAACACGGCCACTACCGAACTGACCCTCACCGTCGACACCCTTCCGCCTGCGGTCACCCTCGCGGCCCTGGCCGGTGATAATATTCTTAACGCCGCCGAGCAGGGTAACGATCTGGCGGTCAGCGGGACCAGCGAATCCGGCGCGGCCATTGTGGTCACGCTAAACGGGGTGACCTATACCACCACCGTTACGCCAGCCGGCGAGTGGACGCTGACCATCCCTACGGCGGACCTGGTCGCGCTGGCCGACGGCAGCTATGCCGTCAGCGTGAGTGCGACCAGCGCGGCGGGTAACAGCAGCACCACGGAGACGACGCTGGCGGTGAAAGCGGCGGCAAACGATCTGCCGACGCTGACCATTGATGCCTTTGCGGGCAACGACATCGTGGACGGCGCGGAACAGCAAACCGATCAGTTGTTAAGCGGGACTGCTACTCACGTTGAACCGGGGCAGACGCTGACGGTGAGCCTCAACGGCCAGGTCTACACTACGCAGATTGCAGCCAGCGGCGCATGGAGCGTGGCGATCCCTGCCAGCGCTCTCGCTGCGCTGGACAACGGTACGGCAACGTTTAACGTGGCAGTCAGCGACGTGGCCGGCAATCCGGTTAATGTTACCCATGACGTCACCGTTAACAATCTGGCGGCGGGCATTGCCATCGATCCGCTGAGCGGTGATGGCTATCTGAATGCGGCAGAAGCACAGGATGCGCTGATCGTGAGCGGGGTGACGGAAAACGTCACCGCCGGCAGCACGGTGACCGTCACCTTCAATAACCAGACCTTTACCGGCGAGGTGGGCGCGAATGGGGTGTGGAGCATTATTATTCCGGCCGCCTCGCTGGCGGGGCTGCCTGACGGCGCGGCGGCGCTGACCGCCAGCGTGGTCGATGCGACGGGAGCCACCCTGACCCGCAGCGACACGCTGATTGTGCAGGTTAACGCCCTGCCGCTGGCAACGGCGGACACGCCGTTTGATGACGGCATCCTTAACGGCAGCGAAGCCGCCGTAACGCAAACTTTACATGGCACCACTGGCGTAACGGGCGATGGACAGGTCGTTTCGGTAGTCGTGGGTGACACGGCCTTTACCGGCACGGTTGACAGCAACGGCAACTGGAGCGTTGTGGTGCCTTCCACAGCGCTGCAGGCGCTGCCGCAGGGCGATAACGCACTTCAGGTAACCGTGGCCGATGCAGCGGGCAACAGCAATACGCTGGCGGTGCCGTTCGGCGTGGATACCGTACCTCCTACGCTCACGCTGAATACCCTCGCCGGAGACGGCGTGGTCAATGCCAGCGAAGCGGCTGCCGAAATCACCGTTAGCGGCGGCAGCGCAGGTGCGGAAGCCGGGCAGCTCATTACCGTTTCTCTCAACGGGCAGAATTACACCACAACGGTCGATGACGTTGGCAACTGGAGCCTGCAACTGCCAGCGGGTCTGCTACAGGCATCGCCTGACGGCAGCTATCCGCTGGTGGTCACGCTTAGCGACGCGGCAGGCAACACCGTGAGCGAGACCTCAGATTTGACCCTCTCCACCGCTGCGCTACAGCCGGAGATCGCCAACCCCTTCGTCAATGGCTATGTCAATATCGCCACTTCGCAGAGCGATCAGCTGCTGAGCGGGACGACCGGCGCTGACGGTGCCGGGCAGACGGTGGTAGTGAATATTGCCGGGACCGACTATGCGGCGAACGTGGATAACGCGGGCAACTGGACGCTCCCCGTCAGCGCCGCGACCTTGCAGGCGCTGGGCGAGGGCATTCAGCTGATTACCGTTACCGCGACGGACGCGCAGGGCAATACCGGCGTGGCGGACAGCTCGATCACCGTTGACCTGATTGCCCCGGCGCTGAATGTTAACGCCATCGCGGGCGACAACATTATCAATGCGGCAGAAATGGTGCAGCCGATATCCATAGGCGGTACGGCCTCGGTGAGCGAGGCGGGCCAGCAGGTTTCGATTTCCTTTAACGGCCAGACCTACCAGCAGGCGGTGCAGGGCGATGGGAGCTGGCTGCTGGATCTGCCCTCAGGCGTTACCCTGGGGCTGGCCGATGGCAGCTATCCGGTGATCGTTACGCTCACTGACCTGGCCGGAAACGTCACCACCCAGACGCTGAACGTCACCGTGGACGCCGCGACTGCCGATCTGCCGACTCTGACCGTCGGTACGGTATCCGGCGATGACTATATCAATCAGGCGGAGGCGGGCCAGGATCTCACTCTCTCCGGTACCACCACCAATGTGCCGGAAGGACAGACGGTTACGCTGACCCTGAATGCGGTGACCTACACGGCGACGGTACAGGCCGATGGCACATGGACCACCGTCGTCCCGGCCGCCGCAGTCGGCGCGCTGGCGGATGGCGCCCAAACGCTGAGCGCGTCGGTCAGCGATATCGCCGGGAACGTCGCCAGCGCCACGCATGATGTGACGGTGATTGCCCAGGCGGCGGATTTACCGACCCTCACGATCAATCCGGTCACCAGCGATGACACGGTGAACTATCAGGAAGCACAGAGCGATGTGACCCTCACCGGAATCAGCCAGCATATTCCTGCCGGTGACACGGTGACTGTGACGATGAACGGTAAGACCTATACCGGCACGGTTGACGCGGACGGGGCCTGGAGCGCAACCGTACCGGCTGCGGACGTGCAGGCGCTTGGTCAGGGAGGCAACAGCGTCACCGCCAGCGGCAGCGACGTGGCGGGCAATATCGCCACCTCGACCGAAAACTTTACGGTCAACACCACGCCGCCGTTACTGGATGCGCGGCTTGATGCGGGCACCGACGGCGTGCTGAACCTGGCGGAAGCCGTGGCGGGGCTGCCGGTCAGCGGCACCACCGGCGCGGGCCTGACGGTCAGCGTCACCCTCAATGATAAACTCTACAGTGCCACCTCAGACGCCGATGGCAACTGGAACCTGACCATTCCGGGCAGCGATTTGCTACAGCTGGCTGATGGTCAGGCCCAGGTGGGGGTGTCGGTCACCGACACCAGCGGCAACACCACCAGCAACATTCTTGCGCTCGGCGTGGCGGTGAATACCCTGCCGCTGCTGACGTTAGCGACGCCGTTTGTCGATGGCCTGGTGAATGCGGCTGAGGCGGCGACCGATCAGACTCTGAGCGGCGTTGCGACCAATCTGGTCGAGGGCACCGCGGTCACGGTGACGATAGGCACCCTGACCTTTAACGGCACGGTTAATGCCGACGGCAGCTGGAGCGCCACCGTTCCGGCAGATGCGCTGACCGCCCTTGGCGATGGCGCATTCCAGGTGGCGGTGACCAGTGCCGATGCCGCCGGGAATCCGGCGAGCGTCGGGGCCAGCGTTGAACTGCTGGTGAATACGCTGCCTGCTGCCACCATCAACACGCCGTTTATCGACGGCCTGCTAAACGCGGCGGAGGCCGGGGTCGATCAGGCAATAACCGGTACCACGGGTATTGTCGGTAACGGACAGACCGTCACCCTGACCATTGATGACAACAGCATCACGGCCACGGTCGATCAAAGCGGCAACTGGCAGGCAACGCTGACGCCGACCCTGGCGGCTACGCTCGGCAATGGCGACCACACGATCAGTGTGACCGTCACCGACCGGGCAGGCAATGCCAGCACCGATGAACTGGGCTTTAGCGAAATTGTGACCGGACTGCCTGCGCCAACCCTGATTACGCCCTTTACCGATGGCCTGCTCAATGCCACGGAGGCTGCGGCAGGTGGCGCGCTGAACGGCGTAACCGGTATTACCGGCCCACAGACGGTCAGCGTGATCATTAACGGCACCGCCTATCAGGCCGCCGTGGATACCACCACCGGCGACTGGAGTCTGGATCTGCCTGCCAGCGTGCTGGTGACCTTACCGGATGGCAACTGGCCGGTTAGCATCGTGGCAACGGATGCCGTCGGCAACGTCGGCACGGTGAGCGGCGGGCTGGTTGTGGACATCAATGCGCTGCCGGATGTGTCAATCCAGCTGCCGTTTGGCGATGGACAGCTCAACGTGGCCGAAGCGGCCGTGGCGCAGACTCTCAGCGGATCGACCGGCAAAATTGCGGCGGGGCAGAGCGTGACCGTCAGCATTGATGGCGGCACCGCGCTTGCGGCAGACGTCAGCGCCAACGGTGACTGGTCACTGACCCTGACGCCCGCGCAGCTCACCGCGCTGGGCAGCGGTACCCACAGCCTGGCGGTCACCGCCACGGATATCGCGGGTAACACCGATACCGCAGACCTGAACTTCAACGCGCTGCTCAGCCTGCCTGCGCCGGTGATTGATACGCCGTTTGGTGACGGCGTGCTCAATATCAGCGAGGCGGGTGCCGCCATCGTCCTGACCGGCTCCACCGGCGTGGTGGGGGCAAACCAGGGCGCACAGATCCATATTGATGTGGGGGGGCTGGTGTGGAACGGCACGGTGGACGCGGAGGGCAACTGGAGCGTTTCCCTGCCTGCCGGCGCGTTAAACGCCCTGGGTAACGGGACGCATACGCTCGATCTCACCGTCACCGATGGCGCAGGCAATACCAGCACGACCAGCCTTGACTTCACCGCCGCGCTGACTGCGCCCGTACCGACCCTGGACGTGCCTTTTGCCGACAGCTTCCTGAATGCGGCGGAAGTAGCGGCTGGCGCAACCTTAACCGGCACCACCGGGGCAACGGGTGACGGTCAGACGGTGACCGTTACGCTCGGCGGCACCAATTATACCGCCGCAGTTGGCACCGACGGTACCTGGACGCTGGATCTGGCCAGCGACAGCCTCACTGAGCTGGCGGAGGGGAACCAGGCCATTACGGTGCTGGCTACCGATGTGAATGGCAACGCCGCCACGGCAACCGGCAGCTTCGTGGTCGATACCGTCGCGCCCGCCATCACCATTAACCCGTTTACCGGCGACGGTACGCTGGACTATCTGGAAAGCCTGACCACGCAGACCCTGAGCGGCACCACCAGCGGTTCCAGCACCGGCGAAGTGGTCACCGTCACCGTCGGTACGGCAACGGTAAGCGGCTACGTGCAGGCGGACGGCAGCTGGTCGGTCAGCCTGTCTCCGGCGATCCTGGCGCAGCTGGGCACCACCGGTGATACCGGCACCATCGGCGTCACCGTTGCCGATGCGGCGGGAAATACCGGCACGGCGACGGCCAGCGTGGCGGTCGATCTGACCGTGCCAGAGGCACCGCTACTGACGCTGGCGCCGCTCTCGGATGACAACATTATCAACGGCAGCGACGCGGCAACCCTGACCATAAGCGGCACCTACGCCAATCTCCCCTCCACGGGCGGCGAAGTTTCCGTGACCATCAACGGCGTGCAACAGACGGAAACCTCAGCCGTCGTCGATGCGAATGGGACCTGGAGCATCACCGTTCCTAACGATGCCACCAACATTCCTGAAGGGACGCTGACGGTAACGGCCAGCCTGACCACCGATGACGGTACGACCTATAACAGTACCACCAGCGTGCTGGTGGATCGTACGGCACCGACCCTGACCATCAATGCCTTTGCGGGTGACGATGTGCTGAACGTTAGCGAGGCGGCGCTGGGTCAGACCGTTACCGGTACGGCCTCCGCCTCGGAAGCGGGGCGTGCGGTTAACCTCACGCTGAATGGCAAAAACTACAGCGCCGTGGTACAGGCGGACGGCAGCTGGTCGGTCGCGCTGGCCGCAGGCGATTTGCAGGCGCTGGGCCAGGCGGGCAATACGCTGGCCGTCAGCCTGACGGACGCGGCGGGTAATGTTGGCTCGGCCACGCATGACTTCCAGGTCGACACCGCCGCGCCGCTGATCCAGGTGGATGCCCTGTTAGGCACCAACGTGCTGAACGCGGCGGATATTCTGGCGACGCAGGTGGTGACCGGCACCGCCTCAGGTGCCGCTGGCCAGACCATTGGGCTCTATCTGGGCGATAGTTCGCCGCTGGCGACCGCCCTGGTTAACGCCGACGGCACCTTTAGCATCAGCCTGGCACCGGAGGTGCTGAGCAGCCTTAACGACGGCGCGCTGGTATTTGGCCTGCGGGTCAGCGATGCCGCCGGAAACGAGACGGATGCCACCCTGACGGTCAACAAAGTGGTCAATGCCGGGCTGACGCTGGTGGTGGATTCCCTGTTCGGGGACGGCTTCCTTAACGCGGCGGATACGACGGTGGCGCAGACCATTAGTGGCGTAGCCACCGCGGCGGGCATTGGCGCGACGGTATCGCTCACGCTGGGCGGCACCACGGTAACGGCAGATGTGGGTCAGGATGGCCGCTTTGCGCTGGTCGTGCCGCCGAGCCTGCTGGGGCTGCTGAGCGATGGACCGACGACGCTGGATCTGGTGCTCACCGATGCGGCCGGGAACACGCGTACCCTGCCGGAAACCATCACCACCCTGCTGGAAGCGCCGGTGCTGACCCCGCTCACCGGGCTGTTTGGCGGCGATAACCTGCTGAATATCGCGGAAGCCGCGGTGGCGCAGACCGTGACGGGAACGGTCTCCAACGCGGTGGCCGGTTCGGCGGTCACCGTAATGCTCGGCACCAAAGCCTACCAGACCACGGTGGGAACGGACGGCGGCTGGAGCGTCACGATTCCGGTACCGGATCTGAGTTCGCTGGCGGAAGGGACGCAATCCCTGAGCGTCAGGGTCGTTGATCCGGCGGGTAACGCCACCACCAGCGCGGTCGATATAGGCATTTTCACCGCGCAGCCTGCCATCACACTCAGCCCGATATTTGGCGACGGCATCCTCAATATTGCCGATGCGCTGGTTAACCAAACCATCAGCGGCACCGTCAGCAACGCTGCCGCAGGGAGCACCATTATTTTGACCATAGGCAACTCAAGCGTACAGGCGACGGTAGGACAGAACGGGGCGTTCAGCGCCACCGTCACGCCAGCTATTCTGGCTACGCTCACCGACGGTAACCTGACCGTAGGGGCCAGCCTGACCGATGCGGCAGGCAATACCGCCTCCACCACCGCAGGCCTGGCGGTTAAACTCACCGCCCCGACGGTCAGCATTAATACGCTGTTCGGCGACGGCCTGCTGAATCTGGCGGATGCGGCGCTCGGCCAGACGGTGACCGGAACAGTGACCGGAGCCGATGCCGGTTCGCGCGTGGTGGTCACGCTGGCGGGCACACCGTACGTGACCACCACGGCGGCTAACGGTACCTTTAGCCTGGCGCTGACGCCATCCGTGCTACAGGGGCTGGCCGACGGCAACCTGACGGCGGCCGTGAGCGTGACCGACAGCGCGGGTAATACCGCCAATGCGACCGCGGGGGCGGTTGTGGGGGTACACAATCTGCCAACGGTTACGCTGAACACGCTGTTCGGTGACGGCGTACTGAACCTGCTGGAGTCGCTGACCACGCAGACCATCAGCGGCACCGTCAACAACGTTGCCGCCGGATCCACGGTGACCATCAACCTTGGGAACAGTACGGTGACCGCCACGGTTGCGCAGGGCGGGACTTTCACCGCACAGGTGTCGCCGGCGATCCTCAGCACGCTGCTCGACGGTAATCTGACGGTCGGCGTCTCGGTAAGCGATGCGGTGGGTAATATCGCGACCGCCAGCAGCGGCGTGAAGGTAGGGACCCACACTACGCCAGCGCTGACGCTGAACACCATCTTCGGCGATGGCGTACTGAGTGCCGCCGATCTCACCACGGCGCAAACGATCAGCGGCACCGCCAGTAACGTTCCGGCGGGTGCGGCGGTTAGCGTCACGCTAAGTGGCATAACCTATACCACCACGGTAAGCAGTGCCGGGACCTGGACGCTGAACGTACCCAAAGCGGATCTCGCCGCGCTGGCTAACGGGACGCAGACGGTCAATGCCACGGTCAGTGACAGCTATGGCAACACTGCCACCGGCAGCGGTTCGCTGAGCGTGATTGCGCAGACGCCGCCAACGGTGGTGATTGCCAGCATCTTCGGTGATGGCCTGCTGAATGCGACGGACGCACTCAGCGCGCAAACCATCACCGGGACCACCACCAATGCGGAGGGATCTACCCTGACCGTCCGCGTCGGTTCGGCCACGCTGACCACCACGGTGGGTGCCAACGGTGCCTGGAGCGTGACGGTGCCCGTCGCCACGCTGGCTGCACTGCCGGACGGCACCGATACGGTAACGGCTTCGCTGACCAATGCGGCTGGCAATGCGGGCACCGCCAGCTCAAGCGTGCTGGTGGGTATCCATACGCTGCCAACCGTCACGCTGACTAACAGTTCGGTGTTTGGCGGCGATCACTACCTGAACCTCAGTGAGGCGAACGTTGCCGAAACTCTGAGCGGCACCTCGACGAATGCAGTCGGCAGCACCGTGTCAGTCAACGTGGCGGGGAATATCTACACCACCACGGTCGGCGCGGGCGGGGCATGGAGCGTCAGCATACCGTCTGGCGATCTGCGCAACATCGCTGACGGTAGCCAGACGGTCACCGTCACCCTCACTGATGCGGTAGGCAACACCTCCTCGGCCAACGAGAGCTTTACGGCGGTGACGCATAACCTGCCTTATATAGGTGTGAATGCGGTCACCAGCCTGGTTAGCGTACTGATTAACGGGCTGACCATCTCAGGCGGTACGCAAAACCTGGCTCAGGGCACACAGCTGAACGTCACGCTAAACGGCACCACGCTGCAAACCACCACCGATGCACGGGGGCTTTACAGCGTGAAGTTTGCAGGCGGGCTGCTCACGGCTCTCAGCCTCAGCAGCATCGTCACGGTGACGGCGGTGGATGTCGCGGGTAACCCGGCTTCCACCAGCACCACGCTGCTGCTGGGGTCGCTGCTGCCGGTGGCAGCCGCATCGACCAGTGCGGCCACGCTGCTGGCGGTGATGGCGGATGACTCCACCAGCGACACCTCCACTACGCATTCAGCCAGCACAACCAGCGAGGATAGCACCACCGCAGCGGCGCATACCACGGTGGTTCACTCCACGCTGGTGACCGACAGCGATACCAGCAGTACCGATAGCAGCACGGCCACCAGCGCGGCGGCGACGACCGGTAGTGCGGAGGAGAGCACAACGTCCACTACCGCCGCTGCCGACGACAGCAGCTACACCATCGGGGGCGTAGTGATTACCCTGGCGGACGGCACTACCGCTGAGGGCGCCTCGGTAACCGGCAGCAGCGGCGACGACACGGTCACCGTCAGTTCGCTGAACTTCACCCATATCGACGGCGGTGCAGGCACCGATACGCTGGTACTGGGTGGGGAGCATATGACGCTGGATCTGACGTCGCTGGGCATGAAGGTCGAGCATATTGAAATCATCGATCTGGGTAAGGCGGGTAACAATACCGTCAAGCTTAATCTGAGTGAGGCACTGAATATTACCGACAGCCAGACCGACGACCTGCTGATTAAAGGGGTTGAGGGCGATAAGGTCCAGCTGGCTAACGGTGATGGCGGCGTGTGGGCAACGGCAGGCCAGAGAACGGTAGACGGTCAGGTTTATGACATCTATCACAACTCTGCCCTTGACGCGGCCAATACGCTGGGCGACGTGCTGGTGCAGCATGCGCTCCAGGTCGTGGTGGCATAAGCTTAAACGCCCTGCACAAAACGCGGTTTTGTGCAGGGCTTCTTCCCTAAAGAGGAATTAATCAATGAGTTAGCAGGGGTGATCCGTCTCATAAAAAAGGAGGAAAAAAAAGGTGTAAGTTTTATGTAAGTAATATCGAAAATGCTTATCTAATTAAATTTTCAGTCAGGATGAATTTCCAGAATTTAGCCAATGGTAAAGGCGCTTGTTCAGGACTAGCTTGTCTTATGCCAGTGCTGATATAAGCAAAGGTTATGATTTTAACTTACTGACTTTAAGTTAAAAAATAACTTTGCGCCCGGATTCCTTGCTGAGAATGGTACTAAATATTATTTAAATTATCTGTGCTGGCGCTTGCCAGCAGCGGGCCGTTTTTATGCTGATAATTTTAACCATTTTCCCTGTTCAGGATTGATTGTCGATCCCAGAGTACCGGACAACAGCTGGCGCTGAAAAAGTGCCGACTGGCAGTACTGCAGGAAAACACCAGCTACGCTGTCGGTTTCCTGCCAATCAATGATGTCTATATCCGGCACAAAGGGGTCACCATGTCTACTTCAGAACAGAGTCGCGAGAAAAACGCGTCGCCAGCAGAGAGTGCGCAATCCGCACAGCAAAGGTTAGCGACTTCTCCATCAATTTCTGGCACCGATTCCATTACGCCTGATATCGCGCAGGTTAGCGCCAGCGAATCCGTTACGCCGGACACCGCGCCGGTGAGCGCCAGCGAATCCGTTACGCCGGACACCGCGCCGGTGAGCGCCAGCGAATCCGTTACGTCGGACACCGCGTCGGTCAGCGCCAGCGAATCCGTTACGTCGGACACCGCGTCAGTGAGCGCCAGCGAATCTATCACGCCGGTGAGCGCCGGTCATGCCACGCTGTCCGACGCGCAGGCGACGCCAGTCAGCGGGCTAACCCCGGCTAACGCTGCTGCGGCCACAGAGGGTGCGACCGTAGCCAGCGACAAGACGGTGGGGGAGGTGGCTGCCTTCGCCCTGGCCGCGGCTTCCGGACCTACGGTTAAGGTTAACCCCTTTACCGGCGACCGCGTGCTGAGCTCAGAGGAAAAACACTCGGCACAAATCCTGGACGGTACCAGTACCCATCTCGATCCCGGCACGACGCTCACGGTTGGTCTGAACGGTAATACCTGGACCACTACCGTAAACAGCGACGGCAGCTGGCGCGTGGAAATCCCCAGCGAGGTGTTACTGTCCTTACCGGCCGGTCAGGCGGTGTTGAGCGTCAGCTTTGCCAACGCGGTAGGGGGCACCTCGTCTGCCAATCAACGCATAACCGTTGAGGCGTCACTTCCCCCGGAAGCCACGCCAGCGCCTCATCCCACCATTGATACGCCGTTTGGCGACGGCTGGCTGAATTTTGGGGAGTTCCACAGTGACCAGCTACTGACCGGTACCGCCGGTTCCGTCAGTGCGGGTCAGCATGTGGTGCTCACCATCAACGGCACCACCTTCCCGGCCGAGGTCGATAATGCGGGCAACTGGTCGCTACAGGTGCGACTGGACGACATGGATGACCGTTTTAACCCCGGCGAAAACGAGATATCGGTGAAGGCGACGGATATGTGGGGGCAGACGGGCTCCACCACCGCCAGCTTTATGTTCGATATCACGGCCCCTTCGCTGAAAATCGATACCATGGCCGGTGACAATATGATCGACAGCAGCGAAATTAACGACCCGCTGATCGTATCGGGTACAACCGATGCCAGTGAGGCGGGCCGAACCGTCACCCTGATCTTTAACCAGCAGACCTGGACCACCACCGTTGAGGAAGATGGCCGCTGGCACTTTGAATTCGCCCCGGCGGTAATTCAGGCGATTGATGATGGCCACTACGGTATGAAATTTTCGCTATCAGATCAGGCGGGCAACCAAACCACCGCCTACACCAGCCTGGAACTTTACGGCTCCGACGAAACCCTGCCCACGCTTACCGTTGATCCCATTTCACATGACGATGCCCTGAATATCTATGAAGGGCAGTTTGGCATTGAAATCACCGGTACCTCTTCGCATCTGCCGAGCGGTACGGACATCGAGATAACGTTAAATGGCAAGGTTTATGAGGGGCGGGTAGGGGCAGCCGATGGCACATGGATGGCCTATATCAATGGGGACACGCTTGCGGCGCTGCACGATGGCAAATATACGCTGAACTTTTCCACCCTCGATCCTAACGGTAATGGAGCCAGTGCGACGCGTGATGTCTGGCTGATCACGCACTCCTCCAGTGAACCCCACTTTACGGTAAATGACCTGACCAACAGCGACGTCAGTCAACACGATGGGGCGACCTGGGTCACGGTGAACGGTACGGTACAGAGCGAATTCCCCATCATCGGCGCGTCACTGAATGTGGGCGACTACATGCTATATGGCCTGAACTTTGGCGAAAACGGTCAGTGGAGCGCGGAAGTCAACATCAACGATCTTAATACGCACGGGCTCAATACGATGCTTTTTACCGTCGCGGATATCGCCCGTAACTCGTTTGAATCCGTGCACCAGGTGAGTGCCGATATTGACACCAGCACCACCAACAGCGTGACCGCTTATGAAGCGCTGGAGGGTAACGGAGATGAGGTGAATGCCGCCTCCGCCGCGCTGGCGGATCAGGATGAAAAGGGTGGCGAGCCTGTGGCACATAACAGCATCACTGCGCTGCTGTCGACGCTCACCGGCACGCCGGTTACAGCGGTGAGTGGTGCAAAGCATGAGGTCACCAGTGAGCAGCACGCGCTGGCGGGTAAACCGGGGCTGCATGAGGCAGCACCGCTGGCGCACGCTTCGGCAGATGAGGGGGCGAAAGTCGACCTGACCACCGTCCGGCTTACCGGCGATCCCCAGGCGGAAGGGGGGATCTGGGCGACGCCAGCCGACAGGACGCTCGGTGTGCAGGCGGCCGATGCCAGCCATCATGCCCCGCTGGTCTCTGAGAATACGCTGGGCGATCTGCTAAATCAGCACACTTTCCAGGCATACGTGGTGTAAATCGGGTTTTACCCTGCATCGGAGCAGGACATTCCGATGCAGGACGTGTAAAGTTAAGTATATTTTATATTTATGTAAGTTTTTTGTGTGGGCTATTGTAGGAAAAGATGTTGGTTTAAGGGCCGTTTTTAAATCAACGAAAAAGCGCTAAAAAAACGCTATAGCTAAAATAACAGATGGATAGCGTCGGGATTTTTTCATTACACGACGCCACGTTGGCACTAAATTTTGCCCTATTCTCATGTGGATTACTGCGTAATCCTTTGTCACCAGGTACAGATTAGCGCCCTGCCGGGCGTTGGCTTACGTACGTCCGGATAAATATCGCTCCTGCGCTATTTGTCCGGCATCACATTATTTTTTCTAATGGGAAAGTGGTGTCAAAATGAAGAAGAAGTGGGTTTCACTCTGCGTGGCCGCGCTGTTCAGTACGCTGGGACAACATGCGCTGGCGGCGTCCGAACCCAAAGCCCAGTTTAACTGGCGGGCCGCTCCCAGTGAGGAGCAGGTCGCCACGCTGACGCTGCGTGACGCGATACTGCGCGCGTTTGCCCGCAATCCCAAAATTTCCGAGGCTGCCGCGCAAATCCGCGTGGGCGAAGCCGATCTGGATGCGGCAAAAAGCGCCTGGTATCCCCAGCTCTCACTCCAGGCCTCTGGCGGCCGTTCTCACCAGACCGACTCCTCGGGAAGCCTGAACAACAATGGCTCCGGCGGCATTACGCTCAGCCAGCTGCTGTACGACTTTGGCCGCACCGGCGGCGCGATAGATGAACAGCATAAGCTCTCGGAAGCCTACCGCTACGCGCTGTACGACACCATGACCACGGTCGCGCAGGACACGCTCCAGGCCTATCTGTCGGTGAAGCGCTACCGTGCGCTGGTGGAAGCCTCGCGCAATAACGTGGCCTCGCTGATGCGGGTCAAAGAGATCGCCAAAATGCGTGCCGACGCCGGGCTGAGTTCGCAGTCTGACGTGCTACAGGCGGAAACGCGCATCGCCGGGATGCATGCGACGCTGGAGCAGTATCGCGCCGGGGAACGCACCGCGCAGGCCCAGCTGACGGTGCTAACCGGCGTGGTCGCGGGCGATCTGCCCGAACTGCCGCAGTCGCTGCTTAACCAGCAGGTCACCCTCGATAAGATCGCCTATGAGAAAAGCGCCGCCGTACGCAGCGCCCAGGCCAAACAGGAGGCCGCGCTGGAGCGTGTCCATCAGGCCGCCTCCAACCACTGGCCAACGTTGAAGGTGGAAGCCGGACGCACCCGCTATCAAAACAGCCGACAGTCCTACTGGGACGATGAATTACAGCTCCAGGTAGAGGCACCGCTCTATCAGGGCGGGCTGGTCAGTGCGAAGACCCGCGCCGCAGAGGGCGACAGAGAGGCTGCCGTCGCGGCGATCCAGCAGTCGAAGCTGGATATCAATCAGCACGCCTCCACCGCCTACGCCGATATGATCGGCGCCCAGCAGCGGCAAACGGCCGGGGAGCAGCAGCTCGGCAGTGCCGATCACACCCGCGCGGTCTACGCCGACGAATATAAGCTCAACAAGCGCAGCCTCAACGATCTGCTGAGCGTCGAACAGGACGTGTTTCAGGCCGACAGCAGCCGCCTGACGGCACTGTATGACGGCTGGGACGCCACGGTTCGCTATGCCGCCGCGGTCGATAATCTGCTGGATATCATGGGCATCGATCGTGAAGCCTCCAGCGGGCAAACCCTTCCTTCGCTCTGACGCTGGCCGGGCACCTTAACAGAATAAGGCAGTATTATGAGTAAACAGACCGCAAGCACCGAGAACTGGATTGACGCAATGCTCCGCGTGGCGGCTCGGTTTGGCAAACCGGCAGATGGCAAAACGCTGCGCCAGCAGATGCGCTGGTTTGAGCACCTGGCACCCGGCCAGCAGCTGGAGCGTCTGGCTGGCCTGCTGGGCCTGCATATGACCATGATGCCGCGCGAAAAAATCCGCTGGCGGCAGGAGGTCACCCCGGTGGTCCTGATCATGGAAAATGGCAGCGTGGTGGTGGTAGAGGCCATCGACGCTGAAGGTCACGCGCGCTACTGGCTGAGCGACGGCGGCGATGTGGTACGCGAAAGTGAACTGACGCTGCTGCTGGCGCAAAGCCAGCCGCAGGTGGGCATTATTGGCGTGGCCGCGCGGGCGCGCGATGCGCGCATTGACGAGTTCGTTCAGCCCTATAAAAAGCACTGGTTCTGGGAAAACTTTCGCGGCATGGGGCGGCGGATCATGGAGATCTCGCTGGCGTCGATTGTGGGGAACGTGCTGGCGCTGGCGGGCATCCTGTTTTCCATGCAGGTGTATGACCGGGTGATCCCCGCGCAGTCGGAATCCACGCTGTGGGTGCTGTTCACGGGCGTACTGATTGCGGCCGCCATTGAGTATCTGATCCGCCTGATGCGCACCCAGGTTTCCGATCTGATGGGTAAGCGCATCGATCTTAAGGTGTCGTCGATGCTGTTCGCCCGCGCGATGAGCATTCGCAATGAGGCCCGACCCAAATCGACCGGCTCCTTTATTTCCCAACTGCGGGAAATTGACCAGGTGCGCGAGCTGCTGACCTCGACGACCGTCGGGGCCGCCGCCGATATGCCCTTTGTGATCCTGTTCCTGTTTATTATGGCGTTTATCGGCGGTCCGCTGGTGATCGTGCCGCTGCTGGCGATCCCGCTGATTGTCATTCCCGGGCTGCTGGTGCAGTTCCCGATGGCGAAACTGGCGAAAGAGGGGCTGCGTGAGGGCGCACTGCGCAACGCGGTGCTGGTGGAAACCATCGAGGGGATTGAAGACATTAAATCCCTCCAGGCGGAACCCTATTTCCAGCGCCAGTGGGAGCAGACCCATGAGGTGAGCGCGGCAATTGGTATGCAGCAGCGGCTGTGGGGCGCGCGGCTGACCGGCTGGGCGTCCACCGTGCAGCAGCTCACCTATGCGGGGATGCTGGTCTCCGGGGTCTATCTGGTGCTCAGCGGTGAAATTACTACCGGTACGCTGGTGGCCAGCAGCCTGCTCTCCTCACGCACCATCGCGCCGCTGATGCAGCTGACGATGGTATTTTCGCGCTGGCAGCACGCGAAAAGCGCCATGAACGGGCTGGACGAACTGCTGAAAAAGCCGCTCGACCAGCCGGAAGAGGGCGAAATGGCGCACTGCCCCACGCTCACCGGGCACTACGATCTGCGCGGCGTGCAGTACAGCTACGACGAGGAAAATGTCAAAAATGTGGTCACCGTTGGGCAGTTGCAGATCAAACCCGGCGAGCGGATCGCCCTGCTGGGCAAAGTGGGGGCGGGTAAATCGACGCTGCTGCGGATGCTGGCCGGGCAGGCGCTGGCCACCCAGGGTAAGGTGATCGTCGACGGGGTGGATATCCGCCGGATTGACCCAATCGATCTGCGTCGCCAGCTCGGCTGGCTGTCGCAGGATTCGCGCCTGTTCTTCGGCACGCTGAGACAGAATCTGATGCTGGGTAATCCCCACGCCAGCGAGCAGGAGATGCTCCAGGCGCTGCGTATCAGCGGTGCGCTCAGCCTGGTCCAGCAGGATGCGGCCAGTCTTGACCGCATTATCAACGAAGGGGGAAGGGGGCTGTCGGGCGGACAGCGCCAGATGGTGATGCTCAGCCGGATGATCCTCCGTCAGCCGCAGGTGGTGCTGCTGGATGAACCCACTGCCTCCATGGATGAGCAGCTCGAAGAGCACGTTATCCGTCAGATGCAGGGCTGGCTGGCCGGACGAACGCTGGTGCTGGTTACCCATCGCCCGGCGCTGCTCAAGCTGGTGGATCGTATCGTGGTCATGGATAACGGCCGGATTATTGCCGATGGCCCGCGCGATGAGATCCTGCGCGTCGCCTCACCACAGGCTGCTGGCAAGGGGGATGCGGCATGAGTTTGCTACTGATTGACCGGAGTATGAAACGCAACGAGCGCCGGACTTCCTCCGTTATCTGGCTGTGCACGGCGGCGCTGGCGCTGTTTTTCATCTGGGCGCACTTTGCCATTCTGGATGAGGTCACCGTGGGTACCGGCAAGGTCACGCCGCTCAGCCGCGCGCAGGTGATCGAAAGCCTGGACGGCGGCATCGTTGACCAGCTTAACGTCCATGAGGGGAACATTGTCGAGAAGGGGCAGGTGCTGGCCCGGCTCGATCCGACGCGTTTTCGCTCTAACTTTGGTGAGGCGGCGGCCAAAGCCCGCACGCTGGCGGCTTCGGCTGAGCGACTGCGCTCCGAGCTGACCGGCGCGCCGCTGCGGTTCAGTGAGCAGACGCTGAAAGAGCCGGCTCTGGTGGCCAGGGAAACCCAGCTTTATCAGTCGCGACGCCGAAATTTGAATGAAACCGTCAGCAATTTAACCCAGTCAATGAAGCTGGTGCAGGATGAACTGCGCATGACGGAGCCGCTGGTGGCGAAAGGGGCCGCCGGGCAGGTGGAGGTGATCAGGCTGCGGCGGCAAATCAGCGAGCTGCGCGGTAAAATTGATGAAGCAAAGAACGATTATGCGGTCAGGGCGCGTGAAGAGCAGGTGAAAAATAACGCCGATCTGGATGCACAGCTGGAGGTGCTGACCGGTAAAGAGGATCAGCTCACCCGTGCCACCATTTATTCGCCGGTACGCGGGATCGTCAAGGATATCCAGGTCACCACCGTGGGCGGCGTGCTCCAGCCCGGCGGCAAGCTGATGGAAATCGTGCCGCTGGAGGATCAGCTGCTGATCGAAACGCGCATCAATCCGCGTGATATTGCCTATATCCGGCCCGGCCTGCCCGCCACCGTCAAGGTGACGGCGTACGACTCATCCATCTATGGCGATCTGCCGGGCGAGGTGGAAACCGTCTCCCCCGATACCCTGCAGGATGAGGTAAAACGCGATCAGTACTATTATCGCGTTTACGTACGTACGCAGAAGGCGGAACTGGCGAACAGGGCAGGGCGTAAATTCCCTATTGTTCCCGGTATGGTGGCGAATGTTGAAATTAAAACCGGTCAGAAATCAGTTATGGATTATCTGATAAAACCGCTTAATAAAGTGAAGGAATCGCTGCGCGAGCGCTGATAATCTGCGGATAACCCCCCCGGAAATAAAAAAAGCCGAACGCAAGGTTCGGCTGAAATCAGGGTAAAGCAAAACATTCGGGGTGAATGAGGGTAATACAGAAATAAAATGATGATAGCGGAGTTATTGTATAACCGGATGGTCACTAATTTTTATCATTCAGTGCTCAGAAATTACATTTTAAAAAATGTAATAAAAACAAAGTCTTGATTTATTATTGATGGATTCTTGATAATCCGTGCCATCATTATTAGCGATACGTGCTGTGTAAAATTCCTGCGAAATTTACGTTTAGCAATAGATTGGTTACAGTATGAAACACATTCGGAAATTTGGTATCATTTTCTTTATAGATTATTACGCGCTGGTCACTAGTATGGGCTTTCAGCTGAATAACAAATATTCAGTAAGCAGTGGCAATTATAATATAACCAGAGGGTAATAATAGATGAAACGTCAAGTTCTCTCCCTGATGATTCCTGCAATGCTGGTAGCAGGTTCAGCAGGCGCGGCTGAAATCTACAACAAAGACGGAAATAAGCTTGATCTGTTTGGCAAAGTAGATGGCCTGCACTATTTCTCTGATAACGACAGTAACGACGGTGACCAGTCTTACATGCGTTTTGGCTTCAAAGGTGAAACGCAGATTTCAAACGAACTGACCGGCTATGGTCAGTGGGAATACCAGGCAGCACTGAATAACGCAGAATCTGAAGGCACCGCCAACAGCTACACCCGCGTAGGTTTTGCGGGTCTGAAATTCGGTGATTCCGGTTCACTCGACTACGGTCGTAACTACGGCGTGGCCTACGATATCGGCGCATGGACCGACGTACTGCCAGAGTTTGGTGGGGATACCTACGGCGCGGATAACTTTATGTTCCAGCGCGGTAATGGCATGCTGACCTACCGTAACAATAACTTCTTCGGCCTGGTTGACGGCTGGAACTTTGCCCTGCAGTACCAGGGTAAAAACAGCAGCGCCACCGAGTCGCCAAATGGGCGTGATACGCTCGGACAGAACGGTGATGGCTGGGGTCTGTCAACCACGTACGATCTCGGCTCCGGCTTTGGTATCGGGGGTGCGATGTTCAGCTCTGACCGCACCACGGAGCAGAACGGCGGCACGGCAGACCGTTCAACGATTCTGGGTCGGGGTGATAAAGCCACCGCGTACACCGGCGGCCTGAAATATGATGCCAACAGCATCTACCTGGCGGCGATGTATACCCGCTCTTACAATGCCACCCGCTTCGGGAGCACCCCTACGGATGACACCCCGAATGCGGCCTACGGCTATGCGGATAAAGCGGATAACTGGGAGCTGGTTGCACAGTACCAGTTCGACTTCGGTCTGCGTCCTTCCCTGGCGTTTGTCAGCTCTCGCGGCAGCGACATTCAGGGTTATGGCTCACAGAACCTGAAAAAGTATGTTGATGTGGGTGCGACCTACTACTTCAACAAAAATATGTCCACCTACGTTGATTACCAGATCAACCTGCTGGATGACAGTAAGTTTACCGACGCTGCGGGCATCAATACGGATGACATCGTTGCGCTGGGCCTGGTCTACCAGTTCTAAACTGGCTGGAGCGCAGCACCGCTGCGCTCCCTGTTTATTTTCCCTTCAAAGTACTCCGGTTGCCTTCTCGTTTTTCTTTTGCCCTTTATATTCACTCCCTGAACGTCTGCTCCTTCTCCTGCTGCTACTGCGAGACCGCATTAGCGACGATGTGGACGATAGAGCTGTTTGGTATGCGTTTGCTTGTAATGCTTATAGCCTGAAAAGATAATCAGCGCGGTGCATACGGCAAGGAGTAGAAAATAGATCATAGCGGATCTCCTCTGTATCCAGGGTTTTGCTGCTCTCAGAGAGCGGCGTCGGGCAACCATTCTGGTGAGCATTTTTATGATAATCAAGTCATTATCCCGGGCAGATAGCGGCAGAAAGGGCCGTTTTCGGACCAAAATTTACTAAAGGTTGTTAAGCTTTGATGAAGAAGAACACGCTGTATTATGCTGGTTTAGCAGCATTTATTACCCTTACCGGCTGTGACAATCAAAACCAGAGTCCTGCCGATCCGGGGCTGGTTCTTGAGGGACGCACAATGGGAACATTCTGGAGGGTTAGCCTGGCTGGCGTTGCGCCTGAGCGTAAAAATGCGCTACAAAAAGCGGTTCAGCAGCAGCTCGACGAGGACGATCGGGAGCTGTCGACCTGGAAACCCGATTCCGCTCTTTCCAAATTTAATCAGTATCGCGGCAGCGACCCGCAGCCGATCAGCGATAATATGGCGGACATCGTCACGCTTGCGCTGCGTATCGGGAAGAATACCGACGGTGCGATGGACATCACCGTAGGGCCGCTGGTCAATTTGTGGGGCTTTGGACCGGATAAGCAGCCGGTAAAAACCCCCACCCAGGCGCAGATTGATGCCGCCCGTGCGCTGACCGGCCTGCAGCATCTGCAGGTGATTCAGAAGGCTGAGGGTGCCTGGCTGCAAAAAGATTTGCCCGGCCTCTATGTTGACCTGTCAACGGTCGGGGAGGGGTTTGCCACCGACCATCTGGCTCGCCTGATGGAGAAAGAGGGCATTAACAGCTACCTTGTTTCCGTCGGGGGCGCGGTACTGACCCGCGGCATGAATGCGCAGGGACGCCCCTGGAAGGTGGCGATTCAAAAACCGACCGACAAAGAGAACGCGGTACAGGCCGTGGTGGACTTGCAGGGGCACGGTATCAGCACCTCGGGCAGCTACCTCAACTACTATGAACTGGACGGCAAGCGAATTTCCCACGTCATTGACCCCGTCAGCGGACGCCCCATTCAGCATAAGCTGGTGTCGGCGACGGTGATTGCCACTACGGCGCTGGAAGCCGACGGGTGGGATACCGGGCTGATGGTGCTGGGCGAGGAGAAAGCGAAGGCGCTGGCGCTGCGGGAAAAGCTCGCCGTCTATCTGATCGTTAAGCAGGGTGATGGCTTTGTAACCTGGATGTCGCCACAGTTTAAAGCCTTTATCCGGCAATAACCGGGGCAGCGCGCTGCCCTGAGGAGCCACCATGCTGGACTTTTTTAGTGAAGACGCCCCCTGGGCGGAGCCGCTGGCCGAGGGGGCCGTTATCCTGCGCCGCCGCGCGCGCGATGAGGCGGCGGGGCTGATGACGCTGGTCAGCGAGGTCTCGGCGCAAAACCCGTTTCATCACCGTATTACCCCTGGCGGCCATCGCATGTCGGTCGCCATGACCAACTGCGGGAACTTTGGCTGGTCAACCGACGCCAGGGGCTATCAGTATAGCGTTCAGGACAGCGCCACCGGCAAGCGCTGGCCGCCGATGCCGGAGCGGTTTCGCGCCCTGGCTGCCGCCTGTGCGGCAGAGGCCGGATTTGAGAGTTTTCAGCCTGACGCCTGCCTGATCAACCGCTACGAGCCGGGGGCGAAGATGAGCCTGCATCAGGATAAGGATGAAGAGGATCTCAGGCAGCCTATCGTTTCCGTTTCGCTGGGGCTGCCGGCGGTGTTCCAGTTTGGCGGCTTCGAGCGCGGTGATGCCGCTCAGCGGGTGCTGCTGGAACATGGCGACATCGTAGTGTGGGGCGGCCCGTCCAGGCTGCGCTTTCACGGCATTCTGCCGCTGAAGCCGGGTATCCATCCCGCCACTGGCGCATTCCGCTATAACCTGACCTTCCGTCGCGCTTTCCGTTAGCGGCAGAGGCTCAAGTGAGAATAGTTATTGATATCGTCCGGGCAGTCATTAAACTGCAGGCTGCGTAGACTTTACCTGGATGATGTCATGGAGTTGCTTCACGTTGTTTACCGTCAGTACCGCTGGCCGTTTCTGGGCGTCATTGCCCTCAGCCTGCTGAGTGCCGCCCTCGGCATCGGGCTGATCGCTTTTATCAACCGCGAGCTGATTGTGACCCTGGGTGCCTCACTGGCGGTGCTGCCGCAGTTCCTGGGGCTGCTGCTATTGCTGCTGGCGGTGACCCTCGCCTCTCAGCTTGCGTTGACGATGCTCGGTCACCATTTTGTCTGGCGTCTGCGCGGCGAATTTATCAAACGCATTCTGGATACCCAGGTGGAACGTATCGGGCAGATCGGCAGTGCGCAGCTGCTGGCGGGGCTGACCAGCGATGTGCGCAACATCACGATTGCCTTTGTGCGCCTGCCGGAGCTGATCCAGGGCGTTATCCTGACCCTCGGTTCTGCCGCTTATCTGGCCTGGCTCTCGCCCCGCATGCTGCTGGTTACTGCGGTCTGGGTCACGATAACCATTATTGGCGGCTGGCTGCTGGTCTCCCGGGTTTATCGCCATATGGCTAAGCTGCGCGAAACCGAGGACCAGCTCTACGCGGACTATCAGACCATCATTGATGGACGTAAGGAGCTGGCGCTTAACCGCCAGAGGGCGCGAATGATCTATGAAAACCTCTATCAGGAAAACGCCAAAAACTACCGTCACCATATCGTGCGCGCCGATACCTTTCACCTCAGCGCGGTAAACTGGTCCAACATTATGATGCTGGGCGCCATTGGTCTGGTCTTTTACATGGCGAATACCCTGGGCTGGGCGGACACCGCCGTGGCGGCCACCTACTCACTGACGCTGCTGTTTCTGCGCACGCCGCTGCTCTCTGCGGTGGGCGCGCTGCCCACGCTGCTCAGCGCCCAGGTTGCCTTTAACAAGCTGAATGCCTTCCGGTTGGCCGATTACCAGCCAGAGTTTATTGCCCCCGGCGAGGCGAAGCGCTGGCAGACCCTTGAGCTTAAGGATCTGGTTTTCCACTATGGCGATCGCGGTTTCCAGGTCGGGCCGGTTAGTATGACGCTCACGCGCGGTGAACGGGTCTTTTTGATTGGCGGGAACGGCAGTGGAAAATCGACGCTGGCGATGCTGCTGACCGGGCTTTATACGCCGGTATCCGGGCAGATCCTGCTGGATGGCGAGGTTATAGATGATTCAAACAGGGAGAGTTATCGCCGCCTGTTCTCAGCGGTATTCACGGACGTTCACCTGTTCGATCGCCTGATTGATGATAATGGCCAGGCCGCCGATCCTGTCAGGGTTGAGCAGTGGCTTGAGCGGCTGGAAATGCGCGACAAGATTAAGCTTAACGGTAACAAGGTGCTTAATCTGGCGCTCTCTAAAGGCCAGAGTAAGCGGCTGGCGCTGCTGCTGGCGGTGGCCGAACAGCGTGATATCCTGCTGCTTGATGAGTGGGCGGCCGATCAGGATCCGCATTTCCGCCGTATATTCTATCGTGAACTGCTGCCATGGCTGCATGAGATGGGTAAAACCATTCTCGCCATCAGCCACGACGACAGCTATTTCCTGCATGCCGATCGCCTGCTGGAGATGCGTGACGGTCGGTTGAGTGAGCTGACCGGGGAAGATCGCCAACAGGCTACGCTGGATGCGGTAAAACGCACCGGAACGCTGGGGGCCTGACGTCAGTCAGGCCGGGCTTTTATGGCGCCTGCGTAGCGTCATGGGCCCCCTCGACGATGACCCAGCTGAGCAGATGACTGGCGTCACTCAGCGTATGCCCGCTAAACTCGCATCCGGCGGGAAAGCGCGGGGAGAAATCCTTCAGCAGCCTGAGCGTTACGCGCTCTGCCTGCGGTGAGCAGGAGATAATCTCCGCGTCGCTAAAATGCATAAACTGTCGAAGCGACGGGAAAAGCGCTTTGTACAGGCTCTCCTTTAGTGAAAAGGCCGCGGTCAGCGCCGTGGCAAAGGGCAGGCCGCTCTGCTCAAGCTGCTGCCTTTCCTCCTCATTCACAATCGTGCTGGCCAGCTCCTGCGCGGTTTTGCCCTGCATCACCTCTTCACAGTCCACGCCGGGCAGCAGCGCGCAATCTGCCGACGCCAGCAGCAGGCTGACGCAATGCCGGGTATGCGACAGCGATCCGACGATGCCAGCGGGCCAAATCGGCGCACGCTGCGCATCATTGCTGAGAATATATCCCTCAATGCCATAGTGCGACAGCGCCTGTCTGACCAGATAGCGGCTGGCAAGATACTCCGCCTGACGCTTGTCGACTGCCCGCTGCAAGTGTGCGGGAAACGGTATATCCAGCGTGGAGAACAGCGTCGGATGGTAAACCTCCGGGCTGTATCCCAGTTGAAAAAGGGTTATGGCAGGGAAGTCGGGCAGGGCGGTGCGGACGATATCACCGAGAAAGTGCGCGTCGGGCACCACCGGAAAGGTGATATGTGCGTTTCCACAGCGAACGAGTGGCGTTTGAGATTGGAGTGTGTCGGCCACCGTGGGTCCCGTCTTATGAGCAGTGAAAACAGTTAACGGCATTATAGAGTAGCGCACCGCGTCTGATGAGGTTTTTTCCTGAGGCCAGAACGGGCATAAGCGTAAATCGCTAAGCTTATGCTGAACATAACGCCATGATCAATTATAGTTAAAGGGTATGGATATTAACCTTATCGGCTTTATGCCCGCACTTCTGCCCGTGGCTCTCTCCCCCGGAGCAAGCTTCACGCTGGTGATGAGCAGCGCTCTGGCGGGCGGGCGTAGGGGGCTATTCAGAACGCTGGCCGGAACGGCTTTGGGCATATACACTCACGCCCTGCTTATCGGACTTGGGATAACTGCTGTAGTTGTCTCATCTCCAGCCATTTTTGGTGCACTGAAAATAGCAGGGACAGCCTATCTCCTGTGGTTAGGGATTATGCTCATCCTCAGCGGCCTTACATCAAAGCCTGATAAACCTGATAACAGGCGTTCGTCCGTTACGGTGAAAGAGGCGTGGCTGGCTAACGTTCTTAACCCCAAAGCCATTATGTTTTATCTGACGGTGGTATCTCAATTTGCCGGAAAACAGGCGGGCATTAGTAACTATTTGACCCTGGCTTCCGTGCATGTGCTTGTTATGAGCATCTGGCTTATTGTCATCAGCCATATACTCATTTTTTCCGCAAGGAAAATTAATCCACTCAGGTTGAAAAGAACCATCAATACCGCTGGAGGGATGCTACTGATTACTTTTTCATTATATAGCCTGATGTGATGAATTCAGGCTAATTAATAAATCCGCAGACATTAAGTTAGATTTCCCACCCCGCCAGACGCCCCAGATCCATGACTGGACTGACCCCAGAGCAGCAAAAAGACATTATCTCACTCATCACGTTGGTTAAGAAAACAGGCGATGATGTAGCCCAATTCATCCAGGTACATGCTCTGTTGTTAAACGATTGATAGCAAAACATCGCTTAACTGATCATCCGGTAAACCTACAGAAAAGCGAATATTGAAATACATTTACTGTCGAGTGATTTAACATAAAAGATGTGAAAATTAGTTATGTTCCTTAACTCTAAGAGAAGAAAAAATGATTGCACCGCTTTGTTTTAATTATCATATAAATATTGAGCAGTTCGAAAACTTATTCGAAGACGATGTAAATAGCGAAACTCTTGATGTATTGAGTCAATCAGCCGCAGACGGCAACCTTGATTGTATTGATATTTTGCATAACCTTGCCCTTCGTAATGATGAGGCAGGTAACAGATCTGAGGATATCCTTTTTGATTTGTTTAGCGGAAAAACTCAGGGGAAGAAAGGGATAGACGAAGAGATTCAACTGGCCAGCCTTAGATTATATGAAATGACATGTAATAGTAAAGAAGCGAATGATCCAGATAGGAGTAAGTTTAATTCTCCCTCTAAACTGCTTTATATGGCGGGTTCTGCCTTAACTCATGCAACGCAGAAACAGGATGTAACCGCTATTTTCAGCGGCGGGAACAGGAGCCAGTCACCGTACGAGCAGTTTGTCGACCAGGATTTATGGAGTCGCGCTCGCATGCTGACAACGGATGAGATAAATGCTGCCATGTATGATGTAAATCAGGACGCTGATAATTTGTCATTAAACTTCCCCATTGGACTGATTGAGCCTGAAACAAACATAAATATGCTGTCTGAACAGATTGGTGAAAAAATAAAATCCAATAATATTTCTGATAAGCCGGAGGTTTTTCCAATAAATACAGGGGATCACTGGGTTATGTTTTCTTTGTATAAAGATGGATCCGATCATATAAATAAGTGTGTTGTATTTAATTCTTTGGGTGATTTAAATGGAAATACAAAAAATAACTTGATTGATTCAGCAAGAGCAGCAGGAGTGCCTAAAGAAAATATCGCATTCATTAATGGGAATATGCAGGAAAACGTGCCAAACGGATGTGGGGTATTTGTGGTTAAAGCGATAGAGTCACTCTCCAAATCCCCGGAGAAAAATCCAGTAGATACGATTAAAGAGTTCGTTGATGATTTTGCAAAATTATCAGCAGAAGATCAAACGACATTTAATATACAGACACGTCGTCAACTGTATGAATATAGCATCCTGTAGAGGTGCGTGGCAGAACTGACTAAATGACCGTCGCCCCTGCTGTCTGATGTAACAAGTGATATTCTCAGCCGGCTGAGCCGCAGGATTGCGATCCCGCGGCCGCCCTTTAAAGTATCCCGACAGCACACGATCGGAACGGCTGGTTTCGCTTGTCAGACTGACTGATGATAATGAGTATGCAGTCATGACGCATGAGATGGCGAGAATTCCCACTCGTTCTCTGGGGGCTGTGTTCTGCGATGCTTCCCCTTATCGTACCCAGATCAAAATTGCGATTGATTTTCTTACCTGATATTTTTTGCTCACCTGACCGCAGATAATATAATAGCAGCTAATATAGAAATCAGATAAAACGCAGTCGCAGTCATCCACATGGCGGATAAATACCTCATCCATGGCTGAATTTTTAAGTCATTCTCCTCAAAAAAAAATTATAAGCAGGGTCGTTTTGCTTGAGCAAAAAAATCTTCTGTTTCTTGCTCAATCTGATAAAAAATCTGCTCATGGGGAAAACACCAAAAAAAACCAACCATATGGTTAAATGAGGCAGGAGCGGGGAATGTATATTTTTCTTTGAAAAGTGAGACTAAATTTTCATAACGACGCTTATTGGCCAGGTAGAGAAAAAACGATATAAAAATAAGTAAACTGGCAAATAGTCCAAAGAACAATTCTGACCTGGCTAGTATATGTTCAATCACCGGTTGACTCCAAAAACATATTGACCAGTTTCTCACCTGCCACACTACCAGCGTAGCCTCCGGCGATTCATATCTCATTCACTATGCGATTGATAACGAGCAGGAGGCTGAGGGGATCTATCAGGCAGAAAGGGTTAAGTACGAAAAAAACATTCTCATGAAATCCCCCCCTTCCAAGAAGAAAAAGAGAAAGGGGGCCAGATTATAATTTAACGAGATGTTAACTATCTTGGTGGAGAGAATATGATCTTAGTTTCAATTTCGGCTTCATGAGTTAGTTCGTCAGTCTCATTGTTAAAATCTAGTATTACCATTTCAGGGTCGTATATGAAAAAAATCAGTTTCTTTAAATCTTTGTTATATTGATAACGTTTGATATCGATTAGAATTTGCTCAGCTAATAACCCTGGCTTCGAGTTTTTTCTGGGTGTCACATGCTTCAGTTCTATACCAGTATTTATATCCTGAATGAAAAAATCTATTCTTGAATTAGAACCTAGTTTTTCAGTAGTAAAGTATTCTTTACTTGCATTGGGAAAGATAATGAGTCATAAAGAGAAGAAAATATCTTGTAAATCTAATTCGTCTTCAATAGTTATGCACGGTCTATTATTATGTCTCCTGGTCATTTGAATGATAAATAAATGCAGGTTTGTAAGGAGTAATACTAAATATTCTTTCTTGATATTTAATTCTGTGTTATTCTCACTATCTTCTGCAGAACTCAGGAAGCTAAACATAACAGCATGATAAGACCTTAATATTTCTTCTTCAAAGTTGTTTGTGTATTTATTTTTGCTAAAATAAATTACACCGATAAGTACACATATCATAATTATCTCAGAAAATAGAAATAATATCAGAACCCCCCTGTTCAACCTTAATTCAAAAGTAGGCTCGTATTTGAATTTTTTAATTCTTTTAGCTGGTGTGACTTTATTGTCAACTTCGTAGTGTTCTGATAATTTATAATGAACATTTAGCATTACAGCTGGATTTACTGGCAAAAACGCAAATATGTCGCCTTCGGGTTCAATATTGCTAATCCCATCATTGAAATTTCTCAAGGTCATAAAGGCTTGCTCAGAATACTTCATTGCTTCTTTGTCAGTTACTACTGTTGCAATTATAGGGTTATTCAAATTATTGGGCAAGAATACACTTTGAATTAACACCAGATAACATAGTGCATATATTGTTATGCCAATAACAAACCCTATGATTCCATATCTTGTCATTCTTCTGGATTTTAAAATAAAATTAGCTGTATCATAAAGTTCTCCACTGGCTATAGACATACAGTTTGCACCCTAAAACATAATGTTATTAATTGAAGATGAAAATTAAATTTCCTTATTGTTTTTAATATTCCAACCTGACTGACTTTCTGCGCCTTTGCCGCCAGTAGAGGATTGCTCCCAATACTGGGTTTTGACTTTTGAAGCCTCAAATTGGTAGGACAATCCTATAAGGTCGCGATTTGTCGTACCTTGGAATGTTACGTTTGTGATCAATACGTCTTCCAAAGTGATACGACAGTACTCAATCTGATTGCCACCTGCTTTACAGACTGATAGTTCTACTTTACCGATATGCTTGCCATTTGAAACGTATCGCATGATAGCTGGTGTTGCTTTGTCGATTTGGGTCTGAACTGTTAGATCACGATACTGAACCTTACCAGCGCCGCCGCCGCCCCCAACTGACATATTACCAGGTTGCGTTGCACCCCATGTGAAAGAGTCTACGTTGATCCAGCCTTTGTGGTTGCTGTCCTGAGATTCACCTGTAATGCCGTCGATTTTTAAGAAGAGATCAGTACTCATGATTGGTCCTTTTTCTTTCACTTAGCAAAAATATCTGATTAAATAAAATTATAGATATACATAATGACACAAAGGCTCAGTCATGGACTACTGGAAACCGAACAGATTCGCAGATTACTTCCTAACAATGGCAAATGCAGAGGCAAATCAGCTACTTGCTCATGCCAATCACCTGTCTCTTATCTATCTTAAAGACGGGCTTAATCGCTTGCAGTTTCAGGACGAAGTTAAAGCTTTTGTGAATGCGCAACTTAACATAATCCGGTCCGGATCTTCAGATGAGCAGTGCCAGGAATGCATACAAAATCTGAAAAAGGAAAATGAATATCTAACGATTCAGGACAGAATGCTTCGTGCTGGTACAGCTGCTGTACATGCGTCAGTTGAGCTCGTTAAGAAGGGAGATATCTGGGGCTATGTGATAAATGGAGTAGGAGTAGTTCTAAGTGGCCTGCAGGTCATAGCCGGAGTATCGGTCATTGGCGCTTCCCTTGCTACCGGAACAATCATTGGAACTGCTTTTGGCGGAATGTTAGTTCTTCATGGATTAAACGGTGTTCAGGAATCAGTTGAGAATCTGATTTATGGCAAAAGCGATAGCGAAGGGCTGCTGAAGCAGGGCTATGTGGCTACTGCGGAATTTTTGGGCTTCGATCAAAAGGTCGGACAGATAGCCTATAGCTCAATGGATCTCGCGCTATCGGTGTATGGCATTGTTCGCCTGGTTCAGAAACCTGAGGCCTGGAGGCTTTTCTACTTCCTCAACACTGATTACGTTCGCGGTATCAAGGAAATGAGTAGAAAAGAGCTGTTTATTGAAGTTTATAACGACGGCATGGCAATCAAATCTATCAGTGATAATTATAATGAATGACCATGTTTTCTCATGAATCTGAACGCTTTAAATGCAGGTTTCAATGGAACGAAAACATACATGATTCCGAAACCTATTAAAAACGTAATTGAGTAAGAGACAAGGCTTTCATGAGTGCCATGGCTTAATGTGAAGATAAAGCCTGCGAAAAGTATGAGCAGCAGGATAATGGAAACAACAAATCTCTTTGAAAGTTGAGATAACAACCAAGGGTAGGGGTAGGCGTCTTTCTCAGCATGTTGACGAATCACGGAAATTTCTTTAGGTGTGAACCCTTCCTGTCGTAGAAGTTGTTCGATCTGTATTTTATTCATATCCATTATCTGTGAAACATGAGAACATGCCAAGATTGTAACCGATAAGCTATGCTTAACACAAACTAAAAGACCCCAGATTCGGAATAGAGGTCTTAGTCATTTAGTGTATTAGCTTAGTCTTGATCTGACTTTTTTAACTGGCAGCAGGCAATCTAATCTGAAAGTCTGTTTTAAGCAAAATTAGGACAGAACCGAGCCTGTAAATAATTCTGTGTAACTGCCAACGTATTAGAGGTGATCGCTCAGGCGGTCACCGAACTCGATAATAAAGCGACTCATCGCCAGCCGCCAGTTTCGGATCGGCATATTCCATTTTTTTGAAGCATCCCTGATCGCCAGATAAATGACTTTCCGCACCGAGTCATCCGTCGGGAACACCTTGCGTTTCTTTATTGCCTGACGGATCACGCTGTTCAGCGATTCGATGGCGTTCGTAGTGTAAATAGCTTTACGGATATCCGGTGGATAATTGTAAAACGTATTGAGATTTTCCCAGTGTGCATACCAGCTTTTACTGATTTGCGGGTATTTATCGTCCCAGCCCCCTGCGAACTGCTCCAGAGCCATTAACGCCGCCTCTTCTGTTGGAGCCTGATATACCGCTTTCAGCCCGCCAGTCACGGCTTTGTAGTCCTTCCACGACACGTATTTCAGGCTGTTACGCACCATGTGAATAATGCACAGCTGGATATGCGTTTGGGGATAAACGCTGTTTATCACATCCGGGAAGCCCTTCAGACCGTCCACGCAGGCAATCAGGATATCCTGAAGGCCCCGGTTTTTAAGCTCTGTCAGCACGCTGAGCCAGAACTTTGCGTCTTCGTTTTCTGCCAGCCACATGCCCAGGAGCTCTTTCTGGCCTTCGGTATTAATGCCCAGTGCGAGGAAGACGGCTTTATTAATCACGCTACCACCGTGGCGAACTTTTACAACAATACAGTCAAGATAAACAATGGGATAAAGTGCATCCAGGGGGCGATTCTGCCACTCTGTGACCTGCTCTTTAACCGCATCGGTGACTTTAGAAATCAGCGTGGGTGAAACATCCGCGTCGTACATCTCTTTGAAGGTGGCGACGATTTCTCGCGTGGTCATGCCTTTGGCGTACAGGGACAAAATCTGGCTGTCCATCCGGGTGATACGCGTCTGGTTTTTCTTTATCAGTTGCGGTTCGAAGGTGCTTTCACGATCGCGTGGCGTACTGATTTCAATCTCACCATCATCACAAAGCAAGGTTTTTGACGAGTAGCCATTACGGGTATTGGAGCCTGTTTTGGGGGCGTTCTTCTCGTGGCCGATGTGATCAGTCAGCTCAGCATTGAGCGCTGTTTCAACGGTAAGCTTTGTCAGCATACGGGAAAACTGATTGAGATCGGCTTCGGTTTTAAGGCCTTTAGCCAGTTCAGTCGCAAGGGCTCTGAGTTTCTTTTCGTCCATAAATTGCCTGTCTCCGTTGTTGGAGTGAAGATATCAAAAACAGGCAGATACACAATTTAAATTACAGGCTCCTTAGTCACGATCTTTGGATCATAAAGTAGAGTTGCTATTCTTGTAGCTGAGTATAATGTTAGATGCAAATAATTATCATACTTTTAAATCATGGTAATGATTTACTGAATCATTTTCCAATCCTGATGAAAAGCTGTAGTTGCCACTTGCTGACAGTTCAACATGCTTACCCCACCAAGACATCATATCTCTTCGTTGCTCCAGATATTGAGAGCGGTTGTAAGTTCTCCTGACCTCATTAGTATCAATGTGAGCCAGTGCTGCCTCAATGACGTCAGGCTGAAATCCCTTCTCATTAAGAATAGTTGAGGCTATGGATCTCATACCGTGCGCAACAAGGATATCTTTGAAGCCCATGCGCTTCAGTGCCATGTTAGCAGCCTGACTGTTCATAGGTTCAAACGGATTTCGGTAGCCGGGAAAAACGTGAGGTCTGTGTTTGCTGATAGGCTTCATAATTTCCAATACGGCTAGTGCCTGCTCAGACAATGGAACAATATGCATACGTTTCATTTTCATGCGCCCGGCAGGAATACGCCATTCTTTGGTTTCAAAATTGATCTCGTCCCACCGGGTCATTGCGGCTTCAGCTGGTCTTGTCATGGTTAGCAACTGCCATTCAATAAGGCAACGCGTTTGTCTGCCAATACTCGCAAATGCGAGATTCTTCATAAGCAGAGGTAGCTGTTCAGGTAAGAGGGCAGGGCGATGTTTTACTTTTGGCTTATGGAACGTCTTACCGATTTTTTTTTGCCGCTGGGTTTGAAGTGACTAAGCCAGAGTTCAAAGCGTAATCCATAACCTCATTAATAAGATGACTCAACCTTTTAACAGTTTCGAGTCTACCTGCCGCATGAGTTGGGCTAAGGGATCCGATGAACTGTTGGGCTGTAATGCTGGAAATAGGCATAGAGCCAATATGTGGGAACACATATTTACTTATTGAACGCCGGATATTGTTAAGAGTATGGGTTGTTAATCCGGCTGCCTCTTTGGTCTTAAACCACCCAGCTGCAACTTTTTCAAACGTACTTTCACTCACACTCTTCTGACGAAGCTATTCTGCCCTTTTGTGCTCTTGAGGATCGACGTCTTTGCTGAGAAGAGTGCGGGCTGTTTCACGATTTTGGCGGGCTTCGGAAAGCGAAACGGAAGGGTATGAGCCAAAGCTGATCATAGCCCGTTTACGAGTGAAGGGTTTGTAATAACGAAACCGCCAGAGTTTTGAGCCTCCGGGAGTTACCTGCAGTTCCAGACCGTCCCCGTCATAAAGAACCAATGCTCGTCCAGCAGCTTTGGCGTTCTTCACTTCGGTATTGTTTACGGGCTTGGTCTGTCTTGCCATAAACAGTCTCCATTCTGTTCCTCGGAAGGCTTAGGCATATCAAAAGGCAGTCTTAGAAACGAATGTCCATGAGTATGCCTAAATTAGGTGGATTCCACTGTATCAATCAGGATTTCACTAGACAACAGAAAACAGCAGATTTCAACAACCTACTGTTTAAACTGTTTTTTATGGTTCTCTCTGGGCTTCACCAGACAAAACGTTGGGATAATTTGGTCGGCACGAGAGGATTTGAACCTCCGACCCCTGACACCCCATGACAGTGCGCTACCAGGCTGCGCTACGTGCCGACACGTGGGCTTATAGTACTCATTTCATCTGCAATTGCAAGCGCCTAACGCGTTGACTGCTTTGAATTTATACAGTGCCAGCCATTAATCGGCGGTGAAACGTTTCTCATCGGTCAGCACCTGCAACAGCAGGGCGAGCTGAGGCTTATGATCTTTTAACCGATGCCCCTGGTTATCCCATGCCTTGTAGCTGCCGTTAGCATCCAACGCCAGCGTGACGGAAGGCGTGGTGATCACCAGCTGGCGATCGCTGTTGGCAATCACCCAGTCGCGCCGACGGGCAGCCGCAAAAAGATCCTCTCCCTGTGAATAGTCCGTGGCAGAGGTGCTGACGTGCAGAAGGCGCTGCATGAGGGTAGTCATAATATCCTGATGCCCGGTCAGCTTGTCCACCTGCTGCGCAGGGGTATTCGGCCAGTGAACCACCAGCGGCACCTGCAGATTGGACCGGTTACCCATACTGGTGTCGCCGTCCAGCGCAATGCCGTGCCGGGCGGTGATCACCACGACGGTTTTATCCAGCATGCCGTTATCTTTCAGCGTGGTCAGCACATTTTGAATCTGCGTATCCACGTCGGCTGCGCTGCGCGCGTAGCGGCGGGCGAACTCCTTCGCATTACCCGCTGGCTCCGCCATGCCCGACAGTGACAGCCAGGAGAACCACGGCGACGGACTGTTTTTCTGCCCGTCCAGCCAGCGCTGCCACTGTAGGGTGGTCTGCGAGTTCGGCTGACTTTTTGATGCAGGCAGAGAATAATCTGCCAGCAGTGCCTGACGGTAGAGCGGCGCATTGAAGCCGTCGGAGGCGAATAGACCGAACTGGTAACCCTGCTTGCTCAGCGCGCCAAACAGGGCAGAGGGGACGCGCGCGGAGAGCACGCCGTCCATATAGCCCGGTGAAATTCCGTAAAACAGGCCAAACAGGCCGCTGTCGCCGGTAAAGCCTGCGCTAAAGTGATGGGTGAAATTGACGTTTTCATCGGCAAACTGCTTCAGGTGCGGCAGACTTTTCGCCACTGAGGCCTCGTTCAATCCATCCACGGTGATCACCAGCAGGTTATTGCGCGTACCGGCGTCGCTAAAGGTGATGTTGTTTAGTGGATAGGTGACCGACAGTGCCTCAGGGTTACCCTGTTCCACCAGGCGTCGCTGATACTCCTGCGCATCCAGCAGGCCGTGCCGCTCCAGGAAGCGTCGGGCGGTCATCGGATAGGAGAGCGGCAGGTTGGAGCGCTGCATGGTTATAGGGCGATAGAAGTTCGCATCCGCCCAGATATACATCACATGGCTGGTAAAGAAGGCCGCGATAAACAGCAGCGCCAGCGGCTTACCAAAGTTGCGCCGGTTGAGGCTGCGAAGTTTTTGCCAGCTCCAGGTGGCAAACAGCATCTCGACCAGAAATATGGCCGGTACGCTGATAAACATCAGCTGCCAGTCGCGGGCCATCTCACTCTGGTCCGGGTTAACGACCAGTTCCCATACGACCGGGTTAAGGTGCAGATGAAACCGATTAAAGACCGCGCTGTCCACCAGAATCAGCGTCAGCCCGGCGGTCGCGATAATGGCAGAGAGAAAGCGCAGCAGCCGCTGGGACATCGCCACGAAGGTGAGCGGGAAGATAATCAGCAGATAGGCGGCAAACACAATAAAGCTGAAGTGACCAATCCAGCTGGTAAACGCATAGATGCGTCCTGCCAGCGAGGCGGGCCAGTCGGTAACAAACAGGTAACGGCTACCCAGAATAAAGGCAAAGATAATATTAAACAGGGCGAACCAGTGCCCCCAGCTAATCATCTGGGACACTTTTTCTCGGTAGGGCTGCCGATTTGTTACCATAGCAGAGTCTGAATCTTCACATTAATGGGCTTTATCATCACGTACCGAAGCCTGCAGCGCGTCGGCGAAGGAGCGAGCCAGCGTGCTGCGCTGAGCAGGCGATACGCTGTTATTAAGTAAATTAGTCACCATATTTCCCAGTACCATCAGGGAAAGATCGGTGGGGGCCTTGTCTTTTTCAAGTACGCTGGCCATTTCGGCGAGGAGTTTTTCCACGCGGGTGTCACTGTAACGGGATGATTGCGGCATAAGGTCGAGTTTATTCAGTGTTAAAGGGCGGCATCTTAACGTAAAAGTGCGATTTTTTCTGCTCTTTTATCGTCAACGCCCGGTTAAAGTTGTTGCCTGTTGATCGCCGTCGCACTCGGTGTTTGAATACGCGCCTACATCAAAAGGAGAGTTTACCATGAGTCTGGATATCGAGCAGATTGCTCTTCACCAGCTGATCAAGCGCGACGAGCAGACGCTTGAGCTGGTGCTGCGCGAATCACTGCTTCCCGCGAATGCTCCGGTCACCGCGATGATGGAAGAACTGCATCGTGTTTACAGCGCCAAGAACAAAGCTTACGGCCTGTTTAACGAAGAGAGCGAGCTGGCCGAGGCGCTGCGCAACTGCCGTAAGGGTGAGGATGATTTCCTCGCGTTCAGCCGTGCGGCTACGGGTCGACTGCGTGATGAGCTGGCAAAATATCCGTTTGCGGAAGGCGGCGTGGTGCTGTTCGGTCACTACCGCTATCTGGCGGTCGACTATCTGCTGATTGCGGTACTGAACAGCCAGAACAGCATGCGCGTGAATGAAGAGCTGGATATCAGCAGCACGCACTATCTGGATATCAACCATGCCGATATTGTGGCGCGTATCGACCTGACCGAATGGGAAACCAATCCAGAGTCAACGCGCTATCTTACCTTCCTGCGGGGAAGAGTAGGGCGCAAGGTTGCCGACTTCTTTATGGATTTCCTCGGCGCCAGCGTGGGTCTGGATACCAAAGCGCAGAACCGCGGGTTACTGCAGGCGGTAGACGACTACTGCTCTGAGGCCACTCTCGATAAAAATGAGCGGCAGAACTATCGGCAGCAGGTCTACAGCTACTGTAATGAACAGCTGCAGGCGGGCGAGGAGATTGCATTACAGGGGCTTTCTGAAGAGCTGGCGCCGCTCGGTGAAAAAAGCTTCCAGGCCTTTACGCAGGAGCAGGGATATGAGCTGGAGGAGAGTTTTCCGGCCGATCGCAGTACGCTGCGCCAGCTGACCAAATTTTCCGGCAGCGGCGGTGGGCTAACGATCAACTTTGACGCAATGCTGTTAGGCGAGCGCATTTTCTGGGATCCGGCAACGGATACGCTGACGATCAAAGGCACACCGCCCAACCTGCGTGACCAGCTCCAGCGCCGCAGTAGCGGCAAATAAAATCGCGGTTTGAGCAGAATCTTAGCCGCGGCGAACAACGTAACTGTTTGAGGGACGTTGTTCGCCGCGACAAACAGCGTCGCTATTGCAGGCAAAAAAAAACGCCGCATTACGCGGCGTTTTCTTCACAGGATTTCAAACGGGCGATTAAGCGCGAACGAAGTCGATGTGGTGCAGTTTTGGCTTGAACGGGTGACGCTGTACAGCCTGCACTTTTACTTTTGACTCTTTGCCATCAACAACCAGAGTCAGCACTTCGGTGTAGAACTCAGGCTTAACCTGCATGTTCATCACGTAGTCGTGGTCCAGTTCGATAGCAACAGCTGCTTCGTTACCGCCATAAATGATGGCCGGGAATTTGTTAGCTGTACGCAGGCGGCGGCTCGCACCCTTGCCCTGCTCTTTACGTTCTACTGCATTGATAGTGAACATTGTTCAATCTCTTTATCTGATTATCCTGCTACAGGCGACCCAGCAACAGGTTGGAGTGTTCAGCTTTGGCGAAAGCAAAAGCGGGGCGCATTATAGCCCAGGTTTCGCGCCAGCGGCAATGAATTAAACCGTCGTGGCGCTAGCGCAGCATATTGGCGCGGCGATAGCGCCCCTGGTAGTCGAATACTTTTTCCCGAATCTGCCAGAAATGGCGCTGCTTTCTCGCCACGATAAAGTCGGGCTGACGCAGCAGGGGCTGGAGGGCGACAATATCCGCTGCCGTTTTCCACACCAGCGGGACGCCGGGGGCGCGCTGGTGTGGGCGCAGGAAAATCTGCGCAAAGGCGGTACGCTGGGCGGGGGTGAAGAGCCGGAAGCGCTCGCTGACCTCGGTGGCTTCCTCATCATAATAGCGCACCTTCAGCCACTCTCCTTTTTCGTCGCTGCCGGTTTCCAGCACCATTGCCGCGCAGCGCAGAACCAGGGCGTCCTTAAGTTTGAGCGCCGCTTTTAGCATATCGTCGGCATCCACCAGCAGCGCATCACACTGATGACAGCGCCGGGCGGCAATATCGTTTTCCGCATTGCAGTGCGGACACTGTTTAAAGCGAAAGCGATAGTCGCACTGTTCACGATTGCCTTCGTCATCCTCCAGTACGCCCTGACAGCGGCGGCCAAAATGCTCAATTACGGTACCGTCCGGGGTCGTTTTACCCCAAAACGTATTGGCGAACCCGCAGGCGGGGCAGAATACCTGCACCGGCTTATTGTCACTTTTCCCTTTCGGCGAGCCCACCTCAGGCGTGAAAATATCGTGCGGGTTGCCGGCGTAATCCAGAATCAGGCAGTCGGTTTTTCCCGGGGAAAGGCGCAGGCCGCGCCCGACAATCTGCTGATAGAGGCTGACAGACTCGGTAGGGCGCAGGATGGCGATCAGGTCTACGTGCGGCGCGTCAAAGCCGGTGGTCAGTACCGCCACGTTAACCAGGTAACGCAGCTGTCGCGCCTTAAAGGCGGTAATCAGCGCGTCACGTTCGGCGGCAGGCGTCCCGGCGGTGATCAGGGCCTTACCCTCAGGCAGCAGGCCCAGCACCTCTTTCGCGTGTTCAACCGTGGAGGCAAAGATCATGACACCCTGACGGTCCTGAGCAAATTCCACAATCTGCTGAACGATATGCGGCGTAATACGCTGCTGTTGTTTCAGCTCACGGTTGAGGTCCGCTTCGCTAAAGAGACCGTTTTCACGGGCGGTCAGGCGGCTGAAGTCGTACTGCACCACCGGCATATCCAGTCTTTCCGGCGGCACCAGAAAGCCATGCTTCACCATATAGCGCAGCGGCAGCTCATAAATACAGTCGCGAAACAGCGCCCGCTCATCGCCGCGCACCATGCCGTGGTAGTGGAACTGGTAAATCCAGCCTTTCCCCAGGCGATAGGGCGTCGCGGTCAGGCCCAGCAGTCGCAGTCGCGGGTTGCTTAAGCGCAGGTGGTTCAGCACCTGCTGATACTGGCTGTCGTCGGCGTCGCTGATGCGGTGGCACTCGTCGACGATCAGCAGGGTAAACTCCCCCTCAAACTGCGACAGGTTGCGGGCCACCGACTGGACGCTGCCAAAGACCACTTTGCTGCGGCTCTGTTTTTGCTGCAGCCCGGCGGAGAAGATATCGGCTTCCAGCCCGTAGGCGAGGTATTTACCGTGGTTTTGCGCCACCAGTTCCCGGACGTGCGCCAGTACCAGCACGCGTCCCCGTGCCAGCCTGGCCAGTTCGGCAATAACCAGGCTTTTACCCGCGCCGGTTGGCAGCACGATAACGGCGGGCTGATGAGAACGACGGAAGTAGCTGAGCGTGGCATCAACCGCTTCCTGCTGATAGGGGCGCAGAGTAAACGACATGGTTTTCGGAGGATCTGGGAGCAAAACCGCATTATGACATGAAAGGCCGCTTCATGCCCGTCAGCCTCTGTGCCTCGACGCTAACTCCCTATATACTGAGGCGGTATCCGGGGGCGCTGTTCAGTCTCCCCGGTGATGGGCAGAACAGTCAGGATCCACGCGTTCTCTCTCTTCAAACGCTCCGCAGTCAGGAGCGTCGGTTTTCATATCTACTAAACAGGCAGTGCAGATTTAATGCGACTTGATAAATTTTTGTCTCAGCAGCTGGAAGTCAGCCGCGCCATCGCGGGACGCGAGATACGGGCGCGTAAGGTAACGGTTGATGGGGAAGTGGTACGGGAAAGTGCGTTCAGGCTGAACCCTGAAAGCCAGGTTGAGTATGATGGCAATCCGCTACAGCAGCAGCTCGGACCGCGCTACTTCATGCTGAATAAGCCGCAGGGCTACGTCTGCTCCACTGACGATCCCGATCACCCAACGGTGCTCTATTTCCTGCATGAGCCCACCGCTTATAAGCTCCATGCGGCAGGGCGACTGGATATTGATACCACCGGCCTGGTGCTGATGACCGACGACGGCCAGTGGTCACACCGTATTACCTCGCCTCGCCATCACTGCGAAAAAACCTATCTGGTGACGCTGGAGTCGCCGCTGGCGGAGGATACGGCGGCGCAGTTTACCGCGGGTGTCCAGCTGCATAACGAAAAAGACCTGACCAAACCGGCCCGGCTGGACGTTATCGACGAACATCAGGTGCGTCTGACCATCAGTGAGGGCCGCTATCATCAGGTAAAACGGATGTTTGCAGCGGTCGGCAACCGCGTGGTGGAGCTGCACCGTGAGCGCATTGGTGCGATAGCCATGGACGAGGATCTGCAGCCGGGCGAATACCGTGCCCTGACCGAAGAAGAAATTGCCAGCGTGGGTCTGCCGACCCGTTGATCATAACCAGAAGCTTGTGTGGGGTAGATGAGGGTGCGTAAGGAAAAGAATTCGTCGCTGGGGCTGGTGGTGATCCTTGGCCTGCTGGCGATGTTAATGCCGCTATCAATTGATATGTATTTACCTGCGCTCCCGCAAATTGCCCACGAGTTCGGGGTATCAGCGGGTAGCGTGCAGATGACGCTTAATCTGTATATCTTCGGGTTTGCTCTCGGGCAGCTGATTTACGGGCCGCTGGCGGACAGCTTTGGGCGTAAACCGGTCATTGCCGTGGGGACGCTGATTTTTGCCGTCGCCGCTGCCGCCTGTGCGCTTTCCCAGTCAATCGACCAGCTGATTTTTATGCGTCTGCTGCACGGCCTGTCGGCAGCGGCGGGCAGCGTGGTGATCAGCGCGCTGATGCGGGATACCTACTCGAAGGAAGAGTTTTCCCGCATGATGTCATTCGTGATGCTGGTCACCACCATTGCACCGCTGGTGGCCCCCATCGTAGGCGGCTGGATGCTGCTGGTCTGGAGCTGGCACGCAATCTTCTGGACCATCTCGCTGGCCGCGGTGGTCACCACCGTGCTGGTTGTCACCCAGATCAAAGAGACGCTGCCGCGTGAAAAGCGACAGAAATTCCATCTCCGTACCACCCTGAGAAATTTTTTGTCGCTGTTCCGCCACAAGCGCGTATTCAGCTATATGCTGGCCAGCGGCTTCTCATTTGCCGGGCTGTTCTCATTCCTCAACGTCGGGCCCTTTGTCTATATTGAGCTGAACCACATCAGCCCGCAGGATTTCGGCTACTACTTTGCCCTGAATATCGTCTTCCTGTTTCTGATGACGCTGCTTAACAGCCGCTGCGTCCGTCGATTTGGTCCGCTGGCGATGTTCCGGCTCGGGCTGCTGATACAGTTCAGCATGGGCGTGTGGATGGTGGTGGTTAGCGCGTTCAATCTGGGCTTTCTGCCGCTGGTGTTTGGTGTGGCGATGTTTATTGGCTGCGTGGCGATGGTCTCCTCCAATGCCATGGCGGTCATTCTGGAAGAGTTTCCCCATATGGCAGGCACGGCGTCATCGCTGGCGGGCACGCTGCGATTTGGCGTGGGCGCGCTGGTGGGTGCGCTGCTCTCGACGCTCTCCTTCCACTCGGCCTGGCCAATGGTGGGGTCGATCTTTATCTGTGCGACAGTCTCCGTTCTACTCTTCCTCTACGCTGCCCGACCGCGTAAAGGCGTAACGGTCTGATTGCACCCTTCCCACAGGTCAGGGGATGCTGAGTGTCGACTATGTTGCTTTAATGTGAATGTAACGCTGCTAAAATTTACCTATATGCAACAAAAATGGTTGTTATTCACGCCGTGACGCGGTAAATATAGCCTTGAAACGTGAGGCAACGCTCAAAAACGACCCTGCTCAGGTGATGCTGCCCTTGCTTTATCCTGCCGTGCAATATCTACCGTTGGTGAAAAAACGGCTGTTATAGCATTGCACTCGCTGTTGAACTGGGGAGTTTAGCTGACTATGTTACAACATTCTGTCGTACACCGATTACCGCAAAGCTATCGCTGGGGCACGGGATCGTCCGAACTCAGCGTAGAGCCGCTGACGCTGAATGGCGTCGCTGGCGATGACGATCTGATTGGCCTTAGCCTGCTCAGCCACCAGGGGGAGCAGGCATGGGATATCATGCAAATGATCAAAGAGGCACTGGCGGACATCAAGCTTGAGTGCGCCGTGGTAGAGTGGGACGGACAGCCCTGCCTGTTCGTGACCCGTCATGATGAAAGCGCCACCACCTGCCGCCTTAAGAACTTTGGCGTGGGGATTGCGGAAACATGGCGAAATCACTCAGTGCTATAAGCTGCTGCGTGTAGCGTTCTTTTGGGGCGGAGAATATCGCCTCACACTCTCCCTGCTCAATTACTTCACCCTGCCGCAGCACCACCACCTGATGACAGAGCGATCTGACCACCTGTAAGTCATGGCTGATGAAAATGTAGGCCAGCTGGCGATCGCGCTGCAATTTTTTCAGCAGCGTCAGGATCTGTTTCTGAACCGACCTGTCGAGCGATGAGGTCGGCTCATCAAGGATAATCAGCTCCGGCTGTAATATCAGCGCCCGGGCGATGGCGATGCGCTGGCGTTGCCCACCGGAAAACTCGGCGGGGTAGCGGTGCCGCGTCTCCGCATCCAGCCCCACCTCCTGCATCGCTGCAATCACGCGCGCCTCGCGCTGCTTTTCGCTGAGGGCAGGGTGATGAACCTGTAGCCCCTCGGCGATAATTTGCAGCACGTTTAGCCGGGGATTGAGTGAAGAGTTGGGATCCTGGAATACCACCTGGATTTTTGGCCGCACCGGCAGCATCTTTCGCCGATCCCACTGGTGCAGCGGCTGATTGCGAAACCAGATCTCACCCTGTGACGAAATAAGCCGCAGCAGCGCCAGCCCGGTGGTACTTTTGCCCGAGCCGGACTCTCCCACCAGCCCCAGACTTTCCCCGGGGCGAAGTACAAAACTGAGCGAGCGTAGCGCGTGATGGTAACCGGTGACCCGGCGCATCAGGCCCTGTTTGATCGGAAAGGCAACCTGAAGCTGACTGACGCGAAGCAGCGGGTCGGCGTGGCTGTCTGCCGGTTCGGGTCTGCCTTCCGGCTCAGCATTAAGCAGCGTTTGCGTATAAGGATGTAGGGGCGAGTCGAATAGCCGTCGGGTTGTATTGCTCTCCACGCCCTTGCCGTTATGCATCACCGTGACGTTATCCGCCAGCTGTCGCACAATGTTCAGGTTGTGCGTGATGAACAGCAGCCCCATATTCAGCTCCTGCTTTAGCTCGTTCAGCAGAGTCAGGATCTGCGCCTGGACTGAGACGTCCAGCGCCGTCGTTGGCTCATCGGCGATCAGCAGTTCGGGACGGGTCAGTAGCGCCATGGCGATCATGATGCGCTGACGCTCGCCTCCAGAGAGCTGATGCGGGAAATCTTTCAGCCGCCGGGCGGCGTCGCGAATGCCTACGCGATCCAGGCAGGTCAGCATTTCGGCACGCGCCGCCTCTCTGCGCATCGCGCGATGCAGCGAAAGTACCTCATACAGCTGCTTTTCGACGGTGTGCAGCGGGTTGAGCGACACCATCGGCTCCTGAAAAATCATTGCCATGCGGTTGCCGCGCAGGCCGCGTAGCGTGCGCTCGTCGGCGGTCAGTACGTTCTGTCCGGCAAAGTGTATGTCACCCTGCTGATAAACCACCGGCGGTGACGGGAGCAGGCGCATAATTGACAGGGCGGTGACGCTTTTTCCCGAGCCGGACTCGCCCACCAGGGCGCGCGTTTCACCCGCCTCCACGGAGAGCGACAGGCTGTCCACCACCCGCCTTTCGACCCCGGAGGCGCGGAAGGCGATGCTTAAGTCTTTCACAATAAGCAGGGACATACTCAGTGCACCTTACTGGGGTCGAAGGCGTCACGAACCGCCTCGCCGATAAAAATAAGCAGCGACAGCAGGATCGCCAGCGAGAAGAAGGCCGCAATCCCCAGCCACGGGGCCTGAAGATTGTTTTTCCCCTGCAGGAGCAGCTCCCCCAGCGAGGGAGAGCCCAGCGGCAGGCCAAAGCCGAGAAAGTCGAGCGAGGTCAGCGTGGTTATCGATCCGCACAGAATAAACGGCAGCCAGGTGAGCGTCGCGACCATGGCATTCGGTAGCATATGGCGTGACATAATGTGCCGGTCGCTGACGCCCAGCGCCTGCGCTGCACGAATATAGTCAAAATTGCGCGCGCGCAGGAATTCGGCGCGCACCACGCCGACCAGCTGCATCCAGCCAAACATCACGGTTATTCCCAGCAGCCACCAGAATCCCGGCTGGATGATGCTGGAGAGCAAAATAATCAGAAACAGCGTGGGCATACCGGACCAGACTTCAATAAAGCGCTGGCCCCATAAATCCACTCTTCCGCCGTAGTACCCCTGTAGCGCGCCTGCGGTGATGCCCATCACGCTGGAGATAAGCGTCAGCGTCAGGCCAAACAGCAGGGAAATGCGTGTGCCATAGAGGATCCTTGCCAGCACATCCCCGCCGTTGGCGTCGGTGCCCAGCCAGTTCTGCGCGGAGGGGGGCGAGGGGAAAGGGACGCGGGTGGCGAAGTTGATGGTGTTATCACCAAAACGGATCGGCGCCCAAACGGCCCAGCCGTGCTGGCTCAGGCGCGACTTAAGCCAGGGATCCTGATAATCCGCCGCGGTTGCCAGCGGGCCGCCAAAATCGGCTTCGGTATAATTCACCAGCAGGGGAAAATAAGTCTGCTGCTGGTAGCGGACAATCAGCGGCTTATCGTTTGCCAGCAGGTTAGCGCCCAGGCAGAGGATAAACAGCGCGATGAAAATCCACAGCGACCAGTAACCGCGTCGGTTATGGCAAAAACGCGCCCAGCGTGCCTGATTAACCGGGTTCAACCTTTTCATTAGCGCCCCTCAAAATCAATGCGTGGATCAACCAGCGTATAGGTGATATCGCTAAGGATATTCAACAGCAGGCCGATCAGCGTAAAGATGTAGAGCGTGCCAAACATCACCGGATAGTCACGCTGCAGGGTCGCTTCATAGCCCAGCAGGCCGAGTCCATTGAGGGAGAACATCACTTCAATCAGCAGCGATCCGGTAAAAAACATGCTGATAAAGGTGGCGGGAAACCCGGCGATAACCAGCAGCATGGCGTTGCGAAAGACGTGACGATAAAGGATTTTTTTCTCATCCAGCCCCTTCGCTCTGGCGGTTACCACATACTGTTTACGAATTTCATCGGTAAAAGCATTTTTGGTGAGCATCGTCAGGGTGGCAAAGCCGCCGATAACGGTGGCAAGTACCGGCAGCGTAATGTGCCACAGATAATCGGTAATTTTACCATACCAGGGGAGCGCGTCGAACCGGGCAGAAACCAGCCCGCGCAGGGGAAACCAGTCCAGGTAGCTGCCGCCCGCGAACAGCACAATCATCACGATGCCAAACAGAAATGACGGGATAGCATAGCCCGCAATGATCAGCGTACTGCTCCAGGTATCGAAGGCGCTACCGTTACGTACCGCCTTGTTGATGCCGAGCGGGATAGAAACCAGATAGATAATCAGCGTGCTCCACAGCCCCAGCGTCACCGAAACGGGCAGGCTCTGTTTAATGAGCTGAATAACCGAACTGCTGCGAAACAGGCTGTCGCCAAAGTCAAAGCGCGCGTAGTGCCACAGCATGTCGAAATAGCGCTGATACAGGGGCTTATCGAAGCCGTAGCGGCGGGTTATTTCGGCGATCACTTCCGGGTCCAGTCCCCGGGAACCGCGATACTGGCTGTCGCCGGGCATCGAATTCGGCGTGCCGCGCGCATGGCTGTCGGAAGCACCGCCCCCGCCTGGTAGTCCGGTGCTCTGACCGAACTCGATATTGGCCAGCGCCTGGTCAACCGGACCACCGGGTGCAATCTGCACAATAAAAAAGTTGATGGTAATAATCGCCCACAGCGTGGGGATGACCAGCAGCAGCCGGCGTAGCAGATAGGCACCCACTCTTTGCTCCTTAACGACGCTGTGCCGGCAGCTGCGCGGCTTTGTTGACATCATACCACCAGCTGTCAAAGCCCAGTGACCAGGCAGGGCGGATCGCCGGCATTGAGAACTTATTCCACCAGGCATAGCGATCGCGGGCGTTATACCACATCGGGATCATGTAATCATTCCACAGCAGGACGCGGTCCAGCGATCTTGCCAGCGGCAGCAGCGCGTTTTTATCCCCCTGGTGCTGAATGATCTGCTTTATCAGCGCATCAACTACCGGGCTGGCGACGCCCGGGGCATTATAGCTGGAGGCGAGATACGCCGAATCCCAGACCAGCCGCAGTGAGGGATCGGGGATGGGGAAAGCAAAGTAGCTGATGGGGCGCATATCATAATCACGACTGCGCGCACGGGCCAGATACTGTGAGCTGTCGACCTGGCGAAGGGTAAGCTGGATACCGAGCCGTGACAGCGCGTGCTGGAAGGGGAGTACCCACTGATTATTCTCCCCGCTGCGCAGCAGCAGTTCAAAGCTGAATGTCTTCCCCGTCTGCTGATTGGTTAGCTTCTGGTTTTTTATCTCCCAGCCTGCCTGTTTAAGCAGGGCCAGCGCCCTGAGAAGATTATCGCGGTCATACCCGCTACCGTCAGTATGGGGAGGGTGATAAATTTGCGTGAATACTTCATCGGGGATTTCTCCCTTAAAGGGCGCAAGGATCTCCAGCTCTTTTGCATCGGGATAATGCCGCGCGGCGTATTCGGTATTCTGGAAATAACTGTCGGTTCGACGGTACGCATTATAGAACAGCGCCTTATTCATCCATTCGAAATCGAATACCAGCGAAATGGCCTCGCGCACGCGGCGATCCTTAAACAGCGGCTTTTGCACATTAAAGGCCAGCCAGCGGGTATCCGTGGCGGCGGTGTTGGGCTGTTCATCCTTAATAATCAGATGGTGGTCAAAGTTGCTGCCGCGATATTGTGTGGCCCAGCTTTTAGCCGAGCTCTCGGCGCGGAAATCGAACGCGCCCGCCTTAAAGGCTTCAAAGGCAACGTTATCGTCAAGATAATAGTCGTAGCGGATCGTATCGAAATTGAAGCGACCTTTATTCACCGGCAGATTTGCCGCCCAGTAATCCTTCACGCGCGACCAGGTAACAGACTGTCCGACTTTCCAGGCGGTTATCCGGTAGGGACCGCTGCCCGGAGGTGGAGTGCGAAGCGGTTCATCCAGTCGGTGATGCTGCCAGAATTTTTCCGGGAATACCGGTAGCGACAGCAGCGACAGTACCCGATCTTTATCACCCACAGGCAGGTCAAACCGCACGGTCAGCGCGGAAATAGCCCGGGCAGTCACACCCTTATTCGCCACCCGAAACTGCGGTACGCCTTCCGTCATAAATTTGTTAAAGGTGAAGGCCACGTCGCGGGCGGTGATGGGGCTGCCGTCTTGAAAGCGAGCCAGGGGATTCAGGGAAACTTCCACCCAGCGATAATCATCAGGATAACGCGCAAACTCGGCAATCAGGGGATAATAGCTGGCGGCTTCATCCTCTGATGAGGTAAACAGCCGGTCATACAGCGTGTCAGTGCCCGCCGCAGGATTGCCGCGTGAGGCAAAGCGATTAAAGTTATCATAGGTGCCCACCGCCGAAAGCGTAATATTACCGCCCCTGGGCGCGGCGGGATTGGCATAATCGTAGTGGGAGAAATCGACGGCATATTTAGGCTCGCCGAGCTGTGCAAACGCGTAACTCTCATTAATATTCTCAGCCTGGGCCGTGGTCACCATGCAGCTGAAGAGTATAAAAGCAAAGCGCAATATCATAAAGTTACTTAGCTCCCACCGTTAATGCCAACATCCCGTTATCACGCCTGGCAGCAGGCAAAAAAAAACGCTGCCGCGGCAGCGTTTTCTCTCTCGTTTTTCGCAGACTTCAGGGGATCGAAATCAGCTTTGCGTTCGGGTCAGAACGCGCCGTGCCTCATGATAGCGATGCTTCCAGTAGTTGTCGTTCAGATTCGAGATCATCACGCCGCTGCTGGTTGAGGCATGGACAAAGTTATCGTTACCCAGATAAATGCCGACGTGGCGACCGGTTGAACCGGCGCGGAACAGCACTAAATCACCGGGGCGCAGCTTTGTACGCTGAATGCTTTTCCCTGTGTCTTCCTGCTCGTAGGTGGAGCGCGGCAGATCGAGACCAAACTGCTCACGGAAGGTGGTTTGTACAAATGCAGAGCAATCAATGCCGCGTTTGCTGGTGCCGCCCAGGCGATAACGAACGCCTTTCCAGACCGCATACTGGTCCATCAGTCGGGATTTAATATCCACGTTCTGAACCATTTTTTCGAATTCATCCTGAGACGCTTGAAGTAAAAAGCCGTCCTGGCTCTTAACTGCATGAGTATCAGTTTGTGCATTGTTGCTGCTGTTGGTCGAACTACAGGCTGACAGTAACGTCGCTAAGGCGACAGCAGGTAAAACCCGCCAGATATATCTCAGCATCGGTTGAGACTTGACCATTATGTTTGTGATCCCTTGAAGTCCTTAACGACGAAGTCGTCAGATATTACGAAACGGAACGAGATTAATTAGCGCACAGGGGTAAGACAATTCCTGAACCTCTAAAATGTGCCAGAGAGCACAGTTAAAAGTGTAAATTAAGGAAATATCTTACAGCGTTGGCCTAATCGAAAATGAGATTAACCGATTACAGACAGCATGGCGAGGGGTTTTAGCGTCTTTTTTATAGGTTTTAATGATGTGAAACATAAGAATATTAAAATGGCCGTTTTATCGGCAAATGTGCAGGAATCATGAGGGTAAAGAAGGTATTCAGGTGTTAAAGAGGGGCATGATGCAGAACGTAGTTAAATGTCGGTCTGAAAGCATTTTTTATGGCATAAACTGCTGCCAGGGCGGCACCCTCGTCGTTCTTTGTTCAGTTATTTCCGGCGAAGCGTTTATGTCTGTGAGCGAAGAAGGGTATTAAGCAGCACCGTAATAAATGAGATAAGCATTACGATGCTGCCTGCTGCAAAGCATTAACAGACTAATATTTACTTAGCGGGCTTATATTTTCCAGGTAAATAGCGATTAACCACATTGACCAGATAGTCGCTGGCCGGGGTTATTAACAGCCAGCTCATGCCGACCAGCACAATTGAAAGCGAACCCACCGCCACGTCAGTAAACCAGTGTGCCCCAATCATTATGCGGGGAGAGGCAAAAATCAGTACTATCGCTACCGCGATTAAAAAGGCGCGGCGAGTGAAATAGCGCAGCATAAAGCAGGCGAAAATCATCAGCATCATGCCGTGATCGCCGGGGAAGCTGTCCGCTGACGCATCTTTAGTCGGTATGCCGGTCAGGCGCGTGACATGATTAACGTCCGGGAAGAATTTAGTGGGGCTGGGGTGCGAAACCGGGATCAGATGGCCGAGCTGGTTAAGCACGACGGCAGCCAGCAGCATAGTAATACCGATGGCCAGCATGCGACGGCGGCCCTGAGGGGTTTCATGCAGCCAGAAGCTCAGGTAAAGCGCACCCATTGCTAACAGCGAGACGCCATCAAAAGCGCGATAGTTGGTAATGGCCACGAACCACAGCAGGGGTTTGCTGGTGACCAGTCTTTCATTGAACCAGTAGAAAATGCTTTTATCAATGTCAAACCAGAAACCGTGATGGGCGGGCAGGTACCATGAGAAAAATAGCGCCAGGCCAAGTGCATTAAGCACCAGGATGGAAAGTAAGCGTTTAGCAGTCATTTCGTCTTAAGGTTAAATTAAGAAATCGTAACGGCGTAGATTATTACACGAAAGTTAAACGAAGTTGCAACAAAGATGTTTGTAACGCGTTCCAGTCCGCTTCCGCTTCATGGATGACCTCAATGCGGCTGTCAGGTGGCGAAGACTGGCGGGTCTCGATATGAAAGTCGTCACCCTGACGATTAACGCTAACCAACCCTTCCTGGATGCGCATCACACCTTTAACCCGCGTGACCGGAGAGAGGCGTACCCATTCAAGCAGGCCGACGGTATCAAAAACCGTATCGCTGTCGAATACCCAGCCGCAGGCGAAATACCCCTGGCCCTGATTTAGCGAACGGCGCCACCGTGCATCAGGCTTTAGTGTTAGTGCGGCAAGGCCCGAAGCGGGCTGGCCATGATGATGGGCTGGCCGAGGAAGCGTCTGCTGGTTTTTACGCGGCTGGCGCAAAAGCTGCGCATCAATTCTGCCAAAGGAGGCGGTGATGACCGGACGGCTCAGTGGATCCTGCTGTTGCCATTCGTGCAGTGCCTGCCGGTCGGCATCAAGCCAGCGATCTTCCTTATTCGCGACGATAATATCGGCCGCCGCCAGCTGATCGCGGAAATTCTCGTTTTCAACGGTGCGCCTGTCGCTCAGCTGGCGCGGATCCAGCAGGCATAACGAGGCATCCAGCGTGAGCCAGGGGCGGTAAACATCCGCCGAGAGCATATCAAGGATCTGTTTGGGGTGCCCGAGGCCAGTGGGTTCGATCAGCAGGCGATCGGGCTGGGCCTGCTTAAGCAGCATATTCAGCCCAACCTGCATCGGCAGGCCGTTCACGCAGCACATGCAGCCGCCGGGGATCTCTTTCAGGATAGCGCCACTCTCTGCCAGCAGGGCCCCATCAATACCCACTTCGCCAAACTCATTAACCAGTATCGCCCATTTTTCGTCTGCCGGTTTTTGAGAAAGAAGATGCTGGAGGGTGGTAGTTTTGCCGCTGCCCAGAAATCCGGTGATTAAATTAACTCGTGCCATCTTTTCCTCTCTCTGCGCATTCAGCTAAAGGTGAATTAATCTTCTGCTCACCGATGCCGATAATTAACTTACCTGCCCACCAACGACTATCTTCAAAGTGCCAGCAGTTAATCGACGAGGTAACTATGAATGGCGTAAAAATTGCAGTGCAAATGACTGTGGTCAGTCTGCTCATCCCGCTATGGACGGAAACCGCTCTGGCAGGAGAGGCACAGGCCAGTGCAGGCTCTGGCATCATTACCTTTCAGGGCGCGATTGTGTCGCCCAGCTGCGAAATCGACCAGCAGTCCGACTTGATCAGAACATCCTGTTTTAAGCAGGGTAAAACCCAGGTCTACATCACGCATCCTGATGCGCAGGCGTTACCTGCTGAGCTGGGGCAAACGCAGGTGAAATGGCTCGATGCACAGCACAAAATGGGGATTATGACCGTCAACTACAATTAGTACGCCCGGGAATTGTTATAATATAACAAATTCGGCCGCGCGCAAGGACGTTGCCGAATTTATCGCGTACTGATTAGTCCGCACGGCTCATATAGCGGCGCTCGGGGATATGAATGCGTATTTTATCGCCGCTGCTCAGGTATTCAGGAACCTGAATAACCAGGCCGGTTATCATGGTGGCTGGTTTTGTTCTGGCGCTGGCAGAGGCGCCTTTAATACCCGGCGTGGTTTCCACGATTTCCATATCAACGGTTTGCGGCAGCTCGAGCGCCAGAATCTGGCCGTCCATGGTCAGGACCTGAATACCCGGGATCCCGCCCTCGGGCAGAAACAGCAGTTCCTCTTCAATCTGCTCTTTTTTAAAGATATAGGGCGTGTAGTCCTCGTCGTCCATAAAGACATACTCGTCCCCATCAATGTAGGAGAAAGTCACCTGACGTCGACTCAGAGAGATGGTGTCAATAATGTCATCGCCCTTAAAGCGCTCTTCCACTTTCATACCGGTACGGATATCGGTAAAACGCATTTTATACAGCGTCGATGCCCCGCGTGCGCTCGGGCTCTGAACGTCAATATCCTTCACTAACAGCAGCTTGCCGTTGAAACTTACGGCCATACCTTTTTTAATTTCGTTCGCTCTTGGCATATAAAAATCTCAGTAAAAAGGGCCAGGGAAAATTCTCGCGACAACTTACTCTTGCGCAAGGATTCAGGCAAGTGCTGAACGGCAGTCATGCAGGACACTTTTCTCAGAATGTCATTAAAGAATAGTATTCACTCAGGGCGCCTGCTATGTTCACGTTTTAAATGCCTGCCGCGCTGCCTGACGCTCCGTTACCGTTGATTTTTCCCCGAGGTCTTTTGATGGAATGTCGTACCGATTGCGGAGCGTGCTGCATAGCCCCTTCGATCTCCAGCCCCATCCCCGGCATGCCGCAGGGGAAGCCCGCGAATACGCGCTGTATCCAGCTTGCTGATAATTTCATGTGTAAGATCTTCACCTCGCCCCTGCGTCCCAGCGTATGCGGCAGCTTAAAGGCGAGGTCTGATATGTGCTTCACCCATCGGGACGAAGCCCTGACCTGGCTTATTCAGCTTGAAGCTGAAACGGCACCTTAACCTTTATTGCGTTCTCTGCCGCTCCACCTTGTTGCAAACCCCGGATGCGAGATGCAAAACCGAGACAGGGTGTGGATCCCTCCCTGGCGGCGGCCCCCGGCATTCTGCGATTTACCCGGCGCGAGAGGTGTCAGCTTAGCTTCAGCTGACCCGCTCCCGGAGAACGCTTTCTGCCCGATAATTCCAGAAAGAAGCGATAAAATGTGCGTGGCATCAAAAAATCGTTACCCAACCAGCGGTAAAACTTGCATCGCCGAGGCGAAGAAGAACACACTCATTGAAACGTTTCAGCGTTGTCCGTTCAGCGTGTTAGACCAGAGAGCGTACGCGGTTTCATAAATTAGCTGAAACGATTCAATCTAAGCAGCGAGGAGAACTATGTTCCAGCTTGAACTGTCCGCTATTCATCCCGGCGCCACTGCCGAAAACAAAGAGGATGCCATTCGTCAGGTTGCTGCCGCACTTACTCGTGCGGGCAACGTGGGAGAAGGTTACGTTGACGGTATGCTCGCCCGCGAGCAGCAGACCTCAACCTATCTGGGTAACGGTATTGCTATCCCTCACGGCACCACGGATACCCGCGATCTGGTGTTGCAAACGGGCGTCCAGGTGTATCAGTTTCCGCAGGGTATCGCCTGGGGCGAGGATCAGACCGCCTGGGTGGTGATTGGTATCGCGGCAAAGTCGGATGAACATCTCGCGCTGCTGCGTCAGCTGACCCACGTTCTCAGCGATGACAGCGTGGCCGAGCAGCTAAAAAGCGCCGATTCAGCCGAAACGCTGCGTAGCCTGCTGATGGGCGAAAAGCTGGCAGGGGAATTTAAGTTTGATACTTCGCTGATTACCACCGACGTTGCCACCGGCGATCTGATGACGCTTCAGGCGCTTAATGCGGGCCGCTTACAGCAGGCGGGGGCAGTCGATGCGACCTTTGTTAGCCGTGTCATCGCCTCCCGCCCGCTTAACCTGGGGCAGGGCGTCTGGCTGAGCGACAGCACCGAGGGCAATCTTGCCAGCGCGGTCGCCGTCAGCCGCAGCGCCACGTCCTTTGAGGTTGACGGTGAGAAAGCCGCGCTGCTGGTGACCGTGGCGGTCAACGATGACAGCCCGCTAAACGTGCTGAACTACCTCAGTGACCTGCTGATTAACCAGAAAGCCGATCGCCTGTTGAGTGCCGATGCAGCGGGTATTCTTGCGCTACTGACCAGTGAAGTCTCGGAACAGGCGGATGTGCTGACGGAAGAGTTCACCATTCGCAACGAACATGGATTGCATGCCCGTCCCGGCACCGCGCTGGTCACGGTGATCAAACAGTTTAATTGCGACGTCACCGTGACGAATCTCGACGGAAGCGGCAAGCCAGCCAATGGCCGGAGCCTGATGAAGGTTGTGGCGCTGGGGGTGAAGAAAGGTCACCGGCTGCGTTTTACCGCCAGCGGTGAAGATGCACCTCAGGCAATTAAGGCCATTGGTGAGGCAATTTCTGGCGGTCTTGGCGAGGGGGCATCATGAGCAGGCGCGTCGCCACAATCACCCTGAACCCGGCTTACGATTTGGTGGGTTATACGCCTGAAATCGAACGGGGCGAGGTAAACCTGGTAAAAACTACCGGTCTGCATGCGGCGGGTAAAGGGATAAACGTTGCTAAAGTGCTGAAGGACCTGGGGATCGATGTCACCGTCGGTGGCTTCCTTGGTAAAGAGAATCAGGATGGCTTTCAGCATCTGTTCAGCGAACTGGGTATTGCTAATCGCTTTCAGGTGGTCGAAGGCCGTACCCGTATCAACGTTAAGCTCACTGAGAAAGGCGGAGACGTAACGGACCTCAACTTTTCGGGGTTTGAGGTTACGGGGCAGGACTGGGAGCGTTTTACGACCGACTCACTCACGTGGCTGGGCCAGTTTGATATGGTCTGCGTCAGCGGTAGCCTGCCGGCCGGCGTCGACCCGGATGCGTTTACCGACTGGATGCGTGCGCTGCGTACCCACTGCCCCTGCATTATTTTCGACAGCAGCCGTGAAGCGCTGGTAGCGGGCCTTAAAGCTGCGCCCTGGCTGGTGAAGCCAAACCGACGCGAACTGGAGATTTGGGCCGGACGCAAACTCCCGACGTTACAGGAAGTAATAGAAGCGGCACATGCCCTGCGCGAACAGGGTATTGCTCACGTGGTGATCTCACTGGGTGCGGAAGGCGCACTGTGGGTAAATGCTTCAGGTGAATGGATTGCCAAACCGCCCGCGTGTGAAGTGGTAAGCACCGTGGGTGCCGGGGATTCAATGGTTGGTGGGCTGATTTATGGCCTGCTGATGCGCGAATCCAGCGAGCATACGCTTCGACTGGCTACGGCCGTGGCGGCCCTGGCCGTCAGTCAGAGCAACGTTGGCATTACCGATCGTACCCAGCTGGCCGCTATGATGGCGCGCGTCAAGCTGGAACCATTTAACTGACAGCAGGAGAAGCACAATGAAAACGCTGCTGATAATTGATTCTTCGCTGGGCCTGGCGACAGGTTATCTGGCAAAAAACATGGCAACCGCCGCTGCGGTGAAACTGGGCGTGACGCTGACCGACAGCCTGGCTGAGGCAGATCGGGTGATTGTGGCAGGAAAAAGTATCCCTGCCGACGCCAGCCTTGACGGGAAATCCGTATACGTTGCTGATATCGAACAGCTCATGCGCCAGCCAGACGCGGTGCTAACCACGGCGCAAAGCGAAGCTAAAACCTGGCACGCGCCAGCAGCCTCGCCAGCGCAGGCGTCAGCAGGTGCCCTAAGCGAACAGCGGGCAAAACGCATTGTCGCGGTTACCGCCTGTCCAACCGGCGTGGCGCATACCTTTATGGCAGCCGAAGCTATTGATACCGAAGCGAAAAAACGCGGCTGGTGGGTTAAGGTGGAAACGCGCGGATCCGTGGGCGCGGGCAATACCATTACGGCAGAGGAAGTGGCAGAAGCTGACCTGGTCATCGTGGCAGCGGATATTGAGGTGGATCTGGCGAAATTTGCCGGCAAGCCAATGTATCGCACCTCTACCGGACTGGCGCTGAAGAAAACCGCCCAGGAGCTGGATAAAGCGGTCGCGGAAGCGAAGCCTTATCAGCCTAAAGGGGGCAGTAGCTCAGCATCACAGGGTGAAGAGAAGAAAGAGGGCGCGGGCGCCTATCGTCATCTGTTAACCGGTGTCTCCTATATGCTGCCGATGGTAGTAGCGGGGGGGTTGAGCATCGCGCTGTCGTTTGCCTTCGGTATTACCGCCTTCAAAGAGCAGGGCACGCTGGCGGCGGCGTTAATGCAAATCGGGGGCGGTAGCGCATTCGCGCTGATGGTTCCGGTGCTGGCTGGCTTTATTGCGTTCTCCATCGCCGACCGCCCGGGCCTGACGCCGGGTCTGATTGGCGGCATGCTCGCTACCAGCATTAACGCGGGCTTCCTCGGTGGCATTATTGCCGGTTTTATTGCCGGCTATGCAGCAAAATTTATCAGCGCCAAACTCAGGCTGCCGCAGAGTATGGAGGCGCTCAAGCCGATTCTGATTATCCCGCTAATCGCCAGCCTGGTCACCGGCCTGCTGATGATTTACGTGGTCGGCACGCCGGTTGCTAAAATCATGGAAGGGCTGACCCACTGGCTGGCGAATATGGGAACGGCGAATGCGGTGCTGCTGGGTGCCGTACTGGGTGGCATGATGTGTACCGATATGGGCGGCCCGGTCAATAAGGTGGCCTATGCCTTTGGCGTCGGGCTGCTCAGTTCGCAAACCTATGCGCCGATGGCGGCAATTATGGCGGCGGGCATGGTTCCTCCGCTGGCAATGGGGCTGGCAACGCTGGTGGCGCGCAGGAAATTTAATAAAGGCCAGCAGGAAGGGGGCAAGGCAGCGCTGGTTCTCGGCCTGTGCTTTATCTCCGAAGGGGCCATTCCATTTGCCGCACGCGACCCGATGCGCGTACTGCCCTGCTGCATTGTGGGCGGCGCGCTGACCGGTGCCATTTCCATGGCGGTGGGCGCGAAGCTGATGGCACCGCACGGCGGCCTGTTTGTTCTGCTGATCCCCGGTGCTATCACCCCGGTTATGGGTTACCTGATGGCCATTATCGTGGGAACCCTGGTGGCGGGCCTCTCCTACGCGGTACTGAAGCGTCCGGAGTCGGAGCTGGCTAAAGCCTGATACTTCTCTGATGAAAAAAAGCGCGGGTAACCGCGCTTTTTTTATTGATCCCCCGACCCGCATAAACAACCCTAAACACGCTGGCAGAGAGTCGTCAGTAGACCTGCTTCTGCTCTGACCTGAGCCACGCAATCTCATCTTTCCAGATATCGGGATTTACCGTCTCCAGAATCAGCGGAATGCCATCAAAACGCGCATCTTTCATCAGCCAGCTAAATACCGTCTTACCAATATTGCCTTCACCCAGGCTGTGATGGCGGTCGACCCGGCTGGCGAATTCACTTTTAGCGTCGTTGAGGTGCATACCGCGCAGAAAATCGAAGCCCACCGTGCGATCAAATTCAGCAAAGGTGTCCACGCATGCCGCCTCCGTACGTAAATCATATCCTCCGGCAAAGGCATGGCAGGTATCAATACACACGCCGACGCGTGATTTATCCTCTACGCCATCGATAATCGCCGCCAGGTGCTCAAAGCGGAAACCCAGGTTGCTGCCCTGTCCGGCGGTATTTTCAATAACGGCAGTCACGCCCTGAGTCTGGTTCAGCGCAATGTTGATTGACTCGGCAATGCGCTTCAGACATGCCTCTTCATCAATCTGCTGCAGATGGCTGCCGGGATGAAAGTTCAGTAGCGACAGTCCCAGCTGTTCACAGCGGCGCATTTCATCTAAAAACGCCTCACGAGACTTATCCAGCGCCTCCTGCTGCGGATGGCCAAGATTAATCAGATAACTGTCGTGCGGCAGGATCTGCGCGGAGGTGAAATGGTATTTTTCACAGGCCTCGCGAAAGGCGGTAATCACTTCACTACTGAGCGGCGCGGCCCGCCACTGGCGCTGATTTTTAGTGAAAAGCGCAAAGGCCGTGGCTTCCAGTTCATGGGCGCGGATCACTGCTTTGTCTACGCCGCCCGCTGCGCTGACGTGGGCACCAATATATTTCATGCCATCTCTCCTGTTATTGGCCTCTTTTCAGGCTGCAATGATAACCGCAGGCGGTAAGCGATGACCACAGATGCTGCACGGTAAGTTATGACCACAGATGCTGTACGGTCAGGTTGATAATGCCCCCGCCGGCGATCAGCCAGATAAAAAGCAGTCCACCCAGCATAAGGGGTTTTGTACCGGCCTGCCTGAGGTCAGCAAACCGGGTGGTCAACCCCAGCGCCGCCATTGCGGCAGCCAGCAGCACATTATCGACCTGCGTAAGTCCGCTAACCAGCGAGGCGGGTAGCAGATGCAGCGAGTTAAGCAGTACGGCGACAATAAACAGCAGAGCAAACCAGGGAATTTGGATCCTGGTCTTTAGAGTGCCGCTCTGGCTGGCCGTACGTTTCACCCAGGCACTGAGCAGCAGCAGGAAAGGAGCCAGCATCATTACGCGCAGCATCTTCGCGATCACGGCAGCATTTTCAGTTTCCGGGCCGACGGCGTGTCCGGCAGCGACAACCTGTGCCACTTCATGCAGCGTTGACCCGGTATAAACGCCCCAGATTTCAGGCGTCAGACGCGGAAACAGGCTGTGCGCGTAGGGGTAGAGCAGGGGATAGATGAAAATCGCCAGGGTGCCGAAAATTACCACGGTGGCAACGGCGACGGCCACTTTCGCTGAATCAGCTTTGATCACCGGTCCCGTCGCCAGAATTGCCGCTGCGCCACAGATACTGCTGCCCGCACCGATTAGCCATGCAGACTCCCGATCCAGGCCCAGCAGGCGCCGTCCCGCCCAGCAGGCGATAAAAAAGGTTGAACCGAGGGTCAGCAGATCAATGGCGATGCCCCGAATGCCCACTTCCGTGAGCTGTTGAACGGTCAGCCGAAAGCCATACAGCACAATCCCCAGCCGCAGCAGACGCTGCTTTGTCAGCAACACGCCCGCATCACAGCGGGTCGCAACGCGAAAGTAGAGCGTGTTACCGAAAACTACCCCGACAATAATCGCCAGCGTTAGCGCACCCAGCCCGAGTGAGGCTATTACCGGCAGGGCGCTCAGCCAGGTGGCGGCTGCGGCGAGCAGCAGCGCCATCAGCAATCCCGGAATAAAGCGCTGCGGTCGCGCGGGGAAGGTAGGGAAAGTAAAATCAGTCATGGCTCGCTCCTTTTCAATATGCACAGCATGGAGAATGCTGGTTTAAAAGAGAAATAGATTATATATTTATTATTAACCACTATTAGAGATAGATTCAGAGCCATTATCAGATGGAGAGGGGGAAGTTATGCATATCACGTTAAGGCAGCTGGAGGTGTTCTGCGAGGTACTGAAAAGTGGATCCACCACTCAGGCCTCACAGGGAATGTCGCTGTCCCAGTCGGCCGTCAGCGCAGCACTGGCCGATCTCGAAGGGCAGCTCGGCGTCCAGCTGTTTGACAGGGTGGGCAAGCGACTGGTGGTGAACGAACATGGGCGGCTGCTCTACCCGCGTGCGCTGGCGCTGCTGGAACAGGCAATGGAAATAGAGCAGCTGTTTCGTGAGGATAACGGCGCCCTGCGGGTTTATGCCAGCAGTACCATCGGCAATTACCTGCTGCCTGGCATGATTGCCGGCTGGCGACGCGATTATCCTGATTTGCCACTTGAGCTGAGCGTCGGTAACAGCCAGGATGTGATTAATGCGGTCGCCGACTTTCGGGTCGATATTGGCCTGATTGAAGGCCCGTGTCACCGACCCGATCTGATAAGCGAACCCTGGCTGGAGGACGAGCTGGTGGTGTTTGCCGCACCCGATGCAGATATCTTCAACCAGCCCGTCACGCTTGATACGCTGGCCAGCGCCACCTGGATCCTGCGTGAAAAGGGATCGGGTACGCGAGAAATCGTCGATTATCTGCTGCTTTCCCATCTGCCGCAGTTCAGGCTGGCGCTGGAGCTGGGGAATTCAGAAGCAATCAAGCATGCGGTGCGTCACGGCATGGGCATCAGCTGCCTGTCGCGCCGGGTTATAGAGGAGCCGCTGGCGCTGGGAACGCTGCGCGAGGTGGCCATTCCTCTGCCCGAACTCAAGCGGACGCTGTATCGTATCCACCACCGGCAGAAACATCTTTCCCGACCGCTGCTGCGCTTCCTCAGCTACTGTATCGAATAGTGCCTGACCGCTGCTGCGCTTCCTCAGCTACTGTATCGAATAGTCCCAGACCGCTGTTGCGCTCCTCAGCGACTGTATCGAATAGTCCCTGACCGCGATATGCCTGCCCTGTCGCCTGCGTTATAAGTATTACCGTGGCATTGACGCGGGATAAGGGGCTGTTGCTTATAATTCCGGGCTGATCATGAACCTATCTTATAACGCGGTGGAATCACTATCCCTGCGGGGGGAGTTTGTTACAATCGCGCCTTATTTATCCAGGATACAGCATTTCAAGATGGTTAAGGACAAAAAAACAACAGAACAGCCTGCGCTAAGGCGTGAGTTAAAGGCGCGTCATCTGACGATGATCGCCATTGGGGGTTCAATTGGTACCGGCTTGTTTGTTGCCTCGGGTGCGACCATTTCCCAGGCGGGCCCGGGCGGGGCGCTGCTCTCCTATGTGCTGATCGGCCTGATGGTCTATTTCCTGATGACCAGCCTGGGGGAGCTTGCTGCCTTTATGCCGGTCACCGGCTCGTTTGCCACCTATGGCGCGAACTACGTTGAGGAAGGCTTTGGCTTCGCACTGGGCTGGAACTACTGGTACAACTGGGCTGTGACCATCGCTGTTGATCTGGTGGCATCCCAGCTGGTGATGACCTGGTGGTTCCCCGATACCCCCGGCTGGATCTGGAGCGCGCTATTTATGGGCGTGATTTTTCTGCTTAACTACATCTCGGTAAAAGGTTTTGGTGAGGCGGAGTATTGGTTTTCCTTAATCAAAGTCGTGACGGTCATTATCTTTATCGCGGTTGGCGTGCTGATGATCGCGGGCATTCTGCGCGGCGGTGAGAATGCCGGCTGGCACAACTGGCAGATCGGCGATGCACCGTTCTCCGGCGGCTTTTCAGCCATGATCGGCGTGGCAATGATTGTCGGCTTCTCTTTCCAGGGAACGGAGCTGATTGGCATCGCCGCCGGTGAGTCCGAAGATCCGGCGAAGAACATCCCCCGCGCCGTGCGCCAGGTGTTCTGGCGTATTCTGCTGTTCTACGTGCTGGCGATTCTGGTGATTAGCCTGCTTATCCCTTATACCGACCCGCGCCTGCTGCGTAACGACGTGAAGGATATCAGCGTAAGCCCCTTTACCCTGGTGTTTGAACACGCGGGCCTGCTCTCGGCGGCGGCGGTAATGAATGCCGTCATCCTGACGGCGGTGCTGTCGGCGGGTAACTCAGGCATGTATGCCTCCACCCGTATGCTGTTTACCCTGGCGCGGGAAGGAAAAGCGCCGCGTATTTTTGGCAAGCTGTCGAAAGGCGGCGTACCCCGTAATGCGCTGTATGCCACCACCGTGGTCGCCGGGCTCTGTTTTCTCTCCTCGATGTTTGGCAACCAGACGGTCTATCTCTGGCTGCTGAATACCTCCGGGATGACCGGCTTTATCGCCTGGCTGGGTATTGCCATCAGCCATTATCGTTTCCGTCGGGGCTATATCGCGCAGGGGCATTCGATCGCTGAACTGCCTTACCGCTCAGGCCTATTCCCGCTGGGCCCGATTTTTGCCTTTATTCTTTGTCTGACCATCACCCTGGGACAGAACTATCAGGCCTTTTTGCAGGATCGTATCGACTGGTATTCGGTTGCGGCCACCTATATTGGTCTGCCGCTGTTCCTGATAATCTGGCTGGGCTACCGGCTGACCAAAAAAACCCGTTTTGTGAAGTACAGCGAGATGGTATTCCCTTCCAGTAATCGCTAATTCAGACAGCGTGATACGCACAGGGCGCGGCTTCCGCGCCCTTTTGGTCACAGCTTCTTACTACTAATACCATTGATAACCATTATCATTTGCTTTATTGTTACGCCGCTGCTTCTCCTGCCTCAGCGCGAACAATTACAGGTATTAACCATGAGTGTGACCCACGACTCCATGCAGTACGTCGAAAAACAGCCTAAAGAGAGCGTAATGGGACGTTACCATCAGCTGCTTCGCTATCGCCTGCTGCTGATGGCCGTGCTGGTACTGGCTATTCTCGCTTCGCTTATGCTGGATTTTACGTTGGGTCCGTCCGGGCTTTCCCTGCATGATCTCTGGCGGACGCTGCTGTCACCGGAGAGTGTTGATGCCGGAACGCGCGTTATAGTCTGGGACATTCGCCTGCCCTATGCGCTGATGGCAGTGGTGGTAGGACTCTCGCTCGGCCTGGCAGGGGCAGAGATGCAAACCATTCTGAATAATCCGCTGGCCAGTCCGTTCACCCTTGGGGTGTCGTCTGCCGCTGCCTTTGGTGCCGCGCTGGCTATCGTACTGGGTATCGGCATTCCCGGCATTCCTGACCAGTGGTTTATTTCGGGCAATGCCTTCATCTTTGCGCTGATCGCCGCGCTGATGCTGGATGGCGTGACCCGCTGGACTCAGGTTGCCACCTCCGGCGTGGTGCTGTTTGGCATCGCGCTGGTGTTTACGTTTAATGCGCTGGTCTCCATGATGCAGTTTATCGCCAGCGAAGACACGCTACAGGGGCTGGTTTTCTGGACCATGGGCAGCCTGGCGCGTGCCTCCTGGCAAAAGCTGGGCGTGCTGACGCTGGCCTTTGCGATACTGGTTCCGTTCTCGATGATGAGTTCATGGAAGCTGACGGCGCTTCGCCTGGGCGAAGACCGCGCGGTGAGTTTTGGCATTGACGTGCGGCGTCTGCGGCTGGGGACGCTGCTGCGCATCAGTATTCTCTCTGCGCTGGCGGTCGCCTTTGTGGGGCCGATTGGTTTTATTGGCCTGGTGGCACCGCATATCGCACGTATGATCTTTGGTGAAGACCATCGCTATTATCTGCCTGCGAGTGCGCTGACTGGCGCGCTGGTGCTGTCCATGGCGTCGGTCGTGTCGAAAAATCTGATCCCCGGAGTGATTATTCCGGTCGGGATCGTCACTTCACTGGTCGGTGTGCCTTTCTTCCTGAGTATTATTCTGCGCCATCGGGGGACGGTCTGATGGACGGTTTAACGATCAGCGGTTTTCATGCCGGTTATCCGAAGCGCAGGGTCATCAGTAATCTGAATGTTCCCTGTTTACCACGTGGCAAGATCACCGTGCTGCTGGGGCCAAACGGCTGCGGTAAATCTACGCTGTTGCGGTCCCTGGCAGGTCTAAACCGCGCGCAGGGCGAACTGTGGGTCAATGGCTGTGAGCTGATGTCGCTGCCCTTCGCCCGTCGCGCGGAGCGCGTGGTTTATCTGCCACAGTCGCTGCCCGCAGGCGTTCATCTGCACGTGCTGGAATCGATTATTGTTGCGCAGCGCGCATCCGGTGGCCGCAGCAGCGCCGACAGCGAGGCGGAAGTGATGGCCCTGCTGGATCAGCTGGGTATTGCCCATCTGGCCTTATGCTATCTGGACCAGCTCTCTGGCGGTCAAAAACAGCTGGTAGGTCTGGCTCAGTCGCTTATCCGTCGGCCAGAACTTCTGCTGCTTGATGAACCGCTGAGCGCGCTGGATTTGAACTATCAGTTTCACGTGATGGATCTCGTTCGGCGTGAAACCCGCAGGCGAAATATCATTACCGTGGTCGTGGTACACGATATCAATATTGCGCTGCGTCACGGCGAACACGTACTGATGCTGAAAAACGGCGAGCTGATCGCTGACGGTACGCCGGAAGAGGTTATCACTCCGGCGAGCCTGGCAAGCGTCTACGGCGTAAGAGGACGCATTGAGCGCTGTTCTCAGGGTACGCCACAGGTGCTGATTGATGGTCTGGTCACCGCGCCGGTATTCTGATGCTTCAGATGCTTCAGATGCTTCAGATGCTTCAGATGCTTTAAGGGTAACGTTTAAGGTTACGCATCGTTACCCCAGCAGTAAGCGGGGCGCTTTCGCCCCGTATTAAAAAATAAACCGGTGAACCGGTAGCGGTAAAATTGGCTGTTTTAAGTGTGAGCAAAAGGACTGATAACACATTAAGCATTACCAAGGAGAAGGATATGTTCAGATTAAACCCTCTGTTACGCGGTGGGCTGTGCGCCTCCGCACTGGTTCTGACGTTCCCGGCTGCGGCTGAAGAACGTGATGAAAAAGAAGAGACGATGGTGGTCACCGCGTCCTCGGTAGAAGTGAATCTCAAAGACGCCCCCGCCAGCATCAGCGTCATTACCGCTGAAGATCTGCAACGCAGGCCCGTACAAAACCTCAGCGACGTGCTTCGCGACGTTCCCGGCATACAGCTCAATAACGAAGGCGATAACCGTAAAGGCGTCAGCCTGCGCGGGCTGGATAGCAGCTATACGCTGATTCTGATCGACGGCAAGCGGGTCAATTCGCGTAATGCCGTGTTTCGACATAACGACTTCGACCTGAACTGGATACCCGCCGATGCCATCGAACGTATTGAGGTGGTGCGCGGACCGATGTCCTCACTTTACGGCTCGGATGCGCTGGGTGGGGTAGTGAATATCATCACCCGTAAGGTAGGCAGGGCGTGGCATGGGACGCTGAGCGCCGATGCCACGGTGCAGGAGCATCGCGATCGTGGTGATAGCGAAAATGGCAATTTCTTTACCAGCGGGCCGATTGTTGAGGATCTGCTGGGCGCTAAAATTTACGGTAGCCTGGGCAGACGGGGAAAGGACAGTCAGCAGATGTCTTCCACTTCGGCGACGGGCTTGTCGCCGCGCATTGAGGGCTACACCACCCGCGATGCCAACGTGGAATTTACGCTGACGCCGACGGAGGATCAGGAGCTGACCCTGGGCTACGGCGTGAACCGTCAGGATCGTGATTCCGACTCGCTGGACAAGAACCGCCTGGAACGGCAGAACTACTCGCTGGGCCACAATGGCCGCTGGGGCGGGGTGAATACCGAACTGCGCTTTTACGGCGATCGGATAGACAACTATACCGGTAGCGATAATATCGTGGCGCAGAACAATGCGCTGGAAGGCAAGCTGGTTATGCCATTGGCCGATATCAGCCAGCTGCTGACCTTCGGGGGCGAAATGCGACACGATACGCTGACGGACCCGGTCAACCTGACGGGCAGTGGACGCACTTCTGCCAGCCAGTTTGCGCTTTTTGTCGAGGATGAGTGGCGAATTTTCGACGCGCTGGCGCTGACCACCGGTGTTCGTATGGATGATCATCAGACTTATGGCGATCACTGGAGTCCGCGCGCCTATCTGGTTTATAACGCCAGCGATACCCTGACGGTGAAAGGCGGCTGGGCCAACGCGTTTAAAGCGCCTTCGCTGCTACAGCTGAGCCCCGACTGGCAGGCGAACTCCTGTCGCGGCAGCTGCAGTATTGTCGGAAGCAAAGATCTTAAGCCAGAAACCAGCGAGAGCGTAGAGCTGGGTCTTTACTATGCGGGAGAGGACGGGCTGCTTGATGGCGTAACCGGCAGCATTACGGCTTTCCAAAACAATATTAGCGATATGATCAGCGTGGCGCGTACCGCCTCGAAAGAGCTGGCACCCGGCTACAGTAATTTTGTGGGGTTTGATAAGGACGGTAAGCCCATTTTCCGCTATTACAATGTGAATAAAGCGCGCATTACCGGCGTGGAGAGTGAGGTTTCTGTTCCCTTTACGGACGCGTGGAAGCTGACGCTGAATTATACCTACAGCGACGGACGCGATCTTAGCGATGGGGGCAATAAGCCACTGAAGGAGCTGCCGCTGCATACCGCCAACGGGACGCTGGACTGGTCACCGCTGCCGGACTGGGCATTTTGGCTACAGGCGAACTATTCGGGGCAGCGTCGGACCCTGAAGAACAACGGCGTGACGCCGGGCGGTTATATGCTATGGAACACAGGGGGGAGCTGGCGGGTCACTAAAGCAGTGAAGCTGAAAGCGGGGGTGATGAATTTGGGGGATAAGGCGCTGGAACGTGATAGCTATAGCTATAACGAAGATGGCCGTCGCTATTTCGCTGCGGTGGATTACACTTTCTAAGGCGTCCATGTGGCCCGCGCTGTAGGGTGTCGTCTGCTACGACGGCAGGCAGTGTGGGCTGGTTAGCGGGTCCGCTGCGGGGGCGGTGGGCCAGCGCAGCGTTCGCCGGGCGTCATGAAACTGCAATATCGGCTTTTCCGGTGGACAATCCCAGCGTTTGCCGGGCGTCCTCGCGCCAGGCTTTGCCTGGTGCCTTTGGCTCCGACGCCGGGCCGGACGGCCCGGTCGCGAGCGGGCATCCCTGCCCGCCGCTCCCTGAGTGCAGCATCCCTGCTGCCCTCGCCTGGCCCTCCGTCCTCGCCGCAGCGCTGCGGGATGCCCGTCAACCGCAGGGATTGTCCACCTCTCAGGCTGCTGAGCTGCTTTGAGTAAAACCCTTTAGTCTCCGCAGGTATCATCAGCACGACTTCCAGTTAAGCCCTAATAGCGCTCAGGCTTTGTAGCCCGCCCGGCCCACTGGCAGGTAATCCGGTAATGTGCTTTTGATAGCGCCTGCCCAGCCAATGGCACTGAATTTTTAGCACAGAAGTTTTCTTATTTGCAGAGTTCTTCCTCTTCCAAACCTGCCGAAAGAGTTTATGTTACCCCCGGAACCGCTTTTATACGTAGCGAGCACAATGCGAAAGGAGCAGACGGGTGGGGGCCGGTGACAGGCAATCCACAGCGCTGAGCGCAGGGAGGAAGACCCGGATGGGCCAGCAGGGATGCTGGCACAAGGGCATGCCGGGACAGGGACGTCCCGTCATGCCCGGTCCGAAAGGTCGACGAACGGAGCGAAGGAACCGCGCAACGCGCGGCGCGAGGACCGCCAGGCACCGGCCCCCACCCGTAGGCGACACCCCGGACCTTTGCCGCACCGGCCCCCACCCGTAGGCGACTACCCCGGACCTTTGCCGCACCGGCCCCCACCCCCAGGCGACTACCCCGGACCTTTGCCTGCCCAGGCGCGCAGGCGACACCCCGGACCTTTGCCGCACCGGCCCCCATCCTCAGGCGACAACCCGGACCGCCCAAAAAAAAGGGCTCCCCGATGGGAACCCTTTATACGCGCAAAACAACCTCGTTACGCCAGCAAATGCTCAGCGTGGAAGCGCAAATGATCCTCCACGAAACTCGCAATGAAGAAATAGCTGTGATCGTAACCCGGCTGGATCCGTACGGTTAACGGAAAACCCTTCTCCTGAGCAATCGCTTCCAGCCTCTCCGGGTGCAGCTGATCGGCCAGGAACTGATCGCTGTCACCCTGATCGATAAGCAATGGCGGCGTTGATGACGCCTGACGCATCAGCCAGCAGCTATCATACTCGCGCCATGCCTGCCGATCCTCGCCCAGATAGGCGCTAAACGCCTTCTGCCCCCAGGGCACCTCCATCGGGTTAACAATGGGTGCAAACGCCGACGCGGAACGAAAGCGTGTCGGATTACGCAAAGCCAGCATAATGGCACCGTGCCCCCCCATCGAATGCCCCATGATGGCCTGACGATCGCTAACGTGAAAATTACTGGCAATCAGTGCCGGTAGCTCCTCGTTAATGTAATCGTACATGCGGAAATGGGGCTTCCAGGGCGCTTCGGTCGCGTTCAGATAAAATCCTGCGCCCTGGCCCAAATCGTAACCCTCATCATTGGCTACGCCTTCTCCGCGCGGGCTGGTATCCGGCATCACCAGCACCAGACCCAAATCAGCCGCCACGCGCTGCGCACCCGACTTAGTGGCAAAATTCTCATCGGTGCAGGTCAGGCCAGCCAGAAAATAGACCACCGGCGGGGGCGCATCGCGCTTAGGGCCGGGCAGGAAAATACTGAACGTCATATCGGCGTTCAGGGTGGCAGAACGATGGCGATAGCGCTGCTGCCAGCCGCCAAACAGACGATGTTCTTCAAGTAGTTCCAGCGTGGACGCCATTAATCCTCCCGATTATTTACTGAAATGCACCACGGAACGGATCGACTTGCCTTCATGCATCAGATCAAACGCGTCATTGATCTCTTCCAGCGGCATCGTATGGGTAATAAAATCGTTCAGCTGGAACTCGCCGTCCATGTAGCGCTGAACGATGCCCGGTAGCTGAGTCCGACCCTTCACGCCGCCAAACGCGGAACCGCGCCAGACGCGCCCGGTCACCAGCTGGAAAGGCCGGGTTGAAATCTCTTCTCCCGCGCCCGCCACGCCGATAATCACCGACTCGCCCCAGCCTTTATGACAGCACTCAAGCGCTGAACGCATCACGTTAACGTTCCCGATGCACTCGAAGGAGAAATCCACGCCGCCATCGGTCATCTCAACGATCACTTCCTGAATCGGCTTATCATAGTCTTTCGGGTTAATCAGATCGGTTGCGCCCAGTTTGGTTGCCAGATCGTATTTGCTGGTATTGATATCAATACCGATGATGCGACCCGCCTTCGCCATTTTTGCGCCGATGATGGCAGACAGACCAATGCCGCCCAGACCGAAAATTGCCACCGTATCGCCTTCCTTCACTTTGGCGGTATTCATTACCGCACCCATGCCGGTGGTCACGCCACAGCCCAGCAGACACACCTCTTCAAGCGGCGCCTCTTTGCTGATTTTCGCCAGTGAAATCTCCGGTATCACGGTATATTCGGAGAAGGTCGAGGTGCCCATATAGTGGAAAATGGGTTTACCGTCCTTAAAGAAGCGGGTAGTGCCATCCGGCATCAGCCCTTTACCCTGGGTGGTACGGATGGCCTGGCAGAGGTTGGTCTTACCGGACAGACAGTATTTACACTGACCACACTCCGGGGTGTAAAGCGGGATAACGTGGTCGCCAACGGCTACACTGGTGACGCCTTCGCCCACGGCTTCAACAATACCGCCGCCTTCATGGCCGAGGATGGCCGGGAACACGCCCTCAGGATCCTTGCCGGAAAGGGTGTAAGCATCGGTATGGCACACGCCGGTTGCCACGATGCGCACCAGCACTTCGCCTTTTTGCGGTGGCATTAAATCAACTTCTTCAATTTTGAGTGGCTCACCGGCAGCCCAGGCCACGGCGGCGCGCGTTTTGATCATTTCCATAGTTATTCTCTTTAGTCGTTTCAGTGCATCAGGGGGATTATTAATTATGGACGAATTTCGTCAGGATCTGACGCATCGTCGATGTGCTCAATAATTAGCGACTTCAGTGCCTTTACGTTAGGGGTAAAGGCGTCACGCCGCCAGACCAGCCAGGTGTCGGTCTCGCTGACGTCAGCGGGCAGGGAATGACGCTGGACGCCCGCCCGCGCCGGAAGCTGCCCGAGAACCGATTCGGGCAGCAGGGCAAGCCCCGCGCCGCTGGCCACGCAGGCGAGCATCGCGTGGTAAGACTGTATCTCCATAAAACTGCCGGGCTGAATGCCGCTGCTGCGAAACCAGTTTTCGAAGCGCAGCCGATAGGAACAGCTGGGGCGAAAGGCAAACAGCGTTTCCCCCACGGCATCGGCGGGATGATGAATGGGCGTATGGCCAAGACCTGAAATCAACACCATCTTTTCATGGAAGACAATGCAGCTGTTAAGCTCGTCTGCCGTAATGGGACCATCGGCCAGCGCCGCAGCCAGCGTACCTTCGCGTACCCGGCTGATAACCTCGCCAGAGGTGCCGGTTATCAGCGACAGGGCCACGCCAGGGTAACGCTGATGATAAGCGGCCAGCAGCACGGGCAGGCGGGTCGCCGCCGTGCTCTCCATTGAGCCGAGGGCAAAATTGCCCCCCGGCTCGCCGTTATGCGCCATACTCATCGCTTCCTCACTCAGCGCCAGAATGCGCTGGGCGTAGCAGAGAAAATTATGCCCTACCGGCGAAAGGCGCAGGCGCTGCTTCTCGCGGATAAAGAGATCGGCCCCCAGTTCCTGCTCCAGCTGGCGCAGACGCGTGGTCAGGTTGGAGGGTACGCGGTGCAGCTGCTCAGCCGCGCGTGCCAGCGAACCCGTTTCTGCTACTGAACAGAACATTTTCAACTGCGTCAGATCCATGCCTTCTCTTTTTGTAAGCAAGTTGGTGATGATTATTCACTTTCCGTCAGTGTAGCGATCCTGCATCATACTGGCAACCCTTTGTCGGCAAGCTGTCGACGGGCGCAACTAACTTCAGGAGCGGGGATATGGCTTTTCGCGTGGCGCTAAGCGCTTTTTTATCACTGGTGGTTGCGATGGGGATTGGCCGCTTTGCCTTCACCCCACAGGTGCCGCTGATGATCGGCGAGCATCAGCTCTCCCTGACCAGCGCGGCGGTAGTGGCCGCCATCAACTATCTCGGCTATCTGTGCGGTTCTTACGATGCCATGCGCGCGACCCGACGGGTGGAGCGTCGTCTGAAGGTCGGCGTCTGGGGGGCGGTGGGGCTGACGCTGCTCTCAGCCTGCGTTGAAGGACCCTGGCTGCATGGCATCGTCCGCTTTCTGATTGGCTGGGCCAGCGGCTGGGCCATGGTGCTGATTGCCGCCTGGAGTAATGAACAGCTGCATAAATATGGCCGTGCCGGACTGAGCGCCGCCGTTTTCGCCGGGCCGGGAACCGGGATCTTTCTTAGCGGCATGCTGGCAGTCGTACTGCACGGTCAGCAGGTCAGCGCCGCTACGGCGTGGCTGGCCTACGGACTGCTGGCGCTGGTCCTGATTGCGCTTATTGCCCGCAACCTGCCGGGGCCCGGGGAGCTTCACCGTCCTGAAACGGCACCTGCGCCGCTGGTGCTGACGCGGGGTCTGAAAAAGCTGGTCTGGAGCTACAGTTTGGCGGGTTTTGGCTATATCCTGCCCGCGACCTTTCTGTCACAGATGGCGGTTTCGCGCTTTCCCGGCAGTCCCTTTGCCCAGTACGTCTGGCCGATATTTGGCGGGGCAGCGGTTATCGGCATTGGTCTTGGCATTCTCACCCGCCATTTTGGTCAGGCTAACGTCCGGCTGGCGATCGTGCTCTGGGCACAGGCGGCGGGGGTCTTTGTCGTCGAAATGATGCCGGGGATCGCCGGTCTGGCGCTGGGTGCGGTGCTGATGGGGGGCGGTTTTCTCTGCGTAGTGCAGCTTACCCTGCACTACGCCCGCGAGCTGGCGCCGCAGCATGCCCGCTATATGGCGGGTCTGTTAACCACTGGCTATGCGGTAGGTCAGCTGCTGGGGCCGCTGCTGTCGGCGCTTTCCACCCAGCTAACGCACCGGCTGGAGCCCGCGCTGTACGTGGCCGGGGTGGCGCTGCTGGTGGCCGGCGCGCTGGTCTGGAAGCGCGACCCGGCGGCGGCGTAAAAGACGCCACCCGCATCCTGAGTACCCTGTGCCTGAAGCTGCGTGAAACAGTTTCATCCCGGTTTAAATTGATTCACTGGATTAACGTCGCATTGTGTACCAGAATAGCGCCTCAGAATTTTTGCCGGTCCCGCCCGGGGCCGGAATAACACCCGCTGGAGAAAAGATCGCCATGGCTACGTTAAGTCAGGAAGCCGCACTGGTTCACGAAGCGCTGCTTGCGCGTGGACTGGAAACCCCGTTACGCTCGCCTGCGCGTGAAATGGATGACGAAACCCGCAAACGCCTGATCGCCGGTCATATGACTGAAATCATGCAGCTACTGAATCTGGACCTTACAGACGACAGCCTGGCCGAAACGCCGCATCGCGTCGCGAAAATGTACGTTAATGAGGTCTTCTCTGGTCTCGACTACGCCAATTTTCCCAAAATTACCGTTATCGAAAATAAGATGAAGGTCGATGAAATGGTGACGGTGCGTGATATCACCCTGACCAGCACCTGTGAACATCACTTTGTCATTATCGACGGTAAGGCCACCGTGGCCTACATCCCTAAGGAAAAGGTCATCGGCCTGTCGAAGATTAACCGCATCGTGCAGTTTTTCTCCTCGCGCCCGCAGGTGCAGGAGCGTCTTACCCAGCAGATTTTAGTGGCGCTGCAAACCCTGCTCGGCACCAATAACGTGGCCGTATCCATTGATGCGGTACATTACTGCGTGAAGGCGCGCGGCATTCGCGATGCGACCAGTGCCACCACCACCACGTCGCTGGGAGGATTATTCAAATCCAGCCAGAACACGCGGCAGGAGTTTCTTCGCGCAGTACGCCATAGCTGATGCCTGACGGGCCATCTGGTTTGCTTTAACACAGGACAGGCCTCATGCCGCGTATTCACACGCTGGATTTTATCCGTGGGCTGGCTATTTTGGGCATTCTTCTGCTCAATATCATCGCGTTTGGCCTGCCCCGCGCCGCCTACCTTAATCCGGCCTGGCACGGGCTGCCGCCGGATTATGACGCCTGGTGCTGGGCGCTGGTCGATCTCTTTGCCCAGGAAAAATTCCTTGCCCTGTTTGCCCTGCTGTTTGGTGCCGGTCTGCAGATGCTGCTGCCGCGCGGCAAACGCTGGCTCCAGGCGCGGCTCACCTGGCTGGTGCTGTTAGGTTTCCTGCACGGTACGCTCTTGTGGGACGGCGATATCCTTTTCGACTACGGGCTGATTGGGCTGGTGGTCTGGCGGATGATCCGCGATGTCTCCTCCAGCCGTCAGCTCTTCAATACCGGCGTAATGCTCTATCTGGTTGGCAGCTGTGCGCTTGTCGTGCTGGGGCTGGGAGCCTCTGTGCATCCCAACAGTAGCTGGCTCCCGGGCTTTGCCGACGTGCAGTACGAAACCTTCTGGAAGACCCAGGGGGGCTGGCCTGCGATTCAGAACCGGCTCGATCTCTTCTCATCCGGGCTGATGGCGCTGGCGGTGCAGTATGGCTGGCAGCTGGCCGGGTTGATGATGGTCGGCAGCGCCCTGATGCGCAGCGGCTGGCTGAAAGGCAGCTATAGCCTGGCACATTATCGTCGCACCGCCGCGATCCTCATCTCGCTGGCCTGGCTGATTGAGCTTCCCGCTATCGCTTTACAGTGGGCTTCCGGCTGGGAATTCCGCTGGTCCGGCTTTTTTCTGCAGGTTCCCCGTGAAATCAGCGCGCCGTTACAGGCAGTAGGGTACGCGGCGCTCTGTTTTGGCTACTGGCCCACATTGTCGCGCCTGAGGATAACCCGGGCAGTGAGCTGCGTGGGGCGTATGGCGCTAACCAACTATCTGCTGCAAACCCTGATATGCACCACCGTTTTTAACCGCCTGGGCTGGTTTAACCAATGGGATCGCTGGCAGCTGGTGGCGATGGTGCCTGCCGTCTGGCTGATCAACCTGTCGTTCTCCCTCTTCTGGCTGCGCCATTTCCGTCAGGGTCCGGTTGAATGGCTATGGCGCAGACTGACGCTGCTGAGCGGCGGGCGGCCCCTGACGACGGGCTATCCGGGAAAGGAGTAATGTCCGCATCGTCAGGAAGATGATGCCGCTCACAAAGGCAGGATAAAGCGTTGTAACCGTTTTCATCCCTGTGACGACTTTCACGTAGCCCCGCCGTTGATGCTGTAAGAATAGCCTCCAGTCAACCTGACATCTGGAAGGGCTATGCAACGACCATTCTCCCCGGGCAACTGCCCATGATGACCATTCGTGATGTCGCCCGCGCGGCGGGCGTCTCGGTGGCCACCGTCTCGCGCGTACTCAATAACAGCGCCATCGTCACGCAAAGCACCCGGGATGCGGTGTTAAAGGCGGTCGAGGGCCTCGGCTATCGACCCAATGCTAATGCTCAGGCGCTGGTTACCCAGGTCAGCGATACCCTTGGCGTTGTCGTGATGGACGTCTCCGATCCCTTCTTTGGTGCGCTGGTCAAGGCGGTGGATTCCGTTGCACAGCGCTGGCAAAAGCACGTGCTGATTAACAACTCCTATCATCAGGCAGACAAGGAGCGGCATGCCATTGAAGTACTGATCCGTCAGCGCTGTAACGCCCTGGTGGTGCATGCGAAGGCGCTTGAGAATGCAGAGCTGATTTCGCTGATGGACGAGGTGCCCGGCATGGTGCTGATCAATCGCGTGGTGCCGGGCTACGCACACCGCTGCGTCTGTCTGGATAACGTCAGCGGTGCGCTGATGGCCACCCGCATGCTGCATCAGCAGGGACATCAACGTATCGGTTATCTGGCCTCCAGCCACGGGATTGAAGATGTGCATCAGCGACGTGAGGGCTGGCGGCAGGGGCTTTTGGAGCAGGGCATTCTGCCGCCGGAAAACTGGATAGCCAGCGGTGAGCCGGATATGCAGGGGGGCGAAGCGGCAATGGTTGAGCTGCTTGGCCGCAACCTGCATCTGAGTGCGGTTTTTGCCTATAACGACAGCATGGCGGCAGGCGCGCTGGCCGCACTGAAGGATAACGGCATCCGGGTGCCGCAGGCGTTATCCCTGGTCGGCTTCGATGATATTCCCATTTCACGCTATACCGATCCGCAGTTAACGACGGTGCGCTACCCGATTATTTCTATGGCAAAGCTGGCGACAGAATTAGCACTCAGGGGCGCGGCTGGTGAGCTGGATGAAAGCGAACAGCACTGCTTTATGCCCACGCTGGTACGCCGTCATTCGGTAGCCTACTGCCAAAATGCGGAGCCGGTCACTAACTCAGGTGATTCCCTGGTGTAACCGTTTTCAATCTGTGAGTAAATTCACAGTTAATTAACATCCCATTCTCTATGATGGCTGCGACCTGACGGCAATGAAACATTATGTAACGCAGGTCAACCCTTATATGAAGGCGGTTTCTGGCGATGTGAAATAATTACTTACATCGCCATTCGGAAGTGGTACCGCAGGGGGAAGTCGTTTTTATTTAACAAATATTTGGCTTTGCTTAACGTTACGTCAACCTTAACGCCTCGCCGGGATCGCGCTGTTGCAGACCCGCGACGCCGCAGACCACCCTGTTTAAAACCGGAGATATTATGAAGAAGGCTTTCACCCTCACCGCCCTGGCTGCCAGCATGATGTTCGGTGCAGCGGTTCACGCCGCCGACACCCGTATCGGCGTAACGATATACAAATATGACGACAACTTTATGTCCGTCGTGCGTAAAGACATCGAGAAAGAAGCCAAAAACAGCGCGGGCATCCAGCTGCTGATGAATGACTCACAGAACAGCCAGTCCACCCAGAACGATCAGATCGATGTGATGGTCGCCAAAGGCGTTAAGGCGCTGGCAATCAATCTGGTTGACCCGGCAGCGGCGGCAGTGGTAATAGCGAAAGCCAAAGCGAATGATATTCCGGTGGTCTTTTTCAATAAAGAGCCGACCGCCAAAGCGCTGGCCAGCTATGACAAAGCGTATTACGTCGGGACCGACTCAAAAGAGTCCGGGGTGAAGCAGGGCGAACTGATTGAGAAACACTGGAAAGCCAATCCGTCATGGGATCTGAACAAAGATGGCGTGATCCAGTTCGTACTGCTCAAAGGCGAGCCTGGCCACCCGGATGCGGAAGCCCGCACCAAATATGTTATCGATACCCTGAATAAAGACGGCCTGAAAACCCAGCAGCTGCATCTTGATACCGCGATGTGGGACACTGCCCAGGCGAAAGACAAGACGGATGCCTGGCTCTCCGGCCCGAACGGCAACAAAATTGAAGTGGTCATCGCCAATAACGATGCGATGGCCATGGGTGCCGTTGAGGCGCTGAAAGCCCATAACAAATCCTCCGTACCGGTCTTCGGCGTCGATGCCCTGCCGGAAGCGCTGGCCATGGTGAAATCAGGCGCGATGGCCGGCACCGTGCTGAACGATGCCGGGAACCAGGCGAAAGCGACTTTTGAACTGGCGAAAAACCTGGCCGCTGGCAAGCCCGCAACCGAAGGCACCCAGTACAAGCTGGATGGCAAAGTGGTACGCGTGGCGTACGTGCCGGTGGATAAAGACAACCTGGCCCAGTTCTCTAAATAACTCAGATCTGAAGGGCGCAGCCCTCTGCGCCCGCTACCGGGGTGGCGATCGGGCCCGCCTGGTTTCACGCAACGATTAGCCAGGTAGAACTATGGCCAGTGATAAAGTGCAAACACAGCGTGAATATCTGCTGGAGATGACCGATGTCAGTAAGTCATTCCCGGGTGTGAAAGCGCTGGACCATGTAAATCTAAAAGTGCGTCCGCACTCCGTCCATGCCCTGATGGGGGAAAATGGCGCGGGGAAGTCGACGTTATTAAAATGCCTGTTTGGCATTTACAGCAAAGACGCGGGAACCATTTTTTTCCAGGGCCAGGAAGTTAATTTTAACAGCGCGAAGGAAGCGCTGGAAAACGGCGTGTCGATGGTGCATCAGGAGCTGAACCTGGTACTCCAGCGCACCGTAATGGATAATATGTGGCTCGGACGCTACCCGAAAAAAGGCATATTTGTCGATCAGGATAAAATGTATCGCGATACCAAAGCGATATTCGACGAGCTGGATATTAATATCGACCCGCGCGATAAAGTGATTACGCTGTCCGTCTCGCAGATGCAGATGATCGAAATTGCCAAAGCGTTTTCCTATGATGCAAAAATCGTCATTATGGATGAGCCGACCTCCTCGCTGACGGAAAAAGAGGTGAATCATCTGTTCACGATCATCCGTAAGCTGAAAGCGCGCGGCTGCGGGATCGTTTATATTTCGCATAAAATGGAGGAGATTTTCCAGCTGTGTGATGAGATAACCATCCTGCGCGACGGTCAGTGGATTATTACCCAGCCGCTGGAAGGGCTGGATATGGATAAGATTATAGCGATGATGGTGGGGCGTTCGCTCAATCAGCGCTTCCCGGATAAATCGAACGTGCCGGGGGAAACCATTCTGGAAGTGCGCAACCTCACCTCGCTGCGCCAGCCGTCGATCCGCGATATCTCCTTCGATCTGCGCAAGGGTGAAATCCTGGGCATTGCCGGACTGGTGGGGGCAAAGCGCACCGATATTGTCGAAACCCTGTTTGGCATTCGCGAGAAGTCCGGCGGCACCATCCGGCTGCACGGCAAAAAGATCAATAACCACAGCGCCAACGAAGCAATTAATCACGGCTTTGCGCTGGTTACCGAAGAGCGTCGCGCGACGGGCATTTACGCTTTCCTGGATATCGGCTTCAACTCCCTGATTTCCAATATTCGTAAATATAAAAACAGCGTGGGACTGCTTGATAATAAGCGCATGAAAAGCGACACCCAGTGGGTTATTGATGCCATGCGGGTGAAAACGCCGGGGCACCGCACGTCGATTGGCTCCTTATCGGGAGGGAATCAGCAGAAGGTTATTATTGGCCGCTGGCTGCTCACCCAGCCTGAAATATTAATGCTGGATGAGCCAACGCGCGGCATTGACGTCGGGGCAAAGTTTGAAATTTATCAGCTTATTTCAGAGCTGGCGAAGAGAGAGAAGGGCATTATTATTATCTCCTCCGAAATGCCAGAGCTGATAGGCATTACCGACCGGATTCTGGTAATGAGTAACGGCATGGTTGCAGGTATAGTAGACACAAAAACCGCTACGCAAAACGAAATATTACGTTTGGCATCATTGCACCTTTAATGAGGTAAGGGCTGTTACCATGAAAGCAGTTAATAAGAAAAGTGCGCTCACCTGGTTGAAAGAGGGCGGAATATACGTTGTATTACTGGTGCTGCTGGCGATTATTATCTTTCAGGATCCCACCTTCCTGAGCTTAATGAATCTGAGCAATATTTTAACCCAGTCGTCGGTACGCATTATTATTGCGTTGGGCGTTGCCGGGCTGATTGTGACCCAGGGTACCGACCTGTCAGCGGGTCGTCAGGTCGGCCTCGCGGCGGTTGTCGCCGCGACGCTGCTCCAGGCGATGGATAACGCTAATAAGGTATTCCCGCAGATGGATACGGTGCCGATCCCGCTGGTTATTCTCGCGGTATGCTTTATCGGCGGTATTATCGGGCTGGTGAATGGGCTGATTATTGCCTATTTAAAGGTGACCCCCTTTATCACCACCCTGGGCACCATGATTATCGTCTACGGCATTAACTCACTCTATTACGACTATGTGGGTGCCTCGCCGATTGCGGGCTTTGACGAGAAGTTTTCAACGTTTGCGCAGGGGTTTATCCGCTTCGGTGATTTCAAGCTGTCGTACATTACCTTTTACGCGGCTATCGCCATTTTCTTCGTCTGGGTACTGTGGAATAAAACCCGCTTCGGTAAAAATATCTTTGCCATTGGCGGTAACCCGGAAGCGGCTAAGGTCTCGGGCGTTAACGTTAATTTTAACCTGATCCTGATTTACGCCTTGTCGGGCGTGTTTTATGCCTTTGGCGGCATGCTGGAAGCCGGGCGTATTGGATCGGCGACCAACAATCTGGGCTTTATGTATGAGCTGGATGCGATAGCGGCCTGCGTGGTGGGCGGCGTCTCCTTCGCGGGCGGCGTAGGAACGGTAGCGGGCGTGGTCACCGGGGTGCTGATTTTCACCGTGATTAACTACGGCCTGACCTATATCGGCGTGAACCCTTACTGGCAGTACATTATTAAGGGCGGCATTATCATTTTCGCCGTGGCGCTCGACTCGCTGAAATATTCGCGGAAGAAGTAAAGCTCTCCTGCGCCCGCCACGTGCGGGCGTCGGGCAGAATGATGTCCTCACTGAGGGTCGTGCGGTTTTTTCTCCAGCTTTTCCTGTAGCTCCAGCAGCTGCTCCGGCGTCACGGCGGGGTAGCTCTGGGCATCTTCCGCCACCTCCTGTCTTGCCGGAATGGGCACCAGCGGGCCAAGAAAACGCGGTTCACGCTTCATCAGATACAAGTCTGCCAGCGCGCCCAGGCGGGCACCCACCTCACGTACGCGAATATTGATCATATTCTTCGGCGACGGCACCGCATAGCACTGGGCCTGAATCCCCATATGCAGGGCGATAAACAGCGCGCGCTCACAGTGAAAACGCTGGGTGATTATAATGAAATCGTTGGTATCAAACACTTTGCGGGTGCGCACAATCGAGTCCAGCGTGCGAAACCCGGCGTAGTCGAGCACGATATCTGCCGGGTCTACCCCTGCGGCAATCAGATCGCGGCGCATGGTCATCGGCTCGTTGTAGCTTTGCTGGGCATTATCACCGCTCAGCAGCAGGTAATTTACCTTGCCGCTGTTATAAGCATTAATCGCACCCTGAATACGGTAAAGGTAGTACTGATTAATGACGCCGGTCCGGTAGTACTTAGCGGTACCCAGAACCACACCCACCTGGCGGTGCGGCAAAAATTTAAGATCGTCGTAGACCCAGGGCGCGGTTTTGACGCTTATCCAGCGATCCAGGCCGAGCGCGGTCACTACCATCAGCGTAGCGATGATAATCAGACCATAAATCAAGCGTTTTACCATGCCGGACGTTGCTCAGCGTTGCTGCCTAAGGATGGGTCAAGGCTACTTTACCCGACGAAACGAAGCAAGCAGCGGTGCACCATATGGTGGCATTTCGCACAATGCGCGCCGGGGGGGAACAGAGGGCGGGAAAAAGCCGGGCGAGGGTAACGCCCGGCAGCAGGATCAGATTGACGTACGACGGTAGTTACGGTACTGCGGCAGCCAGAAGTTAGCGGCGATGGATTTCGACAGGACGTCTTCAGACGTCACTACCGCTACGCCTGCCAGCTGAGCAGCCTTGCCCACCGCCATGGCGATCACTTTCGATACGCCCTGAATATCCTTCACCTCAGGCAGTACCGGACCGCTGCCGTCATTGACCAGCGGAGAGCAGTCTGCCAGCGCGCGGCTCGCGGCCATCAGCATACTGTCGGTCACGCGGGTTGCACCGGAGGCGATGACGCCCAGGCCGATACCCGGGAAGATGTAGGAGTTATTACACTGGGCGATAGGATAGGTCTTCTCTTTCAGCAGCACCGGCGAGAACGGACTGCCGGTCGCGACCAGTGCTGCACCCTCGGTCCAGGCCAGAATATCCTGCGGCGTGGCTTCCACGCGTGACGTGGGGTTAGAGAGCGGCATCACAATGGGACGCGGACAGTGCTTGTGCATTTCCCGCACGATCTCTTCACTAAACAGGCCCGGCTGACCGGATACGCCAATCAGGATGTCAGGACGCGCATTACGCACCACATCCAGCAGCGACAGCGAGTCAGACGCGACATCCCAGTGCGTCAGTTTTTCACTCTTCTGTACCAGCTTCGTCTGGAAGTTGAGCAGGTTCGGCTGTTTATCGGTGAGCAGGCCAAAGCGATCGACCATATAAACGCGCCCGCGCGCCTCTTCGTCGCTCAGTCCTTCTGATTTCATCTGCGCGATAATCTGTTCGGCGATACCGCAGCCCGCAGAACCGGCACCGAGGAAGACCACCGTCTGCTCGCTCATGGTGCTGCCCGCTGCGCGACTGGCCGCAATCAGCGTCCCCAGGGTGACCGCCGCGGTGCCCTGAATGTCATCGTTAAAGCAGCATACTTCATCGCGATAGCGCTCCAGCAGCGGCATCGCATTTTTCTGCGCGAAGTCCTCGAACTGCAACACCACGTTTGGCCAGCGGCTCTTCACGGCCTGGATAAATTCGTTAACGAAGTTATCGTACTCTTCGCCGGTGATGCGCGGGTGACGCCAGCCCATATACAGCGGGTCGTTCAGCAGCTGCTGGTTGTTGGTGCCGACGTCCAGTACTACAGGAAGGGTATAGGCCGGGCTGATCCCGCCGCAGGCGGTATACAGCGACAGCTTACCAATTGGGATCCCCATACCGCCGATCCCCTGGTCGCCCAGGCCAAGAATGCGCTCACCGTCGGTGACCACGATCACCTTAACGTTCTGCTTGGTGGCGTTTTGCAGCATATCTTCAATGCTGCCGCGATTGGGGTAAGAGATAAACAGCCCGCGCGCGCGACGGTAAATTTCAGAGAAGTGTTCGCAGGCAGCACCCACGGTTGGGGTGTAGATAATCGGCATCATCTCTTCAAGATGATTGTCCAGCAGGCGATAGAACAGCGTTTCGTTAGTGTCCTGGATATTACGCAGGTAGACGTGCTTGTCGTTATCGTTTTTGAAATCCTCAAACTGTCGCCATGCGCGCTGGGCCTGTTCTTCAATGGTTTCCACCGTTTCAGGCAGCAGGCCGTTGAGGTTAAAATCGTTACGCTCTTCGACGGAGAAGGCGCTGCCCTTATTCAGCAGGGGGAATTCCAGCAGGATAGGGCCAGCGTAAGGGATATAGAGCGGTCTTTTACTTTCGTAGTCGAGTTCCATGCGGGTATTACTCATTCGAAGCGGGAAGATGTGGAACAATCCTAAAATAATTCATCTGAAAGTACAGCTTTTGTTAACAATTGATAACAAAAGCAGCAGCACTATTGCCGTTAAGGTGCGGCGCAATGGGCCATCTGGCCGCACCCACGGCGGGATAATGGGGTCAGGCCAGCGGTGTCACGGTCAGATGGTTACAGCCCAGCGCCCGAAGCGTTGCTTCGGTTGCCTGGTACTGAATCACCTTCGCCTCCGCTGATTCAGCCAGTACCGCCCGCCGGATTTGCTGCACGCTGCGCCCGGACAGGTTCAGCAAAATCAGCGCGGCCTGCAGCGGCGGGAGGCTGGGGTTAAATGCGGCGTTTTCCGCATAGGAACCGGCAAAAATAGCGCCGTCCGACGCCTCAAGCGCGACGCCGCTCCAGGCCTGGGTATAAGGCGCATGGCTGCGGTTAGCGGCCAGAAGGGCTGCCTGCGTCAGCGCATCGCCCGTTGGCTGAATCCCCTGATCAGTTTCATCCATCAGCAGGGTCTGGATCGCCAGGTCACGCGGCCCAAAGGCATCCGGCAGATAGTGGCCGAGCGTGGCGGTGTCGCGTCCTGGCAGATCGATTTTCAGCGCGGTTCCGCTGTTTAACTCATTCATAAACTGGCGGCAGTGACCGCAGGGCGTGTAGTTTACGGTGATCGCCTCCAGCTGCCGTTCGCCCATGAGCCAGGCGTGAGTAATCGCGCTCTGCTCGGCATGGACCGTCTGCTGCATGGTGGCGCCGCTGAACTCCATATTGGCACCGAACCACAAATGACCGCTTTTGCCGCGCGCGACCGCGCCGACGTTAAAGTCTGAAAGCGGGGCAACGGCGCAGGCGGCTGCCAGCGGCAGCAGGGCAAACGCCAGCTCGCGATCGTTCAGACCGCTAACATTTTTGATCTCTTCAACCTGCTGCGGGGTGAAAAAAGCCGCAAAATCATCACGGGAAAGTACAGGCAGCAGGGCGCTCTGCAGCGGCGTGGGCAGCGCGGTAAACGCTGCCTGGAAACGTGGGTGCATAACAGGCCTCTCTGGCAGATTTGGCCGCTTATTCTGGCGAGCCTCCGCAGCGTTGTATGTGATTTTGTTCACATTTACAATGTAATATGTGAAAAAGGATCTACAAATGCGGGACTTGCCGCAAGTTTACCGCCACAGGTGCATCATGATCGGGAAGATAAAGGGTGCCAGCAGCGAGGTAATGATGCCGCAGATCACCAGCGCCAGCGAACTGTAAGCCCCTTCCTGATAGTCCAGCTCGGCGCAGCGGGCGGTGCCCAGCGCGTGCGACGCGTTGCCAATGGCCAGTCCGCGCGACGCCTTACTCTTTATTTTGCACAGGTTAAGCAGCATATGACCAAAAACCGCACCCAGTACGCCGGCCATCAGTACGCAGATCGCGCTGATCGCCGGGATGCCGCCCAGGGTCGCGGAAACGGCCATGGCAATCGGCGTGGTGACGGACTTAGGCATAATGGTTGCCGCTATTTGCGGCGACGCGCCCAGCCAGAGGGCAATGGCCGTGCCGGAGATCATCGCGGTCATACTGCCGATAAAACAGACGCTGATAATCGACTTCCAGCGCGCCCGAATCTGATGCATTTGCTCGTAGAGCGGTAGCGCCAGTGCGACCACGGCGGGCTGCAAAAGCTGATTCAGCAGCGAGCTGCCCTGAAAATAGCGGGCGTAGGGCATCTTAAGCAGTACCAGCAGCGGCACAATCACCACGATGGACACCAGCAGCGGATTAACCAGCGAGATTTTCACCTTAGCGGCCAGTTTACGGGCTGCGAGGAACACCAGCAGGGTAAGCGGCAGCGACCACCAGATATCACTCATTTTCCGCCTCCGCTAATCCCGCTGTTCTGCCGTGCAGACGGTGTGAAATCAGGCCCACGGTCAGCAGAACCACAAAGGTGCTGACGACGCAGGAGATAACAATCGGGCCAAACTGCGCGCTCAATATCTGCGTGTAGTTCATTATGCCGACGCTGATGGGCACAAACAGCAGCGCCATATAGCGGATAAGCAGGTGGCTGCCGGGCCTGACCCACTCAACCGGCATAATCTGCGAGGCCAGCAGCGCAAAGAGGATCAGCATGCCGATGATACTGCCGGGAATAGCCACCGGCAGCAGGGAAGCGATGCCGTTTCCGGCGTACAGACAGAGGTAAATGATGATAAAGGCGCGAAGGTATCGCCAGATAATTGACAGTGCGCGATGCATGAGGAACTCCTGCTTTGATGAACGTGAATCCCATGATGGAGAATAAAGCGTAGTGTGACTCAGGCGGTGAGAATAAAAAAGGGGCGAACCCTGTCGCCCCTCAATGTGCATTATTCGACCCGGCCAGCCCGGGCTGAATAATGCCGCCGTACAGGCTTATTTAACCTGCATTCCCGGCTGCGCGCCGCTGTCCGGGCTGAGCAGGAAGATATCCTTACCGCCCGGGCCAGCCGCCATCACCATGCCTTCGGAAAGACCGAAGCGCATTTTACGCGGTGCGAGATTTGCCACCATCACCGTCAGGCGGCCCTTCAGCACCTCTGGATCCGGATAGGCAGCACGAATACCCGAGAATACCTGGCGCGTTTCGCCGCCCACGTCCAGCGTCAGGCGCAGCAGCTTGTCTGAGCCTTCAACCAGCGTGGCGTCCTGGATCAGCGCGATACGCATATCCACTTTGGCGAAGTCATCAAAGCTAATCGTCTCCTGAATGGGCGCATCGGCCAGCGGGCCGATTGGGGCGGGCTGGCTGGCGGCGGCATCCTCTTTGGAGGCTTCGATCAGCGCATTGACTTTATCCATCTCAATACGGCTGTAGAGCGCCTTAAAGGCTGAGATATCGTGGTCGAGCAGCGGCTGTTCGATACCCTCCCAGCTCAGGGTCTGGTTTAAAAACGCTTCAGCGCGCGCGCTCAGTGAAGGGAGCACAGGCTTCAGCCAGGTCATCAGCACGCGGAACAGGTTCAGGCCCATTGAGCAGATTGCCTGGAGATCGGCATCGCGCCCTTCCTGCTTCGCCACTACCCACGGCGCCTGCTCGTCTACGTAGCGGTTAGCCATGTCCGCCAGTGCCATAATTTCACGCACCGCGCGGCTGAACTCACGGCTGTTCCAGGCTTCGCCAATGCTGACCGAGGCATCGGTAAAGGTTTTATACAGCGCCGGATCGGCCAGTTCGGCGGAGAGCCGACCGTTGAAACGCTTGTTGATAAAACCCGCGTTGCGCGAGGCCAGATTCACCACCTTGTTGACGATATCGGCATTAACGCGCTGCACGAAATCTTCCAGATTCAGATCGATATCATCAATGCGCGAGGAGAGCTTGGCGGCGTAATAGTAGCGCAGGCTGTCCGCATCCAGATGCTGTAACCAGGTGCTGGCCTTAATAAAGGTGCCGCGTGATTTGGACATCTTCGCGCCGTTAACCGTCACATAGCCATGCACGAACAGGTTGGTTGGCTTGCGGAAGTTGCTGCCTTCAAGCATCGCTGGCCAGAACAGGCTGTGGAAATAGACGATATCCTTGCCGATAAAGTGATAAAGATCGGCGTCGGAATCCTTCTTCCAGAAGGCGTCGAAATCAATGTCTCCACGCCTGTCGCACAGGTTTTTGAACGAGCCCATATAGCCGATAGGTGCATCCAGCCAGACGTAGAAATATTTGCCCGGTGCATCGGGGATTTCAAAGCCGAAGTAGGGCGCATCCCGGGAGATGTCCCACTGATTCAGCCCCGATTCAAACCACTCCTGCATCTTATTCGCGACCTGCTCCTGGAGCGCGCCCGAACGCGTCCACGCCCTGAGCATTTCGCTAAACTCGGGCAGGTCGAAGAAGAAGTGTTCAGAATCGCGCATTTCCGGCGTCGCCCCCGACACCACGGACTTAGGTTCAATCAGCTCGGTTGGACTGTAGGTGGCACCGCATACTTCGCAGTTATCACCGTACTGATCGGCCGATTTACATTTCGGACAGGTGCCTTTCACAAAGCGGTCCGGCAGGAACATGCCTTTTTCCGGATCGTAAAGCTGTGAAATGGTGCGGTTTTTGATAAAACCATTTTCCTTCAGGCGGCCATAAATCAGCGAGGAAAGCTCCCGGTTTTCGTCGCTGTGCGTCGAATGGTAGTTATCATAGCTGATGTCAAAACCGGCAAAGTCGGTCTGATGTTCCTGACTCATTTCGGCAATCATCTGCTCGGGGGCAATACCCAACTGCTGAGCCTTCAGCATGATCGGGGTGCCGTGCGCGTCATCCGCACAGATGAAGTAAACCTGATTGCCGCGCATTCGCTGGTAACGAACCCATATATCTGCCTGGATATGCTCGAGCATGTGGCCGAGATGGATGGAACCGTTAGCGTACGGCAGGGCGCACGTTACCAATATTTTTTTCGCGACTTGAGTCATAGTAAGACTTGCTATACCTGTTTAAATAGGGGGGATAGATGGTAACCGAGTGTCGTCCCTGCGTAAACTGTACTGCGATCCCGATTCGGGATTTTGCCGGGCATCGCGCTGGCTTAAGCGACATCTGGTATGCTTAGCGATTACACCTCACACTGAAAAAAAGGAGCCGGGATGTCGTTAAACGCCCAGCAGCAGCACTCTCCGGAAGCGCTGCGCGCCATAGTGATGGGTATTCTCACCCACTTTGAACATCCAACGCTTCAGGCTAATCTCATCTCGCTTAAGGCGCTCCACCACTGCGCGCTGATGGATAATACCCTGCATATTGACCTGCTGATGCCTTTCGTCTGGAACAGCGGGTTTGAAGTACTGAAAGAGACGACCAGCGCCGAGCTGCTGCGTCTGACCGGCGCAGAGGCGATTAGCTGGCGGCTGAGCCACGAGGTTGCCACGCTAAAGCGGGTGAAAAACCAGCCGGGCGTTAAAGGGGTGAAGAACATCATTGCCGTCAGCTCCGGCAAAGGCGGGGTGGGGAAATCCAGCACGGCGGTGAACCTGGCGCTGGCGCTGACAGCCGAAGGGGCTAAGGTCGGGCTGCTTGATGCTGATATTTATGGCCCGTCACTTCCCGATATGCTCGGTACGCGGGACGAGCGGCCTACGTCGCCGGATGGCACCCATATGGCACCCATTATGGCTCACGGGCTGGCGACCAACTCCATCGGCTACCTGGTAACGGAAGATAATGCCATGGTGTGGCGCGGCCCGATGGCCAGCAAGGCGCTGATGCAGCTCCTGAATGAAACGCTCTGGTCAGAGCTGGACTATCTGATCCTTGATATGCCGCCGGGCACCGGAGACATTCAGCTGACGCTGGCGCAGAACGTGCCGGTTACCGCCGCGCTGGTGGTCACCACCCCGCAGGATATTGCTCTCGCGGATGCCCGCAAGGGGATAGTCATGTTTGAGAAGGTCAGCGTGCCGGTGCTGGGCGTGGTGGAAAATATGAGCGTACATATCTGTAGCAATTGTGGCCATGCCGAATCGATCTTCGGCAGCGGCGGGGCGGAGAAGCTGGTCAGCCAGTACCATACGCGTTTGCTAAGCCAGCTCCCGCTGCATATCACGCTGCGCGAGGATCTGGACGACGGTCTGCCCACGGTGGTGCGCCGTCCGGACAGCGAGCTGACTCAGCTGTATCGTCAGCTGGCGGGAGAGGTCGCCGCCCAGCTCTACTGGCAGGGTGAAGTGGTTCCGGCTGATATTGCCTTCCGCGCACTTTAACTGCACTTACAGGCTGATTAACTGCACTTACAGGCTGAGCCAGAGTCAGGTAAATTTACCTCGCTACGGCTGTTCCATCCTGACCCGGGCGGGTAACCTGTACCCGCAGGGGCGCATACCCGGATATGAGCGCCATTAGCCTGGCTTCATACCGCGTACAAAGTGCATCAGCCAGTACTCTCCCTGCTCGCTCTCGCCGTCGGCCAATATTCGCCAGCCGTGCTGCTGGTAAAAGGCCGCGGCGGCTTTATTCGCCTTCAGACACTTGAGTGCGCCGGTAGAGGTAAACCCGTTTTGCACCCTGGTCAGTAATGCACGACCCACACCGCGCCGCTGCGCGTCGGGATCGACAAACAGACTATGCAGAAAATTATCGTTCGGCAGCAGGGCGGCAAAACCCAGCCGGTGGCCGTTCTCCTCCGCGACCAGAATACGTTCGCCCAGCGTGACCCGGTCAAAGTCTTCCAGCCTCCAGTCGCTGCCGTCAAGCCAGGGCCAGTTAGCCCTGCGCGAGGCAAGGAACAGCGTACGCAGAAAAGGGCGATCGGCTTCGGTAAAGGGCCGCACATTTATCATTTATAATCCTGTTTTAGCCGGACCTTAGCCAGATGTCGGCCGCCAGCGGAACGACGTCCCCGAACGCGCCGTGCGCCCGGATGGCCCGGTGGGGGCGCTACCTGACCAGCTTGACGTGCCGTTCGCTGTCAAGCCCGGTTCCCCGGTAGTCGTAATCAATCTTACCGGCTTCAAACAGCTGATCCAGCAGTTTGAAATTATCCGGTGGCGTGACGTTGCAGCGGTGATTCAGAGTGGTGTCCAGAATCGAAAACGACGCATCGCCGCGTGAAATCTGTTTCAGGTATTGCAGCATCTTCAGTGCCGCCACGCTGATGCCATATTCTTCATTAAGCGGTCTAATCATGTACCTTCCCGTCTGCTGCCTGTCTGTCCGGCAGGGTGCCCCTCAGATTAGCGGAATGTCGGACTTTAGCAAAATGTGGGCGGGGATAAAGCATTTTTAATATGTAGTGGGGATGAGTGTTGGTGATCCGCTCAGTCTGCATGGCGTGGGCGCGTAAGTAAGGGGTGCCCGTACAGTCGTCGTGGTCGTGTGGCGTAAGGGGCCTGAAGGATCAGCGGAAGCCGACGGTATGAATAGGTGACAGAATGGCGTTTAAGCTAAATTTCTATTTATCATTAAACTCAAAAGGTTATATTTTAAGCACGTTATCGTTAACCTCAGAAGGTTGTATTTTAAGCACGTTTTCCTTCTCAGGTTTTTTATTTCACAGGGATCAATAAAATGGATTTAACACACTCTTTAGCCTCGATCTTTACAGCCTGCCTGTTAGCCTCGCTGCTGACGGGATGTAACGAAAAACGGCCAGAACGCGACAGCTTCTGCGGATCTGCGACTCCCCTTAATCTCGCAGTCAGGGCGATGGGGGAGGGGTTTCAGGAGGAGATCACGCCTCTGACGATAACTCAGCAGGTTAGTGGGGGCGAGTCACCCGACACCGCAACGGTAACGATCGAAGAAAGCGGACTCTTTGATGATTCGATAGCCAGTGAGAAAACGGTATTTTCTCTGGTGAAAAAAGAAGGCGTCTGGACTCTATTATCGCAGGAGAAATTGCAGAAGTGCCATCCGGAACGTGGGCACCAGGACTTCTCAGATCAACCCTGCGAATAAGGCCCTCAGCAGGGGATGCGTTGTTTTAAGAACGCGTCACGCCGGGCCATAAGTATACTGCTTTCTATATAATTGAAAAAAACGATATTGATAGGGGACGTTACCTTTCCGTGGCGTTTTCTACCCTAAATAGCCTGCGGCAGATTAGCCCTCCAGCTGGACGCTAACATTCGTCTTTATCGAACACCATTGCCTCTTTTCCCTTCACCCCAACGATGTTCCAGTCAATAAAAGGAATAACCGGCCTCAGGTGAGTTACCTATTCTGTCAACCGGCAACAACAAGGCGTTGATAGTCCCTGCTAGCTTGCCTTGCAAACGACACTTCTCGTATGCTGTGAAACGTAATAAGAAAATGATCAATGACTCGGGGTGTTTTTCCCAAACAGGAACTGGCTGAGAAATACCCGTTGAACCTGAAATAGATAATGCCAGCTGAGGCGCGCATTTAGTTCAGATAAATCTGGATGTTATTCCACTTTCCTTTTAAAACATCTAGTTATGAGATATGGTAAGGGGCTCTATATGGGATACAAAACTATATAAAATACGATTGACAGAAACGGAGCGATTTACGTTCAGTTTCGGCTTCCTGATAAGAAATTCATCAAAGAATCGCTACGCACAGATACCCATAAGCAGGCATCTGTCTACAAGGCGCAAATCTATCCGTTGATTTCACTTGTACAAAGTGGTGCCATGACTCGCGATGATTTGAAGGAGCGTAATACAATTCTAACTGGTGCATTCCTTGCCGTTGATAAAGTTTTGACAGCACAGATTGTCAATGATGAGCATAAGCGGGTTATCCGTGCTGAGCTTGATGAAATTTTGTATAATCTCCTCAAAGGTGATTATGAGGAAGTGACAAGGATCCCTAACATTGCTCATTTGCAGCAGGTCATTGGCCATGAGAAATCAGGCTCTGGTATCACTCAGCGCTATATTCACACTTTCCCGTTATCGACTGTATGCTACATCATAGATGTTCCGAACTGGCTTTGTCTCAAAAGCAGGGATAAGTTTAGAATGAGAAAAGAATCGTCAAACTTACTTATTAGATCATCCCTGATGCTGAGGATATCGCCTCGCTTTTTGTCGTTACGTTAAATAGGCTTTATGGATTCTATGGGATCTATGGAATTTATCAAACTTGCTTGAAAATAAAAAAGAGCTATTATAAGCTGGTTTAATCAATCAAAGGGATTTTGGTATGGATACAACTGAAGAGCTTAACGGGACATACTTTTATGCGGGAAGGTCTCAACCTGAGAGCCAATGAGCTGTTATTTATGATTTTCTGTGAAGAGTTTGCCGAACAGGTTGGTGTAAATGACTTTGCATCTATCGTTGCCATTGTTTCAGGACTCAATATCCTTTCAACAAGAGGAAAATTTGCAAGGGCAACGCCAGGAACCTCTCTTGCTTCTCGTGCCGCATGAAGAGCATTTCCTAAAGCAAAATTTCCCTGGGGAATTGAACTTCCATCGGTTGTTGGTGGTTACCCTCCACGGACTCTTAGGGTCATTTTGACCCATAAGATCAGTACTTTTACTGGTCGTGCTATCCCGGTAGTAGGGTGGATCCTACTTTCAAAGGATGTTGCTGAAATAACTTACCGTACGATAACGCATTACAATTCGGTTGCTCGTGGGACGGATAAAATATGGTAACGGAAACCGACGTTTTAGAGTTTTTCAGAGATGAGTTATCTGTCCCTTTTTCATGGAAAAATGGAAGGATTGCTCTTGAGATGGATACAGTTTTACAGGACTACGCCGAGTTAGATGAACTTCCATATGCCATAGACGATTACAGTGAGAAATTCAGTGTTAATATCTCAGCAATGAATATCCAGGCATACTATCCACCTGTAGAAGCTTCGCTATTAAGCAGGTTTTTCAGAAGAGGCCAGATTAACGATGAAATGAAGCAGAACAGAAAACCGCTTACTGTAAGAATGTTTGCTGAATCAGCTAAAATTGGCAAGTGGATGTATGATTAATTATGCATAAAAGTTATTTTTATAATTTTTTATTTTGACGACAATAAACGTTTTAAAACTCATATAGTCAATGGACTGGGGTATGAGATTAAGTTTGAATACCTGACATCTACTCGAAATCCTAATTTACCTTCTGTAATTTATAAGATAAAAAATGATAGGGTGAAGTTCCCTTTCATCTGCTTCAGATGACGATTCTCGTCCTCAGGATCTTTGATCTTTTTAATATCAGCGGCTTCCATCCCGCCAAATTTTGCTTTCCAGTGGTAATAACTGGCTTCGGAAATAGCGGCCTCGCGGCACACATCTTTAACGGTGCGTCCGGCTTCGACAGACTTCAGAACGGCGATGATCGGGTGCCCGGTGAATCGGATTTTACGCATAGCGATCTCCCCGGGGACATAATCAGTATGTCGGAAGATCTCTAAAAGTGAATGGGCCGTTTTGGTGGGATGCTTACAGTAAGGCAAGCTTGCTTTGCAAGCGCCACTTCCCTATGCTGCTGGCTTGAGAGTATGACTCGGGGTGCCGTTTCTTTCCAAAGAAACAGCTGAGAAAAACCCGTTGAACCTGAACTGGATAATGCCAGCGGAGGGAAGTCAGATGCCTGCGCGCATTCGCCTTTCTGCCTGCTGGCTGGGAGCGCGATAATGAACCAACCTGACGTACTTCACCCGGGCGAACCCGCCGCCTCACTTCTCCTGTTTTTCCCGCGCCTGCCGCGTATTATCACCCTGAATCCTGATGCCGCGTCTGACCTTGTCGCCTGCCTGTCGCCCGCCGGGGAGGTTGCATGAAGCGCATTAATGCACTGACGATTGCCGGAACCGATCCCAGCGGCGGGGCCGGTATTCAGGCCGATCTGAAAACCTTTTCGGCTCTTGGCGCCTATGGCGCCAGCGTGGTTACCGCGCTGGTGGCGCAAAATACCTGTGGCGTACAGTCGGTGATGCGCGTTGATGCGGACTTTGTGGCCGCGCAGCTCAGCTCGGTGCTGACGGATGTACGCATCGACAGCGTAAAAATCGGCATGCTGGCGGACAGCGATATTGTCGAGGTGGTGGCAAAGGCCCTTCGCGCGACAGATATTCGCTGGACGGTGCTGGATACGGTGATGCTGGCGAAAAGCGGTGATGCGCTGCTTTCCCCTCGCGCCGTTGCCACGATGCGTCAGAGCCTGCTGCCGCACGTGTCGTTGATCACGCCGAACCTGCCCGAGGCGGCTGCGCTGCTGGAGTGCGATATCGCCAGCACTGAGAGCGAAATGCGGCAACAGGGCAGGGCGCTGCTGGCGCTGGGCTGTCAGGCGGTGTTGATAAAGGGCGGCCACCTGCACGATAGCGAAAGCCCCGACTGGCTGCTGACTTCGCAGGGCGAACAGCGTTTTACCGCGCCCCGGGTGCCTGGACGCAATACGCACGGCACGGGCTGTACGCTTTCAGCGGCACTGGCGGCGCTTCGCCCTCGTCATGATGACTGGAGCACCACCATGCAGGAGGCGCGGCAGTGGCTTCAGGGCGCGCTGGAGCAGGCCGATACGCTGGAAGTCGGCCACGGCGCAGGCCCGGTACACCACTTTTATCGCTGGTGGTAGGGAGTGGCAATTTATGAGTACTGGGATCGTTCTGAAAAATGGAGTCAGCAATTTGCATTAGCAGACTGAAAGGGTCCAGGATGGTGGGTGTATGAAATCCACACAGAGGGCGAAAGCCGTTCGCCCTTCCACACGATCGATCAGGAGCTAACATGTTGGATATTGCACAGTTACTGGGTAAAGAAGCGGACTCTCTGTTACAGCACCGCTGTATGACTATTCCCGCGGAGAGTCTTTACCTGCCGGGCGCGGATTATGTTGATCGCGTGATGATTGATAACAATCGTTCTCCTGCCGTTCTGCGCAATATGCAAACGCTCTACAATACCGGCCGTCTGGCCGGAACCGGCTATCTCTCGATCCTGCCGGTGGATCAGGGAGTGGAGCATTCGGCTGGTGCCTCATTTGCCGCCAATCCACTCTATTTTGATCCGAAAAATATTGTTGAACTGGCCATTGAAGCAGGCTGCAACTGCGTGGCCTCAACCTATGGCGTGCTGGCCTCCGTTTCGCGACGCTATGCACACCGTATTCCCTTTATGGTGAAACTTAACCATAACGAAACCTTAAGCTATCCCACCCAGTACGATCAGACGCTCTACGCCAGTGTGGATCAGGCCTTTAATTTGGGCGCCGTTGCCGTGGGAGCAACCATCTATTTTGGTTCTGAGCAGTCGCGCCGCCAGCTGGAGGAGATTTCAGCGGCCTTTGAGCGTGCTCACGAGCTGGGCATGGTGACGGTGCTGTGGGCCTATCTGCGTAATAATGACTTCAAGAAAGACGGGGTCGATTACCACGCCAGCGCCGATCTGACCGGACAGGCCAATCATCTGGCAGCCACCATCGGTGCGGATATTGTTAAGCAGAAAATGGCCGAAAATAACGGCGGCTACAACGCCGTTAAGTTCGGCTCTACCGATGAGCGCGTTTACAGCAAGCTGACCAGCGATAATCCTATCGATCTGGTGCGTTATCAGCTGGCCAACTGCTATATGGGTCGCGCCGGGCTGATTAACTCGGGCGGTGCATCGGCAGGCGAAACGGATACCGCAGAGTCGGTGCGCACGGCGGTAATTAATAAACGTGCGGGCGGTATGGGACTGATTCTTGGACGTAAGGCGTTTAAGAAGTCGATGAAGGATGGCGTCGCACTGATTAACGCCGTGCAGGATGTTTACCTGGCAAAAGATATCACCATCGCATAATGCTTTCAGGGGATTGCGACAGTAAAAAAAGGGAGATAGCTCATCGGGCTATCTCCAACTCCTGAGGTGCATTCCGGCAGCGTCCGGGCGCCTGAACCGACGGTTCTCAGTGCACAGGCGGAGGAACCTGGCCTTTCATTATTTTGTTACACACTTGCGCGCAGCTAACGACACTACTCTGCATCCGGAAAGGATAAAATAGTGTTTTAGCACTTCGCGAGCCGTTGATAAAACGATGAAATGGTTAACAAAAAATGCGCTTTTGTTTGCAGCTAAAACCTGCGTCGCGGCATTTTTAGCGTTATATATTGCACTTGAATTAAACCTGGATAAGCCCGCCTGGGCCATGGTCTCGGTTTACGTCATATCACAGCTCTACTCCGCCTCCACCCTGTCAAAAGCGCTGTTTCGCTTCCTGGGGACCGTGCTGGGCGGTATCTTCATTTTCCTTGTCTACCCGATCACCGTCACCCATCCGCTGCTGTTCAGCCTCAGCGTATCGCTCTGGGTCGCCTGCTGTCTTTACCTCTCGCTTCATGACAGAACGCCAAAAAGCTACGTCTTTATGCTGGCGGGATACAGTGCCGCCATTATGGGCTTTGCCGATGTCACGACGCCGCTCTCCATTACCTATACCGTTATCTCGCGTATTGAAGAGATTACCGTGGCAATTGTTTGCAGCAGCCTGATTCATATGCTGGTTTTTCCGGTACGCATGCGCGATCTGCTGGAAAATAGCGTCGGTAACTGGTTTGAAAGCGCAAAGAAGCTGTGCAATGAGCTACTGACGACCGAATCAAAAGAACGCCCGCCGGAAAGGGAACATATTCTGGTGCAGATGGCGAACTATCCGCTGGCCGTTGAAACGCTGATTACCCACTGCGTCTACGAGGGAGACTCAGCCCGCAGGCTTATCCGGCTGGTCAGCGCGCAGTATCAGCACCTTTCTTATCTGATCCCCACCCTGACCGCGATTGAAAAACGCCTCAGCCTGCTGGCGGAACAGGGGATTGCCTTTCCTGATTTCGTCAGTGCCTCCTTTAGTCATTTTCTTAGCTGGCTCAACAGCCCGCAGCAGGGCGCAAGTGCCGTGGCGATACGCGAAAATATTGGCGATTCACAGGAAAAAATTCAGGCGCAGTACGCCGCTGGCGAAATGAGTGCGGAAGAGGCGTTGCTGCTGACGGGGCTGATGGAGCGGCTGCTCAACTTTGTGCGCATTGCCGAATCCTGGTTCGGGGCCAAAGAACGCGTCAGCCAGCTGGGGAATGAGAAAAAACGCGGCAGCGTTAAGCTGATACGCAAGCATGCCGACAAAGGTCTGATCCTGCTCTCCTCATTTACCGCCTTTGCCGCCACCATGATTGGCTGCCTGTTCTGGATAGGTACCGGCTGGAAAGATGGTGCGACCGCGCCAATGATGGCTGCCGTGGTCTGCTCCTTTTTCGCCTCGCAGGACAGTCCCATTGCCTCAATGAAGGTCTTTCTTAAGGGCGTGCTGTTCGCCATTGTTATCAGCATCGTCTACGTGGGGATCTTTATTCCGATGGCCACCAGCTGGGAGGCGCTGATTATCTGCCTGGCACCTGGCCTGATGGTACTCGGACTGATCATCGCTAACCCCTCCACCAATTTTATCGGGCTGATTATCGCCACCCAGATCCCTGGCTTTATTGGGATGACCCATCATCTCAAGCCGGATCTGCTGTCGATTATTAACGCGTCAATTTCGACCGTAGTGGGGATTGTACTGGCGGTTGTCGTCACGGCGATTATCCGCAATAAAAGACCGGCATGGTCCGCCCGTCGCGTATTGCGCCGGGGAATAAAGGAGCTGCTACAGTTTACGACGGAAATTAAAATTAACGCCTCGTCGCTGCTCTCACGTCAGCAATATGTCGCCAGCATGGTAGATAAAATTAATATTATTTTGCCGCGAAATAAGGTTGATCCGACCCCCGGCGTGGCGCTGGGCGGAAATTTGATCACGGAAATCTGGCTGGGCGTTAACTGCTATGACTTTTATGCTCGCCATCAGCAGCTGCTGAAGGAGAAGGGCGTGGAAGCGGATGGGGTGATGTCAGAAATTAATGACTATTTTAAAAAGCGGCTGCGGAATATTTACCTTGAGCCGCCACAACATTTGCTTCACGAGCTGGATCGGCAGCTGATAAAAACAGAGGCACTGTGTCGCGCAGACATCCGGCTGTTTAGCCCACTTTTTTACCTGTTTAATATCCGGCTGGCGCTCTACCCGATGCTCAGGTGGCCCGGGAACCGCCTGAGCGTGGCAGAGTAGCTATTTGCCGTTAGGGGTTTCCGGCGACATCTGGTATGCCGTTTCGACCTCTTCACTGCGTTTGCTATCCGTATGTTGCTGACGGGACCACACCGCATCCATCTGCTGTTTGGTCCCTTCCTCTAATTCAGTGGGGACAACGTTGCGATAGCGGGTAATTTCCTCCTTCACGACTTTGACGGTCAGGGCATAGACATGCTCCGGGTCGTACTGTTCGTGTGGGAAGGCAATTTTTGCATAGTCAAAGACGGCGGGTTCATCTTTCTTCCAGCGCTGCCAGGTTTCAAACATACGGTCATTAAAGCCGGTTAAAATGGGACCCGGGTTAATGGTAGCGACGTTAACATTGAACTCTTTCAGCTCTTTGTTCAGCGCTTCTGCAAAGGCTTCGAGCGCATGCTTGGAGGCAGAATAAGCACCTGCGAAGGGGTCAGTGGTGATACCCGCGACGGATGACATAAAGATTATCCTGCCTGACTTTCTTGCCACAAATTTTCTGGCGAAAAGCTGGGTCAGTAAGATAGTACCGAAGACGTTAACCTCGAACTGCTTACGCAGGTTCTCTTCGGGGATATCGACAACCGCGCCTCCTTCAGAAATACCCGCATTGTTGAGCAGAATATCAATGTCCCAGCGGGATGCCGCCAGCCTGTCATCGGCATCGGAGATGTCGAGTTTTTCAACGCGTAGCGTCACATTTTTTTTCGCAGCCTCTTGTTTAAGAGTGAAAACCTGGGCTTCGATCTCTACGGCGGCAATCACGTTAAATCCGGAAGCGGCGAGTCTGAATGCCACTTCTTTACCAAAACCGGTGCCCGCGCCTGTGATTAGAATATTCTTACTCATATCGTTCCCCTGTTTTATTGCAAAGGGGTAAGTGTAGGCGCTATTTTATTTTCTGCCACCACGCAACTTAAGCCTAAGGCGGTTTTATATAACAATATCTATATTATTACGGTGATAAACTTCCGGCAGATTTATAGATTACGGGGAAGGGAAATCAAATAAAGACGTCAGGATTTAAAATATAGCCGTGGTGTTGAATAATATTATTTCGGGTGTCTGAATGTTCCCGAATGTGTGGTCAATAGCCATATCAAACAGGGCAACAGCTTAAGACGGGGCGATAAGCAGGCTGCCGACGTGAGCTGACAGCGCATATTTATGGGCAGCCATTGAAATAAGCGAACGGCTGTCCATAAGACGTGCAGGCTAAATTACTGTTCCCGCTCCTGTTATACGCGCAGCCGGACTACGCGACAACGGGGAGCGGTGTACACTCGCGCGTCAGGCCAGCAGTTCGCAGGACGGCGGCAGGCGACAGTTAATGACGCCGGGGAGCACGTCAATGCGGAAGGTCGTACCGCTCAGCGGCTCGCCGTCCAGGTTAAAGGTCATCTCATGCGGCGCGGTGATTTCCAGCCACGGCAGCGAGGCGCGGATAATATTGGGGTTCTCATCGTCACCGCCGATAACCGAATTGAGCAGCGTGGGCAGGATCTCTTTCGAGGTGAAAATACTCAGCTCCAGCTTGCCATCGTTGATCAGCGCCGCAGGACACAGCCGCTGCCCCCCGCCTGCCTGGCGTCCGTTACCAATGCCAATCACCAGCGCATCGCCCTGCCAGTGAAAGTCGGGGCCGCTCAGTTCGCAGCTGTCTGCTTTCAGGGCATCCATTCGGGTCAGGCCGTGAATAAAGTAGGAGACGCCGCCAAGGGCCGATTTCAGCTTTGCGGGCGTTTCCGTGGTGATGCGCGCGCCAAAGCCGCCGGTGGCCATGTTGATAAAGTAGCGGGACTGATTAACCCGCGCCAGGTCGATTGGCGTTGCCTTGCCAACAATGGCCAGGCGTACGGCATTCTCCATTTCGTCAGGGATCCCGGCGCTGGTGGCGAAGTCATTTGCGGTGCCAAGCGGGATAATGCCCAGTATCGGACGCTGCGCGGCATCCAGACCGGCCAGCGCGGTAGCGATTTCATTTATCGTGCCGTCGCCGCCGCCCGCCACGACGGTGGTCGCCTTAAGGTCGACCGCCTCTCTGACGTAGCGCTCACCATCCCCGTACTCCCAGGTCACCCGGACTTCTATCGGCACACCTTCTTTACGGAGGGTTTCAATAGCGTCGCGGAGGGCAATATTTCCCGCACCTTTGCCGTTGAGAATCATCAGCGTAAGCGAATGTTTATCCATATTTTTTATCTCATCAGTCTGGCCAGAGGCCGCAGTTGCAACAGTTATAGCATATCCGCCGCCGCCGGGATAAGGAGCAGTCCGAAACCTGAAAAAAAGAAAAGCCCGCCGGGGGGAGCCAGACGGGCTGAAGAGGTGGTTCCTGGTCAATACTGCTGTTTAGAATTACTCATTTTAAGCAGTCCGCATTATAACGATTTAACGCAGCGGGGAGTGTGACCGGATTCTAATAAAAGTTCCTCAGGTAACAATTTGCTCCGCGGCGACCGCCGGGGTTCCACCCAGATTGCGCATCAGCAGGGCATACGCGAGATCGACCTCTTCCGGCACCGGGATCCAGACAAAGTGGCCGTTGCCCGGCGCAACCTGTACCGGCTGCGCACTTTTATTTTCCATTTCGGCCAGGCTGAATGTGACGTTCCCCTGCGGGGTCATCATTTCCAGGCTGTCGCCCACGCTGAACCGATTTTTGACATCCACCCGCGCCAAATTGCCGCGACGCTCGCCGGTAAATTCACCGACAAACTGCTGGCTGTCAGAGGCCGAATAGCTGCGGTCGTAGGTCTGATAACTGTCATGGCGGTGGCGGCGCAGAAAACCTTCGGTGTAACCCCGGTGCGCCAGGCACTCCAGCGTTTCCAGCAGCGAGGGGTCGAAGGGTTTGCCGGCGGCAGCGTCATCAATGGCGCGGCGATAAACCTGAGCAGTGCGGGCGCAGTAATAGAAGGATTTGGTACGGCCTTCGATTTTAAGTGAGTGGATGCCCATTTGCGTCAGGCGCTCAACGTGTGCCACCGCGCGCAAATCTTTGGAATTCATAATGTAGGTGCCGTGCTCATCCTCGAAGGCGGTCATATACTCGCCCGGGCGCATCGCCTCTTCCAGCGTGAAGACCTTATCGGTTGGCTGCCCCTCGCCCAGCACCGGCTCCACGTTGCGCACCGGAATGGGCTGATGCTGATGTACGATAGCGCCCGTCTCATCCTCTTTGCCTTCCTGCACCTTATACTCCCAGCGGCAGGCGTTGGTGCAGGTTCCCTGGTTTGGGTCGCGCTTATTGATATAGCCAGAGAGCAGGCAGCGGCCGGAATAGGCCATACAGAGCGCACCGTGGACAAATATTTCCAGCTCCATCTCCGGTACCTGCTGGCGAATTTCAGCAATCTCTTCCAGCGACAGCTCGCGCGAAAGGATCACCCGGGTCAGCCCCATCTGCTGCCAGAATTTAACCGTGGCCCAGTTCACCGCATTTGCCTGTACCGACAGGTGAATGTCCATCTGCGGAAACGCGTCGCGCACCAGCATGATCAGGCCGGGATCGGACATGATCAGCGCATCCGGCCCCATCTCCACCACCGGTTGCAGATCGCGAATAAAGGTTTTCAGCTTGGCATTGTGCGGCGCAATATTGACCACGACGTAGAATTTTTTACCCTGTGCGTGCGCTTCGCTGATGCCAATGGCCAGGTTTTCATGGGTGAATTCATTATTGCGCACGCGCAGGCTATAGCGTGGCTGGCCCGCATACACTGCGTCTGCACCGTACGCGAAGGCGTAGCGCATATTTTTCAGCGTACCGGCAGGGGAAAGCAGTTCCGGTTTGAACATGGTTGGATCCAGTCTGAGGTCAGAAATTCGTCGGGAAAGCGGCGTCGGGCCGCCTGTTGGATGGCCTGACAAAATGTGCGGGGATTGTAAAAGCTGGAGGGGGTAATGTAAATGGCGCCAGATCAAAGGTTGCGCGTCAACCTGGCGTCAGGCCACAGGGGTCAGATCAAACGGCCCGCATCCGCTTCCCAGCGGTAACCCATACCGTAAACCGCGCGAATAAACGGCTGATCGGCGTCAAGCGCCTCCAGCTTGCGGCGCAGATTTTTGATGTGGCTGTCAATGGTGCGGTCGGTCACCACCCGATAGTCATCATACAGCTGATTAAGCAGCTGCTCGCGAGTGAAGACCTGCCCCGGGGCCTGCGCCAGCGTCTTTAGCAGGCGAAATTCAGCGGGCGTCAGATCCAGCATGCTGTTATTCCAGCTGGCCTGGAAGCGGCCTTCATCAATCACCAGCAGGGAGGCCTGCTGGATCTCTTCTGGCGTACGGTGGCAGCGTCGCAGGATAGTTTTGACCCGCGCCACCACTTCGCGCGGGCTGAAGGGCTTACAGATATAATCATCCGCTCCAATTTCAAGCCCGAGCAGGCGATCAATTTCTTCAGATTTGGCGGTGACCATCATAATCGGCAGCTCGGTGAAGCGGCGCAGCTCGCGGCACAGCGTCAGGCCGTCAACGCCGGGCAACATCAGATCCAGCAGGATCATATCGGGGGGTGTGCGCCTTACCCATTCCAGCACCTCGTCGCCGCGCAAAATATGATGGGTGCGGTAATTGGCTGCCTGTAGGTAGTCCACCAGCAGCTGGCCCAGTTTAGGCTCGTCTTCAACCACTAAAATTAGCGGGTCTTGCTGTTCCTGATTCATAGCATCCTGCGGGGAAGAGGGTTCAGTTATCATGATAGGGTAAGTGTACCGTAATTTTCACGCCGCCCGCATCTGCGTGATCGGCCATAATGCGGCCATCATGCGCTTCAACAATATTCTGACAGATAGCCAGGCCCAGGCCCGAGCCGCCGCTGGCGCGATTGCGCGAACTTTCGGCGCGGTAGAAACGCGCGAATATCTGCTGGCGCTGCTCGTCGGTAATGCCGGGAGGGGTATCCTCAAACTGCACAATTCGCTGGCCCGGCAGGCTGCTGACGCTGATGGTCAGGCCGCCGCCCGCGTCGGTGTAGCGCAGGCTGTTCTCAATCAGGTTGGTCATCAGCTGCATCAGCCGATCGGGATCGCCAAACAGCGGGGCCTGCTCCGGCAGCCGGAGCGTCAGGGTCAGGCCGTGCGCGCTGAAGCGGCTGGTGAAGTTGCTCGCGACCAGCTCCAGCAGCGGCACCAGGTCAGTTTTACATTTGCGATAGGCCAGCGCCCCTTCATCCGAGAGCGAGAGCTGATGGACATCATCCACCAGCTTGGTGAGGGTAGCCACTTCTCCCTGTAGCGAGACGATGGATGCCGGCGTCAGCTGACGCACGCCGTCCTGTATCGCCTCCAGTTCGCCGCGCAGAATCGCCAGCGGGGTGCGCAGCTCATGGGAGATGTCGGCCATAAAGGCGCGGCGCATGCTTTCGTTTTTTTCCAGCGTACCGGCCAGTCGGTTAAAGTCCTGCCCCAGCCGGCCCAGTTCGTCGCGGCTGCTGGCCTGTACGCGGCTGGAAAAATCCCCGGCCGCCAGGCGGTGCGTACCTTCCACCAGCCTTTTGACCGGAGCCAGCAGGCCGCGCGACATCAGCCAGGTGACCAGCGCTGCCAGCAGCATGGTCAGGCCAACGATAATCCAGCTGGTGCGTTTCTGCTGCTGTTCAAAGTTGATATCGGCGCTGCGGGTCAGCCGCTCCGGGGGCGAACCTATGACCCAGCCGACAATATGCCCGTCGCTGGTGGTGATATTGCGGCGCGTGCCCTCCGGCGGTATCGGTCCGCGTGGGCCAATCATTACGTGATACTGCTGATCGATAATCCAGAACGGCGTTCGCCAGCCGTGCGGGGGCAGGTGAGTGCTGGCATCCGGGTTCTGCTCCAGCGAGTGCAGGATCTGGAAGACCAGCTTGTTGTTATGGCGAAGAAAATCCCAGTTGCCATGCTGCTCATACTGATCGGAGAGCGCATCGCTCAGCATCACCAGCCGCTGCTCGTTGCCTTTCTTGATATAGTCAATAAAGCCATGCTCAAAGCTGAGCCGCACCCCCAGGTGCATGGTTGCCACCACCAGCAGGCAGGTTGAAAATATTGCGGCAAACAGCTTGGCGGTTATGCCGATACGTAACTTCGTGAACATCACGATCTCCTCCTGCGATCCAGCCGCGCATTTTCACTCACATCTGTCGGCACCCGCCAGAACACCAGCGCCGGTAACGCAATAATGCCTGCCACGCAAAGCCAGGTATAGATAAAAGCCTGATGCATTACCGGCGTGTCGACCTGCGCGCTTTGACCAAATGCACCCAGGAGCAACCCGGCGAGGGTGACGCCGATGCTCATTGAGAGCTGCATCACCATCGACAGCAGGCTGTTACCGCTGCTGGCCAGATCGTCCGGCAGGGTTTTCAGCGTCAGGGTGTTCATGGCCGAAAAGCGGATGGCGTTTACCATCCCCTGTAGAAACAGCACCACCGGCAGCAGCAGGCTCCAGCCCAGCAGGGCCACCGCCGGGAAGAGCATCACGACCAGCGACAGGCCGAGCGTTGCGCCTGTCAGCACGTTGCGATAGCCGAAACGGCTGACAATCTGAACCACGATGCGCTTCATGCCCATGTTGCCGAGCACCATCGGGATCATCATCAACCCGGCATGAAAAGGGGTATAGCCCATGCCTACCTGGAGGAAAATCGGCGTCATAAAGGGCAGCATGCCGCTGCCAATCCGCCCCGTCAAACTGCCCAGCAGGCCGATGGCATAGACCGGCTGCGAAAAGAGCCGCAGGCTGAATAACGCTTTCTCATTACCCCGGGCGTGCAGGAGATAGAACAGTAGCGAAAAGAGTCCGATCGGCATTGAGAGACAGAGCAGCAGCGGAGCGTTGCCCAGCCCGCGCGGGCCATCCATCGCCAGCGTGAGGGTGGCCATGCCCACCGCCAGCAGGAGATAACCGATAAAATCGAAGGGCCGCGGCTGAAGTGAGGCGTTGGTGATAAGCCGCAGGGTGAGGATGGCGCCAGCCAGCCCGACCGGCAGATTAATAAGGAAAATCCAGTGCCAGCTGGCGTACTGTACCAGCAGACCCCCGAGTGCCGGACCGATCAGCGGGCCGACCTGGGCGGGCAGGGTAACGAAGGTCATCGCCGCCATATACTGTTCGCGCGGCACCAGCTTCATTACCGTCAGGCGTCCCACCGGTACCATCATCGCGCCGCCAATGCCCTGAATAATGCGCGCCGCAATCAGCTGATCCAGCGAGGTGGCCATGGCACAGAGCAGCGAACCCAGGCTGAACAGGATAATGGCGCTGAAAAAGACGTTTCGCACGCCAAAACGGTCAGCCAGCCAGCCGCTCACCGGCAGCATTACTGCTACCGTCAGCACATAAGAGACCACCACTGAATGCATATTCAGCGGGCTTTCATGCAGGCTCAGCGCCATTGAGGGCAGGGCGGTATTGACGATGGTGGTATCCAGCGTCTGCATAAAAAACCCGACGGCAACGATCCACAGCTGCCAGCGCACCTCGCGGGGAAGGGTATCCATTCGCTACTGGCTTCCTGAATCACGGCTGAGGGCAGAGGCGGCAGCCCCCTGTGCGCCCGGACGCTTCTTGCGGCGCAGCTTATCCATATAGAGATAGACCACCGGCGTGGTGTAAAGCGTCAATAGCTGGCTTACTATCAGCCCCCCCACCACGGTAATGCCCAGCGGCTGGCGCAGCTCCGCGCCGTCACCGGACGTGAGTACCAGCGGCAGGGCGCCAAACAGCGCGGCAAGGGTGGTCATCAGAATGGGCCGGAAGCGCAGCAGGCTGGCCTGGAATATCGCCTCACGGGCGCTAAGCTCGCCGCTGCGCTGGGCCTCCAGGGCGAAGTCCACCATCATAATGGCATTCTTCTTCACAATCCCAATCAGCAGCAGGATGCCAATTAGCGCAATCAGGCTGAACGGCGCACCAAACAGCTCCAGCGCCAGCAGCGCCCCCACGCCCGCTGAGGGGAGGGTGGAAAGAATGGTCAGCGGATGAACGTAGCTCTCATAGAGGATGCCCAGCACAATATAGACCGTGGCGATGGCCGCCAGGATCAGCCACAGCTGGCTGCTCTGCGACTGCTCAAAGACCTTCGCCGTTCCGGCAAAGCTGCCGCGAACGCTGGCCGGGACGCCCAGCGAGGTCATACTGCGCTCGATGGCGGCAGAGGCCTGAGAAAGGGAGACGCCCTCGGGCAGGTTAAATGAAATGGTCGAGGCGGCAGACAGCCCCTCATGGTTGACCGACAGCGGGGCATTGGCCGGTAGCCAGTGGGCAAAGTAAGAGAGAGGGATAGCCTTTCCGCTGCTGTTCACCACGTACATTAAATCCAGCGAGCCGATATCCTGGGTGTAGCGCGGATCCACCTCCATTACCACCTTGTACTGATTCAGGGGCTGGTAAATGGTGGAAATCTGCCGCTGGCCGAACGCGTTGTTCAGCAAATCGTTGGCCATTGAAACGTCGATGCCAAGACGCGCCATGGTTTCCCGGTCGTAGGTCAGCGCCATTTCTGCCCCGTTATCCTGTTGATCGGAATTCACATCTGCCAGCTGCGGCAGCGAGCTAAAGGCCTGGCGAATTTTTGGCTCCCACTGCCTGAGGTCGTCAAGGTTGTCGGAGAGCAGCGTATACTGATAGCCGGCATTGGACTCGCGCCCGCCCGCCCGGAGATCCTGCACTGCCATCAGATAGAGGCTGGCCCCCGGCTCTTTCGCCAGCTTCACCCGCAGCCGCGCAATCACCGCCTGGGCGCTTTCGGTGCGCTCGCTGAGCGGCTTAAGTGAAATAAACATCGCCCCGCTGTTGGTCCCGGCGGCCCCGGTGAAGCCCATCACGCTTTCGACCGCCGGGTCGGCGTGGACGATAGTCATAAAATCCGCCAGCTTGCCGCGCATTGCCTGAAAAGAAATGCTCTGGTCGGCCTGAATAAAGCCCAGCAGTCGCCCGGTATCCTGCTCGGGCATAAAGGTCTTCGGAATGGTCGCGTAAAGATAAACCGTCAGGCCGATGGTGGCGAGGAAGACCAGCAGCGTCCAGCGCGCATGGTTGAGCACAACGCTCAGTGAGCGACCGTAACCCTGCTGCAGACGCAGCAGCAGGCTGCCGATGCCCGTTTTGCGCGGCTGTGGGTCTGCCGTGCGGGTGCGCAGCAGGCGGGCGCACATCATCGGCGTCAGCGTCAGCGATATCACCAGCGAGATCGCAATCGACACCGAGAGGGTAACTGCAAACTCTTTGAAGAAGCGGCCGATCAGCCCGCCGAGCATCAGCAGCGGCAGGAACACGGCGATCAGCGACAGGCTCATCGCCAGCACGGTAAAGCCCACCTCGCGCACGCCCTGTAGCGCCGCCTGCAGCGGCTTCATTCCCGCTTCAACGTGGCGTGAAATATTTTCCAGCACCACAATGGCGTCATCTACCACGAAACCGGTAGCGATGGTTAGCGCCATCAGCGACAGGTTGTTCAGGCTGAAGCCGCACAGGTACATTGCCGCGAAGGTGCCAATCAGGGAGACCGGTACGGCAACGGCGGGAATTAGCGTGGCGCGGCCGGAACGCAGGAACAGGAACACCACGAGGATCACCAGCCCGACGGAGATGACCAGCGAATGCTCAACCTCCGCCAGCGATGCGCGGATGGTCGGGGAGCGATCCTGCGCGATATTCAGTTCGACGGAAGCGGGGATCAGGTTGCGCAGCTCGGGCACTTCGGCGCGGATGCGGTCAACCGTGGCGATGATGTTAGCGTCAGGCAGCTTGCGGATCAGCACCAGAATCGCGGGTCGCGCATTGGCCATACCGGCATTACGCACGTCCTGTACCGAATCGGTGACGTTCGCCACGTCTTTAAGCTGCACCGCCGCGCCATTGTTATAGTGAATAACCAGTGGCCGGTAATCAGCGGCGGTTTGCAGCGCATCATTGGTTTTGAGCTGCCAGCGCCGATCGGCATCCTCAACGGCCCCCTGTGGCCTGCGCTGGTTGGCGTTAGCGATGGCGGTGCGTACCGCATCCAGCGACACGCCCTGATTAAACAACGCCTGCGGATTGAGGTCCACGCGCACGGCGGGGAGGGAGCTGCCGCCAATCGTGACGTCACCGACGCCCTCAATCTGCGACAGCTTTTGCGCCAGCTGGGTCGAGGCATAGTCATACAGCTTGCCCTGCGACCAGCTGTCCGAGGTGAGCGTCATGATCATAATCGGCGCATCGGAGGGGTTGATCTTGCGCCAGCGGGGACGATCAGGCATCCCGGAGGGGAGCAGGCTCTGCGCGGCGTTGATGGCACCCTGTACGTCGCGCGCGGCACCGTTAATATCCCGGTCGAAATCAAACACCATGATAATTCGCGTCATGCCCAGCGAGCTGGTGGAGGTCATTTCGCTGACCCCCGCGATGCGGCCCAGCGCCCGCTCCAGCGGCGTGGCAACCGACGACGCCATGGTTTCCGGTGAGGCGCCGGGCAGCGAGGCGGAAATCATGATCACCGGAATATCCACCTGCGGCAGCGGGGCGACCGGCAGCAGCCGAAAACCCAGTATCCCCGCCAGGGTAATGGCAAGGGTCAGCAGAATTGTCGCCACCGGACGGTGAATAAACAGCGCAAAAAACCTCATTCTGCCGCCTCCCGCCGGAAGCGGCGACGCAGGGCGTGCGCCAGACGGTCAAACAGCAGATAGATAACCGGCGTGGTAAACAGGGTCAGCACCTGGCTGACGATCAGTCCTCCCACCATGGCAATGCCCAGCGGGCGGCGCAGTTCGGCCCCCACGCCGGTGCTAAGCATCAGCGGCAGCGCGGCCAGCAGCGCGGCCAGCGTGGTCATCAGAATCGGTCGAAAGCGCAGCAGGCAGGCCTGATAAATGGCCTCACCCGGGGGCATACCCTGCTCACGCTCCGCCGCCAGCGCGAAGTCGATCATCATAATGGCGTTTTTCTTTACGATGCCGATCAGCAGAATAATGCCAATGATGGCGATAACGTCCAGCTCGCTGCCGCTGATCATCAGCGCCAGCAGCGCACCGACCCCCGCCGTCGGCAGCGTGGAGAGGATGGTGATCGGGTGAATAAAGCTTTCATACAGCACGCCCAGCACGATATACATCGTCACAATAGCGGCCACGATCAGCCAGACGGTACCCGACAGGGCGGCCTGGAAGGCCAGGGTACTGCCCTGGAAGTGAGTGATGATATCGGACGGCATCGCCAGATTTCGTTCCGCCTGACTGATGGCGTTCACCGCCTCTTCCAGCGAGTAACCGTCGCTGACGTTAAAGGAGAAGGTGGTGGAGGGGAACTGATCCAGATGGTTGATGCTTAAGGCCCCGTGGCGCTGCTCAACGCGCGCGATGGCGCTGAGCGGCACGGTACCACCCGACGCATTCTTTAGACGGATGCCGTCCAGGCCTGCCAGACCGGGCGTTTCGGTGGTGTTGTGCTCCAGCACCACCCGGTACTGGCTGGACTGAGTATAGATGGTGGAAATCAGCCGCTGGCCGAACGCGTTATAGAACGCATTATCCACGTCGGCCATGGTAATGCCGAGGCGGCTGGCGCTGTCGCGATCCACCCGGATATAGGCTTCCAGCCCCTGGTCCTGCCAGTCGCTGCTGACGTCTTTAAGCTGCGGCAGGGCGGAGAGCGTTTCCACCAGCTTCGGTACCCACAGGCTTAATGCCTCCAGCGATCCCGTTTGCAGGCTGAACTGATATTGGGTCCGGCTGAGCTGGGTATCTATGGTCAGGTCCTGTACCGGCTGTAAATAAAGAGTCACGCCTGGCAACCCGGCAATATCGCGCTGCAAACGCGCAATGACCGCCTGAATACGATCGTCGCGCTCGCTGAGCGGTTTAAGCGTTATTTGCAGTCGACCGCTGTTAAGCGCGGGATTGGTTCCATCAACGCCCACAAAGGAGGTCAGGCTCTGTACCGCCGGATCCTTCATGATGATTGAGGCAACCTGCTGCTGCCGCTGGGCCATATTGCTCCAGGAAACCGACTGTGGCCCCTGGAGTGTCCCCTGAATAATGCCGTTATCCTGGAGCGGGAAAAATCCTTTAGGAATGGCGATCCACAGCAGGACGGTGATGGCCAGCGTGCTCAGCGCCACGGTGAGCGTCAGCCAGGGGTGATGCAGGACCCGGCGGAGTAAGCGGCCATACGCGGCAATCACCCGATCAAACATCCCCTCGCTGGCGCGCGAGAAGCGGTTCTGTTTTCGCAGTGATTCTGCGCTGAGCATGCGCGCGCACATCATCGGGGTCAGGGTCAGCGAGACCACCGCCGAGATAAGAATCGAGATCGCCAGGGTGACGGCGAATTCGCGGAACAGCCTGCCGACGATATCCCCCATAAACAGCAGTGGGATCAGCACCGCAATCAGCGAAAAGGTCAGCGAAATAATAGTAAAACCGATCTCTCCGGCCCCTTTGAGCGCCGCGTCCAGCGGCTTTTCACCCTTTTCGAGATAGCGGGAGATGTTTTCAATCACCACGATGGCGTCGTCCACCACGAAGCCGGTGGCGATCGTGAGCGCCATCAGCGTCAGGTTATTGATCGAAAAGCCGAGGAACCAGATCACCGCGAAGGTGCCGATGAGCGACAGCGGCACCGCCACGGCGGGGATCAGCGTGGCCGGGACGTTGCGCAGAAACAGGTAGATGATCATCACCACCAGCGCGATGGAGAGCATCAGCTCAAACTCCACGTCGTGAACCGAGGCGCGGATATTGGTGGTGCGGTCGGTGAGAACCCTGACCTCCACCGATTTTGGCAGCGAGGCGGTGAGCGCGGGGAGCATCTGACGGATGCTGTCGGCGGTGGTGATAATGTTTGCCCCAGGCTGGCGCTGAATATTCAGCACAATGGCGGGCTGCCGGTTGGCCCAGGCACCGAGCCAGCGGTTTTCGGCACCCTGCACGACGCTGGCGACGTCGCCAAGGCGAACCGGTGCGCCCTTCTGGTAAGCGACGACCAGCTGGCGATAATCCTCGGCAGATTTCATCTGATCGTTGGCGGAAAGGGTTATTGCGCGCTCCGGGCCGTCCAGGCTCCCCTTAGCCGAGTTAACGTTGGCATTGGTGATGGCGGTGCGGATGGTTTCACTGTCCAGCCCCAGCGCCGCCAGGGCCTGAGCATTCAGCTTTACGCGCACGGCGGGACGCTGCCCGCCCGCCAGGGTGACCAGCCCGACGCCGGAGACCTGAGAGATCTTTTGCGCCACGCGGGTTTCCACCATATCTTCAACCTGGGTCATCGCCATGCTGGTGGAGGTGACCGCAAGGGTCATAATCGGCGGATCGGCCGGGTTAACTTTGCTGTAAACCGGTGGATTAGGCAGGTCATTCGGCAGCAGATTGGTGGCGGCATTGATCGCCGCCTGCACCTCCTGCTCGGCCACGTCCAGCGGCAGGGTAAGCTGGAACTGAAGCGTTACTACCGATGCCCCCCCGGCGCTCTGGGAAGACATCTGTTTTAAGCCCGACATCTGGCCGAACTGGCGCTCCAGCGGGGCGGTGATCGCCGAGGTCACCACGTCCGGGCTGGCACCGGGGTAGAGCGTGACCACCTGAATGGTCGGATAATCGACCTCCGGCAGGGCTGAAACGGGCAGGGCGCGATAGCCAAGGATGCCAGCCAGCAGGATAGCCACCATCAGCAGGGTGGTGGCGACGGGGCGTAATATGAACGGGCGCGACGGGCCGCCGCCCGGATTAGGGGACATCACCTGCATCAGACACCTGCTCCCGCTGCGGGCAGCACGCTGTTGGTCGGGGTGCCGGAGGTAGACTGCGGTGCAATGACCTCAACCTGTGCGCCCTCTTTCAGACGGTCAATGCCGTCGGTGACCACCCGCTCTCCGGCATCCAGCCCGGCCTTCACCACCACGCTGTGACTGTCCTGCATCCCGACGGAAACCTGCTTTTTACTGACCTTACTCTCAGCGTTTACCACCCAGACGAAATTGCCCTCGTTGCCCAGCTGTAGCGCAGCGGTCGGGATAACGATGGCATCCTCCAGCGTATTGACCTTCAGCCTGGCGTTAACAAACTGATTGGGGAACAGCCTGTCATCGCTGTTGCTAAAGCGCGCTTTCAGCTTCACCGTGCCGGTGGTGGCATCGATCTGATTATCCATACTCAGCAGGCTGCCCTGGGTCAGCAGCCTGCTGTTCGTGCGATCCCAGGCTTCAACCGGAACGGGCAGGCCGCTTTTCTGCGCGGTTAGCAGGGTAGCGATGTCGTTTTCGGGCAGGCTAAATACCACGTCGATGGGGTGAGTCTGGGTAATCACCACAATCCCGGTGGTATCACTGCTGGCGATCATATTGCCCACATCCACCTGTTTCAGGCCAACGCGGCCCGAAATGGGGGCCACCACGCGGCTGTAGGTGAGATTAAGCTGGGCGCTGGCGACACTGGCTTCATCTACCTTTAGCGTGCCCTGGGTCTCACTGACCAGCGCACGCTGCGCGTCCATCTCCTGACGTGATACCAGGTTGGTTTTGACCAGGGATTCATAGCGCGCCAGATCGCGGCGGGCGTTAGCCAGCGTCGCCTGGTCCTTTGCCAGCTGCCCCTGCGCCTGCATCAGCGCAATTTGATAAGGTCGCGGGTCGATCTCCGCCAGCAGCTGTCCGGCCTCCACCTGCTGCCCTTCAGTGAAGTGCAGCGCCATCAGCGTGCCATCCACTCGGCTGCGCAGGGTGACCGTATTGGTCGCGGTAACGGTGCCCAGGCCGGCCAGATACTGCGGCACACTTTGTCTGACGGCTTCTGCCGCCTGCACCGGCGTGGGCGCGCCGCTGCCGCCGCGATGGCCACCTTCGCCTTTCCCACCGGCTCCCGCCTGCCTGGCATGTTTTGCGTTCGGCGGCGAGGCTGCCTGCTGACTGTGCCACCAGATGTAGCCACTCACTGCACAGGCCGCGACGATCAGAATAAGCAGGATCCTGCGGGAAGGTCGTTTGGTCTTCATGTTGTTAAGCGCTCTCCGGTAGCAATAGGGTGTCCTCTGGATCGAACGGCGATCCTTAAGCCTGTGAGTTTAACCAGTTTAAAGGGTGTAAAAATGAATGAAATATGAATTAAGGCTATTTTTTCTGCTTTATTGTCAGCGACGTAATGCGCGATTGCGCTTGATAACTTAAGTACTCATAAACTGAAAATGTTATGCCACAAATGTACCACGCGCTCGTGACAATGTTTGCTACGCTAATTAGCACGCGAAAATCATTCATTTCAGGAGAGACATGATGAGTCAGATAGAGCACCGTTCATTAGGCCGCACCGGCATTCAGGTTCCCACGCTCACCTTCGGCGGCAACGTCTTCGGCTGGACAATCGACCAGAAAACCTCCTTCTCACTGCTGGATGCGCTGGTTGAGAAAGGGCTGTATTTCATCGATACCGCTGATGTGTATTCGCGCTGGGCACCCAGCAACCAGGGCGGCGAGTCGGAGACCATTATCGGCAACTGGCTGAAGCAGAGCGGCAAGCGCGATAAAATCGTGCTGGCTACCAAGGTGGGTATGGATCTGGGTGACGGAAAAACCGGGCTGGCACCGGCCCGCATCCGCCAGGCGATTGAAGACTCCCTGCGACGTTTGCAAACCGACACTATCGATCTGTATCAGGCCCACCGCGACGACAGCGACACGCCGCTGCAGGAGACGCTGGCGACCTTTGACGCGCTGATTAAAGAGGGCAAAGTGCGTGCAGTAGGGGCTTCTAACTATTCGGCAGAGCGGCTGGCGGAAGCGTTAAAGGTCAGCGAAGCGCAGGGGCTGGCGCGTTATGAAACGCTCCAGCCGGAATATAACCTTTACGATCGCAAAGAGTATGAAAGCGGGCTGGAAAAGGTCGCCAGCGAGAACGGGCTGGGCGTGATTAACTATTATTCCCTGGCGAGTGGCTTTCTGAGCGGTAAATACCGCCGGCCGGAAGATGCCAGTAAGAGCCCGCGCGGCGACGGCGTGGTGCAGAAATACCTCAACCCACGCGGGCTGAGCATCCTGAAGGCGCTCGACAGGGTGGCTGAAAGCAATAACGCCACGCCAACGCAGGTCGCGCTGGCATGGCAGATTGCCCGACCCAGTATTACGGCACCGATTGTTAGCGTGACCTCGCTGGCCCAGCTTGACGAGCTAACGAAAGCCGCCGCGCTTAAGCTGAGCGACGCGGATCTGCGTGCGCTCTCCGACGCCAGTGCCGGTCAGGCTTAAGGCTTAGCTGAACCTCGCTGGCGCGGCATAAGGCTTTAGCGGAACATCACCTGCGCCCAGCGCGCCAGTCCGGCGGTGACCGAGCCGAAGTCATCGCCGCTGGTCAGCGGGATGTCAGGCAGCAGTTCGCTTAGCGCCTGGCGTAGCACCGGCGAGCGTGCGCTGCCGCCGGTGAGGAACACCACATCCGGGCGGGTGCCGCTGGCGGCTAACGCCAGTTTCACCTGCTCCTTTATGCGCTCAACCGGCTGAGAAATGGCCGCCTGAAGCGCATCCACGCTGATAAGCGTCTCCAGGGATGCCTCAATAAAGCTCAGCGGTGCGCCAACCTGCTGGCGATCCGACAGGGCGATTTTGCTCTCTTCCGCCGCGCGAACCAGCCGATAGCCCAGCCGCTGCTGCCAGACTTTTAATAACCGTTTCACCTTTTCGGGCTCGGCGGCATCGCGGATCAAATCCTGGAGCTGCCTGCGGCTGGCGGTGGCGTAGAAGTCGCTTTGCGCCGGGACATCATTGATTGCCACCGCATTCCACCAGGGCAGGGCGGGCAGGTTAATGCCTTTAACGGTCGAGCCACCTAATCCCAGCAGCGGCATCAGCTCTTTGAATGCCAGCATGATATCCAGGTCGTTTCCGCCGACGCGGCAGCCGCTGTGGCCCAGCAGGCTACTGCTACGATCCGCCTTGTCATGCCACTCGGGCCCCATCAGCAGCATCGAGCAGTCGGTGGTTCCGCCGCCAATATCCACTACCAGCACGCGCGTTTCGGCTGTGAGGGTCGCTTCAAAGTCCAGCCCGGCCGCTACGGGCTCATACTGGAACTCAACGTCCTTAAAGCCTGCGCGGGAGGCTGCTCGCGCCAGAATTCCCTGCGCCTGACGGTTGGCCTCATCGCCGCCTAACCCCTGGAAGTTGATCGGGCGGCCAATCACCGCCTGGCTGACGCTGCCGTTAAGCTGTTGTTCAGCCTTCTGGCGAATATGCAGCATCGTGGCGCACACCAGATCTTCAAAAAAGGCGACCTGCTGGGGTTTAAGTCCGTTTGCGCCGAGGAACGACTTAGGGGATTTAACAAACCAGACGTCCTCGGGGTCTTCCATATACTGCGCCAGCGAGGCGAGGCCGAACTGCACGCTGCCGGGGGTGACGTCGATATCTTCTTCACGATTTAAAGCCACCGCGCGACGCAGGATCGCCTGATTCTCCGCGTCCGGCGTGGGCACCTGATGGTGACGAAAAAGCCACTCACTGACGGCCTCTCTGGTCGGTGCACACAGCATCGAGGGCAGTAAGGTCGAGCCCTGCTCCAGAGGCAGCAGTTCGGGTGCGCCCTCGTTCATGATGGCTACCGAGCAGTTTGCCGTACCGTAATCAAAGCCGATAAACATATGTCCCCTCCGCGAGCGGTGAAAAAAGGGGGGGACTTTAGCCCAGGGCCGCGTGGAGAGCAAGAACCCCGCGCGATTAAATCGCCTGACCTGAGCGGGATGAGCGCGTCGGGTTACTCGTTTTCACGGCGGGAGAGCAGGGGGTTCAGATGCTTAAGCAGAGCGGAACCGTATACTGAGAACTGCCCGCGCCCGCTATGCTTGGCGTTGTAGCAGGCGAGATCGGCCTGCGCCATCACCTCGCTGTCGTTGCAGTTATGGCGATTGATCAGCGTAATGCCCGCGCTGGCACCAATCGGGTAGCGCTGACCCTGCCACATAAAGCGGTATTCGTTCACCGCCAGCACCGTGCGGGAAATTCTCTCGCGTGCCTCCTCCAGCGTCACGTCGGCCAGCAGCACGCCAAATTCGTCACCGCCCAGGCGTGCCAGCATGTCGCTACTGCATAACCGTTGCCTCATGACGCCTGCCAGCTCGCGCAGCAGGGCATCTCCGGCCGCGTGTCCTGCACTGTCGTTCACCGATTTAAAGCGATCGAGGTCGATAAATACCAATACGTGCTGCTGATGATTGTCCCGTGCCGATTGCAGCAGTCGCTGGAGCTGAAGCTCAAAATTGACGCGGTTAGGCAGGCGGGTCAGCATATCGTGTGAGGCGCTGTGGCTCAGGCGGCGCATCATTTCCCGCGACTCACTGACGTCCTGTATCACCAGTACGCTGCCAATACTCTCCCCTTCCTGAGTTTTCAGCGGCGTGATGGTGTAGTGAATTTCATACTGCGTGCCGGCCGCGTTATGCAACACCAGCTCCCTGTCGATATCCGGCAGGGTAATTTCACATGACGGTTCGCCCTGCAGCAGGATCTCCATGGCGGGGCCGCTGTGTCCACGAGTTATACGCAGAATGTCGCCGATCGGCTTACCCGCCGCGTTCTCCTGCGTCCAGCCGCTCATACTTTCCGCCACCGGGTTCATAAAGGTTACCCGCATCGCTTTATCGGTGCTGATCACCGCTTCGCCAATCGAATCCAGCGTAATATGCATCCGCTCTTTCTCCTGGTAGAGCGCATCGGTCAGCAGGCGCATTGTCGTCATGTCCTGACTGATACCCAGCATCCTTTCCAACTGGCCCTTTTCGTCCAGCACCATCGTCGACTGACTGCGAATATGGCGAATGCCCGACGCGGTGTTGATGCGAAAGTGAATATCCAGCGGCGCGGGCGTCAGGGTGGCCAGGTTGAACGCGTCCGTGGCCATCTGCCGGTCGGCAGGCAGCAGCATGTCAGCCCAGGTGTCATAGGTCGGCTGCGCATCTTCCGGCAGTTGATAAATCTCACACATCCGTTTGTCCCAGCTTATCCTGCCGGTTCGCAGGTTCCAGTCCCACACGCCGATACCGCCCGCCTCATTGGCCAGGGTGATCCGCTGCATCAGACGACGGTTGATCGCCTCGGTTTTTTTCAGCTCGGTGATATCTTCAATCTGCGAGATAAAATAGAGCGGCTGACGTTCGCTATCCCGCACCAGCGAGACGGCGAGCCTTGCCCAGACAATCCTGCCGCTCCGATGGTAATAACGCTTTTCCAGGCTGTAGCTCTCCACTTCACCCTGTAGAAGCGTCCGGGCGTGGGCAAGATCGGCCTCGACATCTTCGGGATGGGTGATCTGCTGGAAGGTGAGCTGCAACAGTTCGTGCGCCTGATAGCCCAGCAGCGAACAGAGCGATTTATTGACCTGTACCCACTGCCCCTCCGGGGAGAGCAGCGCCATGCCAATTTTTGAAAACTCCATGGCGTGGCGAAAGCGGGTTTCGCTCTCCACAATGTGCTTTCTCTCTTCGCGAAAAGAGTGCATCACCAGCGTCATAATATGGCTGGGAATGATGGCCATCAGGAAGGGCAGCCAGGGGGTACGGGTAGTAAACCACCCGCTGTTTGAGCGCAAATCGAGCAGATGTAGCGTTAGCATCAGGGACATCATCGCCAGCGTCGCCAGGAAGACCACAAACGCTTCGAAGCGCGGCAGACGTACCGCGCTGTAAAACAGCACAACAATGACAAAAGTAAACGGCCACGGCAGATAACGCAAAGCCAGATAGCTTAACAGCAGCGTAGCGACCAGGGTCAGGAGGGTTTCCAGCAGCACATGCTGGCTAAAGTTTTTGTGAAAATAGTCGCTGCGCCACAGCAGGCAGACCGGCCCCAGCACCAGCATGCCAATCATTTCTGAGATAACCCAGGTAGAAAAGAAGTGCAGATTCGAACGATCGCTGACGTTGATTAGCAGCGTGGCAACCACCCCACCCAGCAGCGGGGCCAGCAAACCGACTGACGCCACGATTTTTACCCAACTCAGCAAGGTGTCCAGCGGTGCCAGGGGGTCAATCAGACGACGCAGCAGTGCCCCGCCGAAAGCAGCCTGAAGCAGATTAAGCAGGGCAAAGGTCACGACCTCCGGGGAGGGGCCCGCCATCATCGCGTTCGCCCCTGTCAGCCCGACCAGGCAGGCGGAAAGGATCAGCGGCAGGGATTTTAACGGCAGGCGGAAGACGACGATGGTCATCAGCGCCGTGGGGAACCACAGCGGCGAAACAGGTCCCCCGAGTTTAATCAGCATCAGGCAGAATATTGCCAGCGAAAAGGTGAGTGCGCCAAGCGATAACGCCAGCATCCCGTGGGATAAAGCCGTCGGGCTAGCCTGTAAAGGAGTCTGAGTCGTCATTAACTATTCCAGCGGGGACAGACGGTCACGTCAGCGCACTAAGCGTTGCTCAGAACATGCTAGCATAACCTTTTCTGAATGCCTGCCAGAATTCAAAACTGTGCGTTATTCGGGCGATTGATTAGCCGGGCTTGCCTGCTACTGGCGCATTTTTAACAACTCTTCGCGTGTCCAGGCATGATCGATCCCGGCAATATGCACCGACAGGCGCTGCAGAAACTGCTGCGTTGTCGCCAGTCGTCCGTGGCCCAGCAGCACCAGGGGCAGCAGCAGGGCAATAGTGAGCTGACCGGTCGAAAAGCCCTTCAGCTGGGCATGGCGCTGGCTGACCAGGAAGGCGCTACTCAGCGTAAAGCCCAGGATGAGCCCCGCGAAGACTTCGCTATGGGAATGGTAGTTGAGGATCAGACGCGATGCGCCGACCATTAGCGGGATAAGGTAGCCGATGCCGACCGCAAATCCCCGCCAGAGTGGGGGCAGACGGCCGCTCAGCAGCCAGAGCATTACTGGCCACAGCGTCGCGGACATGGCGCTGTGGCCGCTGAATCCGGTGAAGTTATAGCGTGCGCTGCCAATGCCAAAGCCGAGAAAGGCAATTTTAGAGAGGCTGACAATTGCGCCAGCGGCACAAAAAGCCAGCACCCAGTACCAAACCGCACGACGGTCGCTGTTTTTCCAGTTAATCAAAATAGCCATGATGACGGCGGTCGGGATAAGCAACATGCTGTCGCCGAAATAGGTCAAAAAATGCAAAATATGCCAGGACACCTGATTTCCTTTTTATTGTGTTACGGGGCAGACGGGCTTTCACCCGGGGCTGTCTGGTCGTGATCCATTGTTTATTTGTCGTTTGCCAGGCGCAATGACCGGGCTAAAATTGTGAAGCCTGTCTCACTATTGTCATTCTAACGGTGAACCTCTTTAGCGCATAACGGGAAAGTCTTAAAAGCGTTATGTCGCATTTCGCTGGCATCAAACCCCCGAAATCCCTATAATTACGCGCGAAATCCTCCTCTCCATTGTCTCTGACAATCAGTAACCAGGTCTTTAATTTATGACTGACAAGTCGCATCAGTGCGTCATCGTAGGTATCGCCGGCGCATCTGCCTCCGGGAAAAGTCTTATTGCCAGTACGCTCTATCGCGAAGTCCGCGACCGGGTCGGTGATGAAAATATTGGTGTGATCCCTGAGGACGCTTACTACAAAGACCAGAGCCATCTGACCATGGATGAGCGGGTGAAAACCAACTACGATCACCCCAGCGCTATGGATCACAGCCTGCTGCTCCAGCATTTGCAGATGCTTAAGGCCGGGCAGGCGATCGATTTGCCGGTTTACAGCTACGTCGAGCATACCCGTACCGAACAGTGCATCCAGCTTAAGCCAAAGAAGGTCATTATCCTTGAAGGCATCCTGCTGCTGACCGACGCCCGACTGCGCCAGGAGATGAACTTCTCTATATTTGTCGATACGCCGCTGGATATCTGTCTGATGCGCCGCATGAAGCGTGACGTTAACGAACGCGGTCGCTCCATGGATTCGGTCATGGCGCAGTACCAGAAAACCGTTCGTCCAATGTTCCTGCAATTTATTGAGCCTTCCAAGCAGTATGCCGACATTATCGTGCCGCGCGGGGGTAAAAACCGTATCGCCATTGATATTCTGAAAGCCAAAATTAATCAGTTCTTCGAATAGCAGGATAAGGTCACCCGCTGCCTGATGAAGGGCGCGGGTGGCACAACGCGCAGGAAGCGCACCTGTCCCAGCCTTCCTGCCAGTTTTAGCCCATTCACACCTAGTGGAGACGCCACCATGAGATTATGCGACAGCGACATTGAAGCCTGGCTCGACAGCGGGCAGCTCGACATTGCGCCGCGCCCACCGGTTGAACGCATTAACGGAGCCACCGTAGATGTGCGCCTGGGCAACCAGTTTCGAACCTTTCGTGGACACACGGCCGCCTTTATTGATCTGAGCGGCCCGAAGGATGAGGTGAGTGCCGCGCTGGATCGCGTCATGAGCGATGAGATCGTGCTGCCGGAAGGCGAAGCTTTCTATCTTCATCCCGGCGAGCTGGCGCTGGCGGTCACGCTTGAGTCCGTGACCCTGCCGGATAACCTGGTCGGCTGGCTGGATGGCCGCTCCTCGCTGGCGCGCCTCGGCCTGATGGTGCACGTGACGGCGCACCGTATCGATCCCGGCTGGCAGGGACGTATCGTGCTTGAGTTCTATAATTCAGGTAAGCTGCCTCTGGCGCTACGTCCGGGTATGCTGATTGGCGCACTGAGTTTTGAACCGCTTTCAGGACCGGCTGCCCGACCCTATAACCGTCGGCAGGACGCGAAATATAAGGGGCAGCAGGGCGCTGATGCCAGCCGTATCGACAAAGATTAAGTCTCAGGCACTGAGGGGAAGGCATGAAAAGATTCATTACCACGCTGGCCATTTTGCTGGTGGTGATAGTAGCCGGAATGACTGCGCTGGTATTGCTGATCAATCCTAACGACTTTCGCACCTATATGACCAGCCAGGTGGAACAGCGTAGCGGCTACCGGCTGGCACTGAATGGCGATCTGCGCTGGCACGTCTGGCCACAGCTAAGTATTCTGTCGGGGCCGATGAGCCTGACTGCGCCCGGGGCCGCACAGCCGGTGGTCAGCGCGGAAAATATGCGTCTGGACGTGCACCTTCTCCCTCTTCTCTCTCACCAGCTGTCGGTTAAGCAGGTGATGCTGAAAGGCGCGGTTATCCGTATGACGCCCGACAGCGACAGCCAGCAGCCCGCGAATACGCCGATGGCGCCCAGGGACAGCCGTCCGCCGGAAACCAGCCGGGGATGGAAGTTTGATATTGACGAACTGCGCATGGCGGACAGCCTGCTGATCTGGCAGCAAAGCAATGGCGAGCAAATTAATTTCCGCGATCTGAATTTACAGCTCTCCCAGAACAGGCAAAAACAGGCACATCTGGATCTGAGCAGTCGCATCAGTCGCGATCAGCGCGAACTGCTGGTGCATGTTAACGCGGATACGGATATGAGCCGCTATCCCCGGCAGTTCTCAGCGACCATTAATCAGCTTGACTACCAGCTCACCGGCGCGGATTTGCCGACCCGCGGCGTGAAGGGCCAGGCAAATATGCAGCTGAGCTGGCAGGGTGACAGCCAGGCGTTCAGCCTGAAAAACCTTTCGCTGCAGGCGAACGACAGTCAGCTGACGGGAAGCGTCAGCGGCACGCTGGCCGAACGTCCAAAGATCGATATTAATTTACACTCTCCCTCGCTGAATATGGATTCCCTGCTGGGGCTGACGCTTAACGGCAGTAACGGCAGCCAGGGCATACAGGCCCAGCGCGCCGCTCCCGGACCGGTTATTGCCCAGCCCGCCCAGCGGAGTAATGCCGATTCACCGTTAAATGCGCTGGACGGCAGCCTTAAGCTCACCGTCGATAAAATGCGCTGGCGCGGGATGGATCTGGCACAGGTGCAGGTTAATGCGGCCAGTCAGCAGGGCATCCTGAATCTCACTACCCTGCGCGGCAAGGTTGGTCAGGGTGAGTTCTCGCTTCCGGGGCGCATAGATGTATCAAATGCCGTGTCGGCTATCGCCTTTCAGCCAGTATTCAGTGCTATTCCCGTGGCGCCACTGTTGCAGGCGTTTGACCTTCCGGCATCGCTGAGTGGAAACCTCAGCCTGACCGGGAATTTCAGCGGCACAGGCCTGTCAGTGCGTTCGTTCCGGCACGACTGGCAGGGCAGGGCGGACGTCAGCCTGTCGGATGCGCAGATGGCGGGGCTTAATTTTCAGCAGATGATCCAGCGTGCGGTAGAGCGCAGCAGCGATCGCGTGCGCGGGCCGTCTGACCACCCGGCAGGTAGCGCACTGCAGCATATCACCGCCGGTGCCACGCTCAATAAGGGCCTGTTGGCCTTTGATTCGCTAAAGGGCACCTCGTCAATGCTGAACTACAGCGGCGAGGGGGGGGTGAACCTGGCAAACCAGCAGGCGGATATGACGTTTGGTATCACAGTGACGCAGGGCTGGCAGGGTGATGACGAGATCGTTCGGCGCCTGCAACAAACCCCCGTGCCGCTGCGCGTTTACGGGCCCTGGTCGGCGCTGAATTACTCATTGCAGATTGATCAGGTGCTGCGACAGCAGCTACAGGACGAGGCGAAAAAACGTTTGCAGCAGTGGGCCGATCGTAATCAGAACAGCGATAAGCGCGGATCCGTGCAGAAGCTGATTAAGGATTTATAAACGAGGCCGGGAGGGAGGGATCCCCCGGCCCTGCTTTACGCCCTTCTCTGGACCTGTAGCGCGTATCTGAGAAGGGTTGCGTTGCCTCGATCCTGACGCTAAGAAACGTATTCCTCTCCCCGAAGCCTATACCTCGTAATCTTCTTCGTTGACTGCCAGCGGAACAATCTGCACCTTCTGCACCCGATGGCTGTCAACCTGAAGGATACGGAACAGCGTGTCGCCGATCTGAATCTCATCTCCTGCCTGCGGCACCCGTTGCATATGCTCCATCAGTAATCCTGCCAGGGTATGATAATCGCGCTTCTCATCGATCGGCAGCGCCATATACATGACCAAATCGTCCAGCGGCATATGACCATTTGCCGTCCAGCTGCCATCGACGTTTTGCTGAATGTCGTAGCGGGGATCGCTATTCTCCCCCTCATTGGGTAAATTCCCGGCAATGGTCTCCATCACGTCGCTCAGCGTCACGACGCCCTCTATCGAACCAAATTCATCCGCGACAAAAGCGAAGTGGGTTCGCGCGTTGCGAAACTGCTCCAGCGCAGGCAGCAGGGTAAGCTGTTCCGGAAACACCAGCGGCTGACGTACCAGCGCGCGGATATTCAGGCTGTTGCCGTGCAGCGCCTGCTGCAACAGGTCGATAACATGAACCACGCCCAGAGGGTCATCACTGTTATCCGTGACCACCAGCCGCGTATGCTGATTACTGTCCAGCAGCGCCATTATCTTCTCCGGCGATTCGCTGAGGTCGACGTGCTCCACGTCGTGGCGTGAGGTCATGATGCTGCTGACGGTGCGCTGTCCCATCCCCAGCACGCGGGCAATCATCATTCGCTCCTGCTTGTTGAAGATGGCCTGGCTTTCAGCGGAATCGGGTGCCAGAGACGCGGTTTCGCTGTCCAGCTCGCTGCGGTCAGGGTCGCCCCGCAGCAGGCGAAGCACCGCTTCTGCCGTACGCTTACGCAGTGGAGATTTCGCAGACAGGAAACGCCGCCGGTTAAACTGCGCCAGCTGATTAAGCGCCTCAATAATGATTGAAAAGCCAATGGCCGCGTAGAGATAGCCTTTCGGTATGGCATAACCAAAGCCGTCCGCCACCAGGCTGAAGCCAATCATCAGCAGAAAGCTCAGGCACAGAATCACGATGGTGGGGTGCGCATTGACGAAACGCGTCAGCGGCTTGCTGGCCAGCAGCATCAGGAAAATGGCGATGATCACTGCCGCCATCATCACGGCCAGGCTGTCGACCATGCCCACGGCGGTAATCACCGAGTCCAGCGAGAACACCGCATCCAGCACCACGATCTGCGCCACTACCGGCCAGAATTTAGCCCCACGCTTTTGTGGATTTTCGTCTGCATCCTTTCCCTCCAGACGCTCGTTCAGCTCCATGGTGGCTTTGAACAGTAGAAAAACTCCGCCCGTGAGCATAATCAGGTCCCGTGCACTAAACGGATGACCGGCAAGGGTAAACAGCGGCGTAATTAAAGACGAAAGCCATGAAATGGATGCCAGCAGCAGCAAACGCATCACCAGCGCCAGCAGCAGCCCGGTTATGCGCGCTTTGTCGCGCAGGGCAGGGGGGAGCTTTTCAGCAAGAATGGCAATAAAAACAAGGTTATCGATGCCCAGTACCAGTTCCAGCACAATAAGCGTCACCAGCCCGGCCCACACAGACGGATCGACGATCCATTCCAACATTAGATACTCACCCAATCGGCGTTAAGAAATTTTTATGATGATAGTGAATCCTGATCAATACCACAAATAAACCCATCAGCGGCGGAAGCTGGCTCTGATAAATAACCACGGCAGGGATAATCATCAAATGAAATCACTCTGTCGCGCCATTACCAATTAGCGTACGCACGCTTTTCAAGATTATTCGTATAGGTGGGTAAAGCAATCTGGTAGATACTTAACGGGTGGAGAGAAAGTGTTCAGGATTAATCTTAGTCCCACAGGGAGTAAATCTGAATTTCAACCACCGGGGAAACAGGATATGTGCGCGACAGTCTGGCAGCAAAGGTAGTCTTAATCCTAAAAGACAGTGCGGGCGGGGAGAGACTCTTGTAAACAGGCCATTTATAACTAGTATAGCAACGTGTTAGGAAATGTCTGTGGTTATGTGGCAAAACGGCATTTCGATGTTCTTTTTTGCGAACACACGCACATTAAGACGAAACACGTTAGCCTGCCGCTCAGAGAGGACAGGATAAAACCAACAAAGTATGAGCGTTACAGCGCATTGGCAGCTACAAGCCAGGGGCGGTAGCGTGTCCGGAGAGGGGTTTTTGCCCCGGTCAATTCTCTTCTGACCCGTCATCTGTTGTTGATTTTACATGTCAATTCTCTGCTGCAACGTCAGTTAAGATGACCTTTTACACGACTCCCAAATACGTTTTCTGTGTAATAAATGACGTGATTAAAAAACACGCAATTATTTCCAGTGATGGAATTAATAAAGCACAGGCTTTCGAAAAATAATTAAGAGTTAACTATGCGCGATATTGAATACACCTTCAAAGGGTTGTTGATTAAACTGTCACTGGCTCTTTCAGATCTCATTTTATTTAATGCCTCTTTATTTATTGCTATCCTGCTGATTAAAGCGTTTCCAGGCCATATGCTGGAAGATATTTCCTCGCAGGATCTCCATTTAAAAATTGCCACACACATCATCCTCTCAATAGTTTGTATTGGCTGGTTCTGGGTGCGTCTGCGACACTACACCTATCGCAAGCCTTTCTGGTTTGAATTAAAAGAGATCTTCAAAAGCATTTTGATTTTCTCGGTGATTGACCTTTCCATTACCGCCCTCTCGAAGTGGGATATGTCACGCTGGATTTGGGTGATGACCTGGTTATTAGCACTGGTACTGATCCCGATTGGTCGTGCGCTGGTCAAGCGCGTGCTTAATCACTACGGGCTGTGGAAAAAACAGTCGATCATTATCGGTAGCGGCAAGAACGCCGAGGAAGCCTGGCTGGCGCTGCAAAGCGAAGAAGTGATGGGCTTTGACGTCGTCGCGTTCTACGATGTTGATAACACCACTCCCGCACTTGCTCTGTTTGGCGTACCCGTTATTCGTGATGAAGAGTCGCTGTGGCAGAGAGTGAACAGCGAAACGCAGTTCATCGTCGCGGTGGAGTACGAACAGAGTCAGTATCGCGACCTCTGGCTGAAGAATCTCGCCAAGCACAACTGCCGTTCCGTTTCGGTTATCCCTTCCCTGCGCGGCGTTCCCCTTTATGGTACGGACATGGCCTATATTTTCAGCCATGAAGTGATGATCCTGCGCGTCAGCAACAATCTGGCTAAGCGTACATCCCGCATCCTGAAGCGTGCGTTCGACCTGGTCGGGGCGCTGGGGATTATTACCATGCTGATGCCTGCGCTGGCCGTACTGATCTTTATGGTGGCGCGCGACGGCGGTAAACCTATCTATGGCCATGAGCGTGTCGGGATGAATGGACGCAAGTTCAAGTGCCTTAAATTCCGCTCAATGGTAGTGAATTCGAAGGAAGTGCTGGAAGAAGTGCTGCGCACCGATCCCGTGGCCCGCGCCGAATGGGACAAAGACTTTAAGCTGAAAAACGATCCACGCATTACGCGTATCGGCCACTTTATCCGTAAAACCAGCCTGGATGAGCTGCCGCAGCTGTGGAACGTGGTGCGCGGAGATATGAGTCTGGTCGGGCCGCGTCCGGTTATCGAAGATGAACTGGAGCGCTACGCCGGTGACGTTGACTACTACTTTATGGCAAAACCGGGTATGACCGGCCTCTGGCAGGTCAGCGGGCGTAACGATGTTGATTATGAAACACGCGTTTATTTTGACTCCTGGTACGTCAAAAACTGGTCGCTGTGGAATGATATCGCCATTCTGTTCAAAACCATCGGCGTTGTTTTAAAACGTGATGGTGCCTATTGATTCACGGGGTTACCCGTCAATCGGGAGCAGGTCGCAAGGCCTGTTTCTGTATTACCAGCGTCTTTTGACTGTTAACTGTCATTGACTTGCTAGCTAAACAAACTTTTTTATTGACGAATGTTAAGCGTCGGTTTTAATCAAACCGGCAAGGCATAAAAGGATAGGGAGTTAATTAAAATGACTGACAGTTACAGCGCCTGATGTGAGACTCACTTTATAACTTTTGCATGACGCTACACAGCGGCGGATTCGCCACTATCAATCAAATTACTGATAGCGATGAGATAGATGATTACAATCAAAACGAAATTGATACCCCTGATGGTATCAGCAGCTCTTCTGTCCGGATGTACCATTGCACCGGGCTCTGGTCTTTCCACCAGCGGAAAAGACGTTATTAAGCAACAAGACAGCGATTTTGATATTGATAAGTACGTTAACGTCTTCCCTCTGACTCCGGGCCTGGTGGAGCAGATGCGTCCGCAGCCCGTGGTCGCCCAGCCGAACAGCGGCCTGCAAAATGAGTTGCAGAACTATGAGTACCGGATCGGCATTGGCGATGTCCTGACCGTCACCGTCTGGGATCACCCAGAACTGACCACCCCTGCGGGTCAGTACCGCAGCGCCAGCGATACCGGCAACTGGGTTCACTCTGACGGCACCATCTTCTATCCTTATATCGGTCGCGTCCGCGTAGCAGGCCGTACCGTACAGCAGGTTCGTGATGAAATCTCGAAGCGCCTGGCACAGTATATTGAAAGCCCGCAGGTTGACGTCAGCGTGGCCTCGTTTAAATCGCAGAAAGCCTACGTGACGGGTGAAGTCACCACGTCCGGCCAGCAGGCGATTACCAACGTCCCCTTAACGATCCTTGATGCCGTTAACGCAGCAGGGGGTCTGACGCAGAACGCCGACTGGCGTAACGTTGTACTCACTCACAATGGCAAAGAGATCCCCGTTTCTCTCCAGGCGCTGATGCAAAACGGCGACCTGTCGCAAAACCATCTGCTCTACCCTGGCGATATTCTCTACATTCCGCGCAATGACGATCTGAAGGTCTTTGTGATGGGTGAAGTGAAACAGCAGGCCACGCTGAAAATGGACCGCAGCGGCATGACGCTGGCTGAAGCGCTGGGCAGCGCGCAGGGCATGGATCAGACGACGGCTAATGCTACTGGTGTATTCGTTATTCGCGCCATCAAAGGGCAGAACCGCAGCAAGATCGCCAATATTTATCAGCTGAATACTAAAGACGCCTCGGCGATGGTGATGGGTTCCGAATTCCAGCTCCAGCCTTATGACATCGTCTATGTGACCGCGACGCCTCTGGCGAATTGGAACCGTGTTATTTCACAGCTGGTCCCAACCATTAGCGGCCTCTACGATGCGACGCGCAACGTACAGACTATTCATAACTGGTAATTTTCCGGGAACATTATGATTAATTCGATCTTAGTGGTCTGCGTCGGCAATATCTGCCGCTCTCCAACCGGGGAGCGGCTGCTGAAAGCGGCGCTGCCCGATAAAAAGATTGCCTCTGCGGGCCTTAGCGCAATGACGGGCTATGCGGCTGACGGTACGGCAAGCAGCGTTGCCAGCGAACATGGCCTGTCGCTGGATGGCCACGTGGCTCAGCAGCTCACCTCGGGCATGTGCCGGGATTACGACCTGATTCTGGTGATGGAAAAAAGACAGGTGGATCAGGTCAATCGTATTAACCCCTCCGTACGCGGCAAGACCATGTTGTTTGGTCACTGGCTTAACCAGCAGGAGATAGCGGATCCCTACAAGAAAAGCCGCGAAGCCTTTGAAGCTGTGTACGGATTACTCGAAAACGCTGCCCAGAAATGGGTCAACGCATTAAGCCGATAGTTGGGATTATCCATGAATATAAAAAGTAAGGTACCGTCTGCGCCGAAAGAGGAATCTAACGGATGGGATTTGGCGCATCTGGTGGGGCAGCTGATTGACCATCGTTGGGTAATTGTGGCCGTCACAGCGCTGTTTATGCTGCTGGGTACGCTGTACAGCCTGTTTGCGACGCCAATCTACAGCGCCGACGCGATGGTGCAGGTGGAAGACAAAAATTCCAATACCGTGCTGAACGACCTGACGCAGATGATGCCGAACGCGCAGCCGATGTCCGCCACGGAAGTGGAGATCGTCACCTCACGTATGGTGGTGGGTAAAACCGTTCACGATCTGGGGCTGGACGTGCTGGTTCAGCAAAACTACCTGCCGGTGATTGGTAAAGGCCTGTCCCGCATTATGGGTAATAAGCCGGGTCAGCTTGAGATCCCCCAGCTTACCGTACCGACCGACTGGGAAAAGCGTGAACTCGAGGTTGAGGTTAACGGCCCGGACAGCTACACCGTCAGTAAAGACGGTAAAGAGCTGTTTAAAGGTAAAGTGGGTCAGCTGGAAAATCATAATGGCGTGACCATGCTGGTCAGCGGCATCCAGCAGGTTGATAAAGGAACCGACTTCACGGTCACTAAACTGTCGGACCTGCAGGCGATCAAACTGGTGACCGATAATCTGGCGGTCGCAGACAAAGGTAAAGATACCGGCGTACTGGGTCTGACCTACACCGGCGAAGATCCGGTGTTGATCAGTAAAGTTCTGAATCAGCTGATCGATAACTATGTGGGTCAGAACATTGACCGCAAATCCGCGGAAGCTCAGAAGAGCCTTGAGTTCCTGAAGGTGCAGCTGCCGGACGTGCGTGAAAAACTTGATGCCGCGGAAGATAAGCTTAACCGCTATCGTCGCCAGAATGATTCAGTCGATATGTCGCTTGAAGCGAAATCTGCGCTGGACTCATCGGTCAGCATCCAGAGCCAGCTCAACGAGCTGACCTTCAAGGAAGCCGAAGTTTCTCAGCTGTTCACCAAGGATCACCCAACTTACCGCGCGCTGCTGGAAAAACGCCAGACGCTGGAAAATCAGCAGAAGCAGCTGAACCAGAAAATTGGCCAGATGCCGCAGACCCAGCAGGAAATCGTGCGTCTGACGCGTGACGTTCAGTCCGGTCAGGAGATCTACATGCAGCTGCTGAATCGTCAGCAGGAGCTGAACATCAGCAAAGCCAGCACCGTGGGCGATGTTCGCGTCGTTGACCATGCGGAAACGGCAGGCAGCCCGGTAGCACCGAAGAAGATGCTGCTGATCCTTGCCAGCATGATTTTAGGTCTGGTGGTCTCCGTCGGCTATATCCTGCTGAAAGCGCTGTTCCACCACGGCATCGACAGCCCGGATCAGCTGGAAGAGCAGGGCATGAACGTTTATGCGAGCGTCCCACTGTCTGAATGGCAGCGTAAGAAGGATACGGAAGCGCTGACGAAGCGCGGTCTGGGCAAAACCGACCCGCATAACACGCTGCTGGCGCTGGGTAACCCGACTGACCTGTCAATCGAAGCGATCCGCAGCCTGCGTACCAGCCTGCACTTTGCGATGATGGAAGCGAAAAACAACATTCTGATGATTACCGGCGCCAGCCCGGGTATTGGTAAAACCTTTATCTGTTCAAACCTGGCGACGCTGGTGGCGAAAGCCGGTCAGAAAGTGCTCTTTATTGATGGTGACATGCGCCGTGGCTATACCCACGAACTGTTAGGGGCAAGCAGCAAAACGGGCCTGTCTAACATTCTGTCGGGTAAAACGCCGTTCACCACCGAACTGATCCAGCAGGGCGCTTACGGATTTGATTTCCTGCCGCGTGGGCAGGTGCCACCTAACCCGTCCGAGCTGCTAATGCATAACCGGATGCAGGAGCTGCTGGCATGGGCGAGCAAGAACTACGATCTGGTGCTGATTGATACGCCACCGATTCTGGCGGTGACCGATGCTTCGGTTATCGGCAAGATGGCCGGTACCTCGCTGATGGTGGCGCGTTTTGAAACTAACACCCTGAAAGAGCTGGATATTAGCTATAAGCGCTTTGCCCAGAACGGCATTGAGATTAAAGGTGTGATCCTTAACGCCGTGGTGCGTAAAGCGGCTAACGCCTATGGATACGGCTACGACTATTACGATTACAGCTACAAGCAGGATGCGAAAAGCTAGCGGATTGCGATGACCTTCCCAACGTTGGGAAGGTCATCTTATTACCGACAGCGTGGCGATTAAGGCCGTTTTTTTTAGACGTTTAAAGGTGCCTGCAATGAAGGATATTTTCTTTTCGATAGTTATTCCTGCATACAATGCATCTGAATCTATCGTAACCACATTAGATTGCGTGGCTGCGCAGACCTGGCAAAACTTTGAGGTCATCATTGTTGATGACAAATCCAGCGACGCAGATAAGTTAGCCGCGGTAGTGCAGTCAGAAAAATACAGTAAGCTCAAAATCAACCTCGTGCTGTCGCAGGAAAAACTGAATGGCTCGGGTGCCCGTAATAAAGGCATTGAGCTGGCGACCGGGGATTACATCAGCTTCCTGGATGCGGATGATGAGTGGCACCACGACAAGCTGCTGGAGTCGGTGAAAACCATTCAGCGACTGGAAGCCGAGGGTCGCCAGAAAAGCATCATTTTCAGCCAGGTCAATATCATTCAGGATGGTCATTTCCTGAAGGTGATGCCGATGCAGCGACCAGGCCGCAACGAGACGGTGGCTGAATATCTGTTTGGCTGTTACGGCTTTATTCAGACCAGTACCCTGGTGATGAAGCGCGAATATGCCGAAGATATTCGCTTCGACACCCGCTACATTCGCCATCAGGATTATGATTTCTGCATCCGTGCAGACAAAAAGGGCTATGAGTTCGTGATGATTGAGCAGCCTCTGGCTAACTATCATCTGATCACTAAATTTGGGTCTAAACATAAGGGCGAGTCGGTTAACTACTCACTTTTCTGGCTGGATACCATGAAGCCTTATCTCACCCAGCGCGATATCAATACTTATAAAGCGTATAAGCTGCCGCTGAGATACAAAATGGATGGCAAGTCTCTCCAGGCCAGCGTGAGTTTTATTCGCTACTTTTTCTTAACAAATAAAGACAACCGTACCTACTTTATCAATCGTTTGAAGGATAAAGTCAGCCAGCGGTTCGGTAGAAAATAGCGTTATCTTCCGCCAGGAAAGATAGCGCGGTGGGGAAAAGAATGGCGATATACTGGATAATTAGCTACACACTGCTCATTTTTTGTCTTTTTGAGCTGGCAACCATTGGCCAGCTGACGCAGCCTAAAATGCAAAGGGTAGTGACCTATTTCTTCTTTATCGGTGCGGTTGGCCTGATCCTTTTCGCCGGGATGAGGGGACCCGGTTCCGGGATTGATGACTGGCAGTATCTGGGCTTTTTCCACGACTTTTCCCGTCAGACGGAAATGAGTGGTTATCAGACCGTAGCCAACGTTTATCGGTACGAAAATCTGTTTATGCTGCTGGCGTGGGTGCTGTCATGGTTTACCCAGCAGAGCTACTACTTCCTGTTGTTCATCGCATTTATCGCGGTATCGACCAACGCCTGGATCTATAAAAAATATTCGCCGCTGATCCTCTGTTCGCTCTGTCTCTATTCGGCGCACCTGTTTATCAACAAGGATATGAACCAGATCCGCTTCGGTCTTTCCAGCGCTTTCGCGGTGGCCTGCATCTGCTCCGCCGCGGGACGGAAATACCTGCTGGCGATTATTTTTCTGGTACTCAGTTCGCAGTCGCACTCAACCGGCTATGCCGTGCTAATGGTGACGCCGTTCCTGTTCCTGAAAGAGCGTAAATATTTTGGCCTGGCGATGGTGATTGCTGCCATTCCACTGGGGATAGTCGGCGGTAAAAGGCTGTTTCTTGACTCGCTGGGGATCGTACCGGTGATCGGTGACAGGGCCATGGGCTACAGCGGGACCAACTTTGACGTCGCCTCGCCGGTTTTCGGTCTGGCGAACTTAAAGAACATCGCTTTTATTGCCTTCTTTACGATGGTCTACTTCCGCAAAGCTATTACGGAAAAAGATCGCCTGGCCTACCTGCTGTTTATCGCTTACTCCGCTGGTGCGGCCGTCCGTATCGTCTTCTCAGACTTCTCGATTCTGGGAGGCAGGGTGGGGAACCTGTTCCTGCACTGTGAGCCACTGCTGCTGGCCTTCCTGATGCTGCGTATCAGGAACGTGATCCTCAACTTCGCGCTGCTGTTTGCCATGACGTCCTACTATCTGGCTTATAACACCATCCTGTCCGTACAGTCGATCGACGGCTACAGCGTTGCACCACTCTTCAGGCTTTTCTGATTAACTGGCCAGGGTTCCCCTGGCCGTCTTACGTATAACCCTTTTAATCGTTCAGTTTGCAGCGATGCTGACTGCCGTCCCTTGCCCCGGCAGGGCTGGCTTTTAACGATTCAGATTCAGGATATCAGATGAACAATCAAATCGGCACGGTGGGCATCATCATCCCCATGTACAATGCGCACAGCACGGTCCTGCGGGCGGTACAATCGGTACTTGATCAAACCTGGACGGACTGGCGCATCTATCTGATTAATGATAAATCGACCGATGACTCGCTGGCGCTGGTGCAGGAGCACTGCAGGGATCCGCGTATTACCCTGCTCAATAATGAGGTCAATCTCGGTGCGGCCGAAACCCGTAACGTGGGCCTCCGCGCCGCAAAAGAGGAGTTTATCGCTTTTCTTGACAGCGACGATGAATGGCAGCGCGATAAACTGATGCTACAGGTTCAGGCCCTGGCAGCGGGTGACGATCTGGTCATCTCGCATTATGGCTACAACTCCCGCACCAAATCCTACAGCGTCACTTACAACAAGCCCTTGCTGATGAAAGACAGCTTTGTGAAAAAGCAGTTTCGTATCTGTTTTTCCTCCGTCTGCTACCGACGGCCCGCGCGCAGTATCTATTTTCAGAAAAAAGGTCATGAGGACTTTTTGTTCCTGTATGAGCTCTTTGAACAGTACCGCCAGGCTCGCGTAATTAATAAGGAACTGGTTGTTTACTATGAGCTGGGTGATTCACTTTCGCGTAATAAAAACAAAGCGGCGAAGTGGCACCTCGACTTATTAAGATTTATCTATAAAAACAATCCACTAAAAGTGTATTACTATTACGTCTGGTACATGGTTAACGGGGTTTTGTTCGCGCTGAAGCACAGATAGCGTTGCAGACTGAAACGTTTCAGTTGGGCACAGGCTAAGCCCGCCTGGTGCGAAAATTCTTTGTAGCACCAGGTATTTAACATTGATGTGATTAAGGTGATGACTTCGCGATGAAAAAAATAGTGCTGGTGATTAAAGACGCCTACTCCTATGCCGGAACGGAAAACATTTGCAACTTTATGTCCGAATGTCTGGGCGACGCGCATCAGGTGACCGTCTATTCGCTGGAAGGATCCGGTCAGCCCTTTTATCCGTTTGAAAAAGTGAAAGAGATCGTCAGCTTTGCCGGCGTGAAGAATCCTATTCGCAGCGCGGTGCAGCGCATTAATCAGGAAGGGTTTGATGCGGTTTTCCTGATCAGTATGGGGCGCCTGAGCGTGATGTTTGCTCTCTACAGCCTGCTGGCGCGCAAAAAGAAAACGTCAAAGGCCTACGCCTGCGAGCATATTGCGATTAACTCCTTCGGCAAGCCGATCAAATTCCTCAAGTACCTCTTTTTACGCTATTACGACCGCGTCATCGTGCTGACCGACAAAGACCGCAGCGTCTTTACCCGCTGGGGCATCGCCAGCCAGACTATCCCCAACCCCGTGGTGTATAAAAATCATCAGCGCAGCGTGCGGCACCGCCAGGCGCTGGCGGTTGGCCGTCTCGATCATCAGAAAGGTTTCGACCTGCTGCTGGACGTCTGGCAGGGCTTTGCCGCCACCAACCCTGACTGGAAGCTGGTGATTGCGGGCGACGGTGAGTTAAAAAGCGAACTGTTGGCTAAAGCGGCGACGCTTAAGATTACCGACAGCGTTAACTTCGTCGGCAAGGTATCCAACATCAACGACTACTACCGCGACAGCGATATGGCATTGATGACCTCGCGCTATGAGGGGCTACCGCTGGTGCTGCTCGAGGCAAAGTCCTGGGCGCTGCCGGTTGTCGCCTATGACTGCCCGACGGGTCCGCAGGAAATTATTAACGACAGTCAGGATGGATTTCTGGTCGCGATGAATGATCGGACCGCTTTTATTGAAAAAATGAACCAGCTCGCACATAACGATGCGCTGTTTTTTGCCGTGAGCGCGAAAACAGCCGAAACCTCGCTGAAATTCGACGGCAAGGTCATTAAAGAGAGCTGGCTTTCACTGGTGTAATGTCACCGGTTTCTGGTATGCCGGGCAATGCCTTTGGGACACACATTCACGCCTCCAGGGGCACATTGACTATGGGATTCCATCAATGAAAAGAAGAGAAGTAATTACCGCATTCTCATCCATTTTCGCCGCCCTTTCGGTAAGCTCGTTCTCGAGCCAGGCTGCCAGAAAAGAGCCCGCCGTGTCGCTGAAAGAGGTACCGGTAAGCGATCTGCCTAAAGAAGACGTCCCGATCCTGACGCCTGAAAATATCTACACCATGCCTGACCGCTTTTGGAAAAACTTCAGTGGCAAGCTGTACATTGGTAAAGTCGGCACCGATCCGACTCAGTCAGCTAACCTGACGGATGTTTTCCTGCGTAACGCCAGCGGTAAGCTCTCTAAGATTGAACAGCCTATTGCGCTCAACGAGGGGACCTTTCAGAAGTTTATCGCCGATAACGGCGCGCTGATTGCCACGCCCGCGCACTCCATGGCGGTGGTGGATGATGGCGGAAACGTTCTGTTCAATATTCCTGACGTCAGCCATCCGGGGGCAAATACCTTCAGTAAGCGCCTGTCGCAGCCCGCCGGTTACCAGCTGATTGGCGAAATCGCCTCCGTTGACGATCTGCGAAAAACGCGTCCGCTGTTCGAAGGGGCCAAGGTTAAGCTCAGCAGCTGGCATAACGGGCTGGAGCAGGGCGGTGGCGAGTTCGTCGGCAGCCTGAGCGCTGCGCCGGATGACGGCGGGGTGATTTTCTCCGGGACCGACTTCCACTGGCGGCGCGTGGTTGACGACTTCAACCGCCTGACGCTGTTTGATTTTGGTGCCATCGACGACGGTAAAACCGACGCGGCACCGGCCATCAAAGCCATGTATGCCTGGTCGCAAAAGGCCAACCAGCAGATCTGCATTCAGTTTCCCGCCGGTGACTTCTTCGTCAGCGCCTGTGATTTCTCCGGCGAGCAGACGCGCTTTTTCCGCGTCTGTGGGGCCATGGTCAACTTCGGCTACTTCCCGGCCACCAATATCGTCTCCGACGGCAAACCCGGGTTTGTTTTCCAGGTTAACGCCCGCTGGGTGGAAGTCAGCAACCTGAACTTTAACGGTCGCACCGACGTAAAAGACAACGGGCAGGGCTTCTTTAACAATACCTGCAAAGGCGGACAGTTCTTCCGCGGCGCCTGCCTGCGTTTTGTTCAGGTCGGCGGCACCTCACTCAGCCTGATGGATACGCTCGATTGTAAAATCGACCAGTGGTACGCCCTGCGCTGTACCGGCGATGTGATCAAGTCCGTCTGGTCAAACCTGCCGAAAGGCAAGTGGGACCACAGCACGGCGATCGAGCTCTCAAACTTCAATGCTCAATACTGTACCAAAGGGATGGTGCTTAACCTTGAGCGCTGCGGTCAGTCACTGATCCATAACGGCTGGATTGAGCACTCCGAACATCCGGGCAACATTTCCAACGGCCAGTGGATCATTGATGCCCTGAGCCTGGAAACCTGCCCGAATCCGCTGATAGCCCACAATTCGCGCCTGAATATGCGCCAGACCAATTTGCAGGCCGGAAGCTGGATCGACAACTCGCTGGGCGATCACGAATGGCTGAGCGCCTATGAGCGAGGCTCAACGCGCGTGGAGTCCTACGGCATCGCCGTTGACGGCAGCATGAAGTACAACTACCTGACGTCGCGCTATCGCATCATCAACAATACCAATCAGGAAAAGTGGTATGAGCTGGGCAATATCTTTACGCCCGACGTCGGCGACAACTGGGAAATCGAAATTTTCGGCCAGTCCTCCTACAGCAACGGCACCGATAAGAGCCTGCTGAACCAGGTAGTGGACGGCAAAACCACCGGCGGCAAGGCCATAATCAGCCTGCAGCGTAAAGCACATAAATTCGAAGCCAGCTGGCATGCAGAAGGTGCCAGCCCGATCCTCGATGTGATGTACGAAACGCCCTATGACACCGATACCCGCGTTTATGTCAAGCTGGCCGGCTGGCTGGCATCCGCTGGCGTACTGATGAAGTCGACCGCCCGGGACCGGTTTATGACCGGCAAATGCGCGCGGTTCGACAGCAAAATGGCCTTTGCAGATAAGCCTTCAGGCGGAAATGCTCATCAGGCGCTACAGCGCTTCACCCTGCACAACGGCAAAGCCGGGATTGGGGCTAACGAGCAGGGCGATGTGCTGCTGGAATCACGGCTGTTAAAAGCTGAAGAGGTGAATACCTCACAGGCCGAAGGCTATGTGTCGATGGTGATTAACGGCAAACAGGTTGCCGTGCCTTATTTTGCATTGAAAGGGTAACAAAAAGGGGCGGCCAGAGTGCCGCCCGGCATCAGCGAGTCAGTCGGCAGGTTGCGGATCGCGGATGGATTAAGTGGCGAGGCAGTATTGATGGGTGTTCTGGCAGGTATTTTGAACAATTATACTTATTAATTAACCACTTATGGTTAGTGACGGTTTGTAAAATTACAAAAATTTTTCTGGAGTTGTTATGAAGATTTTATTAGTTGGCAATCATACATGTGGAAATCGTGGTGATGGCGCTATTTTACGCGGTCTTATCGACTCGCTTAACCTCGCAAGGAACGATCTGGACATTGATATCATCAGTCGCTATCCAACCAGCTCAGGCTATCTGCTACAGCAGACGGTCATGCCGGATGAGCTCTTTCTTGAAACAAAGAAGGGCAAAAATAGCCTGACCGATAAAATCAAACGCCGCCTGATGCCAAAAATTATGATGGCGCACATCAGCGGCAGCGGGCTGTTTAAATCTTTTCCCGTACCAAAATATCTCCAGGAATTTACCAACCGTCTTAAGCAATACGATGCGATTATTCAGGTCGGCGGCTCATTTTTCGTTGACCTGTATGGGCCGCTCCAGTTTGAACATTCGCTGTGCGCGCTGCTGGCAAAGAAGCCGATTTATATGATCGGGCACAGCGTCGGGCCATTCCAGAAAGAGAGATTTAACGAGATTGCCAACTTCGTTTTCTCGCGCGTTAACAGCCTGGTTCTGCGTGAAAGCGTCAGTCTTGAAATGATGAAAAAGGGCAGCATCACCACGGAAAAGGTGGTCTCCGGTGCGGATACCGCCTTCCTGGTTCGCGCCCGCAGCGTTGAAAATCCCAGCCATAACCTGCAGCACTGGCAGAACCTGATTGCCGCGAAAAAAACCGTCGCCATAACCGTGCGCGAACTGGCTCCCTTTGATAAGCGTCTGGGCGTCACGCAACAGGAGTACGAAGAGGCGTTTGCTAAGGTGATTAATGCGGTGATCGACCGGGGCTATCAGGTCGTTGCCCTCTCCACCTGCACCGGCATTGACAGCTACAACAAAGATGACCGTATGGTGGCGATGACGCTGCGCGACCGCATTGTGCAGAAAGATCAGTATCACGTCATCATGGATGAGTTTAACGACCTGGAGCTGGGGATACTGCTTGGCGAATCCCATCTGACCATCGGCACCCGACTGCACTCGGCCATTATCTCCATGAACTTTGGCACCCCCGCCGTGGCGATCAACTATGAGCACAAATCTCTGGGTGTGATGAACCAGCTGGGCCTGCCAGAGATGGCAACGGATGTGAAAAGCCTGATGGATGGCAGCATCATCACCCGGGTTAACAGCATTCTGGACAATTACGACGCCGTAAAACAGCAGGTTGATCTCGCGGTTGAGCAGGAGAGAGTTCTGGGTAACAACATTACCGCAGACGTCGTCAGACATTTAGGGTGAACCGATGAAACTTACATTCTTCACAATGCGATTTCCGGTCTCGTCAGAGACCTTCGTGCTCAATCAGGTCATCCATTTTATCGACAGCGGCTATGACGTGGAGATCATCTCCGTCTTCCCTGGCGATCTGGTGAACCGACATGGCGCATTCGATCGCTACAATCTGGCAGAAAAAACGCACTATCTGCTGCCGGAAGAGAAGGTGAGCAACGCGGACAAGCTGAAGCAGCGCCTGCAGATTGTGCTGCCGAAAATCCTCAGCCTGACCACATTGAAATCCTTCAATATCGGGCGCTATGGCGCGCAGTCCAGCAAGCTTCTGCTGCCTGCCATCGTTGCCCATGCGAAGAAGACCTTTACCGCCGATATTTTCCTGGTGCACTTCGGCTACGCGGGTGCGCTGGCGAATAAGCTGCGGGAACTGAATGTGCTACGGGGCAAACAGGCGACCGTATTCCACGGTGCGGATATTTCCCGCCGGCATATTCTTGAGGAGCATAAGCAGGACTATGCCAACCTGTTCCGTCAGTCCGAACTGATGCTGCCTATCAGCCATCTGTGGGAAAACAAACTGATTGCCATGGGCTGTCCGCCTGAAAAAATTCACGTGACGCGCATGGGCATTGAGCCCGAGAAATTCAACCTGAAAGAGCGTGAGTCGCTGCACTCGCCGCTGCGTATCGTCTCTGTCGCACGTCTGACCGAGAAAAAAGGTCTGGGGGTCGCCGTTGAGGCCTGCAAATACCTTAAGGCACAGGGCGCGAATTTTGAATATACCATCATCGGTAACGGTGACCTGGAAGAGACACTGCGTGACACCATTCGTACGGCACAGCTGGAAGACTGCGTGAAAATGGTCGGATTCAAACCCCAGGAAGAGATCAAGCGCTACCTGGATGAAGCCGACATCTTCCTGCTGCCTTCCCTGACTGCTGCTGACGGCGATATGGAGGGTATTCCGGTTGCCCTGATGGAAGCCATGGCCGTAGGCTTACCCGTAGTCTCAACCGATCACAGCGGCATTCCTGAGCTCATTGAAAATAACGTCTCAGGCTGGCTGGCGCAGGAAGGCGATGCGAAAGCATTAAGTGACATCCTGTTCAAACTGGCGAAAAGCGATATTGACGTGGCACCGGTCGTTGCGGCCGCACGCGCCAGGGTAGAAACCGAGTTCAATCAGCATATTGCTTATCGCCAGCTGGCACAGCTTTTGGAGCAACTTGCGTGAGTAGTTTAAAACATCAGGCCGCCTGGCTGTTTGGCGGCACCTGTTTCGCCGCCGTATTACAGGTCGTGCAGCTGGGCGTGCTGGCCCGCAGGCTGGAGGCCCACGAACTGGGCGTTCTGGCTATTATCAACGCCATTCTGGCGGTAGCGATGGTGTTGCAGGATATGGGGATGAGCAGCTATATCGTGCATCGCCAGAACATCACCCGGAAAGAGCAGAGCACCATCTACTGGGTGAACGTCCTGCTGAGCCTGATAACCGGGCTGCTGCTGATCGCCATCGCCTGGCCTATCGCGCATTTCTATCATATTCCTCAGCTGACCGGACTGATTATGCTAACCAGTCTGAACTTTCTGGTGCTGGGTTCGCTGTCGCAATATCAGGCTCATTTTATTAAAGCCAAAAAGATGGTGCTGCTGGCGAAAATAGAGATGGTCACCAAATTCCTGGCATTTATATTTACCGTTGCCATGCTCTGGTTTACCTCCCTCAACGTTGCCGCCGTTATTTTGGGGCTGTTTTCAAATGCCGCCATGCGTATTCTGTGCATGATTTGGTTTGGCGATAAAGCCTGGCGACCCACCTTTGAATTTGATAAAGCCACTTTTTTAAGTTCGATTAAATATGGTGTCTATCAGCTCGGTTCCCAGACGATAAATCAGCTGCGTACTCAGGCCGACTCCCTGATTGTGGGTAAGGTCATGGGAGCCGATATGCTGGGGGTCTATTCTCTGGCAAAAGAGCTGGTGCTTCAGCCACTTAAGCTGGTTACGCCGGTGATCAACCGCCTGGCGCTGCCGCGCTTTGCTGAAAAGCAGCATGAACCGGCGCAGCTTCAGAAACTGTTCCTGAAAGGCACGCTGGCCATCATGCTGTTTAGCAGCCTGATGTATCTGGCGATCGGCATCCTTTCACCGGTGATCGTGCGGGTGCTTTATGGCAGCGCACATGAAGCCGTCGGCCACCTGATACCGCTGATGCTTCTCTTCGGCATGCTGCGTCCAATGGGCGGCCTGACGGGCGCAATTTCGCAGGCAAACGGACGGACTAACGTCGAGTTTTACTGGAATATTGTGGCAAGCATCATTGTGGTGCTGGTGCTGGCCACCACCTGGATCTACCCCAACGTCTGGTATGTGGCGCTGACGCTGTCAATTTCTCAGGTGCTCATTTCGGCCTTTGCCCATCCATTCTTTATTAAGCCGGTGATTGGCATCCGCTTTATCCCGTATGCCCGACAGTGGGTCTCGGTTTCAGTGGTGTTTGTCGGCATAATGGCGCTGGTCAGCTACTACAATTTGTTTATTATGCCGGAGTGGTTTAGCGGCTGGTTTTAATAAATTTGAGTTGGACAATAATAAAAAGGCGATCGCTCAGGCGGTTGCCTTTTTTTTTAGTACCAGCGGGGGAAAATTTTCAGATTAAGATTATACTTCCACGGCATCTCTTTAATGCATAATGATTGAACGCTTTTTACTTCATTTATATGGAAAAATTATGACCAAGCTTAAAGCAGTTATCCCCGTTGCGGGTCTGGGTATGCACATGCTCCCTGCTACAAAAGCCATTCCTAAAGAGATGCTGCCGATTGTAGATAAGCCGATGATCCAGTACATCGTCGACGAATGCGTGGCAGCAGGGATCAAGGAAATTGTTCTGGTCACCCACGCTTCCAAAAATGCGGTTGAAAACCATTTTGATACTTCCTATGAACTGGAAGCCCTGCTTGAAGCGCGCGTTAAGCGTTCACTGCTGAGCGAAGTTCAGTCAATCTGCCCACCGGGCGTCACTATTATGAATGTTCGCCAGCCTCAGCCGCTGGGCCTGGCTAACTCTATCCTGTGCGCCCGCCCGATGCTGCATGACGAAGCGTTTGTGGTCGTGCTGCCTGACGTGCTGCTGGATGATTCTACCGCTGACCCACTGCGCTACAACCTGGCCGCCATGGTTGCACGCTTTGAAGAGACCGGCCGCAGCCAGGTGCTGGCGCATCATATGCCGGAAGCCGACCTGTCTGAATACTCGGTCATCAAAACGCGCGACGTGATGGACAACCCGGGCCAGGTCAGCCAAATCGTCGATTTCGTTGAGAAGCCTGAAAACCCGCAGACGCTGAACTCCGATCTGGCCGCCGTGGGTCGTTACGTTCTGTCTGCCGATATCTGGGCTGAACTGGAAAATCTGGAGCCGGGTGCATGGGATCGTTATCAGCTGACCGATGCCATTGCCAGCCTTGCGAAGAAACAGCCGGTTGACGCTCACCAGCTTTCTGGCGCAAGCTTCGACTGCGGACGTAAACTGGGCTATATGAAAGCCTTTGTTTCCTGGGGCTTACGCAACAACGCCCAGGGCCGTGAGTTCCGTGAGGCAGTCCAGACCATTCTGGCAAAATAATCCGATATTCGAACATGGCCGCGCCAGTGTGCGCGGTTGCAAGGAGTCAACATGGCTATTTTAGTCACGGGCGGGGCGGGTTACATCGGTTCCCATACGGTTTTGACGCTGCTTGAGCGCGGCGACGACGTGGTAGTACTGGACAACCTGATCAACGCTTCGCGCGAATCCCTCAGCCGGGTAGAAAAGCTGGCGGGTAAAAAAGCCACTTTCATTGAAGGTGACATCCTCGACCGCGCCTGCCTGCGCAATCTCTTTACCCAGCATGATATCTCTGCGGTGATCCACTTCGCCGGCCTTAAAGCCGTAGGCGAATCGACCCGTATGCCGCTGGAGTACTATCAAAATAACGTGACCGGCACCCTTATCCTGCTGGAAGAGATGCGCGCCGCTGGTGTCAATCAATTTATTTTTAGCTCTTCCGCCACGGTGTACGGTGCGGATGCGCCGGTTCCCTATGTGGAAACTACGCCAATCGGCGGCACAACCAGCCCGTACGGCACCTCGAAACTGATGGTCGAATTCATCCTGCGCGACTTTGCAAAGGCCAACCCGGAATTCAAAACCATTGCGCTGCGCTACTTCAACCCGGTTGGCGCACACGAGTCTGGTCAGATTGGGGAAGATCCTAACGGTATCCCAAACAACCTGCTGCCCTATATCGCCCAGGTGGCCATTGGCCGACTGGAAAAGGTGAATATTTTTGGCGGTGATTATCCCACCAAAGATGGCACCGGTGAGCGTGACTACATCCACGTGATGGATCTTGCCGAAGGTCACCTTAAAGCGCTGGATCACATTGCGTCCATCAGCGGCTATAAAGCCTATAACCTTGGGGCGGGCGTAGGATATTCGGTCCTGGAAATGGTTAAGGCCTTCGAGAAAGCCAGCGGTCGTACCATTCCTTATCAGATTTCCCCTCGCCGCGACGGCGATCTCGCCGCCTTCTGGGCCGACGCCTCACTGGCAGACAAAGATCTCAACTGGCGCGTTTCGCGCGGTATCGACCAGATGATGCGTGATACCTGGAAATGGCAGAGTTTGAATCCGCAGGGATATAAGTAACATCCTCTTATGAGCCGGGCCGTTAAGCAAGGCCCGGCAATTCATTTACGTATCGAATCTTCAAAAATTTTTTCATTTAGCAGTAAACTCCTTCTATATCATATGTATCCTGCGACGCACATCTCGACAGATTATTGAACAATAAGTCTGTTGGATGATAAATCACCGGTTTTGCTTTATCTGTGTAATTTCTCACCAAAACTTAACTTGTTTTAAGATATGTCCTAATGTTGCCTTTAAATCCGGACAGAACGTCGTAAAATGAGGGCCGTAGCACCAATAATTAATCATTGGTGATAATCTTAAAATACTGCTTTAATTTGGTGTTTTTCTGAGATGGCACAGGTAAAATTAGGCCTGAATTGTTGAAGATGAAGCTGATGTAACCGTAAAGGTTAAGGTGACCACGAAAATTATATAGTGTTCAGTAGGTTGGTAGCTGTAAGCCAAGGGCGGTAGCATGCTCGTGTTACGCTAAATAGTATGATATTTGAGCAATAAATTGTGGCTTCGTTGCGCTTTACTAATGTTAGGGGTTGTTGAATGTTACTTCCAGTAATCATGGCCGGTGGAACCGGCAGTCGTTTGTGGCCCTTGTCCCGAGAGCTTTATCCGAAGCAGTTCATCTGTCTTCACGGGCAAAATTCTATGTTGCAGGAAACCGTGCTGAGATTATCTGGGGTACAGGCCCGAGATCCCGTTGTAATATGTAATGAAGAGCACCGTTTTCTCGTGGCTGAGCAGTTGCGTCAGGTAAATAAACTATCGCACAACATTATCCTCGAACCTGTGGGGCGTAATACTGCACCAGCCATCGCCCTGGCAGCACTTAACGCTGTAGATCAGGGAGACGATCCTATTCTTCTCGTCCTGGCTGCTGACCATATCATCGATGATAAATCGGCTTTCCATGAAGCGATTGCGCAGGCGATTAAATATGCTAAAAATGGAAGCCTCGTGACCTTTGGCATCGTTCCCACCGGGCCTGAAACAGGCTATGGCTATATCCACCGCGGTGAGAAAATCAGCGATGATGAGAACTCGCCACACCGTGTACAAAGATTTGTCGAAAAACCTGACCGTGAAACAGCTGACGATTACATTCGTTCAGGTCAGTATTATTGGAACAGCGGTATGTTTATGTTCCGTGCCAAACGCTATTTGCAAGAGTTAGAGAAATTTCGGCCCGACATTCTGGAAGCCTGTAAGCGGGCAATGGCGAATGTTAAGGAAGGAGATGATTTCATCAATATTGATAAGGATGATTTTATAGCCTGTCCTGATGAATCCGTTGATTATGCCGTTATGGAAAAAACAGACGACGCCGTGGTAGTCCCTCTTGATGCGGGATGGAGCGATGTGGGTTCCTGGTCAGCATTATGGGAAGTAAACGAGAAAGACGTTGCAGGTAACTCGCTGAAAGGGGATACCTTCATACATAATGCGAAGAATTGTTACATTAACACAGATGATCAGCTTGTAGCCGCAATTGGGGTTGAGGATCTGGTTATAGTCAATACCAAAGATGCTGTTCTGGTCGCCAGACGCGATCAGGTGCAGGACGTAAAGCGCGTTGTTGAGTTTCTAAAAACCGAATGCCGCAGTGAATATCGCAAACATCGAGAAACTTACTGGCCTTGGGGCCGTGCCGATTTAGTCGTTCAGACTGGACGGTTCAACGTGAATCGTATAACGGTTAAACCGGGTGAAGCATTTGATCTGCAGATGCATTATCACCGTACCGAGCATTGGGTTATTCTGTCGGGCACCGCAAAAGTCACTATCCAGGATAAAACAATATTGCTGACTGAAAACCAGTCTACTTTTATACCTATCGGTTCAATCCATACGCTGGAGAATCCTGGGAAAATTCCTCTGGAATTGCTTGAGATTCAGTCAGGATCTTATTTAGGTGATGATGATATTATCAACATCAAAGAACAGTATTTGAAAAGTTAACAGAGAATAATCGTATTATGTCAGCATTAACCTGTTTCAAAGCATATGATATTCGCGGTGAGTTAGGTGTGGAACTTAATGAAGATATAGCCTATCGCATTGGTCGCGCTTATGGAGAGTTTTTAAAACCCAAAAAAATAGTAGTGGGTGGCGATGTACGCCTGACAAGTGAATCGCTCAAGCTTGCACTTGCAAATGGTCTGATGGATGCAGGTACTCATGTGCTTGATATTGGCGTGAGTGGCACCGAAGAAATTTATTTTGCCACTTTTCATCTTGGTATTGATGGTGGGATTGAAGTGACTGCTAGCCATAATCCCATGAATTATAATGGGATGAAACTGGTTAAGGAAAATGCACGGCCTATCAGTGGCGATACGGGACTGAGGGATGTACAGAAGCTTGCTGAAGAAAATAAATTTCAGGCTGTTGATCCCTCCACGCGAGGAACGTATACGAAAATTTCTGTACTTGATGCGTATATTGATCATCTGATGAGTTATATCGATCTCGCTAATTTCCAGCAAAGCATGAAATTGGTGATCAACTCTGGTAACGGGGCTGCTGGCCACGTAATTGACGAAATCGAAAAGCGTTTTAAACAAGCCAGTGTGCCTGTTGAATTCATTAAAGTGCATCATCAACCCGATGGCAATTTCCCTAATGGGATACCTAATCCTCTTTTACCTGAGTGCCGTAAAGACACGGCGGATGCGGTTAAGGCCCATTCTGCTGATATGGGTATTGCTTTTGATGGCGACTTTGACCGTTGCTTCTTATTTGATGAAAATGCGGAATTTATTGAAGGCTACTATATAGTAGGTTTGCTGGCTGAAGCTTTTTTACAGAAAGAACCGGGTGCTAAAATTATTCATGATCCACGACTCACCTGGAACACTATTGATATAGTCACGAAAGCCGGTGGTTTACCTGTTATGTCTAAGACAGGACATGCATTTATAAAAGAACGCATGCGCCAGGAAGACGCGGTATATGGTGGTGAAATGAGTGCTCATCATTACTTCCGGGATTTCGCTTATTGCGATAGTGGTATGATTCCATGGTTGCTGGTAATTGGATTGATAGCTTTACAAAAAATGACGCTCAGCCAACTGGTTTCTGAACGAATGAATGCTTATCCAGCCTCGGGAGAAATCAATCGTAAACTAGACGACCCGCAATCAGCCATTGCTTTAGTGGAATCATTTTACAAAGAAAGAGCTATCATGGTTGATTCAACCGATGGAATAAGTATGGAGTTTGAGAAATGGCGGTTCAACATTCGCTCATCAAACACAGAACCAGTGGTAAGGCTCAACGTTGAGTCAAAGGCTAATATCAGCATAATGCAAATGGAAACGGATCATATCCTGACACTTCTAGATGGTAAATAAAAATGGTTAACGGGATGATTAGCGGTATCAGTCGCTATCGAGGGTTTATTATCGATAGTATAAAACGTGACTTCCAATCGCGATATCAAAGTAGCTTCCTTGGAGCTGTTTGGTTACTAATTCAACCTATAGCGATGATAGCTGTTTATACATTGGTATTTTCCGAATTGATGCGTGCAAGACTGCCTGACATGTCGACGCCATATGCATACAGTATATATCTTTGTTCTGGAGTATTAACTTGGGGGATGTTTGCAGAGATATTAAACGGTCTCGTTAATGTTTTCCTTAGTAACGCCAATATACTAAAAAAACTGAGCTTTCCCAGGATATGCTTGCCTATTATTGTGGTGTCAACGGCATTCATAAACTTTTTAATCATTTTTTCACTGTTTATTATTTTTCTAGCGCTGACTAATAATCTCCCTGGAACAGTAATATTTACAATAATACCAGTTCTTTTTCTACAAATTGTTTTTACTGTTGGTCTGGGCATCATATTAGGTGTTCTAAATGTATTTGCTAGAGATGTAGGCCAATTTGTGGGTATTTTATTACAATTTTGGTTTTGGTTTACACCGATAGTATATATTAGTAAAACTCTTCCTGATTGGGCTCAAAATGCATTAAAATATAATCCGATGGCAAACATTATCGAATGTTACCAAAATGTATTTCTATATCATAACAGCCCGCAATGGAATTCCTTAATTCCTGTAAGTGTAATTGCGCTACTGCTGATAGTTGCAGGATGGAAAATGTTCAAAAAACACTCAGCTGATATAGTGGATGAATTATAATGAACAACATCACTGTTAAAAAAGTAGGTAAAGCTTACAAATATTATCATTCGAAATGGTTGAGGGTTATCGAGAAACTAACACCATCTTCCTCATTAAGACATACTAAGAAATGGGTGCTGCGAGATATCAGTTTTGAAATCAAACCTGGAGAGTCCGTAGGCATCGTCGGAGTTAATGGCGCAGGTAAAAGTACTTTACTAAAGTTACTTACTGGCACAACGAAACCTACTCAGGGGTCAATCGAAATTAATGGGAGAGTAGCTGCTCTACTAGAGTTAGGAATGGGTTTTCACCCTGACTTTACTGGTCGTCAAAATGTTTATATGTCTGGGCTAATGATGGGGCATACGCGGGATACTATTTCCAAACTAATGCCTGAAATAGAACGGTTCGCAGAAATTGGTGACTATATAGACCAGCCCGTAAGAATTTATTCTAGTGGAATGCAAATGCGTCTTGCATTCGCAGTTGCAACTTCATCAAGACCTGATATCTTGATCGTTGATGAAGCACTTTCTGTAGGTGATTCTAAGTTTCAGGCCAAATGCTATTCACGTATTGCAGATTTCAAAAAACAGGGATCTACTTTATTACTCGTTTCACATAGTGCAAGCGACATAGTAAAACATTGCGACCGCGCAATATTTCTTAAGAATGGCTCCATCGAAATGGATGGCACCTCGCGCGATGTTACTAACCGTTATCTGGATGAGCTATTCGGTAAGAATAATAACGACCCCTCTGTCAAAGGCAATTCAGATACAATTACAGATAATAATCTATCGTTTGAAGACATTGAAGATGTATATCATACCCGCCCAGGCTATAGGAATGATGAATACCGCTGGGGAAATGGAGGTGCTACAATTGTAGACTATGATATACAATGTAATGGCAATAAATATCCTTCAAACATAGAAAGCAATGAACTTACTGACTTTTACATTAAGATATATTTTGAAAATGATTTCGATAGTGTGGTTCCGGGTATTCTCATCAAAACCTTAGATGGTCTTTTTTTATACGGGACTAATTCTTTTCTGGCAAGTGAAGGAAAGAATACTAATAGAGTAAGTCGGGGAGATGTGCGCATTTTTAAATTTAGCTTCCCTTTGAATTTAAATCAAGGTGATTATTTGCTGTCATTTGGAGTTTCTGCCGGTGACCCTCTGGAAGAAATGATACCTCTGGACCGACGTTATGATTCAGTAATTTTTCACGTCAGCAAAGCCATGGAATTTTGGGGAATTATAGACCTAAAATCAACATTTCAAGTTTATAAATAGAAAGGTTGTAGCATAAATGAATACTAACCTGCAGAATCTAGTGTCAGTACTGCCAGAAGTATATCAAACAATTTATGGTCATAATGAATGGGACGGTGATGTGTCCCGTGATTGTAGTGAACGCCTTGATATAATTGCTAAAAATTATTTGACCCTTTCAAAGAAACTAAATCGCCCGCTACGTGTTCTTGATTTAGGATGTGCACAAGGTTTTTTCAGCTTGAGTCTGGCGAGTCTTGGCGCTTCAGTACATGGCATTGATTTCCTCCAAGAAAATATCAACGTTTGCAATGCTCTGGCGGATGAAAACAGGACGTTAACAGTCACCTTCCAAAAAGGACGTATTGAAGAGATAATCGAGACAATTGAGCCGGGGCATTACGATTTTGTAATTGGCTTAAGCGTATTTCATCATATAGTCCATGAACACGGCATTGAAAGAGTCAAATCCTGGTTATTAAAATTGGCTAATTCTGTACATGTAATTATACTTGAACTCGCTTTGAAATCGGAACCTCTTTACTGGGCTGTCTCACAACCTACCGAGCCTAGAGAACTAATCGAGCAATGTAGTTTTTATCAGCAGATTGCACATTTCTCGACGCACTTATCGAATATTTCTCGTCCGATGTTCATTATAAGTAATGATTATCTAATTATTAACGATTACTGCGAAAAATTTTACAAATGGAGTCTTAATCCATACGAAGATGCTAACTCAGTCCATAAAGGTAGTAGACGCTACTTTTTTGGAAAAGATGTGGTATGTAAACTTTATCATTTTTCTACCTTAAGCGGAACTTTACTTCCGGCAGAAAGTGAAAGAAACTTGGTTGAACTCAAGCAAGAAATTAGCTTTTTGAAAACCCCACCCCCTGGCTTTCCAGTTCCTAAACTTTTCCTTGGTGGATTTGATGTAAATCAAGGATGGTTGGTGATGGAACGCTTTGAAGGTATACTTCTTTTAGAGCGGATCTCCCAAGAAGAAATACTTGATGTGGATGGTATTTTCTCACAACTTCTTGAACAGTTGGTAATACTCGAGAAAAATGGCTTATATCATGATGATATAAGAACGTGGAATATTTTAGTGGATGACTCAGGTGAGTTAAAGCTAATTGATTATGGTTCTATTTCTAGTCAGCCTAAAGATTGCGTATGGCCTGACAACATATTTCAATCTTTCTGTATACTTGTAAATGAAATATTGAACCCTAAATCTACTACGGGGGGCTTTTTACGTCCGGCAGCACTCAGTCCATTTAATTTACCAGAAGTTTATGCAAGCTGGTTATCTTCTTTTTGGAGCTACCCTGTTGCTGAATGGAGTTTTGCACTTCTATTAGAACTATTTCACAAAAGAAAAGAACTACCAAAAATAACAGATTTAAAAAATGGATTAGAAATTTGGATTGGTGCCTCAGAAAAAGTCACAATGCATAATCAATCCCATATACATCAGGTTGATGCTCTGATGAATGAGTGCAGAGCTCGCGTGGAGAATATTGAACTCCACCTTGAGCATGGATTAAGTGAGAAAATTGCTCAGATAAAAAAAGATAATGATATAAACATAGAGAAAATTGAGTCACAAATCAGCAGCTCTCATGGCCGTATTCAGCAGATTGAACAATTGGTGAATGAAAGCATAATACAAAAAATAGATTTCCTAAAAGAACAAGGCTTAATATTTGAAAAGGCTTTGCTTGAATATAAAAATATAATAGCATCTGATGGAAATAATCAGGAACTAACTTTATTACCACATGAAGTGTTACAGGTCAAGATAACAGAGGCTGAACAGAGGATTGATAGGCTGGCAGCCGAAAATTCAGCATTGCAAACTCAGATTCAGTTAATATTGCAAAGTCGTTCCTGGAAAATGACGGCTTGGTGGCGTACGCTTGGACATCCGATAAAAAATTTCATTGTAAAACCTAAACGCCATGTTATCAAATCTGGTACAAAGATATTTTTGATAAAGACGGCAAGTTATATAAAAAATAGACCACTACTCAAAAAAAGAGTGCTGAAAGGTCTGTCCTTTACTGGTCTATATCCATTAAGTATTAAATTATATCAGCGGGTTTTCCCTATTAATAATAGCGAGCCAATAAGCGTTGAACTACCTCAAGAAGATATTTTAACGTCCTACAAGGATAATACTCAGTTACCTTCATTGGTTGAAGAAATTTACCTGAAAATTAAAAGGTAATTTTGAACTTATTCAAGGAGAAATCTTTGCACATTTTATTAGACATGCAAAGCTGTCAATCAGAAAGCAGACTTCGGGGCATTGGGCGCTATAGTTTATCTTTGGCGAAAGCTATTATCAAAAACCCTGCTAATCATAAAGTTAGTTTATTACTAAATGGTTTATATCCAAACAATATTACCAATGCCGTAAAAGAAGAATTTAGAGGAATCATTCCTGCTGACCAAATTTATACTTTTTGTGCTCAAGGGCCAATCGCCTACCATGATCCTTCTAACCGTTCAAGGAATGTAGCGGCTAAGATAAGCCGCGATATGGCTATCGCTAATATTTCACCTGATATCATTTGTAATATGAGCTTTAGTGAAGGTTTCGTTGATGATTTTGTTGTCTCTATTTCGGAATATCCCCATGGTGCACGACAGTTTTCCATTGTATACGACCTAATACCGCTGCTCAATAAAAGTATATATCTTGTAGATCCTACTTTTAATGATTTCTATATGAAAAAATTAAAAGAATTTGAAAAAGCTGACGGATTACTTGCAATATCAGCCTCAGCTGCGAATGAAGTAATGCAGTACACCGCTGTATCTCATGAGCGTATCACTAATATATCATCGGCTATTGATGACCATTTTAAAGTAATTTCTCTAAGTGATGATGAGCAAAAAAGACTGTTAGAGAAATACAATATCCCAAATGATTTTATAATGACAATAGGGGTGCTTGAGCCTAGAAAAAATATTGAAGCCTTGATTCATGCATACGCCTTGCTTCCTGAAAGCATCAGATTGAATCATACACTGGTGTTAGCATGCCAAATAAAACCTATCGATCGTGAACGATTGTTAGGAATAGCTAAGAAGTATAGTTTGAATGATAATGATATTGCATTTACTGGCTTTATCCCAGATAAAGAGCTAATTGCCTTATATAATATTTGTAAATTATTCGTTTTTCCTTCAATTCACGAAGGCTTTGGGCTGCCTCCGCTGGAAGCAATGAGTTGTGGTGCGCCTACCATTGCATCTAACACTACGAGCCTACCAGAAGTTATGGGTTGGCATGAGGCAATGTTCGATCCTCGTGATGTAGATGAGATGTCTGAGCTAATAAAAAAAGCGCTTACTGATGAGTCATTTAATAAAGCATTAATAACTAATGGCATGAAACAGGCTGCACTTTTCTCATGGGATAATTGCGCTCAACTTGCCCTGAACGCATTTGAAAAAAGCCTCAACAACCTGCCACAAATTTCGATCTCTTCCGAAGAGGCTCTGTCAATAGCAATTAATAAGATTAACGCTCTGGATAATCCTGTTATTGAAGAAGTGGATAAGCTAGGTGTTGCATGGGCTTTAGCGAGAAACAGTTTTAAGAAACATCAAAAGAAAATATTAATTGATATTTCTGTTTTGGTACAGCATGATGCGCGAACTGGCATTCAACGCGTTGTTCGTAGTGTTCTTTCATCTATGATTGAACAGGGTTGCGAAGGTTATGAAATTCGTCCCGTGTACTGCGAGATGGGAAAACTTTTTCATTATGCGAATAAATATACTGCTGAAAAATTTGGTGTTGATTACGGTACATCAGTAGATGAACCGGCCCTGATTACTAAAGATGATATTTTCGTTGGCTTAGATCTTACTGCACATTTATTTCCTTACTTGAACAATCAGTTAGATTCAATCAGAAGAGCTGGCGCCAAAGTTTATTATATAGTATATGATTTAATCCCGCTGATTCATCCTGAATGGACTGATGTCAATGTTCGAGCTGCATTCCCTAACTGGATTTCATCACTAGTAGAACATGCTGATGGAATCGTTTGTATCTCTGAAAGTGTGGCAACAGAATTGAAGACATGGATTGTCGATAATAAAAAAAATATTAGACCGAATCCCTTTTTGCAAATTAAACATTTCCATCTGGGCGCTGATATGAGTGCCAGTTCTCCTTCTACAGGCAGACCAAAGAATGCAGACTCTTTACTTATCCAATTGAGGAAAAATCCTGTTTTTCTTATGGTAAGTACCATTGAACCGCGTAAGGGCCATTCTCAGGTTCTTGCTGCATTCGAGAATTTATGGCAACGTGGAGAGGAGTGTTCGTTAGTTATTGTTGGAAAAAAAGGTTGGGGTATTGATGAACTTACTGATAAAATTAGTACTCATGACGAACTAAACAATAAACTCTTTTGGTTGGAAGGAATAAGTGATGACTTCCTATCAGAAGTGTACGCTTTATCGCAAGCTTTAATTGTAGCATCTTTGGCCGAAGGCTTTGGTTTGCCTATAATTGAAGCTGCTCAGCAAGGATTGCCTATAATTGCAAGAGATATTCCAGTTCTCAGAGAAGTAGCTGGTGATAATGCATTTTATTTTAGTGGTAATGAACCAGAATATTTAGAATTGGCTATTTTAGAATGGCTCCAGCTCTATAAAAATAAACTTGAACCAAAATCTACCAGTATTCCGTGGCTAACATGGAGAGAAAGTACACAGCAATTATTAGCGCAACTTCCAATTAGTAAGTTGTAAATTTCGATTATAGGAGTAGTGATGAAAACTGCAGTTGTTACCGGTATAACAGGTCAGGATGGTGCTTATCTCGCTGAGCTCCTGTTGGAAAAAGGTTATAAAGTATACGGTACATACCGCCGTACCAGTTCCGTAAACTTTTGGCGAATTGAAGAATTAGGTATAAAAAACAATGCTAATCTTCATTTGGTTGAATATGATTTAACCGATCTCTCTGCAAGCATTCGCCTTTTACAGCAGAGTGGCGCGACTGAAGTCTATAACCTTGCCGCGCAAAGTTTTGTTGGGGTTTCGTTTGAACAACCATTAACGACCGCCGAAATCACGGGTATTGGTCCCGTTAACCTGCTAGAAGCTATTCGTATTGTTAATCCGAAAATTCGCTTCTACCAGGCATCTACATCGGAAATGTTTGGTAAAGTTCAGGCTATTCCGCAAAAGGAAGATACGCCATTCTATCCTCGTAGCCCGTACGGCGTTGCTAAGCTTTATGCTCACTGGATGACAATCAACTACCGTGAGAGCTATGGAATTTTTGCTTCCAGCGGCATCTTATTCAACCATGAGTCCCCGTTACGCGGCCAGGAATTTGTGACCCGTAAAATTACTGATTCAGTAGCCAAAATCAAACTTGGTAAACTTGATGTCTTAGAACTGGGTAATATGGACGCCAAGCGTGACTGGGGCTTCGCTAAAGAATATATCGAAGGCATGTGGCTAATGCTGCAAGCAGAAGAGCCTGATACCTTTGTCCTTGCGACTAATCGTACTGAAACAGTACGTGATTTCGTCTCTATGGCGTTTAAGGCTGCCGGTTTTGAACTGCGCTTTGAAGGTAAAGACGAGCAAGAAGTGGGTATTGATGTCGCAACGGGTAAAACCCTGGTACGCGTTAATCCGAAATTCTATCGTCCTGCAGAAGTAGAGCTACTAATCGGTAACCCTCAGCGCGCTAAAGATATCCTTGGATGGGAGCCTAAAACTACGCTTGAGCAACTCTGCCACATGATGGTAGAGGAAGATCTTCGTCGCAATAAACAGGGATTCTCCTTCTGATGAAAAATAATGGCAAACGTGCTTTGATCACTGGGATCAAAGGATTTACAGGCCATTATATGGCAGCGGAATTATCCGCTGCCGGATATGAAGTTTATGGTCTGGGTTCTCAAACCGATACAAAAACGCCTAATTATTTTTCTGTTGATCTAACCAACGTTGAACAGGTCAATAATGCTTTAGCAAGTATTAATCCTGATGTGGTTGTTCATCTGGCCGCTATTGCCTTTGTTGGTCACGCAGATACAAATAATTTTTATCAGGTAAATGTTAGTGGTACACGCAACCTACTTGTAGCGCTTTCATCACTGCCTGTAAAACCTTCTTCGGTACTTATTGCAAGTAGCGCAAATGTATATGGTAATACTACGGCGGGTAAGCTAAATGAAGCAACTCCCTTCAATCCCGCTAATGATTATGCTATTAGTAAGGTTGCAATGGAGTATGTAGTCGGATTGTTTAAGGACAAGCTTCGCATTAATATTGTCAGGCCTTTCAATTATACTGGTTATGGTCAAGCTGATAATTTCCTCGTGCCTAAAATAGTTAAGCATTTCAAAGAAAAGCAGAACGTTATAGAGCTGGGTAACATCGATGTTTGGCGAGACTTTTCAGATGTCCGATTTGTCGTATCATGTTATCGGAAAATCCTGGATTCTTCCTGCGAAAACCAGACAATAAATGTAGCATCTGGTGAGATGGTTTCTTTAAGAAATATTATTGATATATGTCAGAAGATCACCAGCCATAATCTGGCGATAAAAGTAAACCCTGCTTTTGTCAGAGAAAATGAAATAAAAGAACTGTGCGGTGACATAACTAGACTTTCAGAAGTTATTTCTTCGTGTGAACCCATTCCATTAGAGAAAACGCTTCGCTGGATGCTGGAAATTTAATGTTAAAGGTCATTCTCTCTACTGATTGTATTAAGTATCCACTGACTGGCATAGGAAAATATGCTTTTGAACTGGGAAGAAAGCTGCAGGATAACTGTGAAATAAGCGATCTGGTTTTTTTGAATGGCCTGAAAATATCTCATACTTTACCCGTTGCTGCTGAAACCAGCAAAGCTGCTGAAGGTCTTAAGCGTAAGCTACAAAAAAGTAAGATAGTCAGTGATATTTATCGCATGACTTTCCCATGGTTGAAAAGCCAGGCTATTAAGAATTATCGCGAATATATATTTCATAGCCCGAATTATTACATACCGCCGGGTACACCTAATGCGGTATCAACGTTTCATGACCTCTCTGTTTTCCACTGGCCTGAGTTTCATCCTAAAGGGCGCGTGCATTTAATGCAGAAAGAATTAGTCAAAACGATGAAGCGCGCTAAAATTCTACTAACAGATTCAGACTATACGCGTAATGAACTTGCTGAATATTTCGATTTTGATATATCTAAAATTATCACAGCCCCTCTGGCTAGTAGCGGCGAGTTTTTCCCACGTAACAAAGCTGATATTTCTTCGGTTTTAAACCGGTTCGGACTTATCGATAAAAAGTATCTTCTTTATACCGGCACTATTGAACCCCGCAAGAATGTTCTAACATTACTTCAGGCTTATGAGATGTTGAGTAGCAAGATTAAGAAAGAATACCCTTTGGTAATTAGCGGTTACAAGGGGTGGGAAAATGAAAACTTGCTCAAACTGTTTGATAAAGGTCAGCGAGAAGGTTGGCTTAAATACCTTGGATTCACGCCTTCTCATGACCTGCCGTTCTTGTTTTCAGGTGCTAAGGCCTTTATTTTCCCGTCAATATATGAAGGGTTTGGTCTTCCAGTATTAGAGGCTATGGCTTCAGGTACCCCAGTGATATGTTCTGATGCTACTTCTTTACCTGAGGTTGTCGGTTCAGCCGCACTTCTTGCATCGCCTATGGATGTGGAAGCATTCACAAATTTTATTAATAAGGTCATTGATGACCCAGTTTGTGAAGAAGAAATGATCAGGGACGGATTTGCGCAGGCTGGTAAGTTTTCCTGGCAACGATGTGCTGATAAAACAATAGAGGCATATAAAAAGGCTTTAGAATAACATGATCAAAGTATTGCACTGCTATAAAACCTATTATCCTGATTCATTCGGTGGAATAGAGCAGGTCATTTACCAACTTTCAGAGGGCGGAAACGCGGTTGGGATACAATCTACTGTTTTCACGCTCAGTCAGAACCCTACAGAAAAAATCGAAAAGCTTGATAATCACTACGTTTTCAGAGCCAAAACAACGTTTGATATCGCTTCAACCCCTTTCTCATTTTCAGCAATAAGTCAGTTCAAAGAGCTTGCCGCAGACGCCGACCTTATACACTATCATTTTCCATTCCCCTTTATGGATATGCTACATTTCCTGGCGGGGATAAAAAAACCCTCGGTAGTAAGTTATCACTCAGATATTGTTAAACAAAAGGCTCTTCTTAGATTTTATACTCCTTTAATGAATCACTTTCTATCCCGAGTGAATCGTGTAATTTCCGCTTCTCCAAATTATGCTGAAAGTAGTTCAGTGCTTCAACAGATCAAACAAAAGGTTGACGTTATTCCTTATGGTCTGGATAAAAATTCTTATCTAAGAAATGAAAATGAGAGGATTGATTATTGGTCAGATAAATATCCGGATGGTTTCTTCCTTTTCGTGGGTGCTTTTAGATATTACAAAGGATTGCATACTCTTATTGAAGCCGCAAAACTTTCCACCTGGCCAATTGTTCTAATCGGATCGGGGCATGTTGAACAAAGTCTTAAGGATCAGGCCGCAGAACTCGGGGTCAAAAACATTCATTTTATCGGTGCCTTATCCGATGCAGATAAAGCCGCTTTACTTAAACTGTCTACATGTCTGGTTTTTCCCTCTCATTTAAGATCTGAAGCATTCGGTATTTCTCTTTTAGAAGGTGCAATGTATTCAAAGCCATTGATCTCCTGTGAGATAGGTACAGGTACTACATTTATCAACATTGATGGTGAGACTGGTATAGCGATACCTCCTTCAGACCCTATTGCACTTCGAAAAGCGATGGATTTTATATGGGACAATCCAGATAAAGCAATTCTATATGGTCAGGCCGCACACAAGAGATTTGAAAACCTTTTCACCGCAGAAACTATGGTTAATCACTATGCGGATTTATATCGTCAACTATTAAAAGCTGATTAATAAAATCAGACAATTTCGCCTCGGCCAATCGCACCAATCACTACCTTTAATCGACTCACCTGAGTTAACATAGACATCACTTTTACACGCGACGCGCCTGTAAGCTTCGCGAGTGACCTTTAGACAGGAGTATGTAATGTCCAAGCAACAGATCGGCGTTGTAGGTATGGCTGTTATGGGCCGTAACCTGGCTCTCAACATTGAAAGCCGCGGCTATACCGTATCCATCTTTAACCGCTCTCGCGAAAAGACTGATGAAGTTATCGCTGAGAACGAAGGTAAAAAGCTGGCTCCATACTACAGTATCGAAGAGTTTGTTGACTCCCTTGAGAAGCCCCGTCGTATCCTGCTGATGGTTCAGGCAGGCGAAGCAACTGACAAAACTATCGCTTCCCTGACCCCACACCTTGATAAAGGCGATATCCTGATCGACGGCGGTAACACCTTCTACAAAGACACCATTCGCCGTAACCGCGAGCTGTCCGAGCAGGGCTTTAACTTCATTGGTACCGGCGTATCAGGTGGGGAAGAAGGGGCGCTGAAAGGCCCATCGATCATGCCTGGCGGTCAGAAAGAAGCTTATGAGCTGGTTGCCCCTATCCTGGATAAGATTGCTGCTCGCGCTGAAGGTGAAGCCTGCGTTGCCTATATCGGTCCGGACGGTGCGGGTCACTACGTTAAGATGGTTCATAATGGGATTGAGTATGGTGATATGCAGCTTATCGCAGAAGCCTACTCATTGCTGAAAAATGCCCTGAACCTGAGCAATGAAGATTTGGCTAAGACCTTCAGCCAGTGGAATGAAGGCGAACTGAATAGCTATCTGATCGACATTACCAAAGACATCTTCACCAAAAAAGACGAAGACGGTAAGTACCTGGTTGATGTGATTCTGGATGAAGCCGCCAACAAAGGCACCGGTAAGTGGACCAGTCAGAGCTCACTGGATCTTGGCGAGCCACTGTCGCTGATCACTGAGTCCGTGTTTGCCCGCTATCTCTCCTCGCTGAAAACTCAGCGCGTAGCGGCTTCAAAAGTACTGAGCGGCCCGACGGTTAAAGCCCTTACGGGTGATAAAGCTGAGTTTATCGAGAAAGTACGTCGTGCACTCTATCTGGGTAAAATCGTTTCTTATGCTCAGGGCTTCTCCCAGCTTAAAGCAGCGTCAACCGAGAATAACTGGGATCTTAACTACGGTGAGATTGCTAAAATCTTCCGTGCAGGCTGCATTATCCGCGCACAGTTCCTGCAGAAGATCACTGATGCTTATGCAGAGAATGCCGACATCGCAAACCTGCTGCTGGCACCTTACTTCAAAAATATCGCTGACGAGTACCAGCAGGCGCTGCGTGACGTTGTGGCCTATGCGGTTCAGAACGGTATCCCAACGCCAACCTTCTCTGCTGCTATCGCTTATTACGACAGTTACCGTTCAGCAGTACTGCCAGCTAACCTGATTCAGGCTCAGCGCGACTACTTTGGTGCACATACCTATAAACGCATCGACAAAGACGGTGTGTTCCATACTGAGTGGCTTGATTAATCTAAAGCCTCTTAACTGATTATTATAACCACAGTATTTACTGTGGTTTTTTTTTAATCTCTTTCATTAATAAGGCTGGTCAGATAGTGCCCATACGAAGTTTTGGCCATCATTTCTGCCTGCTGTAGAACCTGCTCGTTGCTCAGCCACCCTTTTCGCCATGCTATTTCTTCAAGACATGCTACTTTCATTCCCTGCCTTTCTTCGATGGTGTGAATGAACTGCGAGGCTTTGATAAGACTGTCATGCGTACCTGTATCTAGCCATGCAAAACCCCGCCCAAGTAGTTCTACTTTAAGTTGCCCCTTTTCCAGATACATTTCATTGAGCGTAGTAATTTCGAGTTCTCCGCGATGGGATGGAGTGACCTGTTTTGCCATCTCGACAACATCCTTGTCATAAAAGTAAAGGCCCGTGACTGCCCAGTGTGATTTGGGTTTTAGGGGCTTTTCTTCTATAGACAGAGCTTTATAATTCTCATCAAACTCAACTACACCAAAGCGCTCGGGATCCATAACCCGGTAGGCGAATATTGAAGCCCCCTGATTCATATCTGACAGAGTGAGTAATTTCTGTCCAAAGCTTTGCCCAAAAAATATATTGTCCCCTAAAATCAGAGCACATGAGTCGCCTGCAATAAACTCTTCGCCAATAATGAAAGCCTGGACCAGACCATCAGGTGAAGGCTGGACTGCAAACTGTAATTTAACGCCAAATTGAGAGCCATCGCCTAGTAATCTCTTGAATGACTGCATGTCATCTGGCGTTGTAATGATTAGTATGTCTCTAATCCCGGCCAGCATAAGTACTGAAAGAGGATAATAGATCATTGGCTTATCATAAATCGGCAGCAGCTGCTTCGAAATTCCGCGTGTTATGGGGTAAAGGCGTGTACCTGAACCGCCAGCAAGTATGATGCCTTTCATAAAACTCCTTGAGATAATTGATTTTCACGCTGGTCCATATAGGCACCCGACTGAATAGGTTGCCACCAATCCTGATGCGTAAGATACCACTCAAGAGTTTTACGTAATCCGCTCTCAAAGGTCTCAAGGGGTTTCCAGCCGAGTTCCTGCTCTATCTTCCTGGCATCAATGGCATAGCGCATATCGTGTCCGGGACGATCGGTAACGAAGGTAATAAGAGACTCGAAACTTTCAATATTGTTCGGTTTATTGACTATCAGCTCATCAAGAAGAGTACAGATTGTTCTTACAACGTCAATATTCCTTTTCTCATTATGGCCACCAATATTATAGGTTTCACCGATTCTACCGTCGCTAACAACCTTATAAAGTGCACGAGCATGATCTTCCACGTAAAGCCAGTCTCTTATTTGTAATCCAGCACCGTAAACAGGTAAGGGTTTACCCGCCAGCGCATTTAAGATCACTAAAGGAATTAATTTTTCAGGAAAATGATAGGGTCCGTAATTATTTGAACAGTTGGTTATTACAACGGGTAGGCCATACGTTCTGTGCCATGCACGCACTAGATGGTCGCTCGCCGCCTTCGAGGCTGAGTAAGGGCTACTGGGTGCATAAGGCGTTGTTTCCTTGAACAGTTCGTCTGTATCGTTTAAATCACCATAAACTTCGTCGGTCGAAATATGATGAAAACGAAACCCAGCTCTATCATCCGTTGACAGCTGATTATAATAATTGCGTACAACTTCAAGAAGGCAATAGGTACCCAATATATTAGTTTGTATAAAGTCTGCTGGCCCATGAATAGAACGATCAACATGACTCTCTGCAGCCAGATGCATGACGGCGTCAGGCTTGAAGTGCGCAATAGCTTTTTCCATTGCTGTGCTGTCACAGATATCTGCCTGAAGAAAATGGTAGCGAGGATGATCGGCTACTGAGGCCAATGAGTCCAGGTTACCGGCATAGGTCAGTTTATCGACTACAAAGACCCTATTTTCAGTATCGTTGATCAAATGCCTTACCACGGCAGATCCGATAAAACCTGCACCGCCTGTAACCATAATATTCATGAATTACCTACTTGCCATTTTGATGAATTGACCAGAATGCCCAGGCCAGACCGGGTATTTTAGTCATTTGTCACCCGGCGTCCGATTTCGGTCCATCATAACAACAACGCATATATTGGTGAAGCTTGATGATTGATGTCATCAAGCTTCAGAAATTTTCGCCAGGTTGTCATGCGTTTGCATAAAGCGGATCCTCTGATGCTGTAGAATTTTGCGCTCTTTAGCTTTTTTCTATATTATTCAGTAGGTTATTTTTTTTAGAAAATTTTACTACCGTATGGCCAGCCAATGCCGATACTAAGTCAAATGTTATGCAAATCTGAGCACAACCTGTAGAGATTTCAGCGGCTCTCATTCACGACTTTATGATTGACTAACGGTGCCTAAATGAATGTTATTGAATCGCGCATAGATGGCGTAAAGCTTCTCCATCCCAGAGTATTCGAGGACGAAAGAGGTTTCTTCCTTGAAACTTATACAAAAGAGAGCTACCAGCAAATATTAAATACCGAGCTGAATTTTGTGCAGGATAATCATTCCCGCTCCTATAAGCACGTTTTGCGGGGTCTCCATTTTCAGACCTCACGTCCTCAGGGGAAGCTGGTGAGGGTGGTGCGGGGGAAAGTTTTTGATGTGGCAATCGATATCCGTCCAGAATCTCCAACGTTTGGGCAGTGGGAAGGCGTGTATCTGGATGAAGCGGATAAAGCGCAGTTCTGGCTTCCTCCGGGCCTTGCACACGGCTTCGTTGTCCTGTCTGACTATGCGGATTTCGAATACAAATGTACCGACTACTACGACCCTGCAGGGGAGGCGTGTCTTCTGTGGAACGATCCCGATATCGGTATTGAGTGGCCAGTTGAATCACCCCTTTTATCCCCAAAGGATGCGCAGGGTAAGCTATTTAAGGAGATATTTCGATGAGGGTATTTTTAACCGGTGCAGCAGGTCAGGTGGGGAAATGTTTCCAGAGTTTGGTTAATAAAACCTATCCTAATGTTACTTTATTAGCGACTGATCGTAATCAGTTGGATATTACTGATGAAAGGGCAGTCGAGGCTATCATCGCGGTGTTCAAACCCGATGTCATCATCAATGCTGCGGCCTATACGGCTGTCGATCGGGCTGAAAGTGAACGTCAGCTTGCGTTTGCGGTGAATGCGCAAGCGGTGGGACATCTCGCGAGAGCAGCGAAAAAACATCATGTGCATTTGATCCATATATCAACTGACTATGTTTTCAGCGCTGAAGCGTATACGCCTATAAAAGAGGATCACCCGTGTCAGCCACAAAATATCTATGGACTCAGTAAACTGGCTGGTGAAAGTGAAGCTATGGCCTGTCCGCATGCCACTATCATCAGAACGTCCTGGGTTTTTAGCGAATTTGGTAATAACTTTTTGAAAACGATGCTGCGCCTGGCGGATACCCACCCTACAATCAATGTGGTTGCCGATCAAATTGGATGCCCGACTTACGCCGGAGATATCGCTTCACTGCTCATGAAGATAATTTTTTCCCCTGAAAAGCCGCAGGGTATTTACCATTACTGTGGTAGCGGGGCGGTGAGTTGGTATGATTTTGCCAGGGTTATTCTGGAACAGGCCTGGTCAGATAAAATGATCGCCGTTAAGCCAGCATTAAATGCGATAACGACCGAACACTATCAGACACCCGCAAAGAGACCGTTGTACTCTGTGCTTAATACCGGGAAAATTTCTGTTTCTGGATTTCCACCAGAACCCTGGTTGAAATCAGTGCCAGTCGTACTGGCCCAACTTAGGAAAGGGTCTCAGCTGTAGTCTTTTAAGCGATCGAGGATGCTTAATACCAACCATGGCGTGTCACCTGCAGAGGGATACAACAAAGTCGATTCCTATCAATCAGTGCCAACGAAATTGTCGGCCCTGATTAGTTAAGCCCGCTTTTCTACCCATTAAGGTTAGGCTGCATGCTACCCTGCCGTCGTCAGTTCTGTGTCTCTCCCGATCTCGACATGCGCCAACCAATGTAAATCCCAGAGCTAAAAAAACTTCAAGCCGGGTCTACTCCCTTCACTATCTCTGTAAATCATATGGGCCTAATTGAACAGGCGAGCGGTAATGCAGTCTGTAATATTAACCCAATGTTACTTTATGATTTTGTGCGTTTTAAATTACTACTAAATGTTACGTTTAGGTTCTGTTTAACTACTAATCCGCGTTCTTATTATACTTGCCTTAACCTTTTACATTATGAATTGACCGCTTTATTAAATTCGTATTTTAAAAATAAATATCCCGGAAGCATGAGTTAAATATAACCATCGGGATAATTGGCAAGGACATTGATATGTCGGATACAAGCATCTCTCTTAATACCGCTACGCTTACTCATCCGCTTTCCCGATGGGGGGCCGAGCGCGCCGAATCCGTTGTTGGCGAGCTGGAACAGGGCAAAGTGATTTATCTGCCACAGCTGGCATTCGCGCTGACCGGGCAGGAACTGGCATTATTGGATCCCGCCATTGTTGATCCTAAGCGTAAGAACATTAGCTATCAGCCTTTGAAGGATAAGCTTACCGGCGTTGCCGCCGCTGAGCAGGAACCGGCCGTGCGGGCGCTGCTTAAGCGCCATTACCAGTCCAGTTTGCAGCTGATCGCTGCTATTCTTCCCGAATATAAGCAGGTGCTGCATACGCCCACTAACAGCCTTCGCGTTCATCCGGTTAAGGCATGGTCGCAAAGTACCTCGTGGCGCAAAGACGACAGTCGTCTGCACGTCGATGCGTTTCCTTCCCGCCCCAATTATGGCGAGCGGATCCTGCGTATTTTTACCAACATTCATCCAGCCGGTGAAAGCCGTAACTGGCGGGTGGGCGAGACATTCCCGTCGCTGGCCGCACGCTTCTTACCACGTCTGAAATCCTACTCGCCGTTGAGCAGCTGGCTGCAAGATGCTGTAGGCATCACCAAAAGCCGCCGCAGCCACTACGATCATCTGATGCTGCAAATGCATGACGCCATGAAGGCTGATACTGATTACCAGAAGCAGGGTCCACAGGTGGCCATCGACTTCCCTACGGGCAGTAGCTGGATCTGCTTCTCAGACCAAACGCCGCATGCGGCGATGGGCGGCCAGTTCATGCTGGAGCAAACCTTTCTGCTGCCGGTTGATGCGATGCAGAACCCCCAGCATTCGCCGTTACGGGTGCTGGAAGGGTTGCTGGGTAAGCCGTTAATTTAATAATCAAGAAGGTGAGCTGAGATGGGCTACAGGGCAAGGCCTGTAGCCGGTCAGCGGGAAGGGCAGGCGAGCGTTAGCAAAGCCCTCAGGGCACCAGCAAATCCCCCTCGCGGCAGGCTTCATCCCCTGCCAGACGGGTCACCAGCATACCGGCGGTGGCGAACCGTCCTCCGTTGCGTGCATAAAGTCTGCCGCCAAATGCGGCGGTTAGCGGCGTAAGCGTGTCCGTTAACGGGTCGAGGATATCGGCGACCACCTCGCCCGGCATAATCCACTCACCCAGGCTGCGGCGATGAAGTATCACGCCGGAGTGGGGCGCCGTGATGTATTCGCAGCCTGCCAGCGGCACGGCGGGATGCGGCAGCGCCGGCAGGGCGGGTGCTACACCATAAATAAACCCGCCCAGGGTCAGGGCGCTGATTATCGCATCGGCGTCTTTCTCTGCCTGAATATGACTGACATCTCTGACGCCCCGCAGCTCCAGCGTCACCGGCAGTAGCCCGTCGGGTAGCGGAAAGCGGTCGCCCAGGGTGCGCAGCAGATATTGCCAGGGTTCGCAGCAGGCTTCATCAAAAGGTTCGCCGCCCGATACCTCGGCGATCAGCTGCACCTCGCTGCCTATATAGCGCGCCAGCGGTTCGATGGCGGGCCAGGCCTGTGGCGTGGTGTAGAGATGCGGCAGGGCTTCCCAGTCGCAGTGCAGATCAATCATCAGGTCCGCCTTACAGGCCATCTGCATCAGCGTATGCCGCTGAGAGGCCAGCTCGGTGACCGGAGGGTGACTGTTGAAGTAGTCATCTATCGCCTGGCGGATTAGCAGGCGATTCTGCTCAGGATCCTGCGTTAGCCGCTGCGTCAGCTGGGCGGCAAGGGCGGGGCCGAGCGCCGGAAACTGGCGATTAAAATCCTGCCCCGAGGCGGTATCAAAGCGTCCCAGGTGTGTGCCATGCCAGTGCTGTCCGAGGGCTATCGGGTTGGCAACCGGCACCAGGGTTATCTGCGCCGCCAGCCGGTCATCGGATTCCAGCGCCAGCAGCTTCTGTTTTAAATACCAGGCCACCGCCACGCCCGGCAGCTCATCGCCGTGTAGCGCGGCCTGAATATAGACCTGACGGGATGAGGGGTTGCCAAAATGGTAGCTGATGATTTCACGCTGGGTTCCCAGCGAGGCGCTGAGCAGAGGGTGGTGGCGCTGTTGCATGGGTAGATTCGCTTTCAGAGGAGTGAAGAGCCGCAACCCGCAGGTGCGGCTCAGAGGCTGTTACTGTTTTACCGAGATATCAGTCGCAAAATAGCGCTTCTGGATTGTATCGAAGGTGCCGTTTTTGCGGATTTCTGCATAAGCATTGTCTATAGCGGTTTTCAATTCAGTATCGCCCTTACGCAGGCCGATGGCGGTGCCCGGACCGATAAGCGGATCCTCAACCACCGGACCGGCCAGCGCAAAATCCTGACCCTGCGGACGCTTCAGGAAGCCAATTGCGGCCTGGGCGGCGTCGGTGAAGACCGCATCAAGACGGCCAGACACCAGATCGCTCTCCACCTGAGCCTGGTCGCCGTAGGGCACCACGTTGACGCCATACGGCTGCCATTTAGCACGGGCATAGCGTTCCTGAATTGTTCCCTGCTCCACGCCAACGGTTTTACCCTTAAGTGACCCGGCGGTAGGGAGCAGACCGGAGCCTTTACGGGCAATCAGCTGGACGTGGGTATCGTACAGCGGGACGCTAAAATCGATCTGCTTCATGCGCTCTTCGGTGATGCCCATATCCGACAGAATGCCGTCAAACTTCCGCGCCTTCAGCGCCGGGATCATCCCGTCAAACTGATTCTCGACCCATACGCACTTAGCCTGCATCTGTTCGCAGAGGGCGTTGCCGAGATCGATATCAAAACCGACCAGCTTGCCCTGTGGCGTCTTCGACTCAAAGGGTGGGTAGCTCGGGTCAACCGCGAAGCGAACCTGTTCAATTTTAGCCTGAGCGCCGAATGCACAACCGGCCATAACCATCAGGGCGGCCGCCTGGCGCAGACGGGTAGAAAGCGAGAATTTTGCCATAAGTCCTTTCTTATCAATAAGTTTACGCAAGTTAACAGATTAACCGCCCTATGGCGGCCCGTGAATCGCTATTTAATAATGTTTGCCCGTTCGCAGGACGCAACGCGCTGGTAGTCCTGCACGTTAAGCACCATGGATTTTTCCAGCAGTCCGGCATTAAAAGCAATCTCAGTGTTACGCTCGAAAAGCGCAGGATCGACCACCAGTTTTAGCTCCTCATGGAAGCTGAACGGCGGGATAGCCCCGAAGACGCAGCCGGTCAGACGATCCACCTCTGGCGGGCTGGCCAGTGACGCGCGCAGACCGCCTACCGCTCTGGCGACCTTGCTTAAATCTGCCTGCTCATCGGCGGGAAGGACGGCCAGCACGTACTGCTTTATGCCGTTCCCCTTGATATGACAAACCAGCGCCTTGGCGCCCTGACCGACGGTGGTGCCGCGGATGGCTGCCACCTCTTCACATTTTCCGGTGGGCTCATGCTCCATCAGTGTATAGCTGGCCTGCTGACTGTCGAGCAGGGCGGTAAGTTTCTCGAAGGTGCTCATCGGTGTCCCCAATGTGGAAGGCCGGTTGCCCGGCCTTATCGGTGAAATCTGGCTTATTTATGACGCTGGCGCAGGTTGTTAATGACCGTGCTGAGATCCAAATCCTGATCCTGTAGCAGCACCAGCAGATGATAAATCAGGTCGGAGGCTTCATTGGTCAGTTCATGACGGTCATTGACGGTAGCCGCCAGCGCCGTTTCCACACCTTCTTCGCCTACCTTCTGCGCGATACGCTTGGTGCCGCTGGCATACAGGCTGGCGGTATAGGAGCTTTTGGGATCCGCGTGCTTACGCTCTGCCAGCAGCTGTTCAAGCTGATACAGAAAGCTCCAGTCTGATGCCGCGGGGGAGAAGCAGCTGGATGTGCCAAGATGGCAGGTTGGGCCAACAGGATTAACCAGCAGCAGCAGCGTGTCGTTATCGCAGTCCGGCGTGATACTGACCACGTTGAGGACATTTCCTGAGGTTTCCCCCTTGGTCCACAGCCGCTGTTTAGTGCGCGACCAGAAGGTCACCTGCCCGCTTTCAAGCGTTTTACTGAGCGCCTCCTGGTTCATATAACCGTGCATCAGCACTTCACCCGAAACGGCATGCTGCACGATGGCCGGCATCATGCCGTCGGTTTTGACCCAGTCCAGCTGGTCTGTCTGTTGTTGAGTTAACACGCGCGAATCTCCACACCTTTTTCAATCAGAAACTTTTTCAGCTCAGCGATATTGATAATTTGCTTATGGAATACCGAAGCCGCCAGCGCGCCGTCCACATCGGCATCGCGGAAGGCCTGGTGGAAATGTTCCATAGTGCCCGCCCCGCCAGAGGCGATCAGCGGCACGTTGCAAACCTCACGCACCTTTTTCAGCTGCACCAGATCGTAGCCATTACGCACGCCGTCCTGATTCATCATATTTAAGACGATCTCACCCGCGCCGCGCTTTTGTACTTCCTGTACCCAGTCCAGCGTCTGCCAGGTCGTGACCTGCGTACGGCGTTCGTCACCGGTATACTGGTTGACCTGATACTGCCCGCTCTCCGCGTCGAACCAGGTGTCAATACCCACCACAATGCACTGCACGCCGAAGCGATCTGCCAGGCGGGTAATCAGCTCCGGATCGGCCAGCGCCGGGGAGTTGATGGAAATTTTGTCTGCGCCGAAGGAGAGGATCTGCGCCGCGTCTTCAATCGTCTTAATGCCGCCCGCCACGCAAAAAGGGATATCAATGACTTCCGCTACGCGAGAGACCCAGCTTTTATCCACCACGCGGCCATCGGACGACGCGGTAATATCATAGAAGACCAGCTCATCGGCCCCTTCCGCCGCGTAGCGCTGCGCCAGCGGCACGATATCGCCGATAATTTCATGATTGCGAAACTGCACGCCTTTGACGACCTGGCCGTCTCGCACGTCCAGGCAGGGGATTATCCGTTTTGCCAGCATGAAATGGCCTCCGTTACGGTGAATTTATTCTCAAGCAGGGCGCGGCCAACAATGACGCCCTGTGCTCCGCTGCCGCGCAGGGCAGCAATATCGTTAAGTGAACCAATACCGCCGGAAGACTGGAAGGCAACCGACGGATAGCGAGCGGAGACTTCGCGATAGAGCGCCACGTTCGATCCGCTGAGCGTACCGTCGCGGGAGATATCGGTGCACAGTACGTGCTTCAGGCCTACCGCCTCAAACTGCCCAATCACCTCTTCAAGCGTGACGCCAGCCGCTTCCTGCCAGCCGCTGATCGCCACCTCTTTACGGTTATCGGCATCGATGCGCACGTCCAGCGCCAGCACAATGGCTTCAGCGCCGTATTCTTTGAACCAGCTCTGCACCGCTTCCGGCTCTTTTATCGCCGTTGAGCCGACCACAACGCGGGTGGCACCCGCTTCCAGCAGCGCGTCAACGTCGCGACGGCTGCGGATACCGCCGCCCACCTGAACCGGTACGCTGACGCCCGCCAGCAGTTTTTTTAGCAGCGGGATCTGCCGTGCGGCGGGATCCTTCGCGCCGGTCAGATCCACCAGGTGCAGCACGCTGGCCCCTTCGGCCTCATATGCCTGCAGGCGCGGCAGGGGATCGCTGCCGTAGTCGCGCTGCTGGCCGTAGTCGCCCTGATGCAGACGCACGACCTTGCCCTCAATCAAATCTAATGCGGGAATAATCATGCCGGTTACATCTCCAGAAAGTTTTTCAGCAGCTGAGCCCCGGCGGCCCCGGAGCGCTCCGGGTGGAACTGCACGCCAAAGAAGTTATCTTTCTGCACGGCGGCGGTGAAGGCTTCGCCGTAGCTACACTGTGCGATAGTCCAGGCATTCACCGGCATGGCATAGCTGTGCACAAAGTAGAAATACGCGCCCTCAGGAATGTCGCGGAAAAGATGGTTACCGGCCTGGGCGGTGATCTGGTTCCAGCCCATATGCGGCAGCGGCAGGCCGTGATCGGTCATGCGGTTAACCGGCTGGTCGATAATGCCAAGCGTCGTGATGCCGCCGGTTTCATCGCTCTGTGAACCCAGCAGCTGCATGCCAAGGCAGATGCCCAGCACGGGCTGGGTGCAGGCCTTAATCAGGTCGATCAGCTCACGCTCGCGCAGTTGATCCATGGCCGCGCGGGCGGTGCCGACCCCGGGCAGCAGCAGCTTGTCCGCCTGGAGGACGATATCAGCCTCGCGGCTGACCTGCGGCTCATAGCCCAGCCGCTCCAGCGCCCATTTTACCGAGGAGAGATTGGCGCAGCCGGTATCCAAAATGACTACGTTCATTACAGCACTCCTTTTGAGCTGGGAAGCGTGTTGCCTTCAACGCGGATTGCCTGACGCAGCGTACGCCCAAAGGCCTTAAACAGACTCTCAACGCGGTGATGGTCGTTCTTACCTTTGGTACGCAGATGCAGGGTGCTGGCCATGGAGTAGGAGAGCGAACGGAAAAAGTGCTCCACCATCTCGGTGCTCAAATCGCCCACGCGCTGATAGTTGAATTCAGCCTTATATTCCAGATGCGGACGCCCGGAGATGTCCAGCGCGCAGCGGGCCAGGCATTCGTCCATCGGCAGCACAAAGCCAAAGCGGCCAATGCCGCGCTTGTCGCCCAGCGCTTTTAACAGCGCCTCACCCAGCGCCAGCCCGGTATCCTCAACCGTGTGGTGATCGTCAATATAGAGATCGCCTTTCACCTCCACGTTCATGCGGAAGCCGCCGTGGGTCGCAATCTGATCCAGCATGTGGTCGAAGAAGCCCACGCCGGTGTTGAAGCGGCTGTTGCCCTCACGGTCCAGCCAGACTTCCACCTTAATCTGCGTCTCTTTGGTATTTCGCTCCACGCAGGCATGGCGATCGCGCTGGGTTAACTGCTGGGCGATAGCGGGCCAGGTGAGGCCGCTGGCGGAGTAGAGCAGGCCGCCGATGGACATATTGCTGGCCAGCTCCATATCGGTGGCACGATCGCCGATGACATAGCTGTTGGCGACGTCGAGGCGACCCGATTCCAGCCAGGGGGCGACCAGACGGGTTTTCGGCTTGCGGCAGTCGCAGCCTTCATCAGGCATGTGTGGACAGATCAGGACTTCTTCAAACGCCACGCCCTGCGATTGCAGTACCTGCATCATCAGGTTATGCGGGCCGTCAAAATCCGCCTGCGGGAAGCTCTCGCTGCCCAGACCGTCCTGGTTGGTGATCATCACCAGCGAAAAGCCCGCGCTCTGTAGGGCAAGCAGGGCGGGGATGACACCCGGCTCAAAGGCCAGCTTGTCCATGCGGTCCACCTGAAAATCTTCCGGTGGCTCAGAAATAATGGTGCCGTCACGATCGATAAAAAGGACTTTCTTACTCATGCTTGCTCCCTGGAAGCGGCGGTACCCGGTAAATTTCTTAGCGCGGCGATCACGCGGTTGCACTCCTCACGGGTGCCGATAGTAATGCGCAGGCAGCCGGAAAGGCCGGGCTGTCGGGACTGGTCACGCAGGATAATGCCCTGTTCCCACAGGGTTTTAAATGCCAGACTGGTGGCAGTAAAGCGGGCCAGTACGTAGTTGGTATTACTGGTAAAGACCTCTTCCACACAGTCACAGCGGCGCAGCTGGCCTATCAGCTCCTCGCGGGTGGCGACCAGTTCGCTAACGTGCTGTTTCATCAGCGCCACGCCCTGTTCGCTCAGCGCCTGGGCCGCGATGTCGGCTACCGGGGTTGAGAGCGGATAGGGGGCAATCACCTTCATTAGCAGCGTAATGACCTCCGCATTCGCCAGCGTAAAGCCGCAGCGCAGCCCGGCCAGCGCGAACGCTTTTGACAGCGTACGCAGTACCACCAGGTGCGGGTAGTCTTTCAGCCAGCCCGCGACGGAGGCTGACGGACAGAATTCAATATAGGCTTCATCAGCGACGACCAGCGCTTTGCCCCGCGTCATCTCCAGCAGCTGGCGCAGATCGTCCGGGTTGACCAGGTTGCCGGTAGGGTTATTCGGGCTGCAAACGTAGACCACCTTCACGCCGTCCAGCCGTTCCGCGATGGCGGGCAGGTTTAGCTGCCAGTCCTCGCGGGCTTCTACCGTACGGACTTCCACGCCAATGGTTTCCGCGCTGACGGCATACATCCCATAGGTGGGTGGGCAGAAGAGTACCGCATCCTGACCCGGCTCGCAGAAGGCACGGATCACCAGCTCAATGCCTTCATCGGCGCCACGGCAGACCAGCACCTGATCCGTGGCCAGGCCGGCATAGCGGGCGTAACGTTCAATAACCTGCTTTGGCTGACACTCTGGGTAGCGGTTCAGCGTGTTCTGGCTGAGCTCAAAAGGCACCGCCAGCGGGTACTCATTGGCATTTAGCCAGACGTCGCCGTTGCCGCCAAGGCGTCGCGCGGAAAGATAAGGCGTCAGCGCACGCACGTTCGCTCGGGCAAGTTCTTCTATAGAGGTGCTCACTGTTTCTCCTTTAGCGCGGCAACGCGCAGCGTAACGGCATTTTTATGGGCGGTCAGCTGTTCTGCCGCAGCCAGAATCTCAATGGTCGGCGCCAGGTTTAAAAAACCCTGAGGCGTCAGCTCCTGCACCGTCATGCGCTTCTGAAAATCTGCCAGGCCCAGGCTGGAGCAGGTGGCGGTATAGCCATAGGTTGGCAGCACATGGTTAGTGCCGGACGCATAGTCCCCGGCTGACTCCGGCGACCAGTCGCCGAGGAACACCGATCCGGCGCTGGTGATGCCGTCTACCAGTTCACGCGCCTGGCGCGTCTGAATAATCAGGTGCTCCGGCCCATAGCGATTGCTGATCTCCACGCACTGCGCCAGGTCAGCGGCGACAATCAGGCGGCTGCTCTCCAGCGCCTTACGGGCCGTCTCTGCACGGGGCAGGGCAGCGAGCTGATTTTCGACCGCCTGCGCCACCGCTGTTGCCATCTGCCGTGAGGGCGTTAGCAGGATCACCTGCGAATCCGCCCCGTGCTCAGCCTGCGAAAGCAGGTCGGAGGCGACAAAATCCGGCGTCGCCTGCTCGTCGGCAATCACCAGCACCTCTGACGGTCCGGCAGGCATATCAATCGTCGCCCCGTCCAGCCGCTGGCTGACCTGCCGTTTGGCTTCAGTCACATAAGCATTGCCCGGCCCGAAGATTTTGTCCACCCGGGGCACGGAGGCGGTGCCAAATGCCATGGCGGCGATAGCCTGCGCGCCACCGACCTGAAACACCTCCTGTACGCCGCAGAGCTTAGCGGCATAGAGGATTTCATCGGCAATCGGCGGCGGTGAACAGAGCACCACGCGCCCACATCCCGCAATCCGCGCCGGCGTGGCCAGCATCAGCACGGTAGAGAACAGCGGCGCCGACCCGCCGGGAATATAGAGGCCGACGGAGGCCAGCGGGCGGGTGACCTGCTGGCAGCGCACGCCCGGTTGGGTTTCGATATCTATCTTTGGCAGGATCTGCGCCTGGTGGAAGGTATCGATATTGCTTACGGCAACGGCCATCGCCTGTTTGAGCGCATCGCTGAGCCGATCGGCTGCGGCATCCATCTCCGCCCCGGAGACGCGCAGTGCATCTGGCTGGGTTTTATCGAAGGCCGCGCTGTAAAAACGCAGCGCCTCGTCCCCTTGAGCTTTTACCCGGTCGAGGATCTCGCGCACGGTATGAGTAATATTTTCTGCGGCAAAGAGTGCCGGGCGCGCCAGCAGCGTCTGCTGCTCATCCGCGCTACAGGCCTGCCAGTCAATGGGCGTCGCGAAATTAGCCATGGTTACTCCATCATCTTCTCAATAGGGAGCACGAGGATAGAACTGGCACCCAGCGCTTTTAGTTTTTCCATGGTTTCCCAGAACAGGGTTTCGCTGCTGACCATGTGCATGGCCACGCGGCTCTTATCGCCCGCCAGCGGCAGCACGGTAGGGCGCTCTGCGCCCGGCAGCAGGGAAATAATGTCATCCAGGCGCTCGCTCGGCGCATGCAGCATGATGTATTTAGATTCACGCGCCTGAATCACCCCCTGAATACGGGTCATCAGCTTGTCGATTAGCGCCTGCTTAGCGGCGGGCATCTCGCCATCGCGCTGGATCAGGCAGGCTTTGGAGCGGTAAATCACCTCGACCTCACGCAGGCCGTTGGCCTCCAGCGTCGCGCCGGTAGAGACCAGGTCGCAGATCGCATCGGCCAGTCCGGCGCGCGGGGCCACTTCTACTGAGCCATTCAGCAGGCAGGATTTGAAGGCCACGTTCTGTTTATCGAGGTATTTTTTCAGCAGGTGCGGATAGGAGGTGGCGATTCGGGAGTTTTGTAAACACTGCGGGCCACTGTACTCATCGTCAACCGGCATCGCCAGCGACAGGCGGCAGCCACCGAAATCAAGGCGACGCAGGGTAAAATAGCGGGGATCTTCACCCTGTGCACGGCGGGTCAGCAGCTCCTCTTCCAGCACGTTTTCACCGATGATCCCCAGGTCAACCACGCCGTCCATCACCAGGCCGGGAATATCGTCATCACGTACGCGCAGGATATCTATGGGCATGTTCTCGGCGAAGGCGATCAGCCGCTGCTGCTGAAGGTTAATTTTAATGCCGCAGCGGGAAAGCAGTTCGCGTGAATCATCGCTTAAACGGCCAGATTTCTGCATAGCTATGCGTAAACGGGTGTTATCTAACATCGGTAATTATCCTCATATCCTGTCTGCTGCTACCTGCGGTTATCGCCAGTTCATCTCTTCTTACCCGGATGACGCCCATAAAAAAAGCCCCCGGGAGAGGATCTTCCGGGGGCTTCTCTTGCGTTCTGCACCACTGGAAGATCCTAAACGTCTTCCAGCACACATCGCCTGAAAGACTAGTCAGGGTGATGGTGATGATGGTGAGTAAACTGAACGCGTGTCATAAATTATCCTGGATGAATGTATATTCATTTCGTGTCCATTAACCTAACCAGGATAAACGCCTCGCGCAACCCTTTTTTGTCAACGGCGAAAAGATTTGCTCACCAACTGAATATTGTCAGCGGGCGCGGGCTGGCGTAATTTTAAGGAATGATATGGATGACTTCTGGAGTCACAGGATGAAGAGAGTAGCGATAGTAGGTTTAGGCTGGTTAGGTATGCCGCTGGGATTGGCATTAACCGCGCGCGGCTGGCAGGTCACCGGCAGTAAAACAACGCAGGACGGCGTTGATGCGGCCCGCATGTGCGGCATCGACAGCTACCTGTTGCAGCTGACGCCCGATCTGCTGTGTGATGCTGACGATCTCGATGCGTTAATGAAGGTTGATGCGCTGGTGATTACGCTGCCCGCCAGCCGAACCGCCGCAGGGGGAGAGGGCTATCTGCTCGCGGTGCAGCAGATCGTTGATACCGCGCTGGCCTATGCTGTTCCCAGGATTATCTTCACCAGCTCAACGTCGGTTTACGGCGGCAGCGCCGGAGTGAAGAAGGAGAGCAGCCCGCTTATGCCAGTGACGGATGCGGGCAAAACGCTGAGAGAACTGGAAGACTGGCTGCATCAGCTGCCCGGCACCTCGGTTGATATTCTGCGGCTTTCCGGGCTGGTGGGACCAGACCGCCATCCGGGCCGCTTTCTGGCGGGTAAAACCAATCTGGCCGACGGGCAGCACGGCGTTAATCTGGTGCATCTGGATGACGTTATCGAAGCCATTACCCTGCTGCTGCAGACGCCGAAGGGCGGGCACATCTACAACCTGAGTGCGCCCGCGCATCCTGCCCGCAGCGAATTTTACCCGCTGGTGGCGCGCCAGCTTGGCCTGACGCCGCCAACCTTCCTGCCGGAGACCGACAGCGATGCGGGGAAAATCATCGACGGCAGTAAGATTTGCCACGAGCTGGGGTTTGATTATGCCTGGCCCGATCCGGTGAAAATGCCGCTTCTCTGAATCGAGGGTGAAATATCAGTACGACAGGGCGCTGGCGAAATGAACTGGCGCATTTATTCTCTTATTAAATACTCAACTTTCTTATTAAATACTCACTTTTCTCAGAAAGAAAAAAGAAATTCTACCCCCACGCCTTAACCGCTTGTCTTATACCCTGTGACCAGGGCAGAATACGCGCCCTGGAAATTGACATTTACTCACGTCGGTCAGTTTGCAGGTAAACCTAATCGCATTTAAGAGGCCGGTCCAGAACCGGATAGATACAGTCTGGTACACGCAAAAACGTGTCATGTTGAGGAATTAAAAGATGGGGCAACACTTCATTACTCCGGTCCGCGCCGGCTATCGCCTGCGTGATGACTACGGCGCCGCTGCAGGTTATCTCTCCACCCCCGCCTGCCACACCGTTACCCCTCTTGATAAGTACGCTCGCACAACGCGAAGTTTCCCCGTGGTTCAACCCAGACAGGTTGATGCTATGGGGAGGCTGAATCATGTCGCTTGATACCCAAAATCGTGCGACCCCGTCGCGCCCTGGCCTGAAAAAAACTCTTACTCTGTTACCGGTCGTCATGATGGGCCTTGCCTATATGCAGCCGATGACCCTGTTTGATACCTTTGGCATTGTCTCCGGTCTGACCGACGGCCATGTTGCAACGGCGTATGCCTTTGCGCTGGTGGCGATCCTCTTTACTGCGCTGAGCTATGGTAAGCTGGTACGCCGCTTCCCCTCTGCGGGCTCCGCTTATACCTATGCGCAGAAAGCCATCAGCCCGCACGTCGGCTTTATGGTCGGCTGGTCATCGCTGCTGGACTACCTGTTTATGCCGATGATCAATATCCTGCTGGCGAAAATCTATTTTGAAGCGCTGGTGCCGGGTATTCCGTCGTGGATTTTCGTGGTGATGCTGGTCGGCTTTATGACCCTTTCTAACCTGAAAGGCATTAAGACCGTGGCCAACTTTAACAGCGTGATCGTGGTGCTCCAGGTGGCGGTGATGGCGGTTATCATGGCGATGGTGATCTACGGCGTGGCTCACGGCGAAGGAAGCGGTACGCTGGTCAGCAGCCGACCATTCTGGACGGAGAATGCGCATGTGGTGCCGATGATCACCGGTGCGACGATCCTCTGTTTCTCGTTCCTTGGCTTCGACGGCATCAGCTCACTTTCTGAGGAGACGAAGGATGCAGAACGGGTTATCCCGAAGGCGATCTTCCTGACGGCGCTGATTGGTGGGGTGATCTTTATTGTGGTCTCCTATTTCCTGCAGCTCTACTTCCCGGATATCTCACGCTTTAAAGATCCTGATGCCTCGCAGCCGGAAATCATGCTTTACGTGGCGGGCAAAGCCTTCCAGTTTGGCATTCTGATCTTCTCGTGCATCACCGTCCTGGCGTCGGGTATGGCAGCGCATGCGGGCGTATCCCGTCTGATGTATGTGATGGGCCGCGATGGCGTTTTCCCGAAAAGTTTCTTTGGTTACGTCCATCCGAAATGGCGGACGCCTGCGCTGAACGTACTGCTGGTGGGCGTCATTGCGCTTTCAGCCATTACCTTTGACCTGGTCACCGCGACGGCGCTGATCAACTTTGGTGCGCTGGTGGCCTTTTCCTTCGTTAACCTGTCGGTAATTTCCCAGTTCTGGATCCGTGAAGGGCGTAACAAGACGCTGAAAGACAATATTAACTTTCTGCTGCTGCCGCTGTGCGGCGCGCTGACGGTGGGCGCGCTGTGGATTAACCTGGAAGAGAGTTCGATGGTGCTGGGGCTGATTTGGGGCACCATTGGCCTGATTTATCTGGCCTTTGTGACCCGTCGCTTCCGTAACCCGGTACCGCAGTGGACCGAAGAACCGATGTAAGCCGTTCCGGCTAACGACTAAAGGGCGCTCCGGCGCCCTTTTTGTATTTTTAATCTACCGTTCATCGACCTGGCCGCAGCGTTAGGCAGACTCCGGCTATCCAGCCTCAGGAGACCAGCTCGCGCGCATAGTCAAACAGCGCCTTAAGCTGATCCATCTTCGCTTTATCTCCCTCGTACTGGTTATAGAGCATCTCAAGCTCCTGCACGTAGCTCTGCACCCGCTCAGGATCCAGCGCGCTACGGCGATGCTCCAGCCAGCGCTTCTGCTCGGCCTCATCCAGCGTGCCGGGGAAGTTGCGTGCGCGGTAGCGGAACAGCAGTTTATCGATGCGCGCGTCGTTAAAGGTCAGGTCCAGTGCCGGGAGATTTTCAGGTGCCGTATCGCGGATAATATTCATCGCCGAGCGGTCGGCGTCGCTGAAAAAGCCGTCATAGAGCTGGGCATCGACGTCATCAGAGGGTTTAAATGGCTCAGCCTCGGCAAACAGCGCCACCACCTTTTCCCGGATCTCCGGATGCTGACGTAGCAGGGCCAGATTATCCAGGCAGCGCTGGCGGTCGACGCCCAGGCGCTCTGCATCTTCAGGGCGTAGCGTACTGGCGGGGGCTACCACCGGGCACTTATTGATATGCACCAGCTTAACCGGGACCGGTGAGGCTTCGCCCAGCTCATCGCGGCGGGTATAAAGCCGCTCGCGCAGCGCATCGGCATCCAGTTCCAGCAGCGGGCTGATATCGCCGGCCAGATCGCAGGCGATCAGCGCGTTCTTATTCACCGGATGCCAGGCAAGCGGGGCTATCCAGCTGGTATTGCCGCGAAACGCGCCAAACATTCCCGAGATATGCACCAGCGGCTTCATCTGTGGAATATCAATCAGCGTCATGATTTTTTGCTTATTGCGGTGGCTGAACAGGAAGTCATAAAGACGCGGCTGCGCCTCCTTTACCCGCTTAGCCATCGCGATGGTGGCGTAAACGTCCGACATCGCGTCGTGAGCGTTCTCATGAGCCACGCCGTTGGCTTTGGTCAGATGCTCCAGTCGGAAGCTGGGAAAGCCATCGTCATTCTCTGGCCAGACAATGCCTTCAGGCCGTAAGGCGTAGCATGCGCGCATCACGTCCAGCAGGTCCCAGCGGCTGTTACCATTCTGCCAGCTCCAGCCATAGGGATCATAAAAGTTGCGATACAGCAGATTGCGGGTCACTTCATCATCAAAGCGTACGTTGTTGTAGCCCACCACGCAGGTACCCGGCTCGCTAAAAAGCGCGTGGATGCGCCGGGTAAACGCCGCCTCGCTGATGCCCTTCGCCTGTGCCAGCTGCGGGGTAATACCGGTGATCATCACCGCCTCCGGCTGGGGCAGGTAATCATCCGCTGGCTGACAGTAGAACACTTCAGGTTCACCAATAATGTTGAAGTCCATATCGGTACGGATGCCGGCAAACTGTGCTGGGCGGTCCAGCGACGGGCTTTTGCCGAAGGTTTCATAGTCGTGAAACAGGAATGTTGGCTGTACTGGTTTGTCTTTCACTGTGTAGAGTCGCCTTCGGTTACTAAATTAGGTGCATGAATTTACTGAAATTAATAAATATCCCGCTGATTTTCGGCGGCATTTTCACCTCAGCCATCTGTGACACCACGCTTCGCTATCCATATGGTAAACCATATTCCGGTACACCTGAAATAACTGATTCAGACGGCCCAGGAGTCTGTTTGAGTTGACCACGACAGGGCTGGATTACACATAGTTCAGCGTGAAGTGGTGAAGCTCGCCGTACCAGGTAACAGCTTAACAGGAGAAGACGCTATACAACCTCGTACCGAAACCCACTTTGTAAGACAACAATGCTCACACTGTGCCGGGAAAGGCACAGCTGCTTCCCTCTGCTGTTGCAATGGGGCTGGAGTGCAGAGATTTAACAAAATCAGCGCGGCAGGGCACACAAGTGAATCAGGAATGTGGAAATTGCACTGGGCGAGAGTTTAAGCTCTTATCCGCCAGCCCGACATTTCAGGCTGTATCATTTCTAATACTCGATTTTACTTAACATCAGGGTCATTATACTGGTAGTTAATTTACGAAAAGCGGGTGGCGAGATGCGAGATTGAGGAGAGCCATGTCGATGCTGTATTATGTAATGTAACAAAATAGTATGGGTATTGCATAAAAGTTGTTTGTTTAGCCTTAATAGTGGCGACTCTACGTATGTATAACGCAGAAATTAAAATCCTCGTAATGTAATGGACCTGTAAGCCAATCTGACTGTCTGGTAATGTCACTATAAATTAGTGATTTATCCATTTTTTTATTATCATAATAACGCTTACAAAAAAGATGATGGCTTGTTGCGCACGCGATAAGTTTGTTTTAGATTTTTAAATCAAGAAAGGCTTTATTAAAAGGAGCTCCCGTGACGCCAATAACATTTTCAGTCATGGCTATAATAATGTGGTTTTGGAAAAGGAAAGTAACATTCAGTCATAAGCAGATCGGGATCATGATTTTTGTTCCAGCGTTTATAAATATCTTTTTCCCTCTGCATCTCTTTACTAATGAAAGAAATGCTTTGCCGTTAAGGAATTATTTGTTATCGATATCCCACAACCTGATAATTTCAATAGTTATCAGTTTTATTACTGTTCTTATAATAAGGATGATTAAAAATGAGAGAGATACATAGTTATGACATGAATATTTCTGGCGCAGGCTATCCCAGCAATGGTCAAATTCCTGGTGGTATAACAGAAAGTATGCTGTGGGGTGCCGGGTTGGGATTTTTGTTTACCGGGCCATTCGCGCCAGCAGGTGCTGCTTCCGGTGCTTTAGGTGGAGCACTCCAGTATGTAATCCAAAACGCCATTAATGGCGGCCCTGTTCCTGTAATCATGCCAAACTTTCCAATGGGGCCCTCATGGAATGCCCGGTTAATGGATTTCTCCAACACATTGCGTGCTGGAGAAGTCGAAAATGCCTAACCGACCTGTTCAACCGGACGCGGTGCCAGCACCTTCTTACCCAGCAGAATGCCTGGCTTCTCTACAAACTTATATAGCAGCGAGGCCAGCGCGTAGGTAATGGGAATGCATATCGCGCAGATTGTTGCGAAACGCACGATGTCACTTTTATTACCCAGGCTGGTATGAGACAGCATCAGGGCGATAGCAGGAATGACAATCAGCAGATGCAGCAGATAAACGGAAAATGAAACATCCCCCAGCCAGGTACTCAGGCGGTTATTCAGCAGCCTGCGGGGCAGGGCGATAAGACGGGCCATCAGGCCATCAGGGGCGTACTGCCACAGAATCGCGGCCATGCCCACGATCATCAGCACTTCCATTATTACCTGTAGCTTAATGGCCTGCAGACCAATCACCACGCTGGCAACCGGCCCCAGCAGGGCAAAAGCCACATAGAGCAGGGCCTTACGGCGTACCGCTTCAGCCAGCAGCATTCCAGACAGGAACATATTCAGCTTAATCAGAATCATTGACGGCATCACGAAGGCTTCATAATAGTCGGCCAGCAGATAGCGGCCCACGCAGCACAGCGCCATAATGCCTATTAGCGAGGCGGCATACCCGAAACGCAGCACCACCAGCATAATAAACGGGAACAGCGCGTAGAACTGCATCTCAAGCCCGATGCTCCAGTCCGGCAGCACCGTATTAAAGCCATAAGCAGGTAGCAGACCAAACAGAAAGCTGAAATGCGTCAGAATATTGGCCAGTGACTGGTCAGAATATCGGGAGGATTCGGTGGCGGTAGCGGAATAAAACTGGGCGATGGTATCGCGCATTTCGCCAAACCACGGGCCATATATTAGCGCCACGATCAGCAGTAAATAGTAAAGCGGCGCGATGCGGAAGAAGCGGCGGATCCAGAATTTCTTAATGGTCGTGGCGCTTTGCCAGGGTTCTTTTTGCTGACGCTCGACGTAGTTTTTCGCCATCAGGTAACCGGAAAGCAGGATAAAGAGATCGACGCCAATGCCGGGCGATGATATCAGCGTAATATGACAGTGAATCAGCAGGCTGATATGTCCAACCAGTACCCAGAGTGAGGCAATGCCACGCAGCCCCTCCAGTTCCGTAGACCAACCCCGTGTTGCAGACATACCTATCCCTCAATTGTAAGTTTTTCGTCAGTGAACGGTAAAGGAGCGACGCGGAGAAACAAGGTCAACTGTTCCTAAAGTGAAACTTATCAGATTATCCCTGGTACTGATTTTTCCTCTGGTCCTGAAGACTGAAAACCGCCCCAACGGCCAGGGCAGGCTAATCGGCTGAAAATTAATATTTTCTTGCAATTTATTAACACACTGGCGCGCCGGATACCGTACAACGGGCTGTTTTTTTTCTACAGCACATTATTGAGGGTTTACCGGTGAAGAAGCGTCAGCTTGCAAGTTTAAGTATGGTCCTGGCTTTTGCCTCCCTGGCGCAGGCCGATGAAAATCCGTTAGCCTTTCCGATGACGGCTCCGGCAATTGATGCCGCCTCGTGGGTTCTGATGGATGCGACCACCGGTCAGGTGCTGACCGCAGGTAACGCCGATGAGCGCCGCAATCCCGCCAGCCTGACAAAACTGATGACCGGTTATGTGGTCGATCGCGCTATCGACAGCAAGCGAATTACCCGTGACGACATGGTTACCGTCGGCAATGACGCCTGGGCGGCGGGGAATCCGGTGTTTAAAGGATCATCGCTGATGTTTCTTAAGCCGGGGGAAAAAGTGTCCGTACGCGACCTGAGTCGGGGCGTAATCATTGACTCCGGCAACGATGCCTGCGTGGCGCTGGCGGATTACGTCGCGGGCAGTCAGGCGGCGTTTGTGACGCAGATGAACCAGTACGTCCAGAAGCTGGGGCTGACCAATACCCATTTTGAAACCGTGCACGGACTCGATGCTCCCGGTCAGTACACGACGGCGGGCGATCTGGCGAAGCTTTCGCGCGCCATCATCTACGGTGAGCCCGATTTTTATCAGATGTACGGTGAAAAATCCCTCAGCTGGAACGGCATTACTCAGCAAAATCGTAACGGTTTATTATGGGATAAAACCCTGCACGTGGATGGTCTGAAAACCGGCCATACGGAGAGCGCAGGCTTCAATATTATCGCCTCCAGCGTGGACGGCCAGCGCCGCCTGATTGCGGTTATTATGGGCGGGAAAAGTTCGAAGGGCAGGGAAGAGCAGGCGCGCAAGCTGCTGGTCTGGGGCCAGAACAATTTTGATACCGTCCAGCTGTTCCATGCGGGTAAAGAAATTGGCCATGAAAACGTCTGGTATGGCAATCCTCACCAGGTCAGCGTCGGCAGTGATAAAGACGTCTATCTGGCGCTGCCACGGGACGAAGTGAAAAAGATTAAGGCGAAGTACGTGATTGAGCGTAAGGACCTTAAAGCGCCGCTCAGGCTCAACGAGCAGGTCGGCACCATTCAGCTGGTGGACGGCGACAAGCAGCTGGCCTCTTATCCGCTGGTCACCCTACAGGCGGTAAATGAAGCGGGCGTGGTGACGCGTATTGAAGACTACATTAAGCAGAAGCTGTAACCTCAGCCTCGGTCCAGGGTAGCCCCTCAGCTGCGCCGATGAGCGAAGCTGGCCGGGCTGCTTTTAGCCACCTGTTTCAAGCGGAGCGGACAGGTCAGCTATTAGCTGCATAGCTTAGCGAAGCTGGCCGGGCTGCCGTTAGCCGCGTAGTTTTAGCGAAGCTGATAAAACGCCATTACCAGCCCGTCGTCACCACGCGCCCCCCGGCCAATGAATATCTCTTTCTGCAAAAATGAGAGCGCGTCATCAGCGACCTCAAAGGTCGGGGTGGTGAAAAAATAGATCTCATCGGGCGGGATAGTTGAGAAAAAAGCCATATCATCAGCAAACAGCTGCGGCAGATACCTTGCAGGCACCCGGCGTATACCGTTGTTTTCGATAAAAAAGCGTTTGCCGTCCTCCGTTTCCACACCATAGCGGGCAGAGAGGCGGCAAACCCCTTCACGGTCAATTACCTGGCTGTCCATGCCGCCGGGCAGGATCCTTCCCCTCAGCCTTCCCATCATCTCACCGCCTGATATGGGAATAATCTGTCTTTTTAGCTTACCCGGATCGTTGAAAATAACGATGGGGCGATCCACGCGGATAGTCAGCGTAATAAATAACTCAAGGGACGGATGCATGATGACTCCCGGCGGACGCAGTGATTGGATCAGTCAGAAGGATAACTGCGAAATACAGGGGCGACGCCCTGGTGTTTCCGTCAGTTATTCACTTCGAATGCCCTTTAGTTTTCCAGGTTCTCAGGGAAATCAGCGGGTAATTCGCTCGCCGCGCAGGCAATGACGCTGTCGTTATCCACGCCGCAGTCGCGAACAAAGGTAATGGTGGCAAACTCGTCAATCACCTCGGTAGGATAGGCCGGGCCGGTATCCCGATAACGCTGCATCTCTGCCAGATGATCATTCTGGAAACAGACGGTTTTTTCAGGATTATTCATGACCCAGCGCGGGAAAAAGATGGTGCCGTGGAACAGCTTATCGCTCAGATTGACGATCAGGCTGACGTCAGTACCGGTAGGTTCTGTCCAGGAAACTTTGTAGATCTGGGTTCCGACGCGCACCACATACACATGCTGGTCTTTCACCCAGCGATTTCCCACCAGGCCGCTGTGGATGCGGTAATCAATAGTCTCTTTATTTTTAACGTACAGCTCATAGTTCCAGCCGTTATCGTAGGTATAAACCAGGTGTTTACCGACAATACCGTCAAGATTATGTTTATCGAATGTGCTCATCATTACTCCTCCTGTTGGCGTAGAATCAGTCTATCTCTTCATTTTATTAATGAATAATGCTAATTTTGGATGATACTCATTCATAATTTAGATGAATAATGCATAAGTCGACGCTCGAACAGTGGAGCCTGCTCAACGAAGTGGTGAGACAGGGTAGTTTTGCCCGGGCTGCCGAGGTGACCAACAGAAGTCAGTCTTCCGTTAGCTACAACCTGGCCTTGCTACAGGAACGATTAGGCGTGACGCTGCTGGAGCCGCAGGGGCGCAGAACGGTGCTTACGCCTGCTGGCGCGCTGTTGCTGGCCCAGGTGCGGCCGCTGCTTAAAGCCTTTGATTATGTAGAATCTCACGCCGCCTCATTGCGCGACGGCATCCGCACCCGACTGGAGCTGGTGGTGGACAGTATTTTCCCGCGCAGCAGGCTGTTTTCCGCGCTGCGGCAGTTCCAGCACCTGCATCCACATACGCAGATCAACCTTACGGAAGTACTGGAAACCTGGACCGGCAGCGGTGCCGAAGCGGATGTGATGGTCATGACGCGCCGCCAGGATATGACCGGGCGCGGTGAATGGCTGATGAACATCGATTTCGTTGCCGTGGCGCATCGCGATCACCCGCTGCATCATCAGGCGGAGAGGCTTACTGAGGAAACCCTGAGGCAATACCCTCTGATACGCATTGCGGAAAGAGAGCAGCCGCCGGTGCAGGATGAAAGCAGCAGTAGCGAATCCTGGACCTTTTCCACCATCGAGGCAGCCATTGAGGCCGTTATGCATCAGGTTGGCTATGGCTGGCTACCGGAGGAGCGCATCATGCAGCATCTGAATGCGGGTAGGATGAAAATTTTGCCGTTGCAGAGCGGTATTCGCCGAGCGACGCCACTCCATCTGATCGTAAAAAAGGACATTATCAACATTGATTCCCAGATGCAGACCCTGCTTGAGCTGCTGAGGAAGAGTGCCTGAAACCCCGGCGGAGCGGGACCGAGTACGCTTTTTAGCCGATGTCGCCAGCCGGTTGCGAAAGAAAATAAGACGGGAGTCTGGTACGTAGAGTTTTCGATCGGGTATCATCCACGTCGATGACCTGCCACCAGGAGAACAGAGTGCGTCCCGACAAGCCGCTATCGGCCTTTGAATTCACCCTTTACCGCAACTATCGAACCGTTCACGGCATCCGTGTGGCGCTGGCCTTTGTGCTGACATTTCTGTTAGTGCGCCTGACGCATATCCCCGAGGGGAGCTGGCCGCTGATCACCCTGGTGGTGGTGATGGGGCCGATCTCCTCATGGGGAAATGTCTTTCCCCGGGCGGTGCAACGTATAGGCGGAACGATTTTTGGTTCGGTGTCCGGGCTGATAGCGCTGAAGCTTGAGCTGATTTCGCTGCCGGTCATGCTGGGCTGGTGCACGGTGGTGATGTTTCTGTGCGGCTTTCTCACCCTGGGGAAACATCCTTACATGGCGCTGCTTATTGGCATTACCCTGGCGGTGATCTGCGGTGCGCCGCCGGGCGATATGACCACGGCCCTGTGGCGGGGCGGCGATGTGATTCTGGGGTCGATCCTTGCGCTGCTGTTCACCAGCATCTATCCACAAAAGGCCTATACCCACTGGCGAATCAGGATGTCGGACGTCTGGCTTGAGACGGCGAAAATTTACCACGCCGGTGTCTCCCCCAATCTGGTGGAGAAGCCGCGGCTGACGCGTCCTCTCCAGCGGCTACTAACCGGCGTGGTAAAAATGCGTGCGCTGATTGAGCCGGCCAGTAAGGAAACCCGTACGCCGCGCTCGGTTTTCGAAGGCATACAGACGCTGAATCGCAATATGGTCTGCACGCTGGAGCTGCAGCTGAACGCATGGTGGGCCTCACGCGAGAGTCATTTGATCATGCTTAATGCGCCGACGCTGCGTCGCACCCAGCAGATGACCGAAAATACGCTGCGCGCACTGTCGACGGCGATTGTTGCGGGCAGCACAGATAAAATTGCCGCCAACAATGCCGAACTGGCGGAGATTGGCCGCGAGCTGCGTCAGCTGATCAAGGCATCTAACAGCAGTGAGGGAGTAGAAACGCCGATCCACGGTTACGTCTGGCTGAGTCTTGAGCTGGCCGGACAGCTGGAAAGGCTGTCGGATCTGCTACGCCTGGCGCTGCGTAAATAAGCGATATGCAACAACTTACTGCGGGAATTAGCGCTTCGCGGTAAGATAAGTGCCAGTCTGACTCTACAGTTTGAAAATTGCCTTCGGCGGCGGTGAGCCGTTAAGCTGAGGGCTACGATAATGACGCCTGTGCGAACAGGCCTAAATGAAAGGTGTCTTCATGGAAAATGCAAAGCAATCATTTCAGGACGTGCTGGAGTTCGTACGGATGTTCCGTCGCAAGAATAAGCTGCAGCGCGAGATACACGACAACGAAAAGAAAATTCGTGATAACCAGAAGCGTGTCCTGCTGCTCGACAACCTGAGCGAATATATCAAACCGGGCATGAGCATTGAAGCTATTCAGGAGATTATTAGCAGCATGCGCAGCGACTATGAAGATCGCGTTGATGATTACATCATTAAGAACGCCGATTTGTCGAAGGAGCGCCGTGACCTGTCGAAAAGGCTTAAGGCCGCAGGTGAACCTAAGGCGCAGTAACTTTTCAGCCATTTGCTGATTACACATCAGGGCGGTCGTCGATCGCCCTTTGTCCGTTTGCCATTCCCCTTTTTGACTCTTTAGTGAGGGGCGCCCACCCGCCTGCTCCTTTTGCATTGTGCTGGCTGTGGGTAAGGGCGGTTCCAGGGGTTCTGGAGACAGTCCGGCAGGTAGCTTCGGTTTCAGTAGACATACAAACGGTTATGGTTTTGCTAAAAGCCCGTCAGGTGCCTGCGTAAAGTCGAACCGAATTTCCTGGAGCATCTCAGAAAACTGCAAAAAAAATCAGAAGGTTAAATCTGAGCGGAGTTGGATAAGGTCAGTATATTAGCTCAGACTTTCCTGACACAACTACGATACAAGGCTAAACCTAATCGGAGAGGCAGCGCTGTGCCAGGAGCGAACATAACTATGCAGAATGCATCTGTAATACCAGCAATGGAAAATCGTTGACCAAATAAAATGGAAGTAGGAAGAAGCCTCAGAGAGAAAAAGCGCGCAGGTAGAGTAAGGAGCAAAACGGTGAATACATGCACTTGAATGTCAGATATAACAGCAAACTTCCCGTTCAGATTTTTATTGTAATTAATTGGCAAAGGTCGTTTGATTACATATCCAGGAACAAAAATTGTCATTTCTTTGCCTTTATGAGTCCGGACATCACATTCTTGCATCAGTGCAGGCCCAGAGTTGCCAGAAAACGTTTTGTCAACGGTCTTGTTTCCTCTTTCCGCCACACGGCAAAAAGGGTGATTTCAAGCGGCAGCCAGGGGAGTGATACCAGAGCAACATTATCCGGAACAATCCGCGCAAGGCTTTTCTGTATGAATGTGAAACCCAACCCGGCCTCCACACAGGCCAGCGCAGCCAGTGGCCCGCTGACTTCCAGACAAATATTGGGGCGAAAACCGCCTTTCTGACATGCGGCGAGCAGTCGCGCCCGCGCCGTAGGATTCAGGTTTTCCTGATCTGCTATCCACGGCTGGCCATTGAGATCATCAGGGCCGGTAGCCGATAGCATTCTTTCTTTTGGCATTGCCAGTATCACATGTTCCGTAAGGACTTTCTCCTGACAGAACATGCTATTAGCTTCAGGTGGCGTATGCAGCAGGGCCAGATCAATGGCTCTTTCCCTCAGATGTTCAATCTGTTGCTTTGAACGCATAGCATGTAGGCGGATATCCGCTTCATGCCCCATCCCAAGCCGTGCAATTGCCTCAGGAAGAAGCCGGGAATGGAGTGCCGCTTCTACATAGCCTATATCCAGTCGCCCTGCGTAATCATGCGAAAGATGCCGGCCGTAATCTTTCAGACGATCGTGATGTTGTAAAAAAGGCGTTACCTCATTAAGAAATTTTCTTCCCTCTTCTGTCAGCCGTAACCGCTTTTTATCACGATGAAAGAGCGTAATACCTAACTCACTTTCAAGCTGCTGGATCTGTCTGCTGAGTGGAGATTGAGAAATATGAAGCCTTTCTGCTGCCTGTCCGATATGTTCGAATAAGGCAACGGTGGCAAAAGAACGCAGTAATTTTATGTCCACAACAATTTTGGTCTCAACTGAGTCGAAAATTATCATAGTCTCATCAGGCATTTAACTTCAATATCTTTTTGCCGTGACTGTAACACTGACGTGTCAGCGACTGTGACTGACTGGTTTAAACATCACGGACCGAACGAAGCAGCAGATTATAATTTTATTCATTAAGTGAGGATAGTATGGATACGTCACCTTTTCTTTCGCAAAAAATTGGCCATTACTCGGTAACCGCAATAAGCGACGGGCGAATGAAAGCCAGCCTGGGTTTACTGTCAGGCATTGATTTAACCGAGGCAGGGAAAATTCAGGAGAAGTCAGGAATAACCGCTCCCGATGATATTCATATTTACTGCTACCTAATACGCGGACAGGGACGCGTCATACTGGTGGATTCCGGTATGGGAGGACTGAATTATGCAGGTGGCGAATTTAAAAAAAACCTTTACTCGGCGGGCGTTAAGCCAGACGATATAGACACTATTCTTCTGACTCACGGACATCCAGACCACATCGGCGGTCTGCTGAATGAGCATGGTCAGCCTGCATACAAAAACGCGAAACTTTTCCTGAGTCGTGATGAAGCAGCATTCTGGCAGGATGAAAATAAGCTGAAACTCACGAGTGAGCGCCTACAGATGACCGGGTCACTGGTTCGTCGCACGCTGGAAGCTTATGGCCCTGTTCTGCGTTTTACTGATGAAGCAGAAATCAGTGAGGGGATCAAGGCTGTAAGTCTGCCGGGACATACGCCTGGACACACCGGGTTTCTGATGAATTCATGCGACGAAAGCCTGCTGATCTGGGGTGACATTGTCCATTATCCGCATATTCAGTCAGCCCGGCCGGAAGTTTCAATTTCGTTTGACTGTGATCCTGCCCAGGCAGAGAAAACAAGAAAAACCATTCTTGAACAGGCCGCTCGTCAACATTTACTTGTTGCCGGCATGCACTTCGGTGAACCCGGGTTCGCATATGTTTCCGGTTCTCCTGAAAGAGGGTATTTTCTGACATCATCTTCAGAACAGCAGTAAGTCGTCCGCGGTATAACGGTATAACAACCCGCAAGCGAAAGCCGGCTGAAAGAATTAACCTGGCCGTTCGTCATCTAACCCCAGTTGTAGGGCCCGGAACGAATCTTTTCGCGGTCCGTCGGAGTTTCCCAGCTTTGCCCGATTAGCGCATTAGAGCTGAAGACCCGGTTAAACCTGGCAACCGGAGGGATGCAGGATATTAATGCTGATATCCGCTCTGTGCCAGGAGCGGAAATTCAAGGAACAGTGCCATCGTTTCGTAATGAAACAGATGACGAATAGTGTTTTATTTGCGTAAGGTAAATGCTGAGTCAACAGCCAAATAGAAGGAGTAAGAATGGGCAGGTTTCAGGGTAAACGTATATTGATCACTGGTGGTACAAGTGGCATGGGCTGGCAGGCGCTCAGCGTATTGTCGCTGAAGGTGGTCATGTAGCCATCACGGGGCTTAATGAAGAAAGGCTGGAGCGTGCACTTAGCCTGCTTCCTGCGACATCGCTTATTCTGAAAAGCGACGCTGCAAGCGAACCTGATATAAATACGCTGCGGAAAGCTATTAGCGGTTGGGGTGCTCTTGATGGATTGTGGCTTAATGCGGGCTTCGCAGAGGTAAGCTCTCCGGAAGCTGTAACGGCAAATTCTTTTAATCGTATGATGAATACTAATGTTCGCGGCCCAATGCTACAACTGGCAGCTTTATCCAAATCACTTAATTCTGGCGCATCCGTTCTGGTTACTTCATCCTCATCTGTATATGAAGGTGCGGCGATGACGAGCCTGTATGCAGCGACGAAAGGCGCCGTTATTGCTATGGTCAAGAGCTGGGCATCTGCGCTGGCTGAACGCGGTATACGCGCCAATACTTTGGTGCCAGGTCCGATTGAAACCAACTTTAGACACTTTATGCCCGAGGAGTCGCGTCAGCAGTTTGAAGATTTTGTGGTAAGTCAGGTTCCTCTTGGTCGCGCAGGAACATCAGAAGAGGCCGCTGCAGTCGCACTTTTCCTCCTGTCAGATGACGCATCCTATGTTACCGGCAGCCAGTATGCCGTAGATGGCGGATTGATACATCACTGATCCTACCCGCCAATAGTGGACATGCGACTAAGTGAGTAAACTCTCAACCAGAGGTAGCTCACATGACAAAGTCCTTATCAAACAGTGAGATGCCACGTAAGCAATATACGCCTGAATTTCGCAACGAAGCCCTGAAGCTTGCAGAACGCATTGACAACCTGCCTGAATACAACATCAAAACCATTGCCGCCAGCCTGCGCCATCAGGGGCTGCTGGCGAAAGCCTCCCGGAAGCGCAGCCCTGTCAGCTATTGCGCACATGATCTGCCAGTGTCGGAGAATCTGCTGAAGTGGGACTTCACCGTCGATGCAGCCATCCCCTTTGGCTTTGCCGCCGCTGTGGGCGCTGTCCGGGTTGCTGCCGTTCGTTCCGGAAGGATAAGTCTGGCCATGCACGAATCAATGTCAGGGGCAGCCAGCGGTGGCCATACTGTGGAGCGTCATATCGGCAAAACGGCCGGAGAACTGTTTGCAAGACTGGAGCGACGCCCTCACTGCCAGCCACGAGCAGTTTGGCAGCTTACGCAGTGTTCTGCGTTTTGAGCAGTGGAACGGTAAGCCATATTTTGCTCTCACCGCATTTCCGAAGGCTTAGCAATGAAAAAATTAAATCTCAATGAGCTGGGCTGTTTTATCACCCTCTATTTCGGTCAGGATTATGACCTTATCGATGATAGCGATGAAATAGAGCCGAAAATAGATGCGTTTCTTCACGATGCGCATACTGCCGGAAAATATGGCCTGATTGCTGACATCGATCTACTAACGGAAGAAAGCGCAGATCTGGAGATCGCCTTCAGGAAACACTTCGGTGATGAGTTTGAGCCGGAGTTGTGGGGAACCACGGCTACCGATTTTCTTCGACACGTCAGGCAGAAAACGCAGTTATCCCTGAATAAGGATTAGCGCGAGGTGGGACTCGCTTAATGGAACGAAATTACCCGTTAAGTTTACAAGGAGCCTGGCGTAAAACTGACCTGCCCCCAGTCGATTGATGCACTGGGGTGTTAGTAATGCCTTGCGAATTTCCGTTGTTCGCTCACAGCAGACCTGTACCGGCCTCGATCTGCTTAGTGCCAGGAGCAGACATTACTAACAACAGGTTGTATTCATCAATTAATAGCAGCCAATTCACTATCGCTGTTTATGCATCAGCCTGGTCAGCATCTCGCAGAAGGCCTCGCTTGCGGGATTAAAGCGGTATTTATTCAGGCGTAGCAGGCAATCAACCGACGGAAGAGGCATTAATTTCTCAAGCTCATACACGTTACAAATCGCTTTCTCAACGCTGTATTGATTGAGTATTCCCACCCCCAGACCCGTGGTTATCGCCGCAAGCATACCTGCTACTGAAGGACACTCCAGCATCACAGCAAATGGAATTTTTGCCTGGCGAAGTTTTTCCTCCGCCAGGTTACGGTAATAGCAATCCGGTCCCCAGGTAATAAGCTTCAGGCTCTTATCCGATTCATGCCGCCAGGCAGGCGTTGCGTACCAGTATAATTTTTCACTCCACAATACCTTATCTTCCGGCGATGCCGTGCCCGTGAAATCCTGATGTAAGATGATCTCCAGGCTTCCTTCAGAAAAATGCTGACGCAGGAGATGACTTTGCTCCACCACCAGTCGTATATCCACCTCGGGATGATGGTGAGTGAAGGTTGAAATGACCCCGCATATTTCGGTCATTGAGATATGTTCAGTGACCCCAATTCGTAGCTTGCCACGGAGTGGCGAAGGCGAAAAATAAGCCACGGCATGATCGTGTTCAGTGAGTATTTTTTCCGCATGGAGCAGCAGAACGCTGCCCTTTTCTGTCGGAACGGCTTTTCCGGCGATGCGCGTAAGTAGCTGGCTTTGAAGTTGATCCTCAAGCCGTCTGAGCTTCCAGCTTACTGCGGACTGGCTCAAATTAAGAAGTAATGCAGCCTTACTCATATTGCCCGTTTGCACCACAGTTTTGAATACTCTGAGCGCATCAACAGAGAGTCGTTTATTCATTTTAATATGACAAAAGTGGGTTCATAGCGGGAAATAATGTCACTGGCGTCATATTCAGTCAACGGATAGCCTGACCGAAACAAGCACAACGGAGAACGCTTATGCCCGCTAATAACCCATTACTGACTGACGACGTTTTGATAAAAGGTTGTCGCATTGCGACCGGGGTCCATGGTTCAGGTATACCTCTGGTGCTGGTTCATGGCACTCCCGCACACTCAGTGATCTGGCAGTCACTGGTGCCGGTATTTGTCGATGCGGGTTTTCACGTTCACCTGTATGACCTGCCTGGGTTTGGCGCATCAGAGCGCCCTTTGACGGCTGATACCTCGGTTGCCGCACAGGTCGGTTTTCTGCTGAAACTGCTTGAACACTGGCAGCTTGAAAAAACACATCTTTTTGGTCACGATATCGGCGGGGCAATTTCACTCAGACTGGCATTCGACAGCCCATCCCTTCTGAAGACGCTTACGATTGCCGATATTCCGAGCTACAACTCCTGGCCTTCGCCCACATGGAAAGATATGCGGGATAACTATGCGGATTATGCGCTGATCCCTGCCACTGAGCATTCCCGCGCGATGTCTCGCCAGTTAAAGATGGCTGTTTTTAATAAGCATCTTATGACAGAGCAGCGTCTGGAAAGTTATCTCGCGCCGCTTTGTGGAGTGGTAGGCCAGCCTTCATTTTACCAGCATCAGGTTGCGCACTATAATGCCTGTTACACCCGTGACTTTGCAGAAAAATTGCCGCAACTCCAGCTGCCTGTGCAGGTTTTATGGGGCGCCGAAGATGAATGGCAACCGGTTGAGTATGGAAAGCGTTTGCAGCGCGACATCGTCTCTTCCACGCTGCATATCTATGAACAGGCCGGACACTTTTTAATGGAAGATGCCCCCTTACCTGTTGCCGCACAGTTAATTGATTTTATTAATCAACATAATATGAGGTAGAGCCATGATCCTGATCGGAATGCTGGATTCACCCTATGTCAGACGGGTTGCTATTTACATGAAAGTATTGGGTATTGAATTCGAACATCGGCCGCTTTCAGTATTCGGCGATTTTGATGCCTTAACAAAAATTAATCCAGCCGTTAAAGTTCCAACGCTCATCACAGATGATAAGCAGGTGCTGATCGACTCAACACTAATCATTAATTACCTTGAGAAATACTCCGGTCATTCGCCTGCACCCACATCAGCGTCCGGAGCGGAAGATCTACGGGATCTGCATCTTACCGGATTCGCCCTGGCAGCGTGCGAGAAAGCGGTGCAGATTGTATACGAACAGCGTCTCAGGCCGGAAGAGAAACAGCATCAGCCCTGGCTGAATCGGGTAACTCAGCAACTTCATGGTGCCTTGCAGACACTGGAAAACGGGCTGCGGGAAAGTCATCCTGACATGCTGTCCGTGGCCGGTATCAGCATCGCAGTAGCCTGGAGTTTTACAGAATTGATGCTGCCGGATACCGTCAGCCGTACGCTGTATCCGGAAGTCATCGGGTTTACATTGCTGGCCGAACAGCGACCGGAATTTTTGGCAACACCTTTGATTTAGAGAGGGGAGGGGCGTCTCACTGATGCAGTATTTGTGTAAGCGAAACACTGGCTGCATTAGAATCAGCTCTTGCAAAAGGTGACTCTATGGACACCAATTAAAATAAGATAAACGTTAACATGTGTTTTTTGCTCATAATTGGCTATGCCCTGCGCACATGTCTGCTCGGTGCCAGGAGTGGACGTTCCAAACACCACAATACGTTAATTAATGGAGAGTAGCTGATCCCATATTTGCTGTACCAACGTACCGCCATTCTTAAGTTACTTTCCGAGAATATTGTTAACCGCTTTCAGGTGGCCAGATTTATCTTTGTGGTTTGAGATAACCTGTATGACGGTGAGTTTTTTTTCAGCGACCGCCAGCAAAGTGGCCTGTTGAACATCATTCCCCCCCATTTTGTTAGTGGCTTCAATATGATAAACCGGCAGACCTTTAGCGTTTTCGGTTTTCTCACTGATCACTTTATAAGAGGGTGAAGCCTGCATCTGCTTATCTTTAATAGACTTCATACCGTCCAGAAAATCAGCATCACTGGCACCTTGAGCAATGGCCGGGATGGCTTCTTCACCAATAATCACCACGCGTTTTTCCAGTTTATTGACGTACATTTTACCCGGGCCGCCGCCAGGAACAGGCTGAACTTCATAGCCCCGCAGTTGAAAAGTCTGCCTGCCATTGAGTAGGGAGAGCGTCTCAGTCTGCGTGGCTGCGGCTGGCGCCGTTTTCGCTTCGGCTGCCAATGCGCAGACCGAGGTACCGCCAATGACGGCAGTGAGGCAAATGGCGCCCATAATGTTTAATGATTTTTTTAATTTCATCGTGAACTCCTTTATGTTGATGATATTTCCCTGTCGCTGAGATAGCGTCAGCAAAATCCATCTCAGCGATGCAGAAACGTTATCGGGTAAGGTCCCAGAGGCAGATCCCTGAACCGAGCAGAAACAGAATAATCGGCCAGTAAAGCACGGGAATGAAAAAGAAATTGTGGGTTTTTTCGGGGGCCATCATCGGCTGACTTTTCGTTGCCTTTGCAATCGCATCCAGCCATCTTTCCTGCCGGAGCACCCAGACAAAAGCCCCACAAAAAAGGGCTGCAAGTAAAAGCGTGGCGCCTGTCGCCCATAAATGTTCGACAAAATAACCCTCGTAGTAATAAATATCGAACAGCCATTTACACAACAGATAGGCGACAGAAATTAATAGGGCAACAAAAAAACCGACTCCGCTCCAGGCGATCATATTTATATCCTTTAAAAGGGTAAGGAACGAGGAATTATTTTTTAAAAATTAACATGTTTTTATCATGGTGGCGATGATTTCTTTGATGCTAATATGAATTACATCCCGCTTAGGGTGTGTTGGGTCTGTGCGATTAAAACCTTACTGATTCTGACTGCTTTAGTTGCCAATGATGTTACTTATCCGGCACCGGTGCAGCAAATTCTGCAACGCAGGGTGTGGCATGCCTGTTTGTACCGTGACGATATTATTTCTATTCTAATGATACCGACGGCAGCATCACTCTTTTAAAAACTTGCATGTGCTGTTCCGGCGGGTAAAGATCTACTTTATCCGGCAGGGTTTAACAGTCGGGCAGGAGACGGGGCAGAATAAATGTTGAATACTAACTAAAATTATTGCTGTCGCAGCAGTAAAAAAGGGGAATTACCAGCTGAATAGCCTGCGAAAAAGGGAAAAGGGAGTGACCAGCTGAATAGCCTGCGAAAAGGGAGAACCCCTGAAATATTTTCCTTTTCAAAACAGTATCAGGCTGGATTATAATCCGTCTGCAATAATTATATTATCGCTGAAGCTTGCAAAAATGTTCCCGCATCTTCTAACCGGGCCAGGCCGTTCTTTTCGGAATTTCCTGATAACAGCAGCTTCCCCCTGGCATTGGCACACAGGAATTCATTATTTTGAAAACATTAATGGAATTGAAAAAGAGTTATCTGAAGGTATTTTCCTGGCTGTTGTTCACACTGTTTCTCATCCCGGTCATTACCCTGTTTTTTGCTGAATATGGCAACACGCAACTCGATCAGCAATATACACAGATCTTTGTGGACGATGCGCGGGAACAGCATCAGGATACGGGAAAACTTCAGGCGTTTCTGCAGCAGAACCCGCCATCCAGCGTCTGCGGGCCGGTAGATGAAAATCTGCGGGATTACAAAAACGCCGTCTGCGCACCGCAATCCGAGCTGTGGCAATTCTACATGATGGATAAAGTGGCATTCTGGACCCTAATCTGCAGCGGCATTGTCCTGTTGATGGTGTTGCTGTTCAGCGCGCTGGCCTTTAAAAGCCGCCAGGGACAGGTAATCAGTCTGGCACTGGCACACAAATTTTTGATGCTGGCCTGTTCGCTGGAAGTCATGGTACAGGGCGGCATGCTGGTATGGCTCTCATTCTGGGGAACCGCGTTCTTCACGCAAACCTACTATCCCAAGCTGGTGATGGCGGTAGGACTGCTGGTGCTGGCCGGTATGTATTACATGATCAAAGGTATCTTTAAAAAACTCCCGCCGGAAGAGAGTATTGAAGGCGAAGTGGTAACCCGCGAAGTCGCCCCGGCACTCTGGTCACAGATAGATATGCTGGCCGCCAGAGTGGGCACCACGCCACCCGATCATATCGTTGCAGGTATCGACACCAACTTCTACGTGACCGAAGCCCCGCTGAACGTGAATGGGCATCCGCTCACCAACCGTAAGCTGTATGTCAGTATTCCGTTACTGCGTCAGCTCACCGTTGCGCAGGCTGATGGTGTGATGGTCCACGAGCTGACACACCTTCATGAAGGCGACACCGCCTCCGGGGCATTACTGGGACCAAAGCTGCACCGGTTTGATCTCTATATGCAGCTGATGGGTCAGAATCTGGCAACGCTGATCGTTTTCTATCCGCTCTATCTTTATCGCATGCTGTTTGAGCTGGCGTGGCAGCGTAACAGTCGTGAACGTGAGTTTGTGGCGGATCGCAACGCATCAACGTTGGTATCCCCCGCCGCAATTATCGAATCGCTGATCAAAGTGTCGGCGTATGCCAGCTACCGTAATGAAGTCGAGCGAAACTTCTTTAATAACCAGACGCTGCATGAAAATGAACTGGGGATCAGTAAGGCTATTGCTGCCGGTCTGCCTGAACACGTCGCCTCCCCGGATTTTATTAGCGTTATCCGTAAACAGAATGTGCCGCACCCGTTTGATTCACACCCGCCGCTGACGGAAAGGATGCGCAACGTGGGGTATAACGTTGACGAATCCGACTATGCAGCAGTAGCAGCCGATTTCCCGGCCGAGAGTTGGGTCGATCTGATGCCGGTTGCCGACGAGATAGAACAGCAGTTGTGGCAGAAGTATGAGCGCGACTTCTCTTCGGTGCACGAGGAGAGCCTTGCCTGGCGCTATCAGCCTACCGGTGAAATGGAAACCGCGCTGGTGCTGAAGCATTTCCCTAATGTTCCTTATACCCTGAAAGATGGCTCGCAGATCGTCATCACCTGGCAGGGTATCGTGTCGCCGAAAACCGGCGAAACACTGGAGTGGGATAATGTTAAAAACATCAATGTAATACGTAATTTCGGCAGAGATACGCTCTACGTGCAGCATGTGCAGGCAAACTCGCAGGGGAAAAAACGCAGTGAGATCCGTCTGCCCGGCCTGAAAAAGGAGATTGAAACCTTTAAAAATACCCTCGGTTATTACTGGCACCGTCACCAGACTGTCAGGGCGTTGCTGAAAGATGAATCGTCGGAGACGGCGCAAAGCGCATAACCCGCATGTCATAACCTCCCTCATCGCTGTTGATGAGGGAGGGTTCACCGTACGTCCATTACGGATGATCAGAATGGGATTGCTTAAATAAAACAATTCTGCAGCGAATCCTGTCCTGAATATCTCTCAAATGGATCCGGTGCATCCATTTTACCCCCGCAGCAGTCTGTCTGTATTGCAACGTCAGGGCATGCTGAAGCCTGTGAGCCCTTTATGCAGGCCTGCGCTGTACATCGTAAATCCTGTTACGGCATAACACGGCGATACGCCGGATGCGGGCATTAATTTAGAATCTGCGTTTATAACCCAATGAATGAAGGAGCGATTATGTTTAAAAGAGCAAGCAGGGCCATGATACCCGGGATGCTGGTGACCGCCCTGGTGCTGTCATTGGCAGCATGCGACAACAGTGACAAACCGGATGCAAAGTCGGCCCCTGAGAAAAAGCCCCACGCCGTTCAGGAGGATAGCGCTGCGCAACTCGCCACAAAATTAAATGCCTATGTGGGATGCTTTAACACCACCGATGGATCTGTTCGCGACAGTGCCCAGCGCTATGTGAGCTGGATTGCGCATGTTGAAAAGGGGCCAACCGGCAAAGAGCGTAATGTCAACGTGCTGGGCGATGTCACACCTTACGAACTGGAGAGCTGTACCAAAGCCATCACTCAGGCATCCAGGGCCAGCCCCGCATTACCGACGCTGGATGCAGCTGCCACACAGTATCTGGCAGATTTAACGACGCTGGATCCGCTGGTTTCGCAAGCCCATCTTTACTACAGTCAGGGCGATTACAAGGATGATGGCTTCGCGAAAGGTAAGCAAATGCATCAGCCGCTCATGAAGGCATTTGACCGCTTTATGAAATCCAGCGACCTTTACGGTGCCGAAGTGGAAAAAGAGACCAATGCGCTCACTGCCGCGCAGCTCGTTGAGATTGAAAAATCTGAGGGCCGCCATAGTCGCTACTACCGCCTGGCGTTAATCACCCAGGCCAAACAGCTGGCGACCCTGCTTAGCACCCCCGCTCCCGACGTGGCTGGAATGACAAAAGCGATTGATGCTTACAGTGCGCTGCTGGCTGAGGCAGGTAAGGCAACGGCCAGCGAGCCAGGCAAGCCGTTCAGCTGGTCCATCTTCCAGGATAAAGCCGGAACCTTTCTGAAAGACTGCAAGGATCGCATGCGTCGGCTACGCGATAAAACGCCTTACAACAACAGTGAGCAGGCTCTGCTGAAAGGAAATAGCAATACGGGCTGGATGGTATCGGGTTCACCGATGCGCGTTTTCAGATCCTATAACGAACTGGTTGAGGCCAGTAATCGCCTGTAAGCTGTCTGTCCGCCCCGCATGAATTTCAGGGACAGGCTTTGTCAGTCGGACTGCTGCGTGCCACCCGGCTGACGGCGCTACCTGCCGCATGAACAACATGAAATTTTCACGCGCCAGCGTCTCGTCAAAAAAGTCAGGCCAGCCCCCTGTGCTGAAATGGTCTGAGATCGGCGGTATAAAGCAGCCCTGTGAGCAGGATGACCGCTGCATCAGATTTCCTGTCTGTAAAATTTTATCCCGAAAGGAGCAAGAGTGCAGGCAAAGGTCGGCGATATCTGTAGCGTGTATTCCCCCGCCCCGGAGGTGTTGATCTGACAAGCGCAGCCGGGAAAATGACTCTGCAACTTACCGTGAATGCACGTATTAACGCCGGGATCAGTATAAGCGCCATTGCCTGGAGCAGAAGTTGCACACTAACTCCTATGTTAAATACTGAAAGCCGTAATCGAAGGGGCAGTATGTTAGATTCAGTAGTTAATAATAAATCGAGGATAGCGAATGTTCAGCATTTCAGAAGTAGATAAAGGTGATTCTGATCTGGCCTGGCTGGTCAGCGAGCTCGATGCCTTTCAGAGCGAACTATATCCTGCAGAAAGTAATCACTGCCTGGACTTTTCAACAGTAAGTGACGAGCAGCTCCGGTGCGTTATCGTCCGTAATGAAGGTGGCTCACCTGCAGGTTGTGGTGCTTTGCTATTTCAGGAAGATGGCTCAGCTGAGATTAAGCGGGTTTATATTCGACCGGAATACCGGGGCAGGAAGCTCGGAGAGCAGATAGTCAGTGCAATCGAGACAATTGCTTCAGAAAAGAATTCGAGCCTGTTGCGGCTTGAAACAGGGATTCATCAGCAACCGGCTATAGCACTGTATCGCAGATGCGGTTACGAGATATGCGATGCATTCCCCCCGTATGCAGCAGATCCTTTGAGTGTTTTTATGTGCAAAGAACTTCCTTAACTTCACGTTTTTATAGTGCTAAAGGGTGTAGATGCAAAGTTAAAATGTCCGCCTCCCACCTCTGAACAGGCTATCTGGTTTATCGGAGAGGCTTTTTCATTGAAGGTGATGTGTGAGCCACAAAACCATTCCGTTCATAAAAGGGTATCGCCTGCTGTCGGGCATCGAGGAACACGAAGTTCATATCCCTACTTTCTGATTCAGTGGTGGCAAAATCCAGCAGTTTTTTCCCTATCCCCGTGCTTCTTGATGCCTCATCAACGATCAAATCATCAATATGGAGATGTGATCCTCTGGCCAGAGTATGAACGGGACGGAAGCCCATCAGGCCAGGCATTTTCTCATCGCCAAATGCGCCAACAAGCTCATAACCGTTCATGGTCTGAATTCTGACGCTTTCGATAAATTTCTCTTTGGAAATATTCCGGAGCTGTGAAATCAGACTGTAAGCATGACCCCATTCAAGCGGCAGTAATTTTCTGATTGAGATGTTCATATTGCCCTCATTACCATATAGGTTTCTGATTTTATAGGCGTATAAGCAATGTTTCGCAACAGAAAACTTATGTTCAACGTATTGGAAACACTCAGCTGTCATAAGTGAACGTCCGCTGTTCACTCATAGCTGCCCTTGTAGTAGTCAACAAAAACTGGCCACGGCTTTAAGAGTTTTTCCAGAACAATCGTTCAGATTCATTCGGCGTCAGACCTCCATTATATTGATGAGGTCTGAGCTGGCTGTAATATCACGTGATGTAATTTGTTATCGCCATGCTGGCTTCGCTAAAATTTACGTACCCATTATCCGGCACCCACTCTGTTTTCAGGCTTCTGAAGAACCGTTCCATTGGGCTGTTATCCCAGCAATTTCCCCGGCGACTCAGGCAATGCTTCACGCTCCTGCTGAACCGTTACTTTCGCGATAAACTTCACGCACAAGGCTCAGTAATGCCACTCTCGTGGCGTCAGGTTTTCCGGGCTGCCGCCAGTATTTATAGCTGCTGCGATGAATCCCAAACACGTTGCATACAACGGCAACAGGAAACCGCGCCCTGAGTTTCTCAACTAATGAGAATTGTTCAGGGAGTCTGACATCAAGAGCGCGGTAGCCTTTTTAAATATATCTCTTTCTATTTCAACGCGTTGAAGGCTTTTCTTCAATTCAAGTATCTCAATCTGCTCAGGTGTCATGGGTGACGCTACTGGTGATTTTCCCGCTCGCTCTTCTTTTAAGTTGTCGAACCCATTTGTCCATCGTGGATTTGCCGACATTCATCGCAGTGGCAGTGGCGGTAACGGTGTAGTGCTGATCGAGTACAAGCTGGGCAGCTTCGAGGCGAAACTCGGGGCTAAAATTGCGTCTGTTACGTCTGGTAATACTGTCACCTGTTTTGGCTATGAGGTGATGATATTACCTCTATTCAGGTAGCCAAATTCACTGTGCCTCTACACCCTTACTGAGATCATAAAATGCTCGTCGAATACCTCAGGTCTTGAAGCGAGCACAAGATACCAAAATGTAAATATCAATGTTAATGTTCTGGCTACTCATGCTCAAAACATTTCAATATGTGATTAACAAGGGCTTTTGATGCATTCGATGGATAGATTAAAAGCGAAGTACCCAGGCGCGAATGCGTGGCAAATTGGTGATAGCCAAATACTGGCCAACGAGCTTGCAGGCCTTATTAGACAAGGGATCAAAACAGCATCATGTGGCTCTTTTGCATCTTATCAGCAGGAAGAGTGTGCCCCCAGGATTGGGAGTTATAACATCATCCTTGATGGTCAGGATGTACCTGTATGCGTTATTAGATTAGTTTCAATGCAACTGGTGCGATTTTGTGATGTTACCGAGGAATTTGCCCGAAAGGAAGGTGAAGGCGATTTGAGCCTTGAGTACTGGCGGAAAGAACATCAGCGATTCTTTATTCAGGAAGGTTATTTTTCTGATGAGATGGAGCTGATCGCAGAAGAGTTTAAGGTTGTTGAGATTCTGTGAGTCTGAATTCATAAAAACTTGCTGAATTGGACTGACCCCACCCCGGTAGACGATCCTGCCCTATAGTTTGGACTGACCCCACCCCGGTAGACGATCCTGCCCTATAGTTGGACTGACCCCACCACACAGACGGTTACAAAATTGAGCTGATAAAAGATGCTCAATCAGGTAGGGGAACCACCGCCTGATAATCTTCCAGTTAACTCTGAATCAAATCAGTTCCAATGCATGCAATCAGGATGGCTTGAGGACTATCACGGCATAGCGGCAAAGATCACCTGTATCATTTTTGAAGATACAGTCAGCAGGATCGCCCAGCTCCAGACAATCACCCGGTGACATCTCAAATGTTGTGCTGCCCTCAATAAATGTCAGCTTACCTTCAATGACCCAGATGAGCTGACGTCGTGAAAGATAGGAAATAGCGGGCATAGGCACGGCAGTATTTGCCGGAAGCTCGATGCTAACCAGGTCTACAGGTATCTGCCCCGGTGAAGCATGGCGACGAATGTAGCCTGTTTCAGGATCCTGCCATACAGCCTGATTTTCATATCTGACAAGCACACCGGGACGAACTTCCATTTCAGCAAGCAGCTGGGACATAGACATATCAAAAGCGCCAGAAAGTCTTGCAAGTAGGGTTGCAGTCGGGCTGCTTTCACCACGCTCAATTTTATGAATCATCGCCCGTGATACGCCTGAGTTTTCTGCCAGATCGGTCAGTGACCAGCCACGTCTTTCTCTTTCAGTCTTTACCTTCAGGCCGATACGAGCGTTCAAATCGTCTTCTTTAATGGACAAATCATCTAACATAATGGATATATAATATAGTGTACTGTTAATCTACTTTAGTAAATTAATGACGGGGTGTCTACTATGCCAATTCGTGCTGCAACAGAACGCGATGCTGAAACCATCGCTGAAATTTATAACGACGCTGTGCTTAATACCACGGCGATCTGGAATGAAAACAAGGTCGATTTTCTCAACCGAATAAAATGGATGAGAGACCGTCGTGAGGCAGGTTTTCCCGTCATTGTCCTTGTTGACGTGAACGATTCCGTACTGGGTTATGCATCATATGGTGACTGGCGTCCATGGGATGGTTATCGCCACACCGTTGAGCATTCTGTATATGTGCACAAAAGTGCCCGGGGACGGGGAGCAGGTAAAGCTCTGATGGAGAAACTGATCAGACTGGCTACTGATCAGGGTAAGCATGTCATGGTAGCTGGCATTGAATCTGAAAACGTCGCATCCATATCGCTTCACAAAAAGCTCGGTTTTACAGAGGTTGGCAGATTGTCAGAGGTGGGCAATAAGTTTGGACACTGGCTCGATCTGACGTTTTTACAGTTACGCCTTGATACCCGGGCACATCCCTGATAGCGGATATTCTCAGAACGCCACAGTAAGAGTAATCACTGGCACAAGGACGTGCCGGTGACAGCGTTTAAGATTAAAACCCTCGTGATGCAACGAGAAAAGCGCCTGTAACCAGTAACACCGCGCCGATTATAGCTGATGCATTTTTAAGCAATTCTTCTGTACCGCTGCGGTAGATGTCATATCCGAGACCTGCGACAAGCTGACTGGCGACCAGTATCGCAATTGTCCGCGAAGCACCGATATTTTGATAACCCGTTATTGCGGTGAAAACAAAAAAACAACCTAAAATGCCCGGCAGAAACATCCAGCTTTTGAAGGACTGTAATAGTTCGTAAAACCCTGATGCACCCGTCTTTCCCGCCAGTAAGCTGATAAGTAAAACAAGCCCTACGGCAGAATTCAGCACCAGAGCTATCAGTACAGTTGAAGCCGAGTGAGTTATCCTGGTCATCAACATGTTCTGAATAACCAGCGCAATTCCTCCGGCAATTAGCATCAGGAATGTTAGTGCTGAAGCCATGTTAACTCCTCTGAGTCTTACCACTGGGATATGAAATTAATATCTTATAGTGGATATATTGTCTACTATTTGAGATGGTCCCGCAAGGAGGTTATGACGCTTCAGAAGAAACGCCAGGTCAGTTTCAAAGATGCGGATCAAGAAATACTGATGTCTGCTTCTCGCTCAAAACTGCCTGTCAAAGTGGTTAAGCTCTACAACAACAGCTCAGAGGTACAAGAAATCACCTCAACGTACAATAATTTTCGATATCCAAACTGACCCCTTCCATACCGCTGGGGGCTTTCAGTGAAGCAGGTAAACACAGCGTTTTGGATTGGGTATATCGTATTCATCCATCCCCTAAAACGGCAACCTAAACCATATGGCCCACAGGATATAAACGCCACCCGCGAGAAATAACAGGCGATAGACCCAGACAATGGCGTTTTCCTGCCGCAGGTAAAATTTCAGCGGGTTGCGCTGCAGGTTGGCCGCATTGTGAGTTTTATGAAAGTGCGTCATCTGTTGCGCGCCTCTGCTGGCTAGTGCAATCATAAAACTGGTCATCATGATCATCACTGATGCCATATAGCTTTTCACCAGAAGCCCCAGGCTCAGGCACAGCCATGGACTGTCGCCCTTGTGCAAGACGACGACGCCATGTTTTTTAAGCGCAATCGCAGCAAAGCTAAGCGTAAGGTGTACGACCAGCAGGATGATAAAATGCTTCGCATTGGTGCGGAAAGTATTCTTCAGTGTGATACCAAAGATCCAGGCGAAAAACAGCAGTGTTGATGCCAGCCACATCATTGAGTTTAGAATCATTCCAGGCCTGCTCAGTAAATTACTCAGTGGCATATTTTTGCCGAATGACGGTAAGAGCGCCAGGATGATTTTTGCTGCTAAATCGTAACTGACAATATTTCACGAATACTCGATCGTACTTATATAAAAGGCCAGCGTCCGCTACTCGCTCAAACCAGACCGTCAGATTTGATAATTTTCTACCTACAAAATCTGTCTGATCAAAACCAAGCTAATACCTATTAAAAAAACACCTAAACTCAATTACTTAAAGCAACTCCAAAGCCTGAGAGGTGGATAATCCCTGCGGGTGAAGGGCAATCCGCAGCGCTGCGGTGAAGACGGAGGGCCAGGCGAGGGCAGCAGGGATGCTGCACTCAGGGAGCGGCGGGCAGGGATGCCCGCTCGCGACCGGGCCGTCCGGCCCGGAGTCGGAGCCAAAGGCACCACGCGAAGCGTGGCGTGAGGACGCCCAGCACCCGCAGGGATTATCCACCGCGACAGCAGATATTGCAGCCCAGCACCCGCAGGGATTATCCACCGCAACAGCAGATATCGCAGCCCGTCACATCCAAACAGTCACAAAAAATTCCCTTTCCAGTAAAATTTTCGCAACAGTCCCACAAAAAGACTTTGCATAATTGTCAGGCTTTTACCATCATCAATCAGGCCTACTCTCCTCTTTCCGGCTGGAACAAACTTGCAAAACTTCAGAGTGACTCTGCTGCAGGCGATCAAACACTCGGCGTGGTATCCCAAAAGACATTCGTACCGTGTTCTCTTCTGGCGGGAAATATCTCCGCTGGCCGTACCCATATTCTTTGAAAACCTCTGCGTCCTGCTGATGGGGGTACTCAGCACCTTCCTGGTCAGCTGGCTGGGTAAAGAGGCGATGGCCGGAGTCGGGCTGGCCGACAGCTTCAATATGGTGGTTATCGCCTTCTTTGCCGCCATCGACCTGGGGACCACGGTAGTGGTGGCCTTCAGCCTCGGCAAACTCAACCGTGAGCGGGCGCAGGCCGCTGCCCGCCAGTCGCTGGTACTGATGACCCTCTTCGCCATACTGCTGGCGATACTGATCGAATTCTTTGGGGGGGCCATCATCAATCTGATTGCCGGAGCGGCAGAGCCGCAGGTTAAAGCGCTGGCGCTCACCTACCTTCAAATCACCGCGTGGAGCTATCCGGCGGCGGCGATTGCCCTGATCGGCTGCGGCGCGCTGCGTGGGGCAGGGAACACCAAAATCCCGATGCTGATCAACGGCGGGATGAACATACTCAATATTATTATCAGCACCGTCCTGATCTACGGCTGTTTCTCCTGGAAGGGCCTCGGCTTTGCCGGGGCCGGACTGGGGCTGACCCTCTCCCGCTACATCGGCGCGGTAGCGGTAATATATGTGCTGATGATCGGCTTCAATCCCCGACTGAAAATTACCCTGGGAAGCTATTTCAGCAAGCTCAACACCAGCATACTGATGGAGGTGCTGGGCATTGGCGTTCCGGCCAGTATCGAATCGGTCCTGTTCAATGGCGGAAAGCTGCTGACCCAGGTCTTCGTCGCCGGAATGGGCACCAACGTCATTGCGGGTAACTTTATTGCTTTCTCTATCGTCTCCCTGATTAACCTGCCCGGCAACTCCCTCGGGTCGGCCTCAACCATTATTGTGGGAACCCGCCTCGGCAAGGGACAGCTGCTTCAGCCCGAACGACAGCTGCGCCACATCTTCTGGCTCTCCACCCTCGGCCTTTGCGCGCTGGCGGCGCTAACGGTGCCCTTCGCGGGTATCCTGGCCTCGTTTTATACGCGGGAAGATGACGTCATTCACGTGGTCAAAGTGCTGGTATGGCTCAACGCCGCCTTTATGCCGTTCTGGGCCGCGTCCTGGGTACTGCCCGCCGGGCTGAAAGGGGCGCGTGATGCGCGCTACACCATGTGGATATCGCTGCTGGGTATGTGGGGATGCCGCATCGTCGCGGGCTATACCCTGGGCGTGCTGCTGGGCTTCGGCGTGGTAGGGATCTGGATGGGCATGTTCCTCGACTGGATCGTGCGCGGCTGGTTTTTCTATCGACGGATGCATTCCGGACGCTGGCTATGGAAATATGCCAAACCGGCCAGCTCGCCCTGACGATCGTTGCCCGCTGACCACACAATAAAAATAACACCTGCTATTACATTCACCAGGAATCGCTATGCCCACACCCTCTTCTGACGCCACCGACTCACTTTTCCACTACCGATCTTTCACCGCATTCTGGCTGGCCCGCACCGCCTCAAGCTTCGGCTTTCAGATGCTTTCCATCGCGGTGGGCTGGCAGATTTATTCGCTGACCGGCAGCGCATTCGACCTCGGGCTGATTGGCCTGGTGCAGTTTCTTCCCGCGGTGCTGCTGGCGCTGCCGGCCGGGCATATTGCTGACCAGTTCGATCGCCGCCGCGTGGTGCTGCTCGGGCAGGCCACCGAGTGGATTGCCATCGCCGTGCTGGCGGGCCTGACGCTGGCGCACCGAACCGACGAGATCCTCCTGCTCAGCTTAATCTTTATCATCTCCGTCGCCCGCACTCTGGAGGCGCCCTCACTGCAGTCGATGCTTCCGGCGCTGGTGCCACCGGCGATTCTGGCCCGCGCGACGGCGGCGAATGCGGCCTCAATGCAGACCGCCTCGATGATGGGGCCTGCGCTGGGCGGGCTGCTGTATGTCGCCGGACCGGGAGTGGTTTATGCTACCACCGCCGCGCTCTATCTGATCTCCATTCTGATGGTCAGCCGCCTGCGCTACGATCATGCGCCGCCCCCGCGTACGCCCGCGACCTTCGCCAGCGTCTTTGCCGGCATCCATTTTATTCGCCGTCGGCCCGACGTGCTGGGCGTTATCTCGCTCGATCTCTTCGCGGTGCTGCTGGGCGGCGCGACCGCGCTGCTGCCGATTTTTGCGAAGGATATCCTGCATACCGGGCCATGGGGGCTGGGGCTGCTGCGCGGCGCACCGGCGGTAGGCGGCCTGCTGGTGGGTTTCTGGCTCAGCCGTCGCAGTCTTGAGCGTAACGTCGGCAAAATTATGTTCGCCTCGGTAGCCGGGTTCGGCGTCGCGACGCTGCTGTTTGCGTTTTCCACCCAGCTGTGGCTCTCGCTGCTAGCGCTGTTTGCGCTGGGCGGCTTCGATATGGTCAGCATGGTGATCCGCGGGGCGCTGGTGCAGCTTGATACGCCGGACGAAATGCGCGGGCGGGTCAGCGCGGTGAATTCGATCTTTATTAATACCTCCAACCAGCTCGGCGAGTTTGAGTCGGGCATGCTGGCGGCCTGGCTCGGGGCGGCTCCCGCGGTGGCGGTTGGCGGCGTCGGCACGCTGCTGGTAGTCGGACTGTGGATGGCCTGGTTTCCCAGCCTGCGTTCGCGACAGCGGCTGCATAACGGATAGCGCGGATGAACGACTCAATCAGACGGAAAATCGGTGCAGGCTGCTTTATTCTCGGCGGAGCGGTCTATCTGCTCGCCGAAAAAATCAGCGCGCTGGCCTGGCATGTTCCTGCTTACCGCTACATGCAGAACTACATTAGCGACCTTGGCATTCCCGTCTGCGGCGTGCTGACAGACGGGCGGGCGATCTGCTCGCCGCGTCATGCGGTGATGAATATGGGCTTTGCCGCCGAGGGTATCCTGTTTTTCCTTGCCTGCTTTCTGATCGGCAGCGGATGCCGTCCGCGAGGCCGATGGCTATTCCTGCTGACCGGCCTGCTGCACGGCATCGGCGGCGTGATGATTGCGCTTTTTCATAGTGGGGGCGGGAACGGCGGCATAACCCTGCATCAGGCCGGTGCGGTACTGGCGATTGCGGGGGGGAATTTGTGCCTGCTGACGGCGGGTATGCTACTACGAGGCCACAGCCGACGGCGCGATCGTCAGTGGGGCATAATCAGCCTGCTGCTGGGCGGGGTTGGCCTGCTCAGCATGCTGATTATCCCCCTTAACCTGCTGCCGACGGGGTTAATTGAGCGCGCCTCGGTCTATCCCATCACCTGCTGGCAGATCCTCACCGGCCTGTGGCTGTTGAGAGCGAAAGCTTAGAAGCGTCGGGGTTTCTCGGGACGAAATCCCAGCCCGATGATCCAGCCAAACACATGGGGTAAAAACCGCAGCCGACTGACCAGCCTGGGGATCGGGCTGCCTGTGCTTTTGCTTTTTTTGCGTTTTTTGCCGCTCATTTTTATCTGAATAAACTGGGTGGCACAGGTGGGAAACTGCCGCCGCTTCTGCACCTTTTGCAGATTTTTCAGGCTGAGGCGACCTTTCCGCAGGTGAGGAACCAGCAGATTGGCGCTGGCAACCGCATCCTGAATGGCCAGATTGACCCCCACGCCGCCAATTGGCGACATAGCATGGGCCGCATCACCGATGCAAAGTACGCCAGGCTTTGCCCACTCATCGAGGCGGTCAATACGGATAACAAGCAGCCTGAGCTGATCCCACTCCGTCAGTGCATCCAGCCTGTCGGGCGGGAAGGGAATAAAGGGCGCAACTTCCTGCTTAAAACCAGCTAAACCCCGCGGTGCCATCTGCTCATAATGACCTTTGGCGATAGCGTAGCCGCACTGCCAGTAATCACCCCGGTCAATAATGATAACGTTCTGCTTTGGCCCTCTGTGCCCCATGCTCACCGCCGGATCGTCGGGCTGTTTCGGCAGCGAAAACCACAGCACGTCGCGCGGGGCACCAAATTCGCGGCCGGTCAGTCCGGCTTTTTCCCTGACGCGTGAATGACGACCATCCGCTCCCACCACCAGCTGTGCGCGGATTTCCGTGGTGGCCGTACCGGATGACGCGCGGATCCCGCAGACGCGGTCCTGTTCACAGATCAGGTCGTCGAGGCGCGTCGAGCGGTAGAGGGTAAAGGTCGGCAGCGCGGCGGCCTTAGCCGCCAGGAAATTCAGGAAGTCCCACTGCGGCATAAAGGCGATAAAGCGACACTTTACCGGCAGCCGCGAGAAGTCAGCCATTGTCACTTCGCGACCGTTCATCTCGGCCTGAAGCTTAGGCGCCTGCTGGTGGGGCAGCGTGAGCAGCTCATCCAGCAGCCCCAGATGGTGCATAATTTGCAGGGTAGAGGGGTGAATGGTATCGCCGCGAAAGTCCCGAAGGAAATCAGCGTGCTTTTCAATCACCACGACCTGAACGCCCGCCAGGGCCAGCAGATAGCCGAGCATCAGACCCGCCGGGCCGCCGCCGACGATGCAGCAGTCAGTGGTGATTGATTCGGGTAGCTCTGCCTGCATAGGTACACTCCGGGATAATATTATCGTAAAGCATGATAATAGTTATCATTAACGCGTACCAGTGTCAGATTGTGCTGCCGAGCCGCGGATAAAGCAACGCTATAGCACCGAGGGGATGAGTCCGCCGTCTACGCGCAGCACGCTGCCGGTAATATAGGCCGCCTGCTGGCTGGCCAGAAACGCGGCTGCGGCCCCGTACTCTTCCGGTCTGCCGTAGCGGCCCGCGGGAATGCTCTGGCGACTTTTCTCCGCGATGGCCTCGGGCGTGCTGTTCTCCCGTCCGGCTTTAATGGCATCCAGCTGGGCAACCCGATCGGTGGCGATGCGTCCGGGCACCATTACGTTTACCGTCACGCCGTCGGCGGCGACCTCGCCCGCCAGCGTTTTCGACCAGCCCAGCAGGCTCATTCGCAGCGCGTTCGACAGCGCCAGGTTTGCCAGCGGGGCGATAACCCCCGATGAGGTGGTGGTAATGATGCGACCCCAGCCGCGCTCGCGCATGGCGGGCAGCACGAGGTCGGTAAGCTGGATAAGCGCCCCGACCATCAGGCTGAACTGCTGCTGCCAGACCTCTGCCGCCACGCCCTGGGCGCGGGCTGGCGGCGGCCCCCCGGAATTATTGACCAGAATATCCACGTCTCCCCAGTGCTGGCGGATGGCGTTCAGTGTCTCGGTGAAGCGCTCTGGGGCGGCCAGATCCAGCGTCCAGGCCTGAGCCGTTCCGCCCTGCTGCTGGATCAGCGCCACGGTCTCTGCCAGCTTTTCGCGATTTCGCCCGGTGACGGCGACGCGCACCCCTTCCTGAGCCAGCGATAGCGCAATCGCACGTCCTAAACCGCTGCCTGCCCCACAAACGAGCGCCACACGGTGATCAATTTGCAAATCCATTATTTTCTCCTGGTTGTATTTTCAGGAGCAGATAATGCAAAAATGATGCCGCTTAAGACTTCGCCGCCTTTTTTGCGACCAGATCGTGCGCCGATTGCAGATGCTGCTGCATCAGCACCGCGGCTTTTTCAGGCTGGTTATCGCGCACCGCATCAAGAATAGCGACATGCTCTTCGCACCACTCCCGGACGCGACGTTTATTGTGGTAGCTGCCGAACTCCAGCAGGCGGCGCAGGCGGTTCTGCTGCTGGACAGCCTGCAGGACATAAAGGTTACCGCTGGCCTCGGCCAGCATTTCGTGAAAGTCGGCATCGGTTTCAAAAATCTCTCTTGCCGGAACCAGGGTGATATCCGGGTGGGTAATCAGCCACAGATGCCGGGCGCGCATGCGTTTGATCGCGTGGCGATCGGGACGGAACAGCGGCGATCGCAGCGCCGCGGGTTCAATCATCAGGCGAAAGCCGTAGCCGTTTTGTCGCGCGACCTCTGAGTCCAGCGTTTGGAGAAAACGCCAGCCGTGCCCGGTATTGCGAGCGATGAGCCCGTCCTCCGCCAGCTTCAGCAGCGTACGGGACAGTACGCCCCGGTCAACATCATAGCGCTGCGCAATTTCCGTCTGGGTAAAAGAGATGGGCAGTGCATCGGCGATGCGATCGTGCACCAGCTTTTCATAGAGAGTCTGATCGCTGGTTTTCGGCTGTTCAATGGCCAGCTGCAACAGCTCATCGACGTTTTTGATTAAGAAGAAACCCTGGTTTGGCCGCGCTTCAACCGCACCCAGCAGGGTGAGTTCCTTCAGTGCGGACCGCACCGGCGTACGCGATACGCCGAGCGCATCAGCTAAATGCTGCTCACGTAAATGATGACCTGGATCGAATCTTGCTTCATATATCAGGTCGAGTATTTGCCGGGCTATCCGGCGACTGCTTGCAGAAGAAGCGGGCTGCATGATGGTAGCGTTCCTGAATGCATTATTGTGGTCAAAAGAGACAATAACACAGGCCACTCCCGACAACGAAGTAAAGCCCGAATCGCACCATGAGGGTGCGGAGATGCACCTTAAGCGCGCAGGTCCGCTGCGTCAGTGATTGTATTTATTGACTCATAAAAGCCAATGCAAGCCTTCACCAGGAGAGCACAATGACCAGAAATAAAATGATGTTCCGCCGCCTGACCGGCCTGATGCTGTCCCTCAGCGCAGCGCTCCCCCTGACCGGTCATACCGCGACGCAGGCCGTTACGCCGGGCACGATCACCTACGGCACGGCGGCGACCTTTATGCCCTTTGAGTTCGTTAAGGACGGAACGCTCAGCGGCTTTGATATTGATCTCATCACCGCCCTCAGTCAGCACCTCAATCTGACGGCGGCCCCCATGCAGATGGAGTTTAAGGGACTGATCCCCGCGCTACAGGGTAAGCGTCTCGACGTTATCAACTCGGCGATGTACGTCAACGCGGCGCGCGCCAGCCAGGTCGATTTTGTGCCCTATATGAAGATCGGCAGCCGGGTAATTGTGCGTAAGGGAAATCCTGCCCGGATAACCGGGCGTGATTTATCGCTCTGCGGAAAGAATATTGTGGTCACGCTCGGGGGCATTGAGGAGAGCCAGGCCCGCGAGGACAGTAAAAAGTGCGTTGATGCCAAAAAGTCGGCGATTAACGTCCTGACCTTCCCGTCAGCGACGGATTCAGCCGTAGCCGTGGCGCAGGGACGAGCCGATGCGGAATTCCTCTCAACCCCTGGCACCGTCGCGCTGATGAACGAGAAGCCCGATCTCTTCGAGGCGGTTGGCCCCGAGTTTGAGGCGGATACCCATATTGCCTTTGCCGTGCGTAAGGGCGACGAAGAAACCCGCGCGCAGCTGGAAAAAGGGCTACAGGCGCTGGTGAAGGATGGCACCTACCGCCAGCTGATTGAAAAATGGCATTTCCCGGACTCGGTCGCCATTTTCTAATCCGCCTCTCGCCGTAACCCGGAGATTATTATGTCGTTAGCATTAATGTGGCAGTACGTCATCTCACCCGCGTTCCTGCAGGGAGCCTGGATGACGCTGTTGATCACCGTCAGCGCGCTGCTGTGCGGCGTGGTGATGGGGTTAATCCTCGCGCTGCTACAGGAGGCCCCCTTCCGTGCAGGAAGGGTGGTGGCCTTTATCTACCTGTGGCTGTTTCGTGGCACCCCGGTGCTGTTCCAGATCATCTTCGTCTACAACGTGCTGCCCGGCTTTGGCATCAGCCTGCCGGCCTTTACCTGTGCGGTGCTGGCCCTGTCGCTGAATGAGGGGGCCTATATGGCGGAAATCCTCCGTTCAGGGCTTCAGGCGGTAAAAAGCGGGCAGCGCACCGCCGGGATGGCGCTGGGCATGACCAACGTGCAGATCATGCGCAAGATTGTGCTGCCGCAGGCGGCGCGGATTGTCCTGCCGCCAATGGGTAACCAGATGATCAGCATGCTGAAGTCGAGCGCGCTGGTGTCGGTGATTGCGGTACAGGAGCTGCTGCTGATCGCTAATCAGACCGCCAGCGCCAGCTTCCGCTACTTCGAAGCCCTCTGCGCGGCGGGGATCTACTACCTGCTGCTGACCTCGATATTTATGCTTTTTCAGGCGTGGCTGGAGCGATCGCTCGATCCTAAACAGCGCCGCCGCCGGGGGCAGCGCACCGCCTCCGCCGGGGCCACACAGTCAGAATCACAACGGGAGATGTCATGAGCCACAGTCAAAAACCGCTGCTGGAAGTGATCGGTATTGATAAAGCCTTTGGGCGTCAGCCGGTGCTTAAGAACTGTTCGCTGACCCTCAGGCGCGGTGAAACCCTGGTACTGATCGGGCCATCCGGCTCCGGCAAATCCACGCTGCTGCGCTGCGTAAACCTGCTTTCGCCTGCCGACAGCGGCGATGTGTTCTTTGGCCGTCAGAATATCAGCCGGGGCGAAGTGCCGCCGCACCAGCTGCGCCAGCGTATCGGCATGGTGTTCCAGAACTATGAGCTGTTTTCCCACCTGACGGCGGCCGAGAACATCATGCTGGCCCCGATGACCGTGCTGGGCCTTAACCGCACGGAAGCAAGAAAGCAGGCGGAAAACCTGCTGGCGAAGGTACGGCTTAACGACCGGGGCGATCACTTCCCGGATGAGCTGTCCGGCGGTCAGCAGCAGCGCGTGGCAATAGCCCGGGCGCTGGCGATGAAGCCGGAGCTGATGCTGTACGACGAGCCGACCTCGGCGCTGGACCCGGAGATGATCCGCGAAGTGCTGGACGTGATGGCCGAGCTGAGCGCAGAGGGGATGACCAGCATGGTGGTGACCCATGAGATGGGTTTTGCCCGCCGGGCCGCCAACCAAATCCTGTTTATGGAGGAGGGGGAAATACTGGAGAACGCCAGCGCCAGCGATTTCTTCTCCGGCCAGGTCAGCGAGCGCGCGCGCCGCTTTCTCGATCAGATTTTACATTAATCACGGAGTTTCTATGTCCATTTACCGCGCCAACGACGCACGTATGAAGCAGGACCTTGCCACGCTGGTGGCGATCAATACCGAGAACCCGCCGGGCCGGGAGCGCGAGGCGGCAGAGTGTATTGCTGACTGGCTACGGGCGGCGGATTTCGACCTCTCATTCAGCGAATACGCTCCCGGACGGACGAACGTGACCGCCGTGCTGCGCAACGGCGACGGCCCGTGCTTTGCCTTTAACACCCATCTGGACGTGGTGCCCGCCGGAGAAGGCTGGGCCAGCGATCCCTTTACGCTCACCGAACGCGACGGACGGCTATACGGTCGCGGCGCCTGTGATGCCAAAGGCCCGCTGGTGGCGATGGTAGAAGCCCTGCGCATGCTGGCACAACGTCGTCAGGACTGGTCCGGCACGCTGATGGGGGTCTTTACCGCCGATGAGGAAGTGGCCAGCGAAGGGGCAAAATTCTATGTCCGCAACGCGCCCCCGGCCATTGATTTCGCGGTGATTGGCGAGCCGACCGCCAACGCCACCTTTTCTGCCCATAAGGGCAGCCTGCGCCCCCGCGTACGGGTGAAAGGCGTGACCGCGCACTCGGGCACCCCGGAGCTGGGGATCAATGCCATCTATCGGGCGGGACAGCTGCTGGGGCTGGTGGAAGAAGCTCATCATCAGCAGGTGCGCTGCCGCTGTCACCCGCTGGTCGGGAGTGCCAGCCTGACCGTGACCCGCATCCACGGCGGCCATGCCGATAACGTGGTGCCCGACAGCTGCGAGCTGCTGCTCGATCGCCGTATGGTGCCCGGCGAGGAGGAGGAAGCGGTAAAAGCCGAGCTGCAACAGCTGCTGGAGACGGCAAAGCAGCAGTTTGGCGTTGAGGCGGAGATCGTCGCCTGGCAGCCTACCACCGGCGGCGCGACGGAAACCGACAGCGCCGAGGCGATCGTGCAGGCGGGTCTGGCGGCCTGTCGTCGTCACGGCCAGTCCGAGCCTGGCCCGTTTGGCTTTCAGGGCGGCTGTGACCTGGTGCATTTCCGTGCGCTGGGTGCGAAGGGCGTGGTGATTGGCCCGGGATCGCTCGCGGTGGCGCACAAGCCGGATGAGTTTGTGCCCGTGGACGAGTTTATCGCCGCCGCCGGGATCTATCTGGACATTGCGCTGGCGATGCTGCCCGTGGCGGTGATCCGATGAGAGCCCGTCTGTGGCGGGGCGATCTTCACTACGCGGGCGTCACCCTGCATACCGCCGCCTCCGGTGCGGTGGCCGCGCTCGATACCCTGTGGCTGACGCTGGACGACGGCGGCGACAGAGGGACTGGCGAAGTCAGGCTAAATATCCGCTATCTGCACGGCTACAGCGAGGAGCAGGTGCTCGGCAACGTCCAGCATCATCTGGCCCGCTGGGACTGGGAGCAGCCACCCGAGGCACAGCTGGCAGCGGTTCACGCCGCGCAGAGTGGACTACTGGCACCCACGCGGATGCTGCTGGAGATGGCGCTGCTGGATCTGCTGGCCCGTCAGCATCAGCAAAGCCTCGCGCAGTGGCTTGGCGCGACCAGCGCACCCTGCGCGATAGCAACCAACCAGACGCTGTTCTGGGGCAGCGAAACGCAGATGATGGATCAGGCCGAAGGCTACGTGGCACGCGGCTTTACCCAGCTCAAACTGCGTACCGGGGTGGCGGATTTCGCCACCGATCTGCAGCGGCTTCGGGCGCTGCGCCAGCGCTTCGGGGAGGGCATCACCCTGGCGATTGATGTGAACGGTCAGTGGTCGGTCGCCGGGGCGCTGGAGCGTCTGCCGCAGCTGACAAGCCTGGACCTCAGCTATGTGGAACAGCCCCTTGCGCCGGAAAACGATCCGCGGCTGCCCGAGCTGGCAGCGTGCGGCATCCCGCTGATGCTGGACGAGAGCCTTAACGGCGAGGCGGCCATCGCCCGGCTGGCGGGCCCGGCGACGGGCGACAGCCAGCCAGCGCAGCATGACACCCTGGCACCTTGCACCTCCGGCAGTGCCATCTGGGCACACCTCAAGCTGGTGAAGCTGGGCGGCATCCTGCCCACGCTGCGCGCTGCGCGACGTTTGCAGGCTGCGGGCGTGAAGCTGATGATCGGTCAGATGAATGAAGGCCACGCGGCTACGGCGGCCGCGCTACAGCTCTGCCGCGTGGTGCAGCCGGGCTTTGCGGAACTTTACGGGGCCGACGGCCTGACTGACGACCCGGTCAGCGGCCTGATTTACCACCAGGGTCGCGTCAGCGTGCCCGATTCTCCCGGCCTGGGCGTGCATTTCGATGCCGCGCGCGCCACTTTCCTTCAGGAGCTTAACCATGCAACTACCCGATAATGTGATTCAGGGCAGCGAATCGGCGTTTAACGCCGAGGAATATGCCCGGCGTATCCGCCGCACCCGCGAACGTCAGCAGGCGGCAGGCATCGACGTGATGATTGTGACCGGCCCGGAAAATATCTTCTGGCTCACCGGCCAGCAGACGCCAGGCTACTACACCTTCCAGGCGCTGCTGCTGCCGCTGGAAGGGGAGCCGGTTTTCGTTATTCGCCAGCTGGAGTTCTGCAACTTTATCGCCAACACCTTTATCGCCGACGCGGCGGTGTATCAGGATGGCGATAACCCGGTCGATTTTCTGTTCGGTATGCTGCAACAGTATAACTGGCTGTCAAAACGCATCGGCCTGGATAAGCGCGGCTGGTTCCTGCCGGTCGCCATCTATGAGGCGCTACAGCAGCGATTAGGCGATATCGTCGATGCCGCAGGCGTAATTGAGCCGCTGCGGGCGGTGAAGTCCCGGGCGGAGCTGGAAAAAATCACCGCCGCCGCGCGCTACGTTGACGCCGGGATGAACGCGGGCATTGCCGCCATCCGCGCGGGCGCTGACGAAAATGCATTAGTCTCCGCGATGATGGGGGCGGCGATTGCCGCCGGCTCCGAGTATGTCGGCATGGAGCCGCTGGTCTCCTCCGGCCCGCGCACCGGCGTACCGCACGGCACCTGGCGACGTCGGGTGCTACAGGATAATGAACCGGTCTTTCTGGAGATGGCGGCGGCTCACGATCGCTATCACGCCGCGCTGATGCGTTCCGCCTGGCTGGGACGCCCCCCGGCCATCGCGCTGGAAATGGAAAAGGTGTGCCAGGAGGCACTCCAGGCGGCGCTGGATGCCATTCGCCCCGGCGCGACCTGCGAAGCGCCTCATCTGGCCTGCCAGCAGGTCATTGACCGCGCGGGCTTCACCGATAACTTCAAAAAACGCACCGGCTACGCCATTGGCGTCTCCTTCGCGCCCGACTGGGGCGAGGGCGGCATCCTCAGCCTCTACACCGGCGTTACCACCGAACTCCAGCCGGGGATGACCTTCCATATTCCCCCCGCGCTGCGCATTTACGGTGATTTTACCGTCGGCGTCAGTGAAACCATCGTGGTAACCGAAACGGGCTATCGCCAGCTCGGCACCCTGGCTCGTCCATTAACTTTGCTGTAAGGAACAACAATGAAAGATATGACTGAATGCCATGAGCGCCTGCGCGGCATCTTCAACATTACCGTCACGCCTTTTGATGCACAGGGCGCCATCGACTTTGTGGCGCTGCGTGAAAATATTGAGCGGGTGATCGGTCTGGGCTACGACGGCATTCTGATTGGCGGCACCTACGGTGAATTCCCGGTGATGTCACTGGCCGAGCGGCGGTCGCTGTTTAGCGAAGTGATGGCCTGCGTGGGCGATCGCATTCCGGTAATGCTGTGCAGCGCCAGCGCCGATCCGCGCGAAGTGCGGGAGCTTACCGCGCTGGCGGGCGATCTTGGCGGCCTGCCGATGGTCACGCCGCCGTTTGTCAGTGAAATCACCCAGGCGCAGATCCACACCTTTTTTTGTGAAATGGCACCGCTGTCAAAAACCGGCATTTTGATTTACAACGCGCCCGGCATTGGTATCACCCTTTCACCCGATCAGCTGGTGCAGCTGGCAGAGATCCCGGGCGTGGTCGGGATTAAACAGGGCGATCTCAACCCGACGGCTATCGACCAGATTGCTAACCGCCTGGGCGGTCGGCTGCGGCTGTTCTGCGCCTCCGATCTGGCCTTCCTTGGCCCGATGATGTGTGGTTTTGACGGCATCAGTACCACCAACAGCGGCGCGTTACCGGAGATTATTCTGGCAACCTTTCGCGCGGTGGAGCAGGGGGATGCGGAGACCGCCCGCAGTCTGCATCAGCTGTGGTACGACTACCGCGCGCTGGCGCGCCAGCACGGTCAGCCGCAGCTGGTTAAAGCGGCAATGGCGCTGCGCGGCTTTAACGGCGGCACGGTGCGCGCCCCGTTAAGACCCATCTCGCCGGAGGCGCTGGCGGCGCTAACCCGCGTGATGACGACGCTCGCCAGCGATCCGCGCAGCGGCGTCACGCTGGCTGAGTAAAGATGACCCGATCCGCTGAGCGGCCCTCGCAGACTGAACGGGGCCTGCGAGGGTCAGGTATCGCTTAGCGATCGGGGATGTTTCAGACCCGTGCGGCGCACCCCACGCTGGCTAAGGGCCGCCTCAAGCAGCCGGGTAAACAGGCCGTGTGGCGCCTCCGGGCGCGACAGCAGTTCCGGATGCCCCTGAACGCCGTGCCAGAAAGGGTGGTCGGGCAGGGAGATAGCCTCAACGGTCCCGGCGGTTTCGGCCGTAACGACAATACCGCTGGCGGCCAGCTGGGCGCGAAGGGCGGGGTTAAACCGGTAGCGATGGTTGTAATGCATCTGGGAGGGAAGCGGGGCGGGCAGCGGCGCAGCAGGGGTAAAAGGCAGCAGCCCGCAGCGGTGAGCGCCATTCCCGAAGCGGATAAAACTGTGCAGGGCGGCATCCGGCGCCACCTCCGCCAGGATTGCCCCGTCGCACCCGGGCTGAAGGCGTACCGCCGCCGTGGCCATGCTCTGCATACCGAGGCACAGGCCCAGGGTGGGTAGATGACTCTGCAGGGTGGCGTGGGCCACGCGGATCTGCCCGCTGACGGCCGCCATGGAGGCACCGCCGGGCAGCACTACCGCGTCCAGTTCGCTCAGCTCATCCAGAGGGGCGGACAGGTCGGCAGGCGGTAAAAAACGCAGGCGGAGCTGAATGCCGAGCGGGTGGGCGGCATCGTCAAGTGCCGCCAGGGTGGCAGGATAAACCTCACGGTGATCCGCTTCCCGTCCCACCAGCCCCAGTACCAGGGTTTCACCGACCGGCTGGGTGCGTGAGCGGCCGCCAGGCGCAGGTTGTCGCAACAGCACGCAGCCTGCGGCGTCGCAGAGCTGTAACAGCCCGCCTGCGTGCTGAGCGTAAAGCCGGTTTCCCGGCAGGTGCGCCACGCGCTCAGCATCACCTGCGGCAAGCACCACGACGGCATCATGCGCAGGAAGCTGCGCGATATCGCTCACCTCCCGCAGCTGCGGGTCGCAGGTATAAAGCCCGCTGGTGACGCAGTAACCGGCCGCGACCACGTGCTGATGGCTGTCGGGGTAGTCGCCGCTAAAGGTCGGCCGCAGGCTCCACAGGGGCAGGCGCTGCTGCCTGGCCCAGGTTACCGCACAGGCACCATAGTGGGCGGGCAGTCTGGCATCGTCGAGGATAAAAGTCAGTGACACGGCAAGCTCCTGGCTGTCTGGGTTGAGGTACGCAATCGATTGTATTCACTGAGTCAACATATACAAAGAGGATTTATGAATAACACCACTACCGCCCGCCGTATGCAGCGGGTAAGACCTTCGCCGACCGCCGCGATTTCCGATCGCGTTCGTGAACTGGAGGCCGCAGGGAAACGGATCATCAACCTGGGAGAGGGGGAGCTGGACTTTGCCACTCCCGATGTCATCAGCTATGCCGGGATAGCGGCCATTGTGGGTCAGCAGACCAAATACACCGCCGTGGCGGGCACCGCCGAGCTGAAACGGGCCATCGCGCATAAGTTTGCCCGGGATAACGGCCTGACATTCCAACAGCATGAGATCATCGCGGGCAGCGGGGCTAAACAGCTGATCTTCAATGCGCTGCTGGCGACGGTTGACCCGGGTCAGCAGGTGATTATTCCCGCGCCCTACTGGGTCTCTTATCCGGATATGGTGGCGCTGGCCGAGGGCGAGCCGGTAATCGTGCCCTGCGAGGAGCAGCACGGCTGGAAACTGCGACCGGACACCCTGGCGCAGGCCATTACCCCGCAGACGCGCTGGGTGATTCTGAACTCCCCCGGCAACCCTACCGGGGCGATCTACAGCCTTCAGGAGCTGCGCGCGCTGGCCGGTGTGCTGGCCGACCATCCGCAGGTACTGATTATGGCCGATGATATCTACGAGCCGCTGCGCTATAACGGCGCGCCGTTTGCTACCTTTGCTCAGGCGGCGCCGCAGCTGGCAGAGAGAACGCTAACGATTAACGGCGTCTCGAAAAGTCATGCGATGACCGGCTGGCGGCTGGGCTATGCCGCCGGACCCGCCTGGCTGATCGCAGCGATGCAAATTCTGCAATCGCAGAGTACCTCCAACCCCAGCAGTATTTCGCAGGCGGCGGCCGTGGCCGCCCTGCAACAGCCCGCCGCCTTTTTTACCCAATGGCTGGAGAAGCTGGCCCGCCGTCGCCAGCGCGTGATGGCATGGGTGGCGGCAACGGACGGGCTAAGCGCCACCCCGCCCGACGGAGCATTCTATCTGTTTGCCAACTGTAAAGGGCTGATTGGGCGCATCACCCCGACGGGCGAATCCCTGGCTGACGATAGCGACGTGGCCCGCTGGCTGCTGGCAGAGGCGGGTGTTGCGGTACTGCACGGATCGGCCTTCGGCATGCCGGGCTATCTGCGCATCGCCTATGCGGTAAAAGACGAACTGCTGGAGGAAGCCTGCCAGCGGCTTGAGGCCGCCTGCCGTCGCTTAACGGCCTGAAAGAGGCGTCGGCAGAGATAGCCGACGCCGTGTTTTAGCCTGCGGTGTTAGCCCGGCGGGATTCAGACCCGGAAGGTGTCCACCATGCTCCGCAGCGCATGAGCCTGCCCGGAAAGGGAGTGTGAAGCCGAGGAGGATTCCTCAACCAGTGCCGCATTATTCTGCGTGACGCCATCCATCTGACTCACCGCGATGCTGACCTGCGAAATTCCCTGCATCTGCTCTGATGACGCCAGTGATATCTCCTCCATCGCGTCGGCGAGGCTGCCGACCATATTAACGATTTTGATGATGCTTTGCCCCGTTCCCTGTGCAACGGCCACGCCGCCTTCCACCTGCGTCACGGCCTGCTCGATCAGCGCTTTTATCTCTTTTGCTGCCACCGCACTGCGCTGCGCCAGCGTCCTGACCTCGCCGGCGACCACCGCAAAACCTCTGCCCTGTTCTCCGGCACGGGCCGCTTCGACCGCGGCGTTCAGCGCCAGGATATTAGTCTGAAAGGCGATGCCTTCAATCACGCTGGTAATATCACGCACCTTACCCGCACTGAGGGAAATATCGCTCATGGTCACCGTCATTCGCTGAACCTCGGCGTCGCCGTTGCGGGCCAGTGACGCCGCTTCCCTGGCGGAGTTTGCCGTCTGCTGTGCGCCGACGCTATTGCTTTTCACCGTTGCGGTTAGCTGCTCCATGCTTGCCGCCGTTTCCTGCAGCGCTGCCGCCTGCTGTTCGGTTCGGGATGAAAGTTCGGTATTACCCCGGGCTATTTCGTCTGAGGCGAGCGCAACGGAAACCGCAGCCTCTTTAATCTGCGACACCAGGCCGCGCAGGTTTACCTGCATACCCGCCAGGGAGGCCAGCAGACTGCTGCTGTCGTTATGGCGTAAAGCGACCGACGTTGTCAGATCGCCGCTGGCGATGGCGGCGGCCAGACGTTGAGCCTGAACCGGTTCACCGCCCAGCTGACGCATCAGCAGACGTACGGTCAGGATACAGACGATCGCTGCGGCAATAACGGAGACCACCATCATGATGCCTAACAGCAGTGAAAGGCGGTTTACGGCTGCGCTGTTTGCCCTGGCCGTCTCCTCGGCCTGTTGGGTCTGAATATCTGTCAGGGCATTAAGACTGGCGACCAGCACCTGCTGCGGGGGCCTCACCCCGTGAGTGAGATAATCTGCGAACCCCTGGAGCTGACGCTGCTGCGCCATATGGGCAGCGGTATCAAGGGCGGTGAGGGCGGCTTTCTCTGAATCACTGACGTCTGCCAGCAGCTTCACTTCAGCGGGGGCCCCTTCGGCATGGATGATGACGGCAAGCGCATCACGCGTTTGCAGATACACCTGCTTTTGTTGATCGAAGCGGGACAGCTCCGACTCAATGGCCTGAGGATCGGTAAAGAGCGCCATGTTCCTTATTTCGACCAGCATATTTCGCAGCGTGGTACCCATTTCGTTAACCAGCACGACTTTTTTCAGCTTAAGGTTAACGACGGTGTTCATACTGTCTCTGGACTGACTCAGACCATTAAATGCCAGGCCCAGACAAAGAATAAAGAGCAAAATTAACAGGGAAAAACCTGCTGTCAAACGGGTCGATATTTTCATGTATCCATCCAGCTAAAGGTTATGGGGCAGATCTACTATCGACAGCAGCCTTAGAGAGCAACAGGGTGAGAGGGATATTTATTTAAGCGATGTTACCCTGGCTGTGGGGGAGGCGTCAGGGTATTGGATATTTGAATAATTCCTTACAAAAGAGTCACCTGTGCACATTTTGCAGTAACCTGACACGGCTTATCCCTGCTACCGATCCTCCTGAGTTTCGCGCTCACTTGCTTTGTGTAATGTTATATCATAACATTTTGAATCTTTACTAAAGCGAGGGTCGAACGTTGAAGAGTCATCTGGGTAAGTGGGTGTTGGCATCGGGGATGCTGATCGTCAGCAGCGAGGCGCTGTCACATGCGCATCATTCACACGGCAAGCCGCTGAGTGAGACAGAACAGCACGCGGCGGAAGGGGTGTTTGCCGATCGGGATGTGCAGGACAGAAATCTGACCGACTGGGAAGGGATGTGGCAGTCGGTTTATCCGCTGCTGCAGAAGGGCACTCTGGATGCAGTATTCCGTAAAAAGGCCGAAAAGGACAACAGCAAAACCTTTGCGTCGGTAAAGGAGTATTACCGCACCGGCTATGCCACCGACGTCGCCACCATTGGCATTGAGGATGGCGTGATGGAGTTCCACGTCGGGGACAAGGTCAGTGCCTGCCACTACACCTACGCGGGTCATAAAATATTGACCTATGTCTCCGGTAAAAAGGGCGTTCGCTACCTGTTTGAATGTCACGACGCCAACAGCAGCGCGCCAAAATACGTGCAGTTCAGCGATCATATTATCGCGCCGCGAAAATCCAGCCATTTCCACATTTTCATGGGCAACCGCTCGCAGCAGGCGCTGCTGGAAGAGATGGACAACTGGCCAACCTATTACCCTTATCAGCTGTCGGATAAAGAGGTGGCAGACGAAATGCTGCATCATTAAGCCTTTCGCCTGAACCTGGCTCAGCTCCCACGCAGCAGAAAGGAAAAGGGATGCAAGGCGCCCTGGTCGTCTATTGCGGTATAGTTGAGTGTCGATTCACCGTCGGGCAATGTTCCGGCTTTATTCTGCAGGGGAAACGTCCTGGTGGTGAAAGGGGCAACGTTTTTCTCCGCATCCAGGTAAACGGGATAGGTATTCTGGCCGAGGGTGATACTCATCTCTCCGGGCGTAAAGTAATAGGGGGTGTTGTTAACGGCGATCACCCCCTCCTTACCCGCTAACCGCTGAAGTTTGAAAACCACTCTTTTGGTCCTCTGCTCAAATGATTCCGTTTCTTTGAACGGGCGATTAATCACTTTGAGCTGGGTATTTAAGGCAATACTCACCTTATTATTTGCCTCCCTCAGGGTGCTTTTTTTGACCGAGCTTATTTCATAGATATTCAGCCAGTAGAGCGACTCCCGATCGGTGGGGAGTTTATCTGCCAGCGCACTTCGCATGATTGTGATCTCCTTTTTTTCACCTTTATTGAGCGTAAACACGCCGGGAAGCGCGACGAAAGGGAAAGCCTGGCTTCCCGGATCCTTGTCCGGCGTCCCCCGGTCTACCCAGCTCTGGACCAGCGCCGGGGTGTCGGCGCTGTTGACCAGCAGTAAAGGAGCACGCACCTGGTGCGGATGGAAAATAACCCGGCTGGCCTGAGGAATAATAGCGGCAGGACAGGCCGTGGCAAAGGATGCGAGGAGCAGGAAGAGTTTTTTCATTCTACTGTAACCTGATTAAGAGATAAGCGGTCGCGTCAATTTTGCCCGCGCTGACGTTTTTTCCCGGCAGCTGAGCCAGCTGCGCAACGAAGTTTCTCTGATACATGTTGCTGTCTCCCTGACCGCCGCGGGTTCGTTGAGCGTCCTCCAGCACGGGCCGCCATCCGGCACTGCTGCTGTAATCACTCCAGCCGAGAAATGAGACCGGTTTGCCGCTGGAGGTATTGAGTTTGATACCCACGCCAGTGGCAAGGGAGGGGTCTGAATCATAGTGATCAGACACCAGATAATCTGAAATGCCATTGCTCCCGGTCAGCCCCAGCTTTTGAGCCTGAAGCCAGGCCGCATAGCTGGACTGAAAACCCAGTGAGATCTGGCCTGAAGCCACACCAGATTGCGTCTCTGCTGCATTTGAGCATTCGAGCGTGACGCTCAGCGGCGCACTTACCGACTGACCCTGCGAGAGCGCGTTAATGCTGACCGATGGAAAAAGGACGTGGGCGGTATAGTTTTCCACCCGGCATCCCTGACTCCGGTTCTGCGTAAGGGTTGCGACCGGCGCGGTATTCATCCCGAAGGCCATATAACGTCCGGTGATCCAGGTGTCAAAGTTATTCCAGCTGTCTTTTCCGGCTTCGGGAACATTCTGGCCCGGCCCCATAAAAACCACGTAGCCATTGGGCTGATTGCAGTTATAGGACCCCGTATAGCTGTCCTTTGCGGCAGAGGGACAACCCCATGACGCATAGCCGCTATCCCGATTGTTTTTATCTGTCCTGATCAGTTCAGCGCCGATCGGGCTGAAGTGCTTGCCTTTAATCAGTATTTTATTGCCGCTCACGTCATAGTCAGTCAGCGGGACTTTCTGCCAGATCCGCGTAAAAGGCTTACTGCTGCGCAGATGAACCAGCTTCAGCGCGGTAAAGGGGAAATAGGTCTGGAAATAGTTATCCCCCATATTCCATGCGCCCCCGACGTTACTGTCGCCATTGGTGGCAAATACCTCAAAGATCTTGTCCTTATCCGCCAGGTCGCACTCATAGAGCACGCGTTCGGGATCGCTATTTTTAATCGAGGGAACAACCTGAAATACGGAACGGGCCAGCACCGTACCGGCAGGCTGATATCGCAGGTCCATCAGGCCAATGTTACCCAGATTCAGCGATGCGCCACAGGCATCACACCCCTGATCGACCGCCCTGATGCGGGTACAGTTTGCCTGCAGCGGCGTACAGAGGCTGGAAATAAGGACAACGAAAGCATAAATACAATATTTCATTTTTTATCCTGGTAAATCAGAAACGACACACGGCGTTTGCATAGGTAATAACCGCATCCGGTTTGGGCGTTGGGATATGATAATTAATGGTGCATGAATCATTTTTACCCGCACCCCAGACGGCCTTCAGCGTTCCCTGCGTCTCACTCAGCCGCAGATACGCATTCCCTGCCTGGCCGAAGGTCCCAATGGTTTTTCTTTGTTCATTGATAATATCGGCGCCCATTGGCACTGAAATATTCCGGTTAGTGGTCGTTTTCATCATCACCGGATAGCCGCGCAGCGTCTGAAATTTAACCCTGACCATAGCACCGGCATAAGGCGCGATGGTTTTCTCGCTGTTCTGCACCTCAACCTGACTGTCGCTGCCGCTGGCATCCAGCGCGATAGCGTTATAGTGGTAAGGGATCAGGGAGGGCACCAGGGCGTATCCCGAACCGTCAACGTGAATGCCGGGGCTACTGATAACCCGTGCTCCCTGAGCGCCTTTTGCCTCAATCAGCGCAAAGGTATCACTGACATAATTTCCCAGCGTCAGTCCGCCGCTGTGCAGTACCGCCGCGCCCATCGCATTCACCGACATCTGATTAAACCGCGACGACGTTGAAGCGGTGGCCGTAAGACTGGCCAGGGACATTTTCCGGTTAACGCTGCCGCTGAAAGTGGTATCCCTCTGGCGCTGGTCGCGATTAACGTTCAGGCTGTAGCCGGTTTGATCTTCTCCGGCCACGCCGCTCAGCGAGGCGTTATAGCTGCTTCCGCTACTGCTGTCATGGGTGCCTCCCAGCGTGAGGTACGGTGAGTTGGTGGCGGAGCCTAACGGCATTGAAAAGCTAATCTGTAGCTGGGTATCCTTGAAATATTCATTCCTGCGCGTCGGTGCTGCAAATCGCCGAAAAGCGTCATGCGAGTGCGATCGGACCGTATACTGCCTGGAGAGGGACAGGTTCATTGAAATATTTCCCGGCATAACGGTGCTGTATCCGGCCTGGTACTGCGTGTCACGCGAGCGCCCGTCATAGTAATTCTGCCTGGAACCAGAGAGATAAATACTGCCCCAGTCGCCCAGCGTTTGATTAATGGTCATCTGCAGACGATTACGCTGCATGTATTCGCTGCGGGTATTATCCTGCCCCGGGGTCGCGTTGTTATTTAACGCAATGACGTCGTTAAGGTCACGGTATCCGTGCGTGGAATACTGATACCCGGCAAACGTTAGCGTGGTGTGGGTCGGCTCAAAGGTTCGGCTGTAATTCAGCTCATAGCGCCATCCCTGGGCGGTATTGCCCTCGTTCAGATCGGCTGAAGAATAAGCACTGTTGAATCCAACGGCGCCCATTTCCGAGGCCCAGACGCCACCCGCCAGCAGCGAGCGGTAGTCATTTCCCAGCCGCATTCCACCATTGATGGTGATGGCGTTGGTCAGGCCCCGTTTAACCGTGAGTTCGGTGAAGTTATTGTCTTTGCGGTAATCTGTGACCTTACCGGCAGAAAAGCTGTAATCGGTTCGTCCCGGGCGTAATGATTCAGGTAGAACGGCAAAGGGTACGGTATAGCGGTGACGACTGCCATCGGACTCCAGCACCTCCACGCTGAGGTCGCCGCCGTAGCTCACCGGACTCAGGTCATTGATGAGGAAAGGGCCGGGTGGCACCGTGGTCTGATAAATTCGCTGCCTGCCCTGCCAGACAGAGACGCGGGCATTGCTGTTAGCCACCCCACGGATTTCCGGGGCATAGCCGCGAAGGGAATCCGCCAGCATCCTGTCGTCCGAGTTCAGATTGAGCCCACGAAAGCTGACCGCATTAAACAGATCTCCGGCGCTAAAGAGCTCCCCGACAGACACTTCACTTTTTACGGACGGCAGCGCACGTTGCACCCAGCTTCGGGTGGTTTGCCAGCGATTACCATATTCATTATGGGTAAAATTACCCTGCTGACGGAAACGCCACATGCCGATATTCATCCCGCCGTTAATACCCAGCCAGGTGGACTCGAAACGCTGACCATTTTTATAATCAGAATAGAACTGATTCACATTGTAATTAACGAAGGCCATCGTGGATCCTTCGGAAAGATTGTCAGGCGCAATGTAGCCTGCGGGCTGAGTAACAAGCATCGCCTGCGGAATAGTGATATCCACGCGCAGTTTACCCGTATCGACCCGCACCGACGCCGCCGGGAGAAAGCGTTCGGGATGGGTACATCCTTCTGCAGGCAGGTCAGAAAGATAACGCTCCCTGACGGCAAACGCCCGGTAAAAACGGGGAGGAAGGCACAGGGTAAACTCTCCGTTTTCCCGTTGCAGCTTTAACGGCGTGTTACTCTGAAATTTACCATTGAGGTAAAGGTCAACATCATATTCACCTGACTGGAAATAGGGATCCCCGGTGCCATCTTGAATATTCAACTGGCCTGGCAAAGCAGCACGAATCAGCGAGGGATCGAAAATATAGTCATTATCTGCTGACGTTTTTGCGTAGCCCGCAGGTACCCCACACAGCATCAGCAGTAGCGTTATAAGTAAAGATTGGTTTTTCATTGCGATTTATTTTTTGCGATTTCTATTATATCGTCTGAACCAAAATCATTAATCAAAAGTGCACGCATGCTCCAACCTGAAAGCGTACTGTCTTTTCCTTTTCGGCTGACGTTAGCTTGACTGAAGGGGGCAATCGTCACCGCGTCACTAAAATTCACTTTTTCCGTACCGCGCTGTAGAGAAAAAGAGCGGAGATTGGCATAAAAAGGAGAGCGGTTTTTAATGATGATATCGCCGCCGTTGAGGCTAAAGGAGAGCTTCTCACGTATTTTATCGACTTTGGGTGAGATACCATCCGGACGAACAAATACTTTGACCCTGCTTTTAACAATAAGGTAAAGCTTGTTTTTATCTTCATCATTTTTTTTTACCGAGGGAATATCAATGTACTCAAGGTAAAACATGGACTCTCTGTCCTGTGGCAGGTTTTCCCTGGTGATTTTTATTTTCACGGTCTGACCGGCATCAGGTAAAATTCTGAATACCTGAGGCAGAGCAACAAAGGGCGGACGATCAGCGTTTTCCTCATTCCCTGGCATAATCTGAACCAGGGCAGGGTGGTGACCTGAATTAGTAAACTGTATATTTTTCTCCTGTCGGGCATTATCAATTATTATGCGGGTGCCGTTCAGGACAACGCTTGCCTGCGCGGTGCTTATTAGAAATACAGCGATTAAAGAGAGAATAAAATGCCTGAGCACAATGGACTCCGGCCCCTCGCATAAGGGAGGGGCAATAAGGTTTATGGATAGCTAATTGCGTACTGCACGCTGCTCAATACTGACCCTGCTGAAACACTCCCTGCATCAGTATAATATTCCACGGAATAATCCTGTGAAGTGCTGGTCGCTCCTTCGGCAAGCTTCATTCCCGACACCTTTGCCTGGCCCGATGAGAGATTAATCACTTTATCGCTGGAATCTAACAGGCGCAGATCAACATTTTCAGCCGTGCCGGTATTTCCAAGATTACCATTAGTGGAAATATTGTTTCCCTGGAAGAGAACATTAATATCCTGGCTGCCGGAGGCAGGGGCGGGGCAGCCTGAGACATTAATAGTGAAGCTGGTTTTACCCGCGGTGGCTTTTGCAGTGCTTAGCTGACCTGTTGACACGGTCGGCAGTAAAACCACCGGGCTGCCTGATGCACCATTAACATCAACATTACAGGTCTGGGCATTGACTTCACCCTGGAAGCGAATAGTATTTTGTGATGCCGCCTGCACATTGCCTGAAATTACCCCTGTAACACAGGTGGAAAGCGCTAAATATAATGATACTGAACTGGTTTTCATTAAATTCCCCTTGATTTAGTAGGCTGCTGAAAGTGAGGAGGTTCAGCTCTCTCATCAGCGGAGGGAATGTTAACACCTCGCTTTTTTTTATCGTCTGAAGTAATTTGAATCTATCTCATATGAGAGGTGATGAGTAAAGCTAAAGCCTTTTCCATGGGATAAAATCCACTTATAACAATAAGTTAGCGTATTTCTCTGACGTGAACGATGCGGCGGGGTAGATTTGTAGCGGATTGGAGATCGAATCAATCTTTCGGCTGTTTGATGGATGTTATAATAAAGCGCAATACTGAGGTAGCGACCTGAACGACAGGAAGAGATAACACACCTTCATCCTGAAGTTCAGATTTTATATGAATCGCTACTTTTCGCAGATAAAGAGTGGCACAGGATTTGAGTAAAAAATCCAGGTGTCTATTCCCGTTCTCTTTATGGTTAAGGGAAGCTTTCCACCCTTTTTGACAAAGAACTCCGGGAACCACTTTTTTTCTTCCTCGCCTTTTATCTCATTCATTGGGGAGTTCTGAATAAGCGTTGACTGCGCGATAAGGATGTTATTTTCCTCATGATAGTCAAATTGAATGACCTTACTGACATTGATGCGGGACTCTTTTCCCTCATAAAGGGCACCGGAAAGGGTGAGCAGTCCTTTCCCATCATTCATTTTCTGCCCGATGATAAGAGAAAGCTTATCATCACCCTTAAAGTAATTAATGTTGCCTACGCAGCTGATCTCCCTGTCTTCACAGAACCTGTAAAAAAATAATTCACCTATTGCAATCATAATAATAACAAAGGTCAGAGTCTTCCTCACAGGGGGTTACCTATATAGTAATAAGAAATGCAGTTAGGTCTGAGGAAGGGACCTATCTCTTTTTCACACTGTATCACTGACATTCTGCTCCCACCCGGAAATAGCGTGATGTAGACATATTTTCGTTCATCACATCGTATTTTCTTTTTTATCACTGCTTGCATAGTGATGTCATCATCCGCCATATTATTGCTGTAAAACGCGCAGCCATTAAAATCGAATCTCTTCACGTAATCCACGCTGTAAGTGATAAAATTAAGACAGGGCGTCAACACGATGGCGGCAAAGGCCACGCCATAAGCGATGCAGAAGAGAGCATTATTTATTTTCAGTCTGATACGCTCAGGCTGTGAATATGTCCCGGTGGAGGCTTCTGAAACGTGATTTTCCTCAGTGGGAAGAGGAAGCTCCTCGGGAAGAATGGTGACGTTTTCATTGCCCTCAGGCTCTGCCTGCCTGGGAGCGGGATCATTTTCACCCTCAGTTGAAGAAGGCTCATTCTGTAACTCGGTGCAGGTGATTTCTACCTTTCCCGACAGCATAAATCCGCGCCGGGGAACGGTGCGAATAAAGTCCTCACTATTACCGCAGGCTAACAGTGCTTTCCTGAGCATTGAAATGCTTTGATACAGCGCATTGGGACTGACTTCCATGCCAAACCTTCTCCAGGCAAAGTCATAAAAAGCCTCATGCTCAATCACCTTCCCCTGATTTTCAATGAGCAACTCCAGACAATATACGGAGGATGACTGGATTTTTAATTCTTTGCCACCGCCGCGCATAACTCTTCTGCCGGGTTCAAATTCAACTTCCCCTCCTATGGAAAACTTTCTCATCGGGACTTCTCCGTGATGTAAGATCAGAAAATGATAAGTTTCATTAAATATTAAGGTTTGCTTTTAATGCCGCTTTATGCTTGAAAGTCGCTGTGCTGTATATCATTGGTTGGGTTATCTCAGTTTTGTTTCTTCAGGGTTTATCTGCGACCTGTAAGCGAATAACGTCGCAATGGTGAAACCTCGGCAGTGATTAATAAATTATACCGTTTTCTCAGGCTTAATAAGTTATAAAAAACTAAGAAAATTGCTAAATTGTATGAATGCCAGCGGGTCTCGGGGAAGTGTCAGTAACGGGATGCGTTATTTCTTTCAGGGTTATGTACCTGCATTGCCCTGAATCTAACAGAACGACTGAGTATTCCAGTCTTACCGCGGCCGATGGAACCCTCGCGCCTGTGCCTGTCAATTGCTGGTTTAGTATACTGCTATGCACGCTTTCCAGAGGAGACAATCGACCCTGGTGCTTCATTGGAGAGGAGGGGGGAAACGAAACAGCACAAACCTTAAAGATAAGATTTGCGCTCAATACCTTCTCATGGCGCTTACCCCGAAAGGGTAAAATAACTATGCATGTTTAAATTTTATATTCAATGTGCAAGTGTGGTTAATGCGGCGTTCCTTTTGGTTGTTTAATTATAATAAAATCCAGGGGTGTCTGTGATATTCCCTTCGGGTGTGCGAGATTAAATGCGAAGTGTGAATTTGATCACCAAAGAAAATTTATAATTGTTTACTATCCCTGATGTTTAATTTTACAAGGGCATTTTTCCTGTATTACCTGCTTAATTATTCCCGATGATGGGAATTTATTATTTATTACGGGGTGTAGTAACATTATTATGGATAGTCATGTGGTATTTAATCGGGTATACCGGACTGACGAACGCACCGTTTCGGCAATAAAAACCTTTCTGCGTGAAATTGATCTGAGCATCGACAGGACCATCAGGGTGTTTGTGACCGCCACGCAGGCGGGCAGGCTGGTGGCCTGCGGCGGCATCGCTGACAATATCATTAAGTGTGTCGCCGTCTCGCCAGAATTACGTGGTGAAGGGCTGGGGTTGAGCCTCGCCACTGAGCTGGTTAACCTGGCCTGGGAGATGAACCAGACTCAGCTGTTTCTCTGTACGAGCACGCAAAATGAGTCTTTGTTTCGGCAGTGCGGATTCTACCCTGTCGCCCGCGTACCGGGGGTGATGGTACTGATGGAAAACAGTCCCTGTCGGCTGGCCCAGTATGCTGCGCGGCTTGCGCATCTGCGAAAACCCGGTAAGAAAATTGGCGCTATTGTGATGAACGCCAACCCCTTCACCCGCGGGCATCAGTATCTGGTGCAGCAGGCGGCGGCGGCCTGTAACTGGTTACATCTGTTCCTGGTCAGAGAAGATACCTCCCGCTTTCGCTATCAGGACAGGTTTGATCTGGTTGTGGCCGGAACGCATGGTATAACCAATCTGACAATCCATGAAGGCTCACAATATATAATTTCACGGGCCACTTTCCCCTGCTATTTCATTAAAGAAAAAGGCATCGTCGATAATTGCTATACCGAGATCGACCTAAAAATATTCCGACAGTCTCTGGCTCCCGCCCTGGGCATTACTCATCGCTTTGTGGGGAGTGAACCTTTTTGTGCCGTGACGGAAAAGTATAACCGCGATATGCATTACTGGCTAAAGACGCCTTTATTAACGGCACCGCCCATAGAACTGGTTGAAATTGAACGGCTGAAATATAAAGGGACGCCTATCTCGGCCTCATGGGTAAGGAAACTGCTGCCCGCCGGTAATATGCAGGCTATTTCACCGCTGGTGCCGGAAGCAACACAACACTATTTAGAACGCCTGCTGGCAAAAAGTCAGAAAACTGCCGCGACTCAAAACAGAAAGCCAGATAATCAGAGGACGGAATGAAAATAATCAGGGAAGCCATGGCCGGAACGCTTGAGTCCAGCGATGTGATGGTCCGCATTGCGCCTGCGGAGGGTGCACAGCACGATTTACTGATTGCCAGCAGCGTGGAAAAGCAGTTTGGCGAAGCCATTCGACAGACGCTGCTTCAGCTGCTGACGCGCTATCGGGTTGAGCCGGTGCAGGTGATAGTTGATGATAAAGGTGCGCTGGACTGTGTGATCCGTGCGCGAATGGAAACGGCGCTGATGCGCGCCAGCGGGCTTGAAACCCTCCCATGGGAGGTGAGTCATGATGACGCTTAAGCCACGCGTCCGGCGAAGTATGCTGTTTGTTCCCGGTGCCAACGCCGCCATGATCAGCAACGCCTTTATCTATCAGGCAGATGCGCTGATGTTCGACCTGGAAGACTCCGTTATTCTTCGTGAAAAGGATGCCGCACGGCGGCTGGTTTACCATGCGTTGCAGCATCCCCTCTACCAGCAGGTGGAAACCCTCGTTCGGGTAAATGGCCTGGATAGTCCTTATGGCCTGGCAGACTTACAGGCCGTGGTACGGGGAGGGGCTGATATCGTGCGCCTGCCAAAAACCGATCGTGCACAGGATGTGCTGGATATGGCGCAGGCCATCGGCGCCATTGAAACCGCCTGCGGGCGTCAGCAGGGCAGCACGGGCCTGCTGGCGGCGATTGAATCCGCAGAGGGGATAACCAATGCGGTGGAGATAGCACAGGCATCACCGCGATTAATGGGCCTCGCGCTTGGCGCGGAGGATTACGTCAGGGATCTGCGAACCGAACGTTCGCCTGAAGGCACTGAGCTGCTTTTCGCTCGCTGCACCATCCTCCAGGCTGCCCGCGCAGCCGGTATCCAGGCCTTTGATACGGTCTACTCTGACGCCAGCAATGATGCGGGCTTCCTGCGCGAAGCCGCTCTGATTAAGCAGCTGGGTTTCGATGGGAAATCCCTGATTAATCCCCGGCAGATCGCGCTGCTCCACAACCTCTACGCGCCCACCGCCCGCGAAGCTGACCATGCACAGCAGGTCATAGACGCCGCTGCCGCCGCTGAGCGGGAAGGGCGGGGCGTGGTTTCGCTCAATGGCAAAATGATCGACAGCCCGGTGATTGAACGCGCCCGGCTGGTGCTGGAGAGGGCAGCGCTTTCCGGGCTGCATCAGGAAGAGAGCGACAGTAAGGAGACCCGATGAACCGACAACAACGTTTGATGACTTTGCCCTCACGGCCAGAAGTTATGCTTTTCCAGGATGCGGTAAAAGCAGAGCAGCGGGCAATAAAACCTGCCGATATGAAGCGCTGCGCCTCTCTCCAGGAATCTGTCCGCCGCAGTGGATTGCAGGATGGCATGACCCTCTCTTTTCATCACGCCTACCGCAATGGCGATCTTGCGCTTAACCAGGTGATGGACACGCTGGCGGAGATGGGGCTGCGCAATCTGACCCTGGCCTCCAGCTCGCTCAGCGACTGTCATGCGCCACTGATCGCGCATATTCGCAGCGGTGTGGTGAGCCGCATCTACACGTCAGGCCTGCGTGGACCGCTGGCGGAGGCGATATCGCGGGGTCTGCTGCGCGAGCCGGTACAGATCCATTCGCACGGCGGGCGGGTCAATCTGATCGCGTCTGGCGAGCTGCATATTGATGTCGCTTTCCTGGCGGTGCCGGGCTGTGATGAATACGGCAATGCGAATGGCTACAGCGGTGAGGCCTGCTGCGGCTCGCTCGGTTATGCCCAGGTTGATGCGCAGTTCGCGGACAGGGTGGTATTGCTTACCGAAGCGATACTGCCTTATCCGCATTCTCCTGCCAGCCTGACCCAGGATCGGGTTGACCTGATTGTCCGTCTGGCGCGGGTGGGGGATGCCGACAAAATTGGGGCCGATACCACGCGCATCACCTCCAATCCGCGTGAGCTACTGATTGCACGACGTGCGGCAGAGGTGATTGCGGCATCCGGCTCACTTATCGAGGGTTTCTCTCTGCAAACCGGCAGCGGCGGTGCTTCGCTGGCGGTCACCCGTTTTCTGGCCGATAAAATGCGTGCGCGAGGGATCCACGCGGCCTTTGCGCTGGGAGGCATCAGTTCAGCCATGGTGGAACTGCATGAGCAGGGACTGATCGGCAGCCTGCTGGACGTGCAGAGCTTTGACCGTAAGGCCGCGATGTCGCTGGCCCGCAACCCGGGCCACATTGAAATCAGCGCCAGCCAGTACGCTGACTTTTACTCCAAAGGGGCGGTGGTCGATCGGCTTGACGTGGTGGTGCTCAGCGCGCTGGAGATTGATACGGGCTTTAACGTTAACGTCCTCACCGGCTCCGACGGTGTGATCCGTGGCGCTTCCGGCGGCCACTGCGATACCGCCGCCGCCGCGGAGCTGGCGATCGTTGTTGCTCCGCTGGTGCGCGGGCGTATGCCTACCGTGGTGGAGGCGGTAACGACCTGCATTACGCCGGGTTCGGGCATTGATATCCTGGTCACCGACCATGGCACGGCGGTTAATCCTTCCCGTCCGGCGCTGGCGCAGCGCCTACGCGATCGGGGCATTGAGCTGGTCACTATCCAGTGGCTTTATGAGCGGGCTAGGCTGCTGACGGGCGATCCGCGGCCTGTCGCGTTTACCGACAATGTGGTAGCGGTCGTGCGCTACCGCGATGGCTCGGTGATTGATGTGGTGCATCAAATTGCTGAATAACGTCGGGCAGGCAACGATCCCGGCACAGGCTACCGGGCGCGCCATCAGCCTGACGGAACTGCTCGCCAGCCGCGATAACCGCCAGGCGCGTCAGCAGCAGTGGCTAAAGCAGCATCCGGTCACGCTGCTGGTGCTGACCGTCGTGATGCCTGGCCCGATTAAAGACAGCGCGCTGACCCGTCGGATATTCAACGCCGGCTGGACGCAGATCCAGCAGGCGGGTCAGCCGCTGGCAGGGCATTTTCTTCGGGCAGACGCGTTTGCGCTGGCCACGGGCTGCGAGGGGTTTTGGTCGATACAGGCTGATGCGAAAGAGGTAAAACAATGGGCGGTGGCGCGGGAGTCAGACTCTCCTGTCGGACGACTCTGGGACATTGATGTCCTGACCACGGACGGATGCATTCTGTCCCGACGGGCCAGCCAGCTGGCTGAACGTCAGTGCCTGTTGTGCTCGCTGCCCGCCAGCGTCTGTGCCAGGCAGCGGACGCACAGCCAGGCTGAACTTCTGGCAGAGATAATCAGGCGGGCAGATGCAGCCTGTACTCTATGATCGTCCGGGCATCGTTGATGCGTTGCCGCAGCCTGAGCTGCTGGCTACGGATGCGAGGGTCAGCCCCCCGGATCCCGCTCAGTTTGCTGCCGATGCCGTGCGGGCATTACTGGCGGAGGTGACGCTGACGCCTAAGCCCGGCCTGGTTGACTGCTGCAACAGCGGTGCGCATCGCGATATGGATATCGGCACATTCCGGCGCAGCGCCGCCGCGATTGGCGCATGGTTTCCCGTTTTCATTAACCAGGGCAGGGAAGATGCCATGCTGCCGGAAGAGCAGCTACTGGCGCGCCTGCGTCCGGTGGGAATGGCGTGTGAAACGCATATGTTCCAGGCTACGGGCGGGGTGAATACCCACAAGGGGACGATTTTTTCACTGGCGCTGCTATGCTCGGTATTTGGACGGCTTTATCAGCAGCGGCGGCCGGTGACTGCACCGGCGCTGTGTGCCGGAGTAGCAGCCATCTGTCAGGGGCTGGTGTCCCGGGAGCTGGAACATAACAACCCCGGAAAAACGGCAGGCCAGCGCCTGTTTGCGGCCTGCGGGCTACGCGGTGCGCGGGGGGAGGCCGAAGCCGGATTTCCGCTGGTGATGAATGGCGCGCTCCCCCTGCTGCGCCAGCGCAGAGAGAACGGCTGGGACGAACAGGCCGCGCTCACGGACTGCCTGCTGTGGCTGATGGCGCATAACGCGGATACCAACGTGGTGTCTCGCGGAGGCATGACCGGGCTGCGCTGGCTACAGCAGGCGTCGTCGGCGCTGCTGGCACAAAGAGAGAGCGGCCATGCGCAGGCAGGAACAGGAAAGCATTGCTATGCGCAGGCAGCCACCAGGGCATTAGAAAAATTCGACGATGCCTGCATCGCCCGTCATCTCAGCCCCGGCGGGAGCGCAGATTTACTGATAGTAAGCTGGCTGCTGGCCCGTTTGCCGCAGTGTTGATGACCCCGGAGGGTCGCCTAAGGAGAGGCTAAATGTCTGAGTTAACATCGAAAATAATGAAATCCCTGGCACCGCTGGTGGTGCTGGCCGCAATTTTACTGCTACCTGTCCCCTCGGGAATGCCTCCCCAGGCCTGGTATTTTTTCGCCATCTTCGTTGCCATGATCGTCGGGATGATCCTGGAGCCTGTTCCGGCCACGGCAGTCAGTTTTATTGCGGTGACGGCCAGCGTGCTGGCCGCTGACTGGGTGTTGTTTGACCCGGCGGAGCTGGCCGCTCCGGGCTTTAACGCCGGTAAAGAGGCGCTGAAATGGGGGCTGGCGGGGTTTTCAAGCACGACGGTCTGGCTGGTATTCGGTGCGTTTATCTTTGCGCTGGGCTATGAATCTACCGGACTCGGCAGGCGTATTGCCCTGTTTATGGTGAAATTTATGGGCAAACGGACGCTGACGCTGGGCTACGCCGTGGTTATCGTCGATATTCTGCTGGCCCCCTTTACCCCTTCCAACACCGCCCGTACCGGCGGCACCGTCTTTCCGGTGGTGAGAAATCTTCCGCCGCTGTTTGACTCCTTCCCGAACGATCCCTCATCCCGCCGCATCGGCGGCTACCTGATGTGGATGATGGTCGTCGGAACCAGCCTCAGCTCGTCGATGTTTATCACCGGGGCGGCGCCAAACGTGCTGGGCATTGAGTTTGTCAATAAAATCGCCGGGCTGCAAATCAGCTGGATGCAGTGGTTCCTGGCCTTTCTGCCGGTAGGACTGCTGCTGCTGATTGTGGCACCGCTTATCTCCTGGTATCTCTATAAGCCCGGCGTTACGCACAGCAATGAAGTGGCGGTCTGGGCCGGTGGCGCACTGCGTGAGATGGGCAGGGTGACGCGTAAAGAGTACAGCCTGATCGCGCTGGTGCTACTCAGCCTGTGCCTGTGGGTCTTTGGCGGTAAAGTGGTGAATGCCACGGCGGTCTGTTTGCTGGCAGTCTCACTGATGCTGGTCTTCCAGGTCGTTGCCTGGAAGGAGATAACCCGCTACGCCAGCGCCTGGAATACGCTGGTCAACCTCGCCACGCTGGTGGTGATGGCCAGTGGGCTGACCCGATCCGGTTTTATCGACTGGTTCGCCACCACCATGAGCACCCATCTGGACGGGTTCTCGCCGGATATGACCATCATCACCTTAGTGCTGGTGTTCTATTTTGCTCATTACCTCTTTGCCAGCCTCTCCGCCCATACGGCGACGCTGTTGCCGGTGATTCTGGCGGTAGGTAAAGGTCTTGACGTTCCTATGGAGCAGCTCTCGATGCTGCTGGTCCTCTCCATCGGCCTGATGGGCGTGCTTACGCCCTACGCGACCGGTCCTGGCGTCATCATCTACGGCTGTGGCTATGTGAAGTCGAAAGACTACTGGCGTCTGGGCGGCATTCTCGGCGTGGTTTACATCGCCGCACTGCTGCTGGTGGGCTGGCCGATTCTGCGTCTGTGGTACTGAGTTCCCGCCGCTCCGACGCCAATCCGTGAGCACAACGTTCACCGTGCCCCGTTCCACGGGATGACGTTCAAATGCGCTGCCGCAACGGGCAGCGCTGTCTGATAACTCAGCACAGGGTCCTGTGCCGTTCGCGACGAACCGAGAAGATAAACGCCGCAATAAACAGCATGGCGAACAGGAGCACGATGGTTGGGCCTGGCGCGCTGTCGAGGAAAAAGGAGAGGTAAGTGCCGCTAAAGCACACCGTGACCGACAGCAGCACGGCGCAGATCATCACCGACGAAAAGCGGCGCATCAGCAAAATAGCGATAGCGCCGGGCGCAATCAGCAAGGCGATCGACAGAACAATCCCCACCGCTTTCAGCGTGGCAACAATGGTCAGCGCAATCATACTCAGCAGCCCGTAGTGCAGCAGCGAGGTGTTCAGCCCGCAGGCTTTAGCCTGCTGTGGGTCAAAGGCATGCAGCAGCAGATCGCGCCATTTCGTTCCGACAATCAGCGCAATGGCGCAGGCGATGAGGCCGCTTTGCCAGAGATCCTGTGAAGCGATGCCAAGCATATCGCCAAACAAAATATGATCGAGGTGCACCTCAGACTTCACGGAAATATAGACGATCAGGCCTGCGGCAAACATCCCGGAGAAAACGATACCCATCACCGTATCCTGCTTAATCCGGCTGTTCTCCTGAAGGTAGCCGGTAGCCAGCGCGCAAAACAGCCCGGCACAAAACGCGCCAATGGCGAGGGGAATGCCGATAACCCAGGCAATGACCACACCGGGAAACACCGCGTGACTCATGGCATCGCCCATCAGCGACCAGCCCTTGATCACCATAAAGCTGGAGAGCAGGGCGCAGGGAATGGCGACAATGACCGAGATGGCCAGCGCCGTGCGCATAAAATCAAACTGTAGTGGACTGAGTAACACTTCTGTCAGGGTCATACTGCCTCCTGCCCGCCGCTAAAACGCCTGCGCCTTGCCAGCAGGCCATGTTTCGGTGCAAAGACGAACGCGGTAAGAAAGACCAGCGTCTGCGCGACCACGATGATGCCGCCGGTTGCGCCGTCGAGATAGTAGCTGAGCCAGGCACCGAAAAAGCTGGTGAGACTGCCGATAACCACGGCAATAAGTAGCAGCCACTGAAACCGGTCGGTCAGCAGCCAGGCCGTCGCGCCGGGCGTGACCACCAGACAGATCACCATAAACGCACCGACGGTTTGCAGCGCGGCAATGGTACAGGCCGCCAGCAGGGTGAAGAACAGCAGTTTTAAACGGATGGGATTCAGGCCAATGGATCGCGCATGGTTTTCATCAAAGAAGGTCACCATCAGATCCTTCCATTTGATCAGCAAAATCAGCAGGGAGGTGAAGCCGATAATCCCCAGCTGGAGGATATCCTCCGGTGCAACGGCCAGAATATTGCCCAGCACGATGGTCTGAATATTCACCGAGGTGGGATTCAGCGAGACCATAAATAAGCCGAGGCCGAAGAATGACGAGAAAATCAGGCCGATAATGGCATCTTCTTTCAGCCGCGACCGCTGGTTAAGAAACAGCATGCTTCCCGCCGCCAGCCCGCCGGAGAGAAACGCCCCCAGCGCGAAGGGCAGGCCAAGCATATAGGCGCCCGCCACGCCCGGCACGATTGAGTGCGAAAGGGCATCGCCAATCAGCGACCAGCCCTTCAGCATCAGGTAACAGGAGAGAAAAGCACATACTCCGCCGACCAGCGCCGACACCCACATGGCGTTCAGCATGTAGTGATAGTGGAAGGGTTCGGCCAGCCACGCCATCAGCGCACCTCCCCAACGGCCGCCAGATCCTGGGGCTGAGGCGGCGGATCGCTGAACACCACCCCGCGCAGCGCGCCGCTAAAGGCGTTTTCCAGGTTTTCCCGGGTAAAGGTCGTGGAGGTCGGCCCGCAGGCCAGCACCGTGCCTTTCACGATTGCCGTATGGTCGCAGTAGTCGCTAACCGTGGCGAGGTTATGGGTCGAGACCAGCATGGTGCGGCCCTCTGCCCGCAGCTCATGCAGCAGGCTGATAATCTGCCGTTCGGTATTAACGTCAACGCCGGTAAAAGGCTCATCCAGCAGGATCACCTGACCGCGCTGGGCAATGGCGCGCGCCAGGAAAACCCGCTTTTTCTGGCCGCCGGAGAGTTCACCGATCTGCCGGTGACGAAAGTCAGACATGCCCACTCTTTCCAGCGCCGCATCCACCAGGCGTTTATCTTCCGCGCGGGCAATACGCAGCATGCCCATATGACCGTAGCGGCCCATCATTACCACGTCCTCAACCAGTACCGGAAACGACCAGTCCACCTCTTCGGACTGCGGCACGTAGGAGACAAGATTGCTTTTCAGGGCGCGTTTGCCCGGCATTCCCAGCAGCGTAATTGATCCGCCGGAGAGCGGTACAAAGCCCATAATGGCCTTGAACAGCGTGGATTTACCCGAGCCGTTAATGCCCAGCAGCGCCGTAATACTGGCAGGCGGAACCGCCAGGGTTGCAGCGCGAAGGGCGGTATGACCGTTGCGGTAGGTCACCGTCAGATCGTCAACCCGTATGCCGCAATGAAGTGCAGAGCACGCATTCATTTCGCTAAACCCTCAGTGATGCCTTTAACGATGGTGTCGCTGGTCACGCGCAGCAAATCGAGATAGGTCGGCACCGGGCCGTCGGCGGTGCTGAGTGAGTCAACATAGAGCACGCCGCCGTAGTGGCTGCCCGTTTCACGCGCCACCTGACGGGCGGCCTTATCGGAAACGGTACTTTCACTGAACACCGCCGGGATATGCTGCTGCTTAACGACGTCAATCACCTTCCGCACCTGCTGCGGCGTTCCCTGCCGATCGGCATTTATCGGCCACAGGTATAGCTCTTTCAGCCCAAAGTCGCGGGTCAGATAGGAGAAGGCGCCTTCGCTGGTCACCAGCCAGCGCTTATCTGCCGGGATCTTCGCCAGCGCCTGCTGAACCGGGGCGACGGTGGCGCGAATTTTTTGCTTATAGGCGGCGGCGTTCTGGCGATAAATCTCCGCGTTATCAGGATCGTATTTCACCAGCGCATCACGGATATTATCGACGTAGATCAGCCCATTTTCCGGCGACATCCACGCATGGGGGTTAGGTTTACCGCTGTAGGGGCCTTCGCTGATACCCATGGGCTGAATGCCATCGGACACCACCACCTCCGGCACGCCAGCGAGATGGCGATAAAAGCGCTTAAACCATAATTCCAGATTCAGACCGTTAGCGAGGATCAGCTGTGCGCCCAGGGCGCGTTTAATATCGCCGGGAGTGGGCTGGTATTCGTGGATCTCTGCACCCGGTTTGGTAATGGAGGCCACATCGGCGGCGTCACCGGCAACGTTTTTCGCCATATCCGCAATGATGGTGAAGGTGGTGATGACTTTAAACTTCTCCTGCGCAGCGGCAGGCGTGAGCGACAGAAAGGTCGCCAGCAGGGCGCAAATCCCTGATTTTAACCACGGTGCAAACGGCATAAAAATCCCCCATAAGGCTTATAAAAACAGCATAATTAGCATTTGCTATAATGTATAGCACAGGCTATAAGTTGGAGCGAAGCGTTTTTTTATGAGGGTCACGCCAGGTTAGAAGCGGGCAGGGAAAGCAGAAGCCGGGGCAGGCGGGCACCGTGACATTCCAGTAAATTTTGGCCTCAGAAACAAAACCCTGGTCGCTAAGCGGCTATTATTAGAATGGTACTGATTACGGTTGGTTAAAATTCGCAGAAGGCGCCCAAAAATTCCGAAGGGAAGCTCTATCAAATACATAGGGTATTTCAGATGTGACTGCGTTATTTCCGCGTATAGAGTAGCGACAAGAATACATAAAAGGGGTGTGAGAATGAGCAGTTCTATTGATGAAGCAGCAAAAGACGCAAAACCGATTGTTGAAGCAGACAGAGAAGCCGATATTAGCAAATGTCCTTTCCATGCAGGAAACTCAAATAAAACGGCGGGTGGCGGTACCAGCAATCGTGACTGGTGGCCCAATCAGCTCAGAGTCGATCTGCTGAATCAGCACTCAGCCCGCTCTAACCCACTGGATGAATCCTTTGATTATCGTAAAGAATTTGCCAAATTAGACTACGCTGCACTTAAAGCCGATCTCAAAGCGCTGCTGACTGAATCACAATCCTGGTGGCCTGCCGACTGGGGCAGCTACATTGGCCTTTTTATCCGTATGGCATGGCACAGCGCAGGCACCTACCGTGCGATTGACGGGCGAGGCGGTTCAGGTCGCGGACAGCAGCGTTTCGCTCCCCTGAATGCCTGGCCAGACAACGTGAGTCTGGATAAGGCACGCCGCTTACTGTGGCCGGTTAAACAAAAATATGGCCAGAAAATTTCCTGGGCCGATCTCTATATCCTGGCGGGCAACGTTGCGCTGGAAAACTCTGGTTTCCGTACCTTCGGTTTTGGTGCCGGACGCGAAGACGTCTGGGAGCCGGATATGGATGTGAACTGGGGTGATGAAACCACCTGGCTTGAACACCGCCATCCTGAATCGCTGGCGAGCGCGCCGCTGGGTGCAACGGAAATGGGGCTGATTTACGTTAACCCGGAAGGCCCGGAGCACAGTGGCGATCCTGCGTCGGCGGCACCGGCTATCCGTGCCACCTTCGGCAATATGGGGATGAACGATGAAGAGATCGTTGCGTTAATCGCTGGCGGTCACACGCTGGGTAAAACTCATGGGGCAGCGGCAGCCAGCCATGTTGATGTCGATCCTGAGACCGCACCTATTGAAGCGCAGGGCCTTGGCTGGGCAAACAGCTATGGCAGCGGCGTTGGTGCGGATGCCATTACCTCCGGCCTAGAAGTGATCTGGTCACAGACGCCAACCCAGTGGAGTAATTACTTCTTCGAAAACCTGTTTAAATATGAGTGGGTACAGACGCGCAGCCCGGCCGGTGCTATTCAGTTTGAAGCGGTTGATGCCGGGGATATTATTCCCGATCCTTTCGATACGTCGAAAAAACGTAAGCCGACCATGCTGGTGACCGATCTGACCCTGCGTTTCGATGCGGAATTTGAGAAAATTTCGCGCCGTTTCCATAGCGATCCGCAGGCCTTTAACGAAGCCTTTGCCAGGGCCTGGTATAAACTGACCCACAGGGATATGGGGCCGAAAGCGCGCTATATCGGACCAGAAGTGCCTAAAGAAGACCTGATCTGGCAGGATCCGCTGCCCGCGCCGGTGTATCACCCAACGGTTGCCGACATTGCACAGCTGAAGGAAAAAATTGCGGCTTCCGGCCTCTCCATCGGTGAGCTGACCTCGGTTGCCTGGGCCTCGGCTTCAACCTTCCGTGGCGGTGACAAACGCGGCGGCGCAAACGGCGCTCGTCTGGCGCTGCCGCCGCAGAGAGAGTGGGAGGTTAACGCCACTGCCGCCCGCGTACTGCCGGTTCTGGAAGCTATTCAGCAGTCTTATCCGAAAGCATCCCTGGCGGATATCATTGTTCTGGCAGGCGTCGTGGGCGTAGAAAAAGCCGCGAAGGCGGTCAGCGTAGACGTTGAGGTGCCTTTTACCCCGGGTCGCGTGGATGCCCGTCAGGAACAGACGGATATCGAATCGTTTGAACTGCTTAATCCGGTAGCGGATGGCTTCCGTAACTACCGCCGTACTTTTGGCAAGACCTCGACAGAGGATCTGCTGATTGATAAGGCCCAGCAGCTTACGCTTACCGTGCCCGAATTAACGGTGCTGGTCGGTGGATTACGCTCGCTGGGAACAAACTTTGACGGCAGCCAGCACGGCGTCTTCACTGATAAGGTGGGCGAACTTAACGCCGACTTTTTCGTGAACCTGCTGGATATGCGCACGGAATGGAAAGCTACCGACGCCTCCGGTGAACGCTTTGCAGGGCGCGATCGCGTCAGCGGTGAGGTGAAATTTACCGCCACGCGCGCCGATCTGGTGTTTGGCTCCAACGCCGTATTACGCGCCAGCGCCGAGGTTTACGCCAGCGCAGATGCCAAAGAGAAGTTTGTTAAGGACTTTGTGGCGGCATGGACCCGGGTGATGAACCTGGATCGCTTCGACATCTGAAGTCTGTCGGCCCGCTAACGGCTAAAACTGTTGTGCAACAGGCCCGCTTAAGTGCGCTTAAGCGGGCTTTTCTGTTTGGATCTTTCCCACAACAGTAAAACTCTGTCTTCCCCACGTGTGATTCAGCCGGTCGGGTTAATGACCCGCCCAAACGGACGGTTTAGTTAACTGCCAGGGGAATGCACGCTCCAGCTGACCGGCTAGATTATAGAGTAATGACTCCCCACCAAAAGCGGCGAAAAACTGCATGCCAACCGGCAGATTTAGCCCCTCGCTGATATCTGAAGGGACTGACATGGCAGGGGTGCCACAGATGTTAGCCAGTGCGGTGAAAGGCGACTGATTAAAGACGTGATGCATCCATTCCCGACCCTCTGACTCGCGCTGATTCGCGTTGTAGCTCCCCAGCTTAAGAGGGAGATGGGGCAGGGTGGGCGTCAGCAACAGATCATACTGTTGGAAAAATAGGCCCATCTTTCGCGTCACCGTGTTGCGCATGTGCATCGCGCCTGACAGGTCACTGGCAGTCAACGACCTGCCCAACGCGTAAAGAGCCAGGCTGGAGGCTTCGAGTGTGTCACTGTTTATCGCACGCTGAGTCACACTGGCCAGCCCGTCGATCCAGACAGCGGTATTCGTGGCCCAGAACCGCGCGTTCATCTCGACAAACGCCTCCCAGCTCAGGCCGATATCAGGAGTGACAGATTCGATGTGATGCCCCAGTGAAGCCAGGCGGCTGATGGTTTTTTCAAGGCTGTGAATCACCTCTGAAGAACATGGGGAATTATTCAGCGGGCGTTCCATCACACCGATTCTGAGCCGCCCTGGATTGGTCTTCGCGCTTAAGGCAAAACTTTCACGTGGTGGAGAAATCTGAAACGGATCGCCTGCGAACGCGCCGTGCATTGCATCCATCAGTGCTGCGCTATCCCGTACGGAACGGGTAATAAAGCCATGTACCGCCAGCCCGGACCACACTTCGTCGACAGCCGGACCCATGCTGATCCGTCCACGGCTGGGTTTTACTCCAAACAGGCCATTTACCGAGGCGGGTACGCGTACAGAACCCCCACCGTCGGTCGCATGCGCGGCAGGAACCATACCCGATGCAACGGCTACAGCGGAACCGCCACTGGAGCCGCCAGCGCTAAATGCCAGGTTCCATGGATTTCGCGTGCCTCCGTTAAAGCGGGGCTCAGTGGTCGTACTTGCTGCCAGCTCGGGCGTGGTAGTGCGACCCAGCACCACAAGGCCAGACTGTTTCATGCGTTGCATCAGATTAGAGTCTTCTGAAGCGATCATCCCCTCGGCAAGACGGCTACCCAATTCATTTCGACGTCCTTTCTCTGTGATGCCTAAATCTTTAATAAGAATCGGCACACCGCGCAAGGCCCCCTGACGGCTGCTCTCTGCCTCCGGCCAACATTCAATCACCGCCTTGAGTTCAGGGTTTACCGCAGCAATAGCGGCAAGCGCGGCAGTCTTCACTTCGCACGCTTTTACCTCGCCCCGCGAGATAAGCGCCGCCAGCCCAACCGCATCAAACTCGGTGTATTCAGAAAGTTTCATAGTGCTCCGTTAAAAAGCCATTAATACGATAAAAACAATCGTGTATACTGGTGAGTATCACATGATACTATGTAGTATCGTACTATACTGAACGGTATCGTTCAATGAGGATTACTGTGCCCAGAAACATCGAGCCTCGCTTACCGCCCCGCGAACGCCTGCTGCTGGCGGCAGAAACGCTGTTCTGTCAGGATGGTATTTTGCGCGTCACCGTCGATGCCATTGCTGAGAAAGCAGGATCGACCAAAATGACGCTCTACCGCCATTTTGCGTCTAAAGAAGTACTGGTTATGGAATGGATCAAACTCCTGACTGAAGATTACGCTGCGATTTTCAATGATTTGCAGGCGCGTTTTCCCGACCAGCCCATCCAGCAAATAATGGGTTTTGTCCAGTTTATTACCGATAACGTAAATGCGACGCTGCATCGCGGGTGCCCGTTTACCAATACGCTGGCTGAAGCGGGCGAACATTTTCCGGACGTGCGCACGATAATTGTTGAACATAAGCAGAGGCAATTTCATCGACTGGAGACGCTATGCCAACAGTCGGGCGCCGCAGAGCCTGAATCGCTGGCAAAGGAGATAACCCTGCTGCTGGAGGGTGTGCAGATTGTCGCGCAGAATACGGGTTTTTCTGATGCCGCGACCTTCACCGCGACATGTATCGAGCAAAGACTGATGAACCTTAACTCATCTCAGGATAAACCTCGCTAGCCTCACCCTCCTGGCGATCCGGTCCGACAGGCTGGTACAGCTCTGAAAGTTACAGGTATAATCCCCTAAATTTTTTTATGGGTTTAGAGACGAAGATGACAAAACTCACCTTACAAGAGCAGATGCTTAAGGCTGGATTAGTGACCAGCAAAAAAATGGCCAAAGTGCAAAAAACGGCTAAAAAATCACGCGTTCAGGCCCGTGAGGCCAGAGAGGCGGTGGAAGAAAATAAAAAGTCACAGCTTGAGCGTGATAAGCAGCTCAATGAACAGCAGAAACAGGCCGCTTTATCGAAAGAGTATAAAGCTCAGGTGAAACAGCTTATTGAAATGAACAGGGTGGTCATTGCAAAAGGCAGCATTGATTTTAACTTTACAGACAATAACCTGATTAAAAAAATAGCCGTTGATAAGACGACGCAAACCCAGCTTATTAATGGTCGCCTGGCCATTGCCCGTCTGGTCGCCGATAACGGTGGCGAAAGCCAGTACGCTATTATCCCGGCGAGCGTGGCCGATAAAATTGCCCAGCGGGATGCGAACAGCATTGTATTAAATAGCGCACTCAGTCAGGAAGAGCAGGACGAAGACGATCCCTACGCCGATTTTAAAGTGCCTGATGATCTGATGTGGTAAATTTCGGTTAGCTTTTTCACGTTCAGCGCTAGCGGGCAAACGCTTCACGCACGGGCGTTAGCCTGACGTCGGGCTTCTCCGCTCTGGCAACGTAACAGCGATTTTCGCATTCAGAACGGGCAGGGATGTATGGCCTTAATCTCTTCTTCGCTGACAGGATGAACAAAGTGTAATTCACCGGCGTGCAGCATCAGGCGCGGTGTCCCTTCGGTTCCTGACAGCAGGCGACCACCATACAGATCGCAGCCCAAAATAGGGTGGCCCAGCTGCTGGCAGTGAATGCGCAGTTGATGGGTGCGCCCGGTCTCCGGGGTTAGCTCGACCCGCGTTAATGGCAGCATCCTCTCTTCCAGCCGGTGATAAAAGCGCTCAACGACCCGATAGCGGGAGCGGGCGGGTTTGCCGTGGATGGAGCAGACAGACATCAGCGGGAACAGCGCCGGATCTTTAGCAATCGCAGCATCTATCACCCCTTCGTCATCGTCCAGATGTCCACAGAGCAGCGCGCTGTAGACTTTAGTCACCGTGCGCTGGCTGAACTGATGGCAGAGAGCGGCGTTAATTGCTTTATTACGGGCAATCACCATCAGCCCGGATGTGCCGAAATCGAGGCGGTGGACGAGCGTGCAGCCGGGGAAGGTCTGTACCAGGCGATGATGCACCGAATCGAGATTTTGCGGATTTTTCCCCGAGAGGCTCAGTAGCCCGGCGGGTTTATTTATAAGTACCAGATGCTCGTCCTGATAGAGGATCTCTATGCTGTCATGGCACGGTGGGGCAATAAACGTATCGAAAATCACAGACATCAGGCCGCCCGGATGGAGAGTGGGAGCGGATAGTAGCGGATTTCTGGCCGGGTAGCGAATCGCCTGATGCATAAAAAAAGAAAAAAACGCCACCCATAATGTCAAATGGCTTTAGATGATGAGCGCTGTGTTTTGAGCTGTCAATTAGATAATTTGAACCTTTTTTCATGAAATGCAGCAATCTTATCAGGAGTGAGGTGCTCAGGTTCTCAATCAGGCCAAACCTCAATTTATTGGAAAAAGCTAAGATATACATCGAAATTTACCCTAAAGTTTTCACATGTTTTTTAAAGAAAACATTAGAATATTCTCTTTTTTTTGACGAATTTTTTCACGTATTATAGATTGTCGGACCCGTTTCCAGGTAGATAATTTTTTGTTTGGCACAGCTGTTAGTATTGCGACACTTTAAAATCTGTGGATAAGAATCAGCATGATTACTTCAATTTTTCTTGCAGTATTGGGTGCGGTGGTGGGAAGTTTTCTCAATGTGGTTATCTACCGGCTCCCTCTCATTTTAAAAGGAGAAAAATTAACACTTTCACTTCCTGCTTCGCATTGTCCTCAGTGCCAATCGCCGATAAAAGTACGTCATAATATTCCGGTGGTTGGATGGGTGATGCTCAGGGGGCGCTGTATCAATTGCAGACAACGAATCAGCCCACGTTATCCGCTGATTGAACTCCTGACTGCCGTCCTGTTTACTTTGATTATTAATCGATATGGTTTAACGCCTGAGGGAGTGATAGGGATACTTGCGATTACATTGCTGGTGCCACTTTTTTTTATTGATTTACAAACATCGTTATTACCCGATCGCCTGACCTTCCCGCTGATTGGATTGACGCTCACAGCATCATTAACCGGGTATGGTGTCGTAAGCTGGCAGGAGTCATTGCTGGCTGCGACCCTGGGATTTGCGATTCCCATGGTGCTGGCGAGCTTTTATTTATGGCGATATGGTAAAGCGGGAATGGGAATGGGGGATATGAAACTTTTTGCGAGTGTGGGGGCCTGGGTGGGGTTAGACGGATTGTTTCAGATAATGCTTTTCGCTTCATTACTGGCTATGTTCAGCGCCATTTTTGTGTTGCGGCGTAAACGTGGTGAAGCCTTCCCTTTTGGCCCTTACATAATCTTAGCTGCATTGGGGTGGATAGCCGTGTTTGTCTGATACAGTTAAAAATAACATCTAATCCATGCCGTCAATTAATATTACGCACATAGGTAATTCAGTGAAAATAAACTGCGTATGTTTATTTGCGTAGCATGATACGAGTCTATATAAACCTGATTACAGTACCATCTACAAACGCCCATGCAGCGGCTCAGGATGCGGCATCAATCATGCGATATATCAGTAATAAGAATACCCTGGTAGGATTTTGGCATAACCGGGCCAGTAAATCCGATGGTTACCAGAGGGCTCGGCTGATATACGGCTTTCAGCCGTACCAGAAGCCTGCAATGTCATAACCGTGGCTTTTATGACCGGTGAAGGGATTCCCAGCTTAAAGCCTTATAATATGTCTGATGCTGCCTTCAGGGTAAAAGTCGCAAAATTCAATGCTCAGGATCGTGCGGTTCTGCTCTCGTTGGGCGGGGCAGCTGCGCATAGTCAGCTTAGCGTGGGTAATATTAAAAAATTTTGCCGATGAAATTATTAACGTAATTGAAGAGTATGGCTTTGATGGGATGGATATTGACCTGGAGAAGGGTCGATTCCCGCAGGTGCAAACGCCCCTTAAATTCCTGCCGATCTGGAAACAGTCAAGCAAATATACTCAAATACATCATTGTGGTAGATAAAGCCGATAATCGTTATGCGGCAAGTGAAGCGACGCAGACTAGTATGTCTCTGAACTGGCAGGCGGCGGCAGACAATGTGGCAGAGGTAAATTATCCTACAACCCGTTATCAACCGAAAATCGCTATTTTCTCCCTTCCGCCTTCACCCGCGTATTTCGTACTTGTCAGATATCTCTCGCCTTCGTTATCGGGCAAAATCTACCGCATGAAAAAGATATGTAACGAGATGGCTACTGCAGACATGGGGTGATTTTTCATTTCATGAAAATTTATTTTAATAAACTTTAATTTTTTATTTAATTCATACGCCAGGATTTTTATATGATAATTAAATACCCGAAGTCTCGTGTTTTGTTACACTGGATGTCCGCCGTTGTCATTCTCTGGGCCACCATTAGCGGCTTTTGGGTAGGGCTGGGTAATCCCTCACCCGCAGTAAAGAGTTGGGTTGGTTTTTTTAACGTATCGCTGACAACTTTATTTATTCCTTTTTTTGCTATCCGACTTATTTACGCACTTTTCTCGAAAAAGAGGGAGGATGGTTTATTAACGAAAAGAGAAGAGAAAATGGCTTCTACAGGCCACATTGCACTTTATGTTGTCATTACCGTCGTTCTGGTTACCGGAGTGCTGATGATGGAAAGACCCATTAATTTTTTTAACTACTTGTCTATACCGCAGCCGTTAACCGATCCTCAGTTAACATCACTGTTCAATAAGATCCATTTTTCTTCCTGCTCTGTGCTTGGACTGCTGGTAACGGGACATATATTGGCAGTAGTTAAGCATCACTGGCAAGGTAAAGCACTACTACGCCGTATGAGTTGGTGATCAATTTCTCTACTAGCGCTAAGGCATTTTACTCGCTGAATTCTGCCGGCATAAAGGTATATTTGTACTCTCTGCAGCTGGCTATTTTAGGGATAGAAATACGTCCCTTTATCCTCTGCGTGAGACAGGTATCTGGCATCGCGGGACCCCACTTATTGGTTAAATGAGGATGCCAGCTACTAATTTTAGCTCATCAGGATAAGGATAATAAAAAAATGACAATGAAGAAAAAAATTGTTGGAGCCGTATTTTTTCCTCTTTTCGTTACATTTTGCACCAGTGCTTCAGCTATGTCACCGGATGCATCGCCCATGTTGCTATCCAGTATGAGCACGCAATACGATCCCCCGTCCCTGAAACAGGATGAATTTAAAGGGCTGGAAGCACAACCCGACAGCTGGAATCACCTTCTCTGGTCCGCCAAAGGCAATGTGCTGAAGGCCACAAACACAGGCAATTCCAGGTTGCGTTTAAACACAGAAATAAAATTGATGCCGGACAATATGCCTGGCACACTTGAAAAGTCGTATATTCTGCCCGGTGAAACACTCGTGGTGTATGGTGTATGTAGACATCATCTGCCGACCCAAACCACTGTAGTGGTTGCAGCGCTGGCAGAGGATGGCACGGATATAGGCAGTAAGACAATGCCGATCTCGCACTGAAAATCAGCGAGTTTTATAGGGGGTGGTTTTAGGCGTGCACAGCGGCGGTCCGCCTCAATGCGCGACAGCTTTCCTTCAAAATGACGGCGCAGGGCCTCAGTAATCCATGTCCGGTAATTCCCGCAATAGTGTCCATTAAAAAATGATAGCGCCGTGTTTACCTCCAGTAGAGACTGTGGTGTTCACTATGAGGCACTAAGATCACTGCGTTTAAAGTTATGGAAAACCTGCACAATGTTTACGAAATTCCCTTCACGCCGCGTCGTCGCCTGTGCTGCTGTGCTACTCATTGTCCTTACCATCGTGCTGTTCTTCTTCCTGTGCAGCCAGCAGGATCCTGAGTATGTCACGGCCACCGTGCGCAAGGGGGATATCGAAAATTCGGTACTGGCTACCGGCCGAATCGACGCTATCGAACGCGTTAACGTTGGGGCTCAGGTCTCGGGTCAGCTTAAGTCGCTGAAAGTAAAGCTGGGCGATCGTGTCACTAAAGGGCAGCCGATTGCCGACATTGACGATGTGCCGCAGCGTAATGATTTGCGTAACGCCGAAGCCGCGCTCAACGTGGTCAAAGCCGATCTACAAGCCAAACAAGCGCTATTGAAACAGGCTGAGCTGCGTTTTAAACGACAGCGGCAGATGCTGAACGAAGATGCCAGCTCGCACGAGGATTTTGAGTCCGCAGAGGCGACGCTCGCCAGCACCCGTGCAGAGCTGCTGTCGCTTAATGCGCGTCTCGTGCAGGCGCAGATAGAGGTTGAAAAGAAAAAGGTCGATCTGAGCTATACCCGGGTTATCGCCCCGATGGACGGCATTGTTATCGCGGTTGTCACGCAACAGGGGCAGACGGTTAACTCCAGCCAGAGCGCACCGACCATTATCAAGCTGGCCCGACTGGACGTCATGACCATTAAGGCGCAGATCTCTGAGGCCGATATTACCCGTATTTCCGTGGGGCAAAAAGCGCGCTTCACCATTTTCCCGGAACCGGACAGGCACTATAACGCGACGCTCCGCACCATTGAGCTGGCCCCTGAGTCGGTGATGAAAGATGACTCTCTTGCCAGCAGCAGTTCGGCTTCAGGCTCCGGCACCTCAAATGCTTCCGTCTATTATAACGCGCTACTGGACGTGCCCAATCCGGAAAACCGGCTGCGTATAGCCATGACTGCGCAGGTCGCGCTACTTGCCAGCGAAGCCAAAGATACGCTGCTGGTGCCAATTCAGGCGGTGCATAAAGCCGACGGAAATAAGCAGCTGGTGCAGGTTTTGACAGCTAAAGGCAAGCTGGAAACTCGCGAGGTTAAGACAGGAATAACCAACAGCGTGGATATTCAGATCCTCAAGGGCTTAAAGGTTGGGGAAATTGTGGTGCTGGCGCAGCCGGGTGAGAAATCGCCCGGAGAAGGGTTTGTGCTGTGAGAAATATCATTGAGCTGAAGTGCATTAGCCGTACCTACCGCAACGGCGGCCAGCCGCTTACCGTCCTGAAAGAGGTGAATCTGACTATCGCGGCAGGTGAACTGGTGGCGATTATCGGAGCTTCAGGTTCGGGGAAATCGACCCTGATGAACATCATGGGCTGCCTTGACGTCCCTGACAGCGGAGATTACTACATCGGCGGCCAAAATGCCGCCCTGCTTTCACCGGATGAGCTTGCAAGAGTACGGCGGGAACATATCGGCTTTATCTTCCAGCGCTATCATCTGATGCAAGATCTTAGCGCACTGGGCAATGTTGAGATCCCCGCCATTTACGCCAACAGTGGGCGTGACCAGCGTCGGCTGCGAGCAGCTGTGCTGCTGGCAAGGCTTGGGCTGGAAGGCCGAGAGCACCATAAGCCCGGCGAGCTTTCCGGCGGCCAGCAGCAGCGGGTCTGTATTGCCCGTTCGCTGATTAACGGCGGGGAGGTCATTCTTGCGGATGAACCAACCGGGGCGCTGGATTCACAGTCCGGGCAGGAGGTGCTGACTATCCTCAGTGAGCTTAACCAGCGCGGCCACACGGTGGTGATAGTCACTCACGATATGAAGGTGGCGCAGCATGCTCAGCGAATTATCGAACTGCGCGAGGGTGAAATTATTTCCGACAGCGGCAGCCGCGTAACCACTGCGGAAGTGTTGCTGCCGCCCAGTCGGACCCGCCAGAACCGCTGGCAGAGTTTGCTCGATCGTATGCGTGAATCTCTGCAAATGGCGTTGAAAGCCATGAACGCGCACCGTTTACGCACCACGTTAACCATGACCGGGATTATTTTTGGCATCGCTGCCGTGGTCACGGTAGTGGCACTCGGTGAGGGCGCGAAGCAGCAGACGCTGGAGAGCATTAAAGAACTGGGCACCAATGTAGTGAGTATTTATCCCGGGCGGGATTTCTTCGACGACAGCACCGAAGGCATTCGTACGCTGGTCCCGGCAGATGCTGAGGCGCTGGCAAAGCAGGGGTTTATTGACAGCGTGAGCCCGGAAGTGAGCGCCTCAGACAACATCCGTTTTCTCGGTAAATCCGCAACCGCCTCTGTTAATGGCGTCGGGCGCAATCATTTCCGCGTTAACGGCATTGAGATTATGCAGGGGGCCACCTTCAGGGACGATCGTAACGCCCTCCAGGAAGTCATTATCGATGAAAACGCCCGCAAAGCGTTATTTGATGAGGCTGGATTATCGGCACTGGGACAAATTATCTTCCTCGGTTCCGTGCCTGCGCGGATTGTTGGCATCGCTAAAAGCAACAATCGTAGCTATGCGCCAAACCGCATTACCGTGTGGATGCCCTATAGCACGGTAATGTACCGAATGGTCGGCAAACCTGTTCTGACCGGCATCAGCGTCCGGCTGAAGGACAATGTTGCTAACGAGGCGGCGGTCAGCGCTATCTCCCAGCTGTTGACACAGCGCCATGGTGTAAAAGACTTTCAGCTCTATAATTTTGAACAGATAAGAAAATCCATAGAACGCACCTCAATGACCTTCAGCATTTTAATTCTGATGGTTGCCTGTATCTCGCTGATGATCGGCAGTATTGGGGTGATGAATATTATGCTGGTGTCTGTTACTGAACGAACCCATGAAATCGGCGTGCGCATGGCGGTAGGGGCCCGTCGTAGCGATATTATGCTGCAGTTCATGATTGAGGCCGTGCTGGTATGCCTGATTGGCGGTGCGTTGGGTATCGCGCTGTCTTATGGCGCAGGTGCGCTGTTTACCGCGCTGGCAGGCGGAATGTTTACCGCTATCTATTCGTGGCAGGCCGCTGCGGCCGCATTTTTCTGTTCAACATTGATCGGCATGATCTTCGGTTATCTTCCCGCTCGCAAGGCGGCAAGGATGGATCCGGTCGCTTCACTGGCCAGCGAGTAACCTATGAAAATTTTATCACCTTCGGCGTTATGTATTGCCGCCGCGCTCAGCGCTGGCTGCGCAAAGACGCTGAAAAGCGACTATCACGCTCCTGCGATAGATTATCCCGCCAGCTGGTACCAGAACGATACCGCCGGAGACCTGGCACCGTTTGACTGGAAAGCGTTTAACGATCCCCGGCTGGAGCGCTGGCTACACCAGGTCATGGCAGGCAATAACGACGTGGCGATAGCCGTGCTGCGGGTGTACCGGGCACGGCTTGACGCTGAGAGAGTTGGCATCGCCAGCGATCCTGGGCTAAAAGGCACGCTGGGCGTGGACGGTAGAAAACAGCTGGACCGCTCATCCGACGGGACAAAAGGCAGCTCCGCCCTCCTCAACACCGCTTATGAACTGGATCTTTGGGGGAAAATTGCCCGTCAGCGCGATGCGGCAGCGTGGGCAAGTCAGGCCACGGAAGATGATTTGCGCTCTGCACGACTGACTTTGCTCTCAGAGGCCAGTAATAACTACTGGCGCATCGGTTTTGTTAATCAACGGATAGCCGCCCTTCATCAGAGCATCGACTACGCAAAAGAGACGCTACGCCTGGCTAATGCTCGCTACCGTGCGGGCGGCGCTTCATCACTTGATGTAGTGGAAGCGCAACAAAGCCTGCTGACCCAGGAAAACAGACTGACAGGGCTACAGCGTGAACGTCTGCAGGCGCTTAACCAGCAGACGGTACTGCTTGATGCCGCACCGGGCAGCCCTGTGTTTGAACCAACGACGTTGTCAAAAGAGGCAATGCCGCAGGTTAATGCGAACATTCCGGCCAGCGTACTGAGACACCGACCCGATATCAGTGCTAAAGAATGGCGGGTGCGTGAAGCTCTGGCTACCGTTGATATAAGGCGCACCGAATACTACCCCGCATTCAGTCTGACCGGCTCTCTCGGCACCAGCAGCAGTTTGCTACTGGCGTTCCTGCAAAATCCGATAGGCTCCGCAGGTGGCAGCCTGACGCTGCCCTTCCTGGAGTGGCGGCAACGGGGTGTGGAGGTGAAGATTGCCCGCATCGACTATGAGCAGCGACTGCTTGAGTTTAAACAGTCGCTGTATAAAGCGATGAGCAGTATCGAAGACGAGCTCTCCCTGCGTAATCAACTGTTGACCCAGGAGACAAGGCTCCATAGAGGACTTGAGCTGGCGCGGGAGTCAGAGCGGTTAAATGAAGTGCGTTACCGGCAGGGCGCTGTGCGTATCTCGTTCTGGCTCGACGCCCAGGAGAATCGCCGCCAGGCCGAGCTGTTACTGGATGAAAACCGCTTTAATCAGTTCCAGAATCTGGCAAAAATCTATCTGGAGTTTGGCGGTTCAGCGACTTTCCCCTAAAACTTACTTATTCCCGAATAGCAGCAAACGGATTTACTGCTCCCGGCGCTCCTTTGTAGTTTTCCTCAGAATAAATGATGCTTATTACATCTCAGGGCCATTTATCACCACGGCGAACCTGAGGGGGTTCTATCGATAAAAGTGAAGCCAACACGGTCGCCCTGACCACACTCAATGCTAACAAATCAGGAGAAGAATAATTCCCCACGTTCTCGCGGTGACCTGCCCCCAATAATTAAGCCGACACTTAACTAGTAACATCGTTTTGAGCCGTATCATTTTTGCCACTGCGATAGTTTGCAGCGAATTCCAACGGCGTCAGGTAATTAAGCGCAGAATGTGGTCTTCGCTCGTTATAGTCCTGTCGCCAGTCGCTGATGATCTCGCGTGCCTGATCAAGATCCTTGAACCAGTGTTCATTCAGGCATTCATCCCTAAACCGCCCGTTAAAACTTTCGATAAAACCATTTTGTGTCGGTTTTCCCGGCTGGATAAATTTTAACTCAATGCCATGATAATGAGCCCATTGGTCCAGCGCATGGCCGGTAAATTCTGGCCCCTGATCGGTGCGTATCGCTTTGGGATAACCCCTGAATAACGCCACATTATCGAGTATCCGCGTCACCTGTTCGCCAGAGATCCCGTGCGCAACAGCGATATCGAGGCTCTCTTTGGTGAAATCATCCACGCACGTCAGGCATTTTATCCTTCTGCCACCGGCGAGAGCGTCCATGACAAAATCCATCGACCAGGTCATGTTTGGAGCACTGGGCCGAACAAGAGGTTGACGCTCCACGGACAGCCCTTTACGACGCTTTCTCCGGTGAACAGCCAATCCATTTTCATGATAAATACGGTAGACTTTTTTATGGTTTACGTCGACGCCATCGCGTCGCAGCAGTTGCCAGATACGACGGTAACCAAAGCGTCGGCGCTCATGCGCCAGCGCTTTTATCTGTTCCGACAGCGCTTCATCTCGTTGTGCCCGAAGAGAGCGATAACGACAAGTTGCTCTGGAAAGCCCGGCAAGATGGCAGGCACGACGTTCTGAAATACCTGATTGCTGGCACATCTGAGCAACCGCATTGCGCTTGTGAGACAGTGTTAATACTTTACCCCAAGCGCTGCCTGCAGGGCCTCCTTGTCCAGCATGGTTTCAGCCAACAATTTTTTCAAACGTGCGTTTTCATCTTCAAGCGCTTTGAGACGCTTGACTTCGGAGACTTCCAGACCGCCAAATTTTTTTCGCCACGTATAAAATGTCGCATCGGAAATATTATGCTTACGGCACAACTCCTTAGCTGCCATGCCGGCCTCAGCTTCGCGCAGGATGCCAATGATCTGTTCTTCAGAGAAACGCTTTTTCATGGGTAATGTCCTCATCGTTCAATGATAAACATTACTAGCCTGGCGATGGATTAACCAGAGGGGAGCAGGTCAGCGGGGTTGTCATGCCGAGGGTAAACGAAGTAAGCTGGAGCATTATTTCCAGGCAAATATTCTTACGGGATGAGAGGACAGCTGTGTTTTATCACGGTGAGAAAAACCCCATGTTGAACATGGGGCCAGAAGAAAGCACGCTATTATTAACGCTTTGACACGTTACTGTGATTGCCAGACATCGCTGTGACCCGGCTGTTCACCTTTAGTCCACCATTTGGCAACCCAGGTCTTACCTTCCCACACAACTTTTGCTCCACCAAAATATGAGCGTTCGGTATTCCATTGTTCACTGCCAGCCTTATTCAGGTTTTCCCAGACATCTTTGTTGCCGGGTTGATCGCCCCTGGTCCACCAGCGAGCTTTATACTCTTTCCCCTGCCAGCTCACAACGTCACCGCCCACATAGACTTTACCACTTTGCCATGCACCCTGGACTTCATTAACGGGTTTGTCGTCAACGGGTTTGTCGTCAGTGGGTTTATCGTCAATGGGTTTGTCGTCTACAGGCTTCTCTTCAGTAACTTCTGCTTTATGTTTAATAATAATATCAGCAGGGGCGGAATCGAGTTCACCATCATTTACTGTTAGTCTGAAACCTAAATTGACGTCCACAGGTGTGCTGGATAGCTCGAAGCTAGCGACATCCCGATCTTTGTTAATCAACGTGACAGTTGGACCAGATATTTGCTCCCATTTAAAAGAGAGAGGCGCTTCTTCAGGATCGACTGACGCGGAGCCATCCAGAATAACATGGGCCGCGCCTGTGACTTCTGCAGGGTAGTTAACTATCGCAGTAGGGGGGCGGTTAACAGTGCTTTCGTTTCCCTCATTAGCCGCCTCTTTCATCTCATTGATATAATCAACCTGATCGGAAAAGCTTAGCTGCTGGTTATTAGAACCCAGCGTCCAGACAAAGAAACCACCGTAGTTGTTGCGAGCCTGCCATGCGGCGCGCTCAATATTTTTTTCTCTGAGTTCAACATAGCGTCCGTCTGGTCCCCATTGACTATTAATGGTATTACCTAACAGGATCTTTGATGGATCGCCTACTGCCCTTGCATAGTTTGCCATCGCAGTCTTGTATTTAAAGTTAGGGCCAGCGTCGTAAGTCATTACGTTAAAGAAGTCAAAAATGTTTTTACCTTTGGTCAGTAGGGGCAGAACTTCACCATGGTGTGACGAACGCTTTTCTTCAACAAAGGAGCAGTCCTGGGTAACACCGGAGTTTGCACAGTTTTCCGGGTCGGCACCGACATGATAAGTTGTCAGGCTAATTAATTTTTTACTATCAGGCCCCAATAATTGGCGTACGCGCTGGGCTAAGTGCAATAAATTATCGTTTTCTTCAGGTGTCAGACGTGCTGCTTTTTCGAAATCAAAGTCGATGCCGTCAAGATGAACCGTACCTGCTTTTTGATAATTCCCCATCTCGCAGGTTTTTCCATCCCAGCTATGCGACAGACACTCACCGAGCATTTCCTCAGGCTTAAGGTTCTTTTTATAAACCGGAAAATCCGTATTTAGCAGCTTAACCAGCCCCTGAGCGATTTTTTCACGGTTGCTGCTGTTATCCAGATGTGACCACATAGATTCATAGGTTTCGCCACCAAAAGCAACCATCATCTTTTTCTCAGGATGCGCCAGTTTCACCTGAGTCCAGGTAGTATAAGGCGTTTCAAGATACCAGGCATTGTATTCAGGAATATCAAGTAGCTTATCGGAGGATGAAATGTTTCCCTGCGCATCCCACCCGCCGAATGACAGCAGCCAGGTGTCGACTTTAGCATGCTCCAATTGCGCGGCTGCATCTGAGGGAAGCCCCCATGAGGTTAAATAACTCAGCGTGCGATGCTGTTCAGCAGACATGGCAGACTGAGCAAACAGCGATGCGCTAATCATTAAAGCCAAAGATATTTTTTTCATATCACGTTCTCTCGTGTGCTAATAAATATTAGTTGTAATATATATGCTCGCTCAGCAAGAAATTTCTCTTTCTGAATAAGACTCGGGGAAGAGTAAAGTTGTTTTTTTAGATCATTGGCCTAACCCCCCCGTTCATGCATGAAAAAAGGATTTAGCTAAATCCCTTCAACACGCCTATCGTGCTGAAGGGATCTCTTCACCAGAGTTAAACTAGCCATCCCATTAATTATAAAAGTTAGGGATGAAATAAGTCAGTAAACCATGTCATTGCGCCGGGAGCGGCTAAGATGTTAAAAAACGGGCGGGTTTTGAAAGGAGAATACTGCGATTTGTTTAGCCAAACAGCGCTAAATAATTTTGCAATAATTTAGAGTGCAATATCATGATTGACTCACAGCGAGTTACGGTAAATTTCGTACGTGGCGTATTTCTGGATGGAAAAATGGATTATAAAAATCAACCCTGCTCCGGTTTATCTCGCGCCAGTGAAGGACTACTGCTCTCCTGTAGTGAACTGAAGGTTTTGGTTGACTGTGCTACCCGTTAAGCTGTTATCAGTAATATCTCTGGTCAGATATCAGGTCTTCAAATCGCAATATTAAACATACGCGTTTGCGCCAGCAGACAATAGAGCTGGCAGTCGGTTTGCACTCCCAGCTTTTCCATTGCGCGTAGCTTGTGAGCACTGACAGTTTTGTTGCTTAACGTCATTATTGCTGAAATGGTGGTAAGAGAAAGCCCGCGGCACAGCATACGCAGCACGTCGACTTCACGCGAAGTAAGTTCCTGACCGACAAGTGTATCGCGTCGGAGCAGCGAATCCATTAACCCACGCTCGATATAGACCTCACCATTCAGTACAGTGGTAATAGCGCGCCAGAGCATACGTTCACAGGTATCACGGCTGATATAGCCTTTGGCGCCAGCCTCAAGCGTCATACGGATAATATTGCTGTTCCGATAGGGTGAGAGAACCACGATACGGGTTTCAGGATACTCACGTGCCAGCCATTTCACCAGCTCCGTGCCGTTGAGTTCAGAAACGGGGCTGTGGGAGTTCATGGAAAAGCCAAGAAACAAGATATCAACGTGCTGATGAGAAAGCAGGCTGACCAGTTCTGTGGAAGAATCTGTATCGCCAATGACGTTAAAATGAATATCTTCCATAGCTGCGTTGCCTGCGGACATGGTGTTGATCATTGAGAGAATGCCGCGACGGATCAAAGTGTGCTCATCGGCAATCAGAATATTAACAGACATGTTGTTGACCTCAGGTAAATGGGACAAAGTATTCAGAGTTTGTTGATGAGAAAGATACGATGAACAGATAGATGTTTCTATCATACCAGTCAGAAAAGGACGTATCTGTTACTGAATCTTTTGTAAATTTACCTGACGGAAAACAGCTTTGGTCATAAATGAAACTAGCGACCTTATAGTGACGTTTATTTTGTCATTTTCTTTTTCACAAAGAGAGTTCAAAAAGCTGGATTTTGCTCAGCAAAAAGAAAAGCTGGGAAGGGGTTTTTACTCCAAGCTTAACCATTGCGCTTTTTTTCTGGGTGCTGACTGTCTTAGTGCTGACCTGCGTTTTTTCAGCAATCTCTCTGGCAGATAAACCCTGACAGAGCAGCTGAAGAATATTCGTTTCACACGGCGTTAGTAGCTTGTTTGTTTGGCAGCGGTTGTAGTGCAGCGTTGGAAGAGTTCGACAAAAATGACTTTCCCTGCTGTCATCCATGCTTTCAAGCACGTTTTCCAGGCAATATTCATTGTCGTTATAACTCATATGCCCATCAGCGCCCGCATTTAGCACCATTCGTAGCAGATACAGATTTTGATAGGCTGAAATCGAAATGATCCTGAGGTGGGGGAAATTTTTTTTCAGATACCTAATCAGAAGGATCCCATCCAGGCCTCTTAACGGTGTCAGCCGAGCGCAAATATTTAAACGTAAACCAAGAATAAGAATGTCTGCCTGTTTTGCCATCAGAAGATGATAGAGCTCCGTAGGTGTGCTGGCCTCTCCAACAACCACCATTTCTTTATCCTTTTCGGTAGTGGTTTTTTTTATGAGTGCATCCACCCCCCGGCGGATAATATAGCTATTTTCTGCGATGATAATATGCTTCATGACTTTTCCTGTTATTGACTGTGAACTGATTTGTTATGTCAGCGGATCTGCTGAGGGTTTAATATAAGCAATTTTTATCGGGGGATCTATAGTCAGACTGTTAGGACTTGGGGTTTTGACCCTTAAATATGCTTTTTTATATCTGTGAGGAAATCATGAGGAATACGTTAGAGAGAAGATTCTCATATCGAAACGGATGTTTCTTTCTTTAAAGTCATATTTTCTGGCGAAATAGAATGGTAATTTTTATTTTCATAAACAAATACAGTGATCACACGGTTGTTTTGTAGGGGAAAGGTTACTTTGCTATGAAGGGAATAAAAAGTATGGCTTCTGAAAGCCGCAAAGACTGGTCTGTAAAAAAGAAAAAATTGGCCGGTATGATTGCCATGTGCTATGCGGCACATATTAATTTTACCTATGCTCAAGAAACAATGACAGTGATTGCCACGCCACAAACTGAGACAGGTAAAGTTATCGTCAACACTAAAAATGCCGACGCATCATTGCCAGCGAGTGATGGTGCCGGATTATTATCAACTTTGCCAGGCTTTAGTCAAATTCGCACCGGCGCCAGTAATGGCGATCCCGTATTACGGGGGATGCCTGGGTCCCGTCTCAATATTCTGGCTGATGGAGGAGGTATGCATGGAGGATGCGGATCGCGAATGGATTCACCTACCTCATACATTTCTCCTAAAAATTTTGATTTAGTCGAAATCATTAAAGGGCCGCAAACTGTTTTATGGGGACCAATGGCGTCCGCCGGCACAATTTTATTTGAGCGCACATCAGAATACTTTACACAGCCGGGTATTAAAGGATCCGTTTCCTTATTACGCGGAAATAATGGCAGAGCCGATCAGGAAATGAGTGTCGCTGGAGGTAATCACAACGGCTGGTTGCGAATAGATGCTAATCGATCGGTGGCAGGTGATTATAAATCAGGCGACGGTACAACCATTCCTGGCAAGTGGAATAAGTGGAATAGCGGTATAATAATGGGGTGGACGCCAACAGAAAAGGATCTGGTTGAGCTGTCAGTAAGCGGAGGGGATGGAGAAGCCCGTTACGCCGGACGAGGCATGGACGGTTCGAAATTTCTGCGAAAAAGCGCAATGCTGAAAGTCGAGATGAACGACCTTTCCGATCATTTCACGAAACTCATATGGCGTGGTTACTACAACAGCACCGATCATGTTATGGATAACTTTTCGCTGCGTACCCCGTCAGCAATGAAAATGTCGTCTGAAGTGGGCGGCATTGTCAGTGGAACGCGACTTAGCATGGAATGGCAGAAAGACGATACGCAGATCGTCGCTGGCGTTGACGGCCAGCAGACTCAACACCGCAAAAAACAAACATATGGCTGGGCAACGGATGCAGAATATCGCCAGTTTGGCATTTTTACTGAATGGCAGCAGAGTCTGAACGATCAAAGTAAAACCGTAACGGGGTTACGTATTGACAGTATCCATGCCACTGATTTACGTCAGGGGAAGAGTGAGCGTCGTCAGGCGACACTGCCCGGGGCGTTTTTGCGATTTGAACACATTCTGCCCGATATGCCAGTGAAAGTCTGGAGCGGAGTGGGCTACACAGAGCGTTTCCCCGATTATTGGGAACTGTTCTCCGGTAAAGCAGGTAAAAACAGCGTTAAAAAGCTGAAGAATGAGAAAACGCTACAGTGGGACAGCGGTATTCAGTATCAGTCGGACGATCTCCATCTGTGGTTATCAGGCTGGGTAAACAAAGTAGATGATTACATCTTATTTGACTACTCATCAGCATCAAGCCGCGCAGAAAACGTTAATGCCTGGACTACTGGCGCTGAAATGGGTTCGGCCTGGCTTTTTTCTGCTGACTGGAAATTAGAGACGAGCCTTGCCTGGGTGCGTGGAGAAAATCTGAGTCAGCACAATGCGTTACCGCAGATATCACCGCTGGAAACCAAAGTTGCATTGACTTATAGCCATGATAAATGGACCAGCTCCACCTCATGGCGCGGCGTTGCGCATCAGAATCGCGTGGCGAAAGATAAAGGAAATGTGATCGGACGCGATTTGGGTCGTTCAGCAGGTTTTGGTGTGATGTCATGGAATGTAAATTACAGCGCAACCGACAAACTCTCAATAGGTGCTGGAATCGATAATATATTTAACAAAAATTACGCACAGCACCTCAACGTGGCGGGATATAAAGAATTTGGTTTTTCTTCCGGTCAGCGGATCCCCGAGCCTGGACGGACAGGATGGCTAAGTCTTGACTATACGTTTTAATGGCAGATGTCAAAAAGTGAGTGCCCTTAAGGGATAAAAATTGTCCCTATATACGTGGGCGAGATAGCCCACGTTTTTTTTAGTCTCTATTATTACCCTCTATATCGCCGCATTCGGTGCAACTTAATAAGGGGTAGGGTTATCAAAACAGAAGCTGTAATTAAATTGCAATATCAAACATACGCGTCTGTGCCAGCAGGCAATAAAGTTGGCAGTCGGTTTGCACGCCCAGCTTTTGCATTGCGCGCAGTTTATGAGCGCTAATCGTTTTAATGCTCAAATTCATTTTACCTGAAATGGCGGTAAGTGACAGTCCGCGGCACAACATACGCAGTACGTCATTTTCACGTAAAGTCAGTTCCTGACTGTCAGGCGCATCACGACGGAACAGGGAGTCCATTAGCCCGCGTTCAATGTAGACCTCGCCATCCAGGACGGTGGTGATAGCTCTCCAAAGCATACGTTCGCAGGTATTGCGGCTAATATAACCTTTGGCACCGGCCTCGAGTGCCATACGAATGATAGTGTTGTTCCGGTAAGGTGAGAGCAACACGATTCGGGTTTCAGGAAACTTACGCGCCAGCCATTTCACCAGTGCCGTACCGTCGAGTTCGGAAACGGGACTTTGGGAGCGACGAGTGTTGAGAGTAAAGCCAAGAAACAGGATATCAACGTGCTGATGCGAAAGCAGGCTGACCAGCTCTAGCGGCGAATCGGTTTCCCCAACGATATTGAAATGAGTAGCATCAAAAGTGGCATTTTCGGCGGACATAGTGTTGATCATCGAGAGAATGCCACGACGGATTAAAGTATGCTCATCGGCGATCAGAATATTAAAAGACATGGCATCAACCTCAGATAAAAGTGAAATAAGTATTCAGGATTTTTCAATGAGAAAGATATGGGGAACGGGAAGAAGTTTCTATCATACCAGTCAGAAAACCTCTAACAGGTTTCTAAATTCTGTTTTCTACCCGTATCTGTTAAGCCCGTCGTCCTGAGAAGTTGTAAGGATCGCCAGTGAGTATGTAGTCCCACGATTTTTTAGTACCACTTCCAGTTAGGATCTCCGGCCAGCTGAGTGCATTCAGCTAGCGTTTGTCATAATGTATCTGCTGGAACAGGGGGTTATCTTCACCATTTTATGACCCACTGGCGATTGACATTATTGATATACATGAAATATCAAACACATATTATCAGGTTACTCTGGCACGAACTCGTTGCCTGAACATCAGGCCAAAACCATACGCCGGATACCGCTCCGCCAGTTTTTGTAATGCCTCAATCACTGGCATGTCCCGTGTCGTGTCAGGACAGTAATGTAAAAGGCTTCGGCTGATCCCCATGATCCGGCGCCCGCGTCGTCCGCTGGTCTGATACTCCGTCATAACATAACGCACCAGCTCACGTTTTTTCGGGTACCCTTAAAGTTTTTTTGCCACAACATCCTTAAGGATTTCGTGATCCAGACTCAGTGAAGCGTACATTTGTTTTTCACGGCGAGTGAGATATTTCTATCTCCATGCTCCCAAATTCTGCATTTCTGAGAGAGTATTCATCTTCATTATCCGCTCAACATCAGGAGAATATCATGGGTAATTAACAATAAAATTTATTCCAGAACAGAAGGCACTCACTAATGAAAAACACAGGTTCTCGCTATCGTCAGCAGGAGGGATTTACGCTACTGGAACTGCTCGTCGTATTAATGATTATTGCTTTGCTGGCCGGGTTTGTTGGCCCCAAACTATTTTCTAATGTCGATCAGGCAAAAGAGAAAACCGCGTTACGTCAGATGCGATCCTTTTCTGATGCCCTCAGCCAATACCGTCTCGATACCGGTGCGTATCCCTCCGAGAGTCAGGGGCTAAAAGCACTAACGGAAAAACCAGATAATGTGCAGAACTGGAATGGCCCCTACCTGAGCCAGCAAATACCCTCTGACCCCTGGGGCAATGCTTATTATTGGCACAATCCTACTCGTGAGAAGAACAGCATCAATGAAGTCGATATTACATCCCTGGGTAAAGAGGGTAAACCGCTAGTTTATGGCTTCTGATGATGAAAAGATTGGCGCCGATCATTTTTCTGGCTGCATCAGCTTCCCCTGCGTTTGCGGACTGTTGGGAGGAGGCTGGTGCGCGTTATGGTATTGAGCCTGAGTTACTTCAGGCGATTGCAATTGTCGAATCAGGTCTTGATGCAGAGGCCATTAATAAAAATCGTGATGGCACACAGGATGTTGGATTAATGCAAATCAACAGCAGCCATTTTCCGACATTAAAGAAGTTTAACATCACCCGTCAGGCCTTAATTAAAGACCCCTGTCAAAATGTGATGACCGGTGCCTGGATACTTGCCGGGAATTTCCGTCAGTTGGGTTACTCATGGCAGGCCGTGGGTGCCTATAACGTCGGAAATGGTAAGGGGGTATTAAGGAATTCATTGCGAACTAAATATGTCAAAAAAGTTGTTCGGCATTACCTCAAATTAAAAAGAAAATAGGCAATCAAAGGGCCTTATGAAAATGAAAAACTTTGACGTTATTTATCTTGAACACGGGAAACGGAAAACGATGCAGATTAGCGCACTCTCGTCAGAAGCGGTGCAGGCTACTATGCAACAAGAGGGTTGCGTCGTGATGCGGATCGTACCGCGCGCGTCGGGCCGGGTAAAACGCTTTCCGCTTACCTTGTTTATCCAGGAACTGGTGGCATTACTGGAGGCAGGTTTGGTCGTGACCGAAGCGATTGAGGCATTACGGGCCAGCGGTCGCGAACCGCATTTGTGCCGGGTGCTGGACGTCCTGTTGACAAAGCTTTACGAAGGATGCCAGCTGTCACAGGCTATGAGCAGGCTGCCTGAGGTCTTTCCTGAGCTACTGGTCAATACTGTTAAATCGTCAGAACAGACCGGTCACTTGCCGATGGCATTGAAGCGTTTCCAGCACTACGAACAGCGGATGGATATTTTACGTAAACGTATTAAAGCTGCGCTGATGTATCCGACCATTGTTATGGCGGTGGGCGGACTCATTTTAGTCTTTTTACTGGGGTTCATTATTCCGCGTTTTGCCAGCGTCTTTGAAGGCATGAAGAATCTTAACGGCAGTGCACGCTTTATTTTATGGTGGGGTAGTCTGGTAGAAAGCCACGGCCTGCTACTGCTAACGACGATAGCTATGCTAACTGTCGCGCTGGTAGCGCTGCTTCGCACCGCACGCGTGCGACGAGCACTGCTAAGGCAACTGCTGCTGCTGCCGCAGCTGAGGCAGCAGCATCAGTTGACTATCCTGGTTCGTTTTTATCGCACGCTGGGGCTACTGCTGCAAGGGGGGATGCCTGTGGTCCAGGCGTTAAATCTTACGCGCTCAGTGCTGCCCTTCAGCCATCATATGCAGTTACAGCATGTATTAAATAACGTCCAGGCCGGTCAGGCGCTGTCAACCACTTTGGATGAGCAACAGATGGCGACGCCAGTTGCCACACGTCTGCTTCAGGCAGGCGAACGTAGTGGACAGCTACCGGTGATGTGTGAGCGAATTGCCGCTTTTTACGATGAAGCGCTTGAAAGAGCGATAGACATGTTCAGCAAAGTCTTTGAGCCAATGCTAATGATTATCGTCGGCGGGATTGTGGGCCTGGTGGTGTTTCTACTTTATATGCCAATCTTTGAACTGGCAGGGGGACTTTCCTGATGAGTTTGGTAACGTCTGCTGCAATGGACAGGCTGGATGCTATTTTAGCGCTTCCGCAAACCGAACGTTGTAACGCACTGGCGGCGGAACTTGATGACTGTCCTGACCAGCTACCTGCGCTGGCCATGGCGTTGGGGCTGGCTGGCCTGTCCGAAGAGCAGGCCAGCGCTGCCGAAGTCGATTTTACTCTTGTGCCATTGTCTGAGGCGCTTGCCCAACGTGTTCTGCCGCTCCGGAGTGGGGAGGAGCAATGGCTGGTGCTGGCCGATCCTTTTTCTTTGCCGCTGCGTCAGTGGGCGCAGGGACTGCCGCTACGTCCAGCGCTGACCTCGCTGTCATGGATTAATCTGACGCTGGATAAGCTAACCGGGCAGCAGCGTACGCTGGATCAGTTTGAACATCAGAATACGGAGAGTGATAGCGACGAACTTATACTGGAAATTTCGCCAGCCGGTATTGCCCGAGAACATAATGCGGTCATTAAACTGGTTAACGCCACCCTCTATGACGCGCTTCAAAGTCGCGCCAGCGATATTCATCTGGCTGCTGTCCCCGACGGACTGGCCGTTAAATATCGTATCGATGGGGTATTACATTCAATTCGCCACTGTGTCGGTGCGCAGCATGCGGAGCAGGTGATATCCCGTATCAAAGTATTAAGCTGCATGGATATTTCTGAACGACGCATTCCGCAGGATGGACGTTTCAAAGCGCTTATCCATCAGCGCCCGGTTGATTTTCGCGTCTCCGTCATGCCAAGTATCCATGGCGAAGACGCAGTATTGCGCGTATTGGATAAATCACACGATCGCACGCTAAGTCTGGAGGTGCTGGGATTTGATCGCTATACACTGGCGACCATTCGGCAACTGACAAATCTGCCCCATGGGATGGTACTGGTCACTGGCCCAACCGGCAGTGGTAAATCTACCACGCTGTATGCTGCACTGAGTGAACTTAACAGTGGCGAAAGTAAGATCATCACCATTGAGGACCCGGTCGAATATCAGTTGAACGATGTGCTGCAGATCCCGGTTAATGATAAGAAAGGACTGACCTTTGCACGGGGACTTCGCGCCATCTTGCGTCACGATCCCGATATTATTCTGGTCGGGGAAATTCGTGATGGTGAGACCGCAGGTATTGCTGTGCAGGCGGCGCTAACCGGGCATATGGTGCTCTCTTCTGTACATGCGAATAACGTCTTTAGCGTGCTTGAACGTTTCCTGTATATGCAGGTGGAACCGGCAAGTCTGATTACTGCACTCAATGGTGTGGTAGCACAGCGATTGGTACGCTGCATCTGTCCAGACTGTGTGGTTTCCGTCCAGCCGGATGCACAGGAATATGCTGCCTGGCAAGATAGCGAACTTCGCGATCACCCGGCCAACTGGCGTAAGGGAACGGGCTGTGAATCCTGTCGCCATAGCGGCTATCGGGGACGCCTGGCGATGGCAGAAGTACTTTCGTTCAGTGACGCTATGAAAGAGGCGTTGCTGGCCCGATCTTCAGTCCGGCGCTTACGTGAAGTTGCTTTAGCTGAAGGGTTCATTCCACTGCAAACCATTGCACTACATGCGGTGCTTGAAGGTAAAACTACATTACAGGAGATTAATCGTGTCGTTGCGCATGGCTAAAAACTGGCACTGTGACATTTTGCCGAATCGGGTCCGTTTACGCGATGGCGAAATGATCGTTAAAGAGTTGGTGCAGCCAGAAGGGCATGATCCTGAAGAGGTTCTTAACAATTTGCTGGGAGCATGTTCGGGCAGCCTGGCATGGAAGGACAGCATAACCTTCAGGCTGGATAACAGTCTGGTCAACACGCTGACGGTGCCCTGGCAGGAAGGCATCACGACGCCGGGCGAGCTACGTTCTTATACGCTTTCGCTGGCGCAAAGCACCTTTCCGCATGTGTCCGCACAGTCGCCGATGGTTGAGTTTGAAACGTTTGATTTTAAGCAGACCGCGCTGGCGGCAGTCCTGGAAACATCGCTTTGGCAGACATTTCGAAATGTTGCGCGTCAGCATCGTTTACGCTTCAGGGGAGTGGCAACGCCATTCCAGCATTTGCTGCGTATCTTCGGTGGCGCACTCCCCGTCAACGGTATCTTTGTTGTTGCCGGGGAGTTAAGCAGCACTTTTGCCTGCCGTGCAATGGGTGAATGGCAGCATGTTCATCGTCTGTCTTTTCCTGATTTTTCTGTGGTGCAACAGCTGGGGCTGGTAAAACGGCTGTCAGGATTAAATGACATGCCATGTTACTGCCTGGATAACACCTCCTGGCAAATTATCCAGCTTACCGATGAGTCAACTGCACTCTCATAAAAACCGTTGCGTTTCCAATTCAATATTTCCTTTTATAAATAATGCGGTAAGCGCTACGGACGCGCCCCGCATTAACCGTCAGGAGATTAGGATTGGCCCCTCTGCGAGCAATGCTTTTCTGACTGGTACTATAGTGAAATTTTATCCCGACCCGTATCTTTCCCCTCTTGAATTGACCCGCTCCGCATTCAACGACTCATGCTATGAGGATCTGCCATGTCAGGAAAATGTATTACAGGAAACATCTTGTGACGCCACGATTCACACTGATACCGCCCGGGTCACTTCGCGTTTCGCTGATTGTAACGTTGCTGACGCTACCCTCGATAGCGGGCATTGGTCATGCCTGGTATCACCATAAACAATTGACGTCATTCTCTAAACAGATTGAACAACGGCTGCGTACGCACCAACAGGCGGCCCGTACTATTACAGATAAGATCCGGCGTCTGCAGACGTCACAGCCTGTCACAATGGCGGTAATGACTCTGTTGGATCCCCTTGGCAGGGCACTCTCTGATGAGGTGCTGTTGCAGGAACTTGATGCCAGTATTCAGCAACAACAGGTGAGGATCAACGTAGTGGCAAAATCGTTACCCGCCCTGCTGGATTTTAGTGCACGTTTGCAGCGCATCCCGGCCCAGGTGGAATTACAAAATCACCGCACTTCAGCGGATAAAAACAGTCAGTGGCCACTTAGCGCCACACTCAGTCTGAACATGATGGAAAAGCGAGGAGCCGGGCGTGAGTAAAAAAATATCTTTGCCCTCCCTTGCGGTATTGCGTTGGAAAAGCGCCTGGCTGGTTGAAAAATACGGTAAGTGGCCACTGGCCGCTTTGGCGCTCCCTGTTGCGCTGGCGATCTACTGGACAGCATGGCTGAATCCTGAAAATGCGCGGTTGCGAAGTAACCTGGCGATCATGCAATCAAAATTGAAGGAGCCTTTACCGATCATTGCAGGCGATGAGCCTTCACAGCAAACGGCACTTAGCATAACGGAATACGAACAGGTAAAAATGCTGTTCGCCATTTTCTCTAAATACCATCTTCAGGCTGAGGGGAGTCGCTACCACTTTTCTCCTGCGGATCAAAACTATGGGAAAACCCTGAAGCTTTCCGTGCCGCTTCAGGGAAGCTGGCCTCAGGTTGCACAGGCGCTTCAGGAGATTATGCGGGTTTTACCGGTAACCGTTGATAGCGTGAATGCAAAAAGAAAGCAGGTTGACTCTGCGCAACTTGCTTTGACATTGCAACTGACCCTGCGCAGAGGGCAGACATGAAAATTCCACGTTATCTGGTCATCGCACTGGCCCTTACGGGGGCTTCCTTGCTGGTGAGCGAATTTTTATTTCCGGAACAGGACGTCATACAGCCGGCGCAGCCGCTCACCCCGCGCCAGGCAGTCAAATCGGCCGGTACGCCAACTGCGCGATTAACCGCGCAGGAGGGCTTTAGCGATCTTTTTCCGGTACCTGAACGGCTGCAGGTAAAACCAGCATTAAGGGATAGTGTACCTGTGCCTGAGCGACCTGCGGCGCCACAGTTTCCTTTTAACGTTGCAGGTGGGTGGTGGAAAGGGGGGCAGCGGATAATCATCATTACTGATGGAACCGTCGACCGGCTCCTGTGCCGGGAATGTTCGACTGAAGGCGCTGTACGCCCTGGAAAAGCTATCACCCCAGAGTGGCAGCTTAACGAGATTGCAGCCGATCACTTAACCGTTGAGTGGCTACCACAAAAATTACTCGAGCGTATTGAGCTTGGCGATCTGAAATCTGAACCGACACGATAAAATGAAAAGAATAACTCTTATTTGGGCACTGATAAGTTTTTTACTCTCAGGCTGCGCACAGCAGCAGGATATTGAAAAAAGCAGTATGCAGCTGGCTAGCAATGACTCACTGATTGACTCTCTGGCTAAAAACGATCGGGCACGAATTCATGCGCCTGATGATACAGAACTCAGCATCAGACACCAGGTTTTGACGGGACAGCTAGTCACCCGCTATCTGCAGGAAGCCGATCAGGCTGCTGCGCGCAATGATTACAAGCGAGCTTCGCAGCTCTGGAATGACGCGCTGACTTATCAACAGGGAAATCTGCGGGCGCTACAGGGTTTACAAAAGGTAGACGCCTGGCGGGCGTTGGATACGATTTATCAGCAGGCGACGGCGCTTACTGCGACCGATCCTGAACAGGCTCTTAAAAAGGTGCAGCAAATCCTGACGGAAAGCCCGAGATGGCCCCAGGCCGTGGCACTGCGCGATTATCTGCTGCGTGAAATTGCAGTACAAAATCAGCCGGAAACAAAACTCAATCGCGAATTACGAAAACCTGTTTCGCTGAATTTCCGTCAGCACAACCTGATGGCCATTTTTGATACCATCAGCCAGCTTACGGGGGTGAATATCATATATGATAAAGATGTGCCAGCCTCAACCACGGCTAGTCTGGTTGCCAGACATACTACGGCCGAGGATGCGTTGAATTTACTACTGCTTTCTAATGGATTACGTAAAAAAGTATTGAATGCTAATACGCTGCTGGTCTATCCCGCAACGGCTCAGAAAGAGAGAGTATACCGTGACATCGTAGTGAAAACGTTTTTCCTTGGGTACGCTAAAGCCAAAGACGTGAATGTCGCATTACGCAATATGGTGAAGCTGAAAGATATCCACGTTGATGAGCGTACCAACTCTGTTACCATTCGCGGTTCAAATGAAAGCGTGGAAAAAGCCGAGCGCCTCCTGATGACACTGGATCGCCCTGAAGCTGAAGTGACACTGGCGGTGGAAGTACTGGAAGTAAATGAGAAAGATGTTGAGAAGCTTGGTATTAATTATCCAGGGCGTATTGGGGTAGGCTTTAATGGTCTGGAAGGTGCAAAAGAGAATATTGCCCTGAACGCGTTTAACGGCGGCAATATGTTCGTCAATCTGGGGGCCGGACAAGGGATCAGCGCTGACATGCAGAAAATTCGTGACAATGCGAAAGTGCTGGCGAACCCCCGCATTCGGGTAAAAAACAATAAAAAAGCACTGATTGATATTGGTGAGCGTATTCCAGTACTCACCAGTACTCTATCAGAAGGTTTTTCTCAGGAGAAAGTCGAGTACCAGGATGTGGGGCTTAAACTTGAAGTCACGCCGGAAATTAGCGTTGATGGTGCCATTTCTATGGATGTGAAATTCGATCTCAGTACTGTCGGAAGTGCAGAAAAATCTAAAGACGGCGTGGCCTATTACCGTACTAATAAACGTGTAGCCAGCACCGTATTAAGCAGCCAGAACGGTGAAACACAAATGCTGGCGGGTCTGATTAAGCATGATGAAAAGAACAGCGCCAGCGGCTTACCTTACCTGAGTAATATACCGGGGCTGGGCCGACTGTTTGGTAGTAAAGAGAAAAGCCGCGAGCGCACGGAAGTCATATTGCTAATTACACCGGTGATTGAGAGAAATATTGATTTGCCTGGCAGCCATATTAGTACGATCGACATGGGCACGGACGATATGCAGGGCGATACGGGATTTCAACTGCGCGGCATGGAAAAAATGAGCACGGAGGGCATCTTTGAAATTCCCCCCCTTGCACCGCCCGCGCAGTTCCCGGCAAAAGTAAGCGCGCTTCCACCTCCGCTAATCAGTCGCGACATGTTGCGCAATAAGGAGTAATGATGATGCGCGGGCAACAGGGTTTTACGCTGATTGAGATGATGGTCACGCTGGCGTTGCTCGCCACGTTAGCAGCTGCGGCGTTACCGATGGTGCATCGGCACCAGCTACAGCGTGATGAAAACGTATTGCGCGAATCCTTACGCAATATTCGCATTGCAGTAGACCGTTATGCACAGGCGAGTGAGGCGGGGCGGATTGATAAAGAGGTAAATGCGTCAGGTTATCCGCGCACGCTTCAGGAGTTGGTTGACGGGGTGGTGGATAAAACGTCACCCACGAAAAAAAAGATCTATTTTTTACGTCAAATCCCGCGCGATCCTTTTTGTCAGTGCGAAGGCAAACCGGATGCTGAAACCTGGCAATTACGTGCATCGAGCCAGCCTCCGGATGAGTTCACTGGAGGAAAGGATGTTTATGATATCCGATCCAGTAGCAACGCTATCGGACTGAATGGAGTACCCTATGCGAAATGGTGAAAAAGGGTTTACTCTTATAGAGTTAATGGTTGTGATGGCGATTATTGCCACGCTTATGACGCTGGTCGCACCGCGCTTTTTCAGGCAAACCGAGCGGGCTAAAGTGGTCGTGGTGGAGCATAACCTGCATACAATGCGTGCGGCGCTGGACAGTTTTCGTCACGACCGTCTGGCCGGACCACAGCATCTTGAAGAGCTGGTCGCTGAAGGGTATCTGCGTGAGTTACCGTTAGACCCGCTGGCTAATCGCCGTGACAACTGGCAGACCATTACGGATGAAGCCGGGCAGATCATTGATGTCACCTCACCCTCCTTGCAGCCAAAGCAGGAAGAGCATGATGACTGGTAATACGACATGCTCAGCTCCGGAGCATTCAGGGCAGGGCGGGTTCACCTACGTGCTGCTGCTGCTGGCCCTGACCGTGCTGGCATTATCACTGCTTAAAAGTCATGACGGGGTAAAGTTACACTATCGTCAGCAGCAGGAGGCGGAGCTGCTTTTTCGTGGGGAACAAATTCGTGAGGCGATTAAACAGTACAGGATTGCGGGAGGCGCAAAAGGCTGCTTTCCCGGAGGCTTTGAAGATTTACTGAACGATTTTCGCGGCGGTAAGATCCGCTATCATCTGCGGCAGTGGTATATCGACCCTTTAACGGGTCAAAAGCAATGGGGAATGAAGTTCGATGACCAGCGGCGCTGGATTGGTGTTTATAGCAGGGGAGAAGGAAAACCGCTGCGCAAAGAAGGATTTACTCACGATGCGGAGAGATTCAAAAAGGCCAGACACTATCGTGAATGGATTTTTGCCGTAGAAACAGATCCAGGCGCACCGCTGCCAGAAGCCTGCAATAAACGTTAAGGTGTCGCTATGTCGGCCTGTGATAATCGCCAAAAGGTGAGAATGGTATGGTGAAATTTACTCTTCAATGGCTGGCCTTTTGTCTGCTATGGAGTGGGCTTGCCATGCTTAGCCTGGACAGCCGCGACCCCTGGAGTTTTTCAACCACCAGTTGGCTGGCAGGGGGGATTCTTTTTGGAACGTTACTCTTAAGCCGAATGCGTACGTGGCCGCTCTGGCTGGTGACGTCAATGGTGCTGCATATACTCTGTGGTTTTTATATAGGACGGCCGCTACCGCTCGCAGCGCTGTTCGCCGTTTTCGATGGATTAAGTATTCCATTTTGCGCAATAGCCTTCCTCGTGCTGGACCGCTTCTGGCCAGAGCAGGAGCGGGTCAGACCGCTATTTTTTTCACTGCTGGAAAATGGTGTGCTAATCGTCCTGACCTTTAGCGCGGGCACCCTGTTAACCCTTTGCCTCCAATACAGTAATTACGATATTGAGCCTCTGCATCTCGTCTCCTGGTCTCTGGCATTGCTGACAGGTTGTCTGGCGTTCTGGCCGCTAGCCTGGACGATTAAAAAGATCTCGCAGCCAGACTGGGGCGAATTATGGCGCAAAGAAAAAATCATTCTGATTATAAATACTGCCTTAATTTTCGCTCTGTTTAGCCAGAATTTTAGCGCCCCCAAGGCTATTATTTCGGGATTCAACCCTATCTATCTGCTACTAACCAGCCTGCTACTGTCGGCACTGTGCCTTAATGGGCGTACGCTAGGAATATTGCTTGTCATGCATTATGTTGTGGCCATCAAGGGCACTCTGGAGGGGCTGGGACCCTTTGTCAGATCTCATGATACGGTCTCCTCTGCAACCTGGGGGATATGGAATGTGCAATGGTATGTGGCTTTCACATCGTCGCTGGCATTTATCCTGTATCGTTTCGCAGAAAAATATCGCCTGCAGCAGAAGAGGCAAGCGGGCAGGGAACAGCTTGAGGTAGCGTTATCGGTTGCAGCAACGCAGATCTCTTTTCGCCTTATCTTGCCAGAAAGAAAGCTGACATGGGTTGGCCCCATCAGCCACTTTTTTGGACATGATTTCCCTGTAGTGACGTTGGCGCTGCTTGAAGCGGGCTGTAAATCTCCCTTTATTGAAGAGTTCGAAAGCTGGTTACGGAGTGGACAGCATGAATTATTTCGCCAGCACATAATGGTATTGAAGAGCGACGAAAGCATACCCTGTCTATTGGTGATTACACCTGAGTTACCTGATAATACGATGTCAGGCAGCATAGCCGTTTTGGCCTGATAACTGTCATTTTAGCAAAAAGGTGTCGCAATTTTTTCTGCATGATTCTTCATTTATACACACCCGAAATGACCCCTCTTATTCTTTCATCACTAATAAGAAGTGCTCATTTCTTTTAAAATTATCACGATTTTTTTCAAAAAATAAATTTTAGCGACTGTAGAATAGTCGATGTTGGCTGATGAATGCAGTTGATTCTTAATGAGTGTTGCATTTTTCTTATTTTTGTCAAAGTACTCCAGTTTGTGGTGTTATGGCGATATCGATATCATATGCCTGTTTTCTAAGATCGATATCATAAAGATAATGTTTGTGACATTCTGCACTTACTCTCAAATGGGTAGCTGGCTTTAGCTGGAGTTTCGTAGTTTCAATGTGAATTATTTATGATTTGTTCATCATTTTCATAATGTTTACCCCCCTCTCTGACAGAAAATGGTTAATGATGATCAATGACAACTGGATAGCCATGTGTGAAAAAAAAGTAATTCAGCTTCGTATGTTGTACTGCACATAGCCTCAGTTCGAGGTATAGTAAGCCCTTTTCCCCATCAAAATTCGCGGGGTTACGCCCTCGGGAGAGGAAAATGGCAAAAACGATTCTTATTGCAGACGATCATCCTGTTTACCTGTTAGGTTTACGTACGCTGATACAGTCTCAGGCTGAAAAATATGAAATAATTCATGAAGCCGTTACAGCGGATGAAGTCATCATTAAGCTGACTTCACTGCCTGTCGATGTGGTCATTACGGATCTCAGTATGCCGGGTCAGGTGCATTCCGATGGGCTGGCGCTTATTCAGTATATTAAACGTCGCTGGCCTGAAAGTACTGTTATCGTCATTACTATGATAACCAATCCGGGCATACAAAACTCGCTAGCCCGGTTGGGAGTAGAGGCGGTACTGAATAAAAACAGTCTTTCAGTCGATCTTTTGCAAACGCTAAAATCCCTCTTCTCATCGCCGGTGCGTCGGGCTGTTCAAACGGTTCCCGGCAATCTGGCCGTTACGTTATCGCCAAAAGAAACCGAGGTGCTTCGCTTACTATTGCGTGGGCTTACGGTCAATGAGATTAGCGCGCAGCTGAAACGGACCAAGCAAACGGTAAGCGCTCAAAAAACCAGTGCCATGCGTAAGTTTGGCGTGACTACTGAATTCGAACTTTACCAATATGCGCAGCAGATGGGGCTAAATAGCTGATGAGACGGTCAGGTAACAGTGAGCGGTGCTTATTTTTACCTCTTATGCTTAGCCTGCTATTTACTCTTTTCTGTGGGCAATTGCATGCAGAACTTCGAATTGGCCTTTTAAGCCACAGCCCGCCTTTGTATGCAGCCCCACCGGGACGCAGTGTGCTCACCGATGAAACATCATTACTCTGGAATGAATCCTCCACGCCAACGACGCTTATTCCATTTTCTTCTCGCCTCGAAGCGCTGGAAGGACTGGAAACGAAAAAAGTTGATGCAGTGATTAGCGCTGAGAGTTTTGATGACAATGGAATGAAAGCAACCGCGGCACTAATGACATTCCAGCTTTGCCTGCTGGGCACGCAACGGCTGGATCAACCTCTATTGGTGATACCGGAAGTTCCTGACTATCTGCGCACGGCATTAAGTCGCCAATCTCCGCTGCCAGTGGTTGGAGAGAATTCGCTTTATGATAACCTTCGGCACATGATGCGCAATGAAGCGAGTGGGGTTGTCGCGCCCTGTTTCATGACCGAGCAATTTATGCGTCGTGCCCCCCTGTCCGCTTTTTCGAGTACCGTTTTGTCGGATCTGCCAGGTATGAGCTATCGCGCGTGGGTATTACCCTCGCGCCCTAAGCTCGTAGCTGAAATTAATCGCCTTATCAGCCATCTCGATAAGCGAGATGTTCGTGGTTTAGAGCAGCGTTGGGGACTTCCGACAGGGAGTATTGCCGATCAACATACCTGGATGGACGGTAAAAACACCGGAACACTTGCTTTACGTATTGCCCTGGTAAATGGGCATCCGCCGTTAGTTATCACCGACGTTGAAGGCAGTGTTAGCGGCGTCTGGCGTGAATTTTTAAACGCGCTATTTCCCTCCACGATTTTTTCACTGCAGCTGGTTAATGTTGATAGTAAACAGCAGGCAGAAAAATGGCTGAGAGAGCAGCGCATCGATCTCATCATGGGCGACACGGCATTCTTGCCAGAAAATGATCACCACTATATTTTTGATAATCAGATACTGGGGCTGGTTAGTTTGAGTAGAAATCCACTTAAAGGCGATCTCCCTTCTTTACGTAATAAAAGAATTGCTGTTGTTCGTAACGCGCCACTCTCGCCATTACTGAATAAAATCCTGCCAGCTGGGGGCATTCTGATGGTTGAGGATATTTCTCATGGCCTGGCATTGATCGAGGCGGGTGGGGCAGATGGTATGATTGCTGATGCATTCAGCCTGAACTATGACCTGCGCCGTTATAACAGTACGAATCTTGTCCTTAATGGTGTTGATTTACCTGAAGTACCCTTGTGGTTTGTGTTACCTCAGGGTAATTCTGCGCTCCATGAGCGTATCAGCGATATTCTTGAAGGGGTCACAGCAGATAATATTTTGACGTATAAATCCCACTGGCTTGCTGCCAGTCAGCAGGAGGAAAACAGTCGCACAACACTCTGGCTGATACTTTCGGGGGGTATAACGGTCTTTGCCGTGATACTGGCAATAGTCATCGTTGCCAGGCATTTTATCCGCCAACGGCAGATCGAACAGACTCACAGGCAGCTTAGTGATGCATTGAGTCTTTGGCAGGCGTTACTCAATAACGCCCCGGTTCCGCTTTTTGTGTGCGACCCGGCTGGCAGAGTAGTACGCTTCAATCAGGCGTTCGCCAACTCTTCTATTGTGGAGGCGGATATTAAAGCCGGCACGCTCTTGCCTGGCGAAGCGGGCCAGCCGCTGGCTGAATGGCTTGATCTCCCAACGCGAATGGCCACGCTTTACGAATCTAAACCCCGTGTTGATGAGATAACCCTTACTCATTTGCCTCACCCTGTCACATTATTCCGCTGGCTGGCACGATATACCGACAGTGATGGTGTTCCTCAGGGTATGGTGGGCGGATGGATTGATATCAGTGATAAGGCTGAGCTGGAGACAGCGCTAAACCTGTCGCTGGCTCAGGCAGAGAAAGCGAGTGAAGAGAAAAGCGTCTTTCTGGCGCGTATGAGTCATGATATCCGCACACCATTGAATGTTATTTTGGGCCTGCTGGATATTGAACGTGAGGTTCATCCCTCGCTTGAGCTTGCCTGGCAGGCCTCAGTCACCCTACGCGATCTGGTGGGTGAAATTCTGGATCTCTCGCGTATTGAGGCAGGAGAATTGCAACTTCAGCCAGACGTGCACAATCTCAATCAATTTCTATCCGCTACCGATGCTATTTTTAACGCGAGTGCTCAGGCTAAAGGGCTACTGTGGCATAGAGAAATTCAGGTAGCGGAGAATACATTTTGCCAGTTCGATCACGTACGCCTGAATCAGGTCCTCGCCAATTTATTAGGTAATGCTATCAAATATACCGAGAAAGGCAGTGTGACGTTCCAGGCCCGCTATGTGGCGCGAAATCTTCACCTGACCATTATCGATACCGGAATTGGTATTCCTCCCGAAAGGTACGAAAACATTTTCCAGCCCTGGTTCCAGCTGGATGCGAACACGCCATACAGCAGTGGGTTGGGGCTGGCTATCTGCAGGCAGTTAATTACTCTGATGCAGGGCACGCTGGAAGTGAAGAGTGAGCCGGGTAAGGGGACGCGTGTAATGCTTTGCCTGCCGCTGGATACGAGCACGCCACCACGGGCCGCGATAACAGAAAAGGGAGAGGCCCGGTCAGATGCACTTACCGGATATCGTGTCATCCTTGTGGATGATTTCCCACCCAACCTTACAGTAATGAGCATGCAGCTTATCCGATTGGGCCATCAGGTCACCGCATGTTCAACGCCAACAGAGGCGCTTGATTTTCTGCGTTATAATCAGGCCGATGTGCTGATAACGGACAGTCAGATGCCAGAAATGGACGGCTATAAACTGGTAGAAAAGCTGATACTGCAAAGCCTGACTGGCGATATCCACTGTCCGGTATTACTGCTGGGATGTACGGCAAATGCTCTGCGTCGCGAAGAGGAGCGTGCGCTCCATGCCGGAATGGATGCTCTGTTGCGCAAACCGCTAAGTGAAGATCGTTTACATCAGGCGCTGTCCCGTTTCCCCCAAGTGGCACGCGAAGAAGCTGATTTACAGGAAATTTACGCACTGGCGGGCCAGCAGCAGGAGATGGTTGAACTGATGTTGCAGCAGCTTATCCATTCGCTGGATGAGGATCTTGAGCAACTTTGCGCCACGCCCGCTGATACTGAAAGCATGGCGCGAGTCGCTCATCGGTTAAAAGCATCCTGGAGTCTTCTGCAGCTGCATCGTGCAGAACGTTATTGTCTCGCGATAGAGAAGCTTCCTTCTATGCTGGCAGCGGGTGAAGTTGACGCAGGTGAAGTACCACGAATACTCACCCACTTTATTGCAGAAATGCGCCACTCTCAGAGGCAATTGCTAAATTCTGACAGGATGAAAGACGCGTAAAAAATCTTAACTTCAGCCAGGTAACATTCACTCCGATATTCTTAACACCCTGTAGATAATCCTTATCTCATTTGATTCCGCAATATTACACTCTAGTCACGTGGCATAAAACATGCTCACTTCAGGTGACTGTGCTGTATAAGCTGATTATTGAAAGTTAGTCAGATGGTCAGTTTGCAATCCTAACCCTGAATAATTTTATAACTGCCAGGATCATAAGATTTATGAAGCTGAATAAAATTGCTATCGCTATTGCCTCACTCGTGGTAAGTAGTGCGGCCTGGTCGCACGGTTTTGTGATGGATCCACCTTCCCGCGCTTTGCTTTGCGATAAAATCACAATGCATAATCCAGGTTATGCGGGCGAAAAAAATAAAAACTGTGGCAATATTCAATATGAGCCTCAGAGCCTGGAAGCTCCGAAAGGTTATCCGGCGTCGGGTCCAAAAGATGGCCAAATTGGTAGCGCGAATAATACTCGTGGGCCTGAGCTGGATGCCGCAGGGAAAGATCGCTGGGTTAAAACAGAAATTTCTGCGGGCAAAAACCAGTTTCACTGGTATTTTACCGCGCCACATCCTACCACTAAATATGAGTATTTCATCACTAAAAATAACTGGAATCCTGAGCAGCCTCTGACACGAGCGAGTTTTGAAAATAAACCTTTCTGTACTATTCAGGCTGACGGCAGCCGCCCTGGTGCGGGAGCATCTGTAACCCATATCTGTGATGTGCCAGAGCGTGAGGGTTATCAGGAAATTCTGGCGGTCTGGACCGTTGATGATACCTCTAATGCGTTTTACAATGTTATCGATGTGGAGTTCGCTGGTCATAATACGCCTGATGAATCCACTCCGGATGTACCAACACCGGATGAAACATTACCAGCACCACCGCCTGTAGAGCCACCATTAAATGACGATGAGGAGGTTGTCAACGCAGCACCCGCTATCCATATTGTTCAGGATCACCTGGCTGTGAATAAGTCTTCAATTAACGCAGGCTATGAAATGGATGCCTCTGGGACTCAGGGTGCGACACTGTATAAATGGGAACGTGTTGAAGGTACTGCTGAATTCCAGTTACAGTCAAAACAGGGATCGCCAACTCACACCAGCCCGCAGATCGGCAAAGAGCTGAAAACCATGCGCGCCTGGGTAAAAGCTGGCGCTACAGGTAAAGCTAAATATCGTTTGACTGCAAGCAATGCTCATGGGAGTACGACGAAGTATATTACCATTGAAGTAAAAGATAATGATGTTGCACAAGACTCATCCGTGCCTGCTTTTGCCGCTAATACCGCTTACAGTATTGGCGACAAAGTAAGTTATAAAGGCCATATCTATATTTGCCTGAACGTTCACACTGGCGCTAACCACTGGAGCCCAGATGTTGCCGTCTCACTATGGAAAATGGTGAAATAGGAATATAAGAAATTATATTTGCGGCCTCCGGCAGGGAGGCTGCAAAATTTCCATTGTATTTGCCTCCTCATTTTTAATTTTGGTGATGACTCCAATCAGGAGTAAATGTATTTTCGATAAAGGATCCGATCGCTGTTTCATGCAATTCTACAGAATGTAAGAAGCAAATGGCTTTACCACTTTTCGGGGCATTATGGAAGTATCCATACCGCTAAAGCATGAGCGCCACTGATAGAAACTGGCATTGCTTATGTCATATTCGCGGCACAATTCAGTTGACCTGCCTCACACAGATCCCCAGGCATTCGCGAGTGTACAGGTCGTTAACCATCAGCAGGCGCAGTCGTCGTCCGTCAAACAGCGCATCAGAGACAAAATCCATGCCCCAGACGTGATTCGGATACAGGCCCTGAGGCTGAGCTTGTCGGCGCTGTGCTGATTTATTGCGGCGTGGCCGTTTAAGCCGCAGCAACAGCCCCTGTTTGCTATATAGCCGGTAAATCCTTTTGTGGTTATCGCGCCAGCCTTCCCGCCTGAGCATCACGTGTACGCGTATGTTTGAGTTCAGAAGGGGAAATTCCGCCGTATTTCTTACGCCACGTGTAAAAAGTGGCATCGGAGATACCGAGTTTGCGGCAGACGTCAGGTACGGACGTCCCCAGCCCGGCCTGCTTCAGGGCAAAGACAATCTGCTCTTCGGTGAATCGTGACTTTTTCATCGGCACCACCTCCGTTCAGGGGAGTGTTTATCATGCCGGAATTCTGTTTCTGAATGGATCAGGGTCAACTGATTTTCAAGCCAGTGCGATGACATTGACCACGATGACACTCAGCGCCACTCCAATAAGAATGACTCCTGAGATACGTTCCAGCCAGGGTAATAACTGCGAAAAGTATTGCAGTACCAGACGATTGCCAATGAAGAGAGCTATCAGTAAATCCCACAACAGCACGATGCTAAACATCCACACCCCATATAAGACCTTCAAACTCATCGTGGTATGAGAACCTTCAATCAGCGTAGCCAGGCTGACATAGAACAGTGCGTTTTTTGGATTGAGAATACCCGACAAAAAGCCCAGGCTGAATACACGGCAGAGACGCAATACATCGGCAGATTCTGTTATAACGTCATGGGTTTTAACATTATTTTCGGCGATGGGACTCGTGCCGGCGAAACGGATGAAAAGTATACCGAGATACAGTAAATAGGCACAGCCTGCGAGCTGAATGGCAACAAAGCTTATGCTGCCAGAGCGAAAAAGCGTAAGACCGCTGAAAGCAGCGAGAATAAACACACCGTTAGCTATCGCTATTCCGAGACAAGCTTGCGCTGCGTGACGCCAGCCAGCTTTGATTGATGTTCGGGCAACCAGAAAGAAATCCGGGCCGGGTGACAGTAGCGCCAGAAAATGCGCTGCTGCCACGATAAAAAATTGTTGCATCATGATATCACCCTTTTAAAAGATATATTTAACAGGGTGTAGATCTGGACCAGCGTTGTATTGAATAAAATTGCATTATTTTCAGGCCCGATAGCAGCCCGGCGTTACGCCAGTATAAGCCTTAAACACGCGCTGAAAGTGGCTTTGATCGGCAAAACCCAGTCGATAAGCAATATCGGTAATTTCATGCCCGGACTGAAGCCAGCGGCGTGCCTGATTAATGCGCACATTGAGTTGGTAAGAATGCGGTGTCATTCCGGTAGCAGCGCGAAACCCCCTGATGAGCTGATATCGACTCATGCCTGCGATATTTGCCAACTCTGCTAATGCCCACGGCTGCCGGTCAGTCTGTTGTAAAACATCGATAACGCTTTGTAGCGCCAACCTGACGCAAGGCGATAATACAGGAAATGTTTCCACCAGTTTAATGCCATAATCACAGTCGCCAATAAACTCTATCAACGCCGTATTTTTGTCTTCTGCACTGGACGTCGAAAACAGGGTGGTATTGAGTTCACAAAACCGGCCATACATATCTTCATTATCAAAGATTCGAATTTCACTTTCACTGATGAAGCCACATGGCGTGGGGCTTATTTCGGCCACTAAAGCAGTTAACCATGCAGCATCGAGATGCAGCATCTGGTAGCTCCAGCACCGGTCGGGCAATGGATTACAGGCATGAACGCAGCCGGCAGGAATGAAAACCATCATTCCCGGCCGTAAAGCGCAAGGGCCACCTGAGGCTCCTGAAAACGTGCTACCGCCTGCATCAACTGCGCCAATTGAAAAGGTCGGGTGACTGTGTGGTTTATAACACGCGCGGCTGTTACAGGCGCGACGACTTTCCACATAACCCGTAGTCGAGTCACGCCAGAAGTCTGCCTGGCTGGGGGAGGTGTTATTGTAACTGCAGTTGAGCAAATCCATAGAGACTGGAGCGGGCCTGATAAACATGTCTGCTTTCATCCTGATGAAAATTGACGTTATCATGCCAGCATGGCGTAAAGTCAAACACGTTGCCATTAATTAAAAAAGAGAAACCTGTGCTAACCACTTTTTATCAGCTTACCGCCACCAGCCCTGGCGGCCAGCTTATCTCTATGGTCGACTACGCTGGTAAGGTCGTTCTTGTAGTGAATACCGCCAGCCATTGTGGCTTCACGCCACAATACGGCGGCCTTGAAGCACTCTACAAGAAATACGCCGGCCAGGGTTTGGTAGTGCTTGGTTTCCCCTGCAACCAGTTCGGTAAGCAGGAACCGGGCGATGCCGACGAAATCGCGCAGACCTGTCACATTAACTTCGGTGTGAGCTTCCCGATGTTCGGGAAAGTAGAGGTCAACGGAGCCGCAGCGCACCCGGTGTTTCGTTATCTGAAAAACGAATTGCCCGGCGTGCTGGGTGGGCGGATCAAGTGGAACTTCACTAAGTTCCTGATCGGACGCGACGGTAAACCGCTCAGGCGTTTTGCACCGATCACCACCCCGGAGAAAATGGAAGCCGCCATCCTTGCTGCACTTGAAATCTAAGTTTTTCGGTAATTCGAACCTTTCATTCTGTAGGATAGGGATGTCTACCCTTGCTGGGGGTTACGGATCCGCCTGTGAAAAACTGCTCAGTGCGGCTCGGATCTTTTTTTACAACCATAGCCTCAAGGGTACCGGCATTGATGGCATCGTGAAACGCGCAGGTGTGGCCAATAAGAACCTGTACGGGCTGTGTTTGGTGCCTGCGGGGGCCAGGCAGCATCTCACGCGCCGGTCTGGAAGGTAACAGTGACTGTGTAACCCAGGCCGACGTCATAGCCGGTAAAATAATGGAGGCATACTGATAGTGGCATCAGGACAACAGTTGAGCGGCATGGCTGGCGTACTTGTCGCGGCAATTCTCTGGGGAACCACCGGTACCGCTGCCACCTATGCGCCCGACCTGAGCCCGCTGGCCGTGGGGGCGGTGGCGATGGGGGTTGGCGGGCTGCTTCAGGGGTTGATTGCCGCAACCACCATCATTCGTCAGCGCCGGCTGATTGCGCGGCACTGGCCTGGTTTGTTGACTGGCGCACTCTCGGTGGCTATCTATCCTCTCGCCTTCTATACCTCGATGCGCTATGCCGGGGTGACGGTTGGCACCGTTATCTCTATCGGCTCGGCGCCACTGTTGTCCGCGCTGATCGAGATCCGTCTTGACGGGCTGCGCCTGACAAAGCAGTGGGCGAGTGGTGCATTGGTTGGCGTAGCCGGAATGGCATTGCTGTGCATTGCAAAAAGCGGTGGCCACAGTTCAGGAAGCGGATCGGCGATGGCCGGCATTGCCCTCGGCCTGCTGGCTGGCTTCACCTATGCCCTTTACTCGTGGTCAGCCAGGCGATTAATGCAGGGCGGTGTGCGCCCACGCGCGGCGATGGGTGCCACGTTTGGGGCAGGTGGTCTGATGCTGATGCCCGTGTTGCTGATGACGGGCGCGCCGCTGCTGGCCGCCTGGAATAATGCCGCCACAGGAATTTACATGGCGCTGGTACCGATGTTTGTAGGGTATGTCTGCTATGGCTTCGGGCTGGCACGCATCCCGGCCAGCATGGCAACGACAATCACCCTGCTGGAACCGGTCATTGCTGCGCTGCTGGCGGTAATGCTGGTGGGAGAAAGGTTGCCGACGTATGGATGGGCCGGCGTTGCCCTGATAGTCGCCAGTCTGGCGGTGATCACCGCGCCTGCCGACATGCTGCGTTTCCTGTCCGGCAGATGCAAATCGGGCACTTATTAAGCGGCTAATAAGAAAACATAAAACAGATAAAGTGTTGATCGCTTCATGGTCAGGGAGTGGGGATAAACATTTCGATTCATCGTGAATTCACGGCCCGGATACATAATTTTGTGCCCAAAAAATTGGATGATGTAGTGGATAAGTGGAAGCGTAAACGGGGACGGTAAGAAGTGTATATCAGTGCCTCGCTCTGCGCCTGACGTGCTCCTGCGCAATGCTGCTTCTTCACAAACGGCCCTGACATATACTACTTTTACCCTGGCAAATCACTGCTATTTCCCTGACCGAAAACAGCGAGTTCCTCCTTCAAATAGCAGCTAATATAATGCTGAAAACGACAGGAGGTATTATGAAATACAGAATTTCCGGGCTGAGTGCCGAGCCGTTTACCCATCTTTATGGACAGAGCGATGCCTATCTAAAAAGATACGGTGCAATCAGACAAACTGTAGTTAGCTGCCCCGGCTTTCCCGACAGAATCTCGTTGTGTGATATACCTGCTGGCGAAACCGCTCTTCTTATCAACCACATCTATCAACCCGCAGAGACACCCTATTTCGGCTCTCATGCAATATATATATGGGAAGGATGTACCAAACAAGGCATTTACATCAACGAATTACCTGAAGTTATGAAAGCCAGAGTTTTGTCATTGCGGGCATATGACGAGACACACTTATTAAGACAGGCAGATATCTGTGAGGGACATTTGGCTGAAAATCTTTTAGGTCTTTTTTTCGCCGATCCGCTGATTAGTTATATCCAGATACATAATGCGAAACAGGGATGCTATGCCTGTTGCGCCGAGCGTTCTGAATGAACCTTCAGAGATAAGCAGGATGCCTCAGGCATATCTGTATCTGTTAACGAACATCACAACTTAACGTCCGCCAGTCGTCGATAAATCGCGCGTAAAAGCAAAAAGCCCGCTTAGTTTCCTAAGCGGGCTTTTCTATGTATGGCTCCTCTGACTGGACTCGAACCAGTGACATACGGATTAACAGTCCGCCGTTCTACCGACTGAACTACAGAGGAATTGTTTCAACGGGGCGCATGTTATCGACCCGGGCGGGGGATGTCAAAGCCTGTTTTCACCTTTTTGATCAACTGCTGAATAAAACAGCATTTTGCTGAATTTTCACGGGTTGACGGGCAAGGACGGGCTTCTGAAGCTATTCGGGCGTTTTCACATTCACTGCTGGCGCTCTCGCAAAGCGGTATTAAGAAACAGCATCCGTTACAGTAACTTTCGCCAGAATGGTCACGTTTATTTCATTTGTTGATTGCTGAGGCTGTTTTTGAAATATACATTCCAGTTTACCCCTTATTAATGCGCAGGAAACTCCGATGGTAAAGGTCAGAATTGGGTTGATTGGTACAGGCTATATTGGACGCTGTCATGCGATAGCCTATGCTCAGGCCCCCACCGTTTTTGCGCTGAAAGGGGAGGTCGTTCGTGAAATGGTCGCGGAGATCGACCCGGAAGTAGCAAAGGCTCAGGCCGCCGCGCTGGGTTTTAACCGTTCCACGGGAGACTGGCACGAGCTGGTGGCCGACCCGAATATTGACGTGGTAGATATCTGTGCGCCTAATTTTCTGCATAAGGAGATGGCGCTGGAGGCGATCCGTCACGGTAAGCATGTTTACTCAGAAAAGCCGCTGGCGCTGAATGCCGCAGATGCGGAAGAGATGACGCGCGCCGCGGAACAGGCCGGTGTGAAAACGCTGGTGGGCTTCAACTATATGAAGAATCCCACCAGCCAGCTGGCAAAAGAGATCATAGCGCGGGGGGAGATCGGGGAGGTGGTGCACTTTTATGGCACCCATAACGAAGATCATCTGGCCAGCCCGCTCACGCCGCTGGACTGGCACTGCCTTAAATCACGGGCGGGACTGGGGGCGCTGGGGGATCTGGCTGCCCATATCGTGAATATGGCGCACTATCTGGTGGGAAGCATCAGCGAAGTTTCCGGCGATATGCAGACGGTGATTAAGCAGCGACCCGACGCTGCTAACCCCTCCCTGATGCGTGAGGTGGAAAATGAGGATCAGGCCAGTGCGCTGCTGCGTTTTGCGAACGGTGCGCACGGCGTGATTGAAACATCGCGTATCGCCTGCGGCAGCAAAATGGGGCTGACCTACGTGGTTACCGGTACACGTGGCGCTTTGCGCTATACCCAGGAGCGTATGGCGGAGCTGGCTGTCTACCGACACGACGATCCGGTCGGGCGGCAGGGGTTCAAAACGCTGCTGACCGGCCCGGCGCATCCGGACTATGCCGCCTTTTGCATTACGGCGGGTCATGGAATTGGCTTTAACGATCAGAAGACGGTGGAAATTCGCGACCTGATTAATGGCGTTGCGGCTAACGATCGCATGTGGCCGGATTTCGCCGAGGGTTTACAGGTATCGCGGGTGCTGGAAGCCATCGCCCTGTCCGCGCAGCAGCGACGCTGGATGAGCGTGTGATAACTTGTGCCGGATATAGCACGAGGGGTATCAAGGCGATGGCTTAAGGGATTAATCCTCTATCCGATTAGAGGATATTATCAAGGAGTATTACCATGAAATTTTTCTGGCCGCTGGTCGCATGCATGGCTGTTATCATTGCATCGGGTTTTTTAAAGGGCGCAGGTGTGGGGTATGGTGCACTGTTCTCATTTCCGCAGGCGCTCTCCAACTTTATTGTCACCCTGTCCACTTTCTACGCTTTCACGCATGTGTCCGTAACGATTATTGCGCTGTTAGCTAAAAAGAGGGGCCTGCACAGGGAGTAAGCGTTGGCAGATGTTCTTGTCTTCATGCAGCCGCGCCGCGGTTGCTAAGCTTACCGAAATCCGCTGACGCTTTGATGTCATTTTGGGATATATTGGTGCACTACGAAAATTTTCTTGATCACAGGTAACATCGTCAATGGCTCTGATCCCTAAAAACTACACGCGTTTGGAAAGCGGATACCGTGAGAAAGCGCTTAAAATCTATCCGTGGGTGTGTGGGCGCTGCTCGCGAGAGTTTGTTTATTCAAACCTGCGGGAATTGACGGTTCACCATATCGATCATGACCATACCAATAATCCAGCAGACGGCAGTAACTGGGAGCTGTTGTGTCTGTATTGCCATGACCACGAACACTCGAAGTACACAGAAGCAGACCAGTACGGCAGTACCGTTGTGGCAGGGGAGGATGCGCAAAACGATGTTGAGGCCGCCACCTACAGTCCCTTTGCCGATTTAAAGTCGATGCTGAATAAGAAGAAATAGCGTTAGAAGGCTGTCCGCTTCTGGGGAAAATCTCGTAGCAACAGTCGCTTAGATTAGCTACGAGCAAGGAGCGGAAGTTATATTAGAGGAGAGATCCAGGATTGAACTGGTTCGCAAGTGTCATGGTTGACCATTACGGTATATTCAGGTTCACCGATTATCACTGACCCTCTCTGTTGTACAGGGCTAGAAAAACTGCATATTTTCATAAGGATGCTGCATGCAAGCATTAAGACGGCTATCTAAATCGCCGGCATGCACTTCCAGCTTATGTCCATCGGGATCTAAAAAGTAAAATGATTTTCCTTCGCTCTGGTTTGTTTTCCACTCCGTAACGCCCGAGGATTTCAGGTGATTAACAAACACATCGAAATCTTCGCTTCGGATGCTGAATGCGTAATGAGTGTAATCTTCTCGTCTATCGACTGAGTCAGCAGAGAGGCACAGCCACAGATTACCCAGAAAAAGGTAAGCCCCACGGCTCCATCTGGCCTTAGGTGTGAAACCAAGTGTTTTGGAGTAAAAAATAAAGCTTCTTGAAACGTCATTTACAGCGATTGTTATGTGGTTCAGCCCGTTCAACATACAGCGTCACCTCAGCAGACTCTATGAAATTACACGTTATCATATTTATACTTTTGCTTACTGCCTGTGCGAGCCGAAAGCGTTATTGTCCGGTTTCGCACTGAGCAGTCTTCATATCCTCCCGGACGACTGAAGGCATCGCGCGATTCATGATATTAAGAATTGGGGCGAACAAAAAGTGTTCACTTTAATAGTAGGCGTATTCCCAGGAATTCAGTAATCGCATCCGTGACGGACTGCGCTGCTTCAGTCGGTGGATGGTGGCCGGCTCCAGCAAGAATGAGCAAATCGGCTTCAGGCATCAGGTCTGCTATCTCCTGACTTAACCCGATAGGTGTTGCCTTGTCCAGCTCTCCGCAAATGATTAATTATACCCTTTTATCAACGCATGCTTACCCACAGTATGCGAACCCGCACATAACCGCTGCATCACATGCGATCCTCCTCGCACTTTTGCACCAGCCGGGTGCGCACCCGGGTAAAGGTGCAACTATGTTGATTATGCGGTCGGCACGGATGCTGGATTTCTCCCTTCGCCACGCAGTGGCAACGTTATTCCCACCGGCTCTGCGCTTACTGCGGGCTGCGGGTTAATTCGGTGCTGGGACGTCACTGCGGTGTGAGCCTGGTCATCAATCGACAATAAAAAGCGCCTGCTGTTAACGACTGGCGGGTTTTTTGCTTAATAAAAGCGTCCCTGGCGCAGCTTATGCCTGTGCAGGGGAAAATAATGACAATGATCTCTCCCATGCCACCCGGTGGCTCAAGGTTTTTTACCGCTGAGGATTATCGCAATGTCTTTTAAATTTAACAGGTTGTCTCTTTCTGTTTTGTTGGCAAGCAGCCTGAGCACGGCGTTTTATGCTCAGGCGGATGTGGTGATTGGCGTGGGAGGCCCCTTTACCGGGCCTAACGCCACGTACGGTGCGCAGTACTGGAAAGGTGCATCGCAGGCGGCGGCGGATATCAACGCTGCGGGCGGTATTAAGGGAGAGAAAATTGTACTGGTACAGGGCGATGACGCCTGTGAACCCAAGCAGGCGGTAGCGGTGGCAAACCGCCTGGTCGATCAGTCAAAAGTCTCTGCCGTGGTCGGCCACTTCTGCTCCTCATCCACCATGCCAGCCTCAGAAGTGTATGACGAGGCGGGCGTGTTAAGCATTACGCCGGGCTCCACCAACCCGCAAATTACCGAACGCGGGATGAAAACGCTGTTTCGCATGTGTGGCCGTGACGACCAGCAGGGAGACGTTGCCGCAAACTATATGCTGGACGTGCTGAAAGCGAAGAAAATCGCGGTGATCCACGATAAGGATACCTACGGCCAGGGCCTGGCGGATGCGACGAAGGCCGCACTGGAAAAGCGCGGTACGAAGGAAGTGCTGTATGAGGGGCTGTCCCGTGGCGAGAAGGACTTTAATGCGCTGGTCACTAAAATCGGCTCCCTGAAGCCGGACGTCGTCTACTTTGGCGGCTGCCACCCCGAGGCTGGGCCGCTGGTACGGCAGATGCGCGAGCAGGGCGTGCAGGCGAAATTCTTCTCCGGCGACTGCGTGGTCACCGAAGAGCTGGTCACGGCAGCGGGCGGCCCGCAGTACACCAACGGCGTGCTGATGACCTTCGGTAAGGATCCCCGCACGCTGCCCAGCGGTAAAGCGGTAATTGATAAATTCCGCGCCTCGGGCTTTGAACCGGAAGGTTACACCCTCTACGCCTATGCATCCATTCAGGCCATCGCGGCGGCCTATAACGGCGCCGGTAAAGACAATGAAAAAGCCAGCGAATGGCTGAAAAGCCACAGCGTGGACACCGTGATGGGGCCGAAGTCATGGGACGGCAAGGGCGACCTGAAGGTCTCTGATTACGTGGTCTATCAGTGGGATGACAAGGGTAAATACCACGCGCTCTGAGCAGGCAAAGGCGATGCGGTATTAATGCTTCAATCAACGTTCCGCCCGTAAAGGGCGGGATATGGCACCCTTTCAGGTGATGCGCTGGAACAGATTTCCGGCGCGGCCTGGCCTTCGGCGAGACCCTTTAAAATGGAAGCATTCTTTCTGCAACAGCTGATCAATGGCCTGACGCTGGGGGCCGTCTACGGCCTCATCGCCATCGGCTATACCATGGTGTACGGCATTATCGGCATGATTAACTTCGCTCACGGCGAGGTCTATATGATCTCGGCCTATCTCTGCGCCATCGGTCTGGCGCTGCTCTCTTACTTTGGCATCCACTCCTTTCCGCTGCTGATCTTCGGGACGCTGCTGTTTACCATCGTTGTGACCAGCGTCTATGGCTGGGCGATTGAGCGCATTGCTTACCGGCCGCTGCGCAACTCCACCCGGCTGGCCCCGCTGATTTCAGCCATTGGTATGTCGCTGATCCTGCAAAACTACGTGCAGATAAGCCAGGGTCCTAACCAGCAGGGGATCCCGACGCTGCTCACCGGCGTGCTGCGCCTGCACGTCGGCGAGGGTCTGGTGCAGATAACCTGGACCAAAGTCTTTATTCTGGCGGCGGCCATCATCGGCATGGCGGTTCTCACCTGGATAATTCAGTACACCCGGCTGGGGCGCATCTGTCGTGCCACGCAGCAGGACCGCCGTATGGCAGCCATCCTGGGAATAAATACCGATCGGGTTATCTCGCTGGTGTTTGTCATCGGTGCGGCGATGGCGGGGCTGGCTGGCGTACTGGTCACCATGAACTATGGCACCTTTGATTTTTATGCCGGATTTATTATCGGCATCAAGGCGTTCACCGCTGCGGTGCTGGGCGGAATTGGATCGCTGCCGGGGGCTATGCTGGGCGGCCTGCTGTTAGGGGTGGCGGAAGCGCAGTTCGCCGGGCTGGTCAACTCTGATTATAAGGATGTGTTCTCATTTGCTCTGCTGGTGGCGATCCTGATATTCCGCCCTCAGGGGCTGCTGGGCCGTCCACTGGTCGCTAAGGTGTAAGGGGATGAGCATGTCTGACGCTTCAATGCATCCAGGGCTGGCCGTCAGGCAGATCCTGACGGAGTCCGTGCTGGCCGGTCTTTGCGCGCTGGTGGTATTTGGTCCGATCGTGGGGATTGTCCTGAAAGGCTACAGCTTCACCCTTGCACCGGGACGCGTGGCGCTGCTGGTCGCCATCGTTATGGCGGGTCGGCTGCTGCTCAGCCTGCTGCTGCAAAGCGCGGCGGGACGTAAATTTGTTATGCGCTTTGAAGGGACAAACGACGGCGTCTACGTGCGTCCGGCCAGCCACCGATCGCCGCTGCGCTGGGCACTACCGCTGCTGCTGGTACTGGCGCTGCTGTTCCCGTTTGTTGCCACAAAGTATCTGCTGACCGTGGCGATCCTGGGGCTTATCTACGTGCTGCTGGGCCTGGGCCTGAATATTGTGGTGGGCCTGGCCGGGTTGCTTGACCTGGGTTACGTGGCCTTTTATGCCATCGGGGCCTACGGGCTGGCGCTGGGCTACCAGTATCTGGGGCTGGGGTTCTGGTCAATGCTGCCGCTGGGGGCTTTAATGGCGGCGCTGGCGGGCGCGCTGCTTGGGTTCCCGGTACTGCGCATGCACGGAGATTATCTGGCAATTGTCACCCTGGGATTTGGTGAAATTATCCGTCTGGTGCTGACCAACTGGGTAAGTTTCACCGGCGGACCAAACGGCGTCTCCGTTCCCGCCCCGACGCTTTTCGGGCTGGAGTTTGGCCGACGGGCGAAGGAGGGCGGTACGCCGATCCATGAATTTCTGCATATTGCGTTTAACCCTAACCTGAAGTTTATCTTCCTCTACACGGTGCTGATTCTGGTGGTACTGCTGGTGTTGTTTATTAAGCACCGACTGACGCGCATGCCGATTGGTCGTGCCTGGGAAGCGCTGCGGGAGGATGAAATTGCCTGTCGGTCGCTGGGGCTGAATCACGTACTGGTGAAGCTGTCGGCCTTTATGATCGGTGCCTCTACCGCCGGTATTGCCGGAGTATTTTTTGCCAGCTATCAGGGGTTTGTTAACCCGACCTCCTTTACCTTTTTTGAGTCGGCGCTGATCCTCGCCATTGTGGTGTTGGGCGGTATGGGATCAACGCTCGGCGTGGTGCTGGCGGCCTTCGTGCTGACCGTGGCACCGGAGCTGCTGCGCAGCTTTGCTGAGTATCGCGTGCTGCTGTTTGGCATCCTGATGGTGCTGATGATGATCTGGCGACCACGCGGGCTGGTGCGCACCAGCCGGGCGGGCGTAGCCGTGCGCAAAGGGGAGGCACCATGAGCAATGCGATTTTGCAGGTGTCGCACCTGAAGATGCACTTTGGCGGGATCAAAGCGCTAAACGACGTCAGCCTTGAGGTGGAGCGGGGGTCGATAACCGCCCTGATTGGCCCGAACGGGGCCGGAAAGACCACGGTATTTAACTGCCTGACCGGTTTTTACCGCGCTTCCGGCGGTTCAATTCGGCTCAACGCGCAGGCAAAGCTGACCGATGTGGTCCAGGTTCTGGGTCAGAAAATCCGTCCGGCCGACCTGATTAATCCGGCACGGCTGGGGTCGCGCATCTGGTACAAAATGTTTGGCGGTGCGCATCTGGTTAATCGCGCTGGCCTGGCGCGAACCTTCCAGAATATCCGCCTGTTTCGCGAGATGACGGTGATTGAAAACCTGCTGGTTGCGCAGCATATGCAGGCCAATCGCAATTTGATCGCCGGTATCTTCAATACCCCCGGCTATCGTCAGGCGGAAAGCCAGGCGCTGGATCGGGCATTTTACTGGCTGGAGGTGGTGGGGCTGGAGGATTGCGCAAACCGGCTGGCGGGCACCCTCTCTTATGGGCAGCAGCGCAGGCTGGAGATCGCGCGCGCCATGTGTACCGGGCCAGAGATTATCTGTCTTGATGAACCCGCCGCCGGGCTGAATCCGATTGAAACCGAGGCGCTCGCCCGTATCGTACGCTTTTTGCGCCAGCAGCATGGCGTAACGGTACTGCTGATTGAGCATGATATGGGGATGGTGATGACGATCTCCGATCGGGTGATTGTGCTTGACCATGGCGAGGTGATTGCCAGCGGCGCGCCGCGTGAAATCCAGGCTGATACTCGGGTCATTGCCGCCTATCTGGGTGCCGATGAAGAGGATCTCAATCCATGAGTCAGACGCTGCTCGAATTCCGCCAGGTGGATGTGTTTTATGGCCAGATTCAGGCGCTGAACGCCGTTTCCCTGACGGTAAACGAAGGGGAAACGGTAGCGCTGATTGGGGCGAACGGGGCCGGAAAATCCACGCTGCTGATGTCGATCTTTGGTCAGCCGCGGATTGCTGGCGGTCAGATCCTCTATCGCGGTGAAGATATCAGCCGCAAATCGACCCACTTTATCGCCAGTAACGGTATTGCTCAGGCGCCGGAAGGGCGGCGGATATTCCCGGATATGACGGTAGAGGAGAACCTGCTGATGGGTACTATCCCGATTGGTAGCCGCTACCAGAACGCCGACAAGGCCCGAATGTATGGGCTGTTTCCCCGGCTGGAGGAGCGGCGCGCCCAGCGGGCGATGACGCTCTCCGGCGGCGAACAGCAGATGCTGGCGATAGCCCGCGCGCTGATGAGCCGACCCAAACTGCTGCTTTTGGATGAGCCGAGCCTGGGGCTGGCACCGATTGTGGTAAAGCAGATTTTCCAGATACTGCGCGATCTCACCCGCGAAGGCATGACGCTGTTTCTGGTGGAACAGAACGCCAGCCACGCGCTGAAGCTCTCCGATCGTGGCTACGTGATGGTTAACGGCCAGATCCAGCTAAGCGGCAGCGGTCAGGCGCTGCTGATGGATCCGGCGGTGCGCAGCGCTTATCTTGGCGGAGTATAGGGGACGCCGCCCGACGTAAAGTCGGGTCGGCACCGCGATCATCAGGTCGGCAGCCAGCCGCCCTGAGCGCCGTTAGCGGAAGGGCGGTTCGTTAAAGGTGCGCAGCTTGCGGGAGTGCAGCTTGTCACCCTCGGCGCGCAGCAGATCGATAGCGTAGATACCGATCTGTAAGTGCTCTGAGATGGCGCCCTCATAGAAGCGATTCGCCTGGCCCGGCAGTTTGATCTCGCCGTGAATTGGCTTATCGGAGACGCAAAGCAGCGTGCCGTAAGGCACGCGGAAGCGATAGCCCTGGGCGGCGATCGTTGCGCTCTCCATATCCACTGCCACCGCGCGGCTAAGGTTAAAGCGCCGCGCCGAAGCCGCATAGCGCAGCTCCCAGTTGCGGTCGTCGGTGGTCACTACCGTGCCGGTGCGCAGCCGCTGCTTAACCTCTTCGCCCGGCCTGCCGCTGACGTGCCGGGTAGCGTCATACAGCGCGCGCTGCACTTCAGCAATGCTTGGGATCGGGATATCCGGCGGCAGCACTGCATCAAGAACGTGGTCATCGCGCAGGTAGGCGTGTGCCAGCACGTAATCGCCCATGCTCTGGCTCTCGCGCAGCCCACCGCAGTGGCCGATCATCAGCCAGGCATGCGGGCGCAGCACCGCCAGATGGTCGCAGATGGTCTTGGCGTTAGACGGGCCAACGCCAATATTGATCAGCGTAATTCCTTTACCCTCCTTCGCAATCAGGTGCCAGGCGGGCATCTGATGATTCTTCCAGGCAAGGCCGGAGAGCGTCTCCTGGGGGTTCGGCGTGTCGGCGGTGAGGTAAACCGTACCCGCGCAGGAGAGCGCCTCATAGGGAGAGTTCGGGTCGGCAATCTGCTCGCAGCTCCAGCGCACAAATTCGTCCACGTAGCGCGTGTAGTTGGTAAACAGCACCCATGGCTGGAAGTGTTCTACCGGCGTACCGGTATAGTGGCGCAGCCGGGCCAGTGAAAAGTCGGTGCGCAGCGCATCGAAATGCGACAGCGGAAACTGTTCGCCGGGCTGATAGAGGCCATCGGCATTTTCATCACCGATCTGTGCCAGCTCGGTATTCGGGAAGTGTCTGGCCAGCCCGGCGCTCATGGATCGATCCAGCGTCATACTGGAGCCATCAATCACATAGGGGTAGGGGATCTCCTGCTGTGAGGGGCGAACGTCAAGCGTGATCGGGTATTCGCTGGCCAGCATTTCCAGCTGTTCGGTCAGATAGTGACGAAACAGCGCCGGACGGGTGACGGTGGTGGTATAGCGGCCTGGCTGGGTAAAGCGGCCAAAGGCGCGCGACAGTCGGTGTCCGGGGCCGTCGCCGTGCCAGCTGACGCGCAGTTCGGGGTAGACAAACAGTCCGCTGGCACGCTGCGCCTCATCCGGCAGCGTGCCGCTGCTGACGTAGTCAACAATCGCCTCGCGCAGCGCGGTTACCGCCTGTTCATAGAGTGAATCGAGTTTATCCAGCGCCTCGTGAACGCTAAGGCCCTGTGGAGCAACAGGCTGAGTCATGGTTTTGTCCCGCTCTTAATTGGTGGCTTTACAGTATGTTAGCTGATAACAGACAGAAACGCCTGACGGATACCGGCTCAGAGAGGGAATTTCAGACAGTACGCCATCCGCCGCTGCCTGCTTAATGAACACCACCTCAACCGCGATCCTGCCTGTGTTATGGTCTACTGGTGCCGGGGGAAAGCGTAGCGCTGAACGGCTCACCCATTCCTGGCTTACCCTCTACACGCCTCGCTTGATGTTTAAAAAGTATGCTATATACTCAATATACACAACATCATCAGGCTATCAGGAGTGGGTTATGCCAGCGAAAGAGAAGAGGGTCGCGCCGACCGTGCGCTATCAGTGGCCCGTACTGGTGGATGCACGCGCCATGCGGATGCTTGAAACCGATACTGACGTGCAGTACCTGGTTATCCCGGTAAGGAACCGTTCCGGGCGTAAGCCTGACGCGCAACTGCCGGATGAAAAGGGTGTTGAAGATAAAACTAACGCCTTCCTGGCCTCGCTGGGGCTGAGCAATGCCTTTGCCAGCGTGAAAGAGGGTGAGGTCAAGGCGACCCCTGACGCGAAGCAAGACGCCGCCTTTGATATTTTTGCCGGGTTTGAGGAGTACCGCGCTGAGAATAACCAGCGTAAGGAGAACCTGAGAAACCAGATCGTCGCGGAAACAGAGTGGCTGGATGCCAGCCAGCTTTCTGATGCCGTGGGGTTTGAAAACAAAAACCGCAGCGCCGGACCGAATACCTGGAAGCGTCGAAACAAAATCTTTGCTATCTCGTGGCGGGGGAAAAACCTGTATCCCCGGTACTGTCTTGACGATGCCTATCAGCCGCTGCCGGTGGTAAAAGAGATACTGGATATTTTTGGCGATGAGAAAAGTGGCTGGTCGCTGGCATACTGGTTCAGCAGCGGTAACAGCTGGCTGGGCGGGCAGGAGCCCAGGGATCTGCTAACCCGCGACAAAGGTCAGGTTATACGTGCAGCCCTGGCGGCTAAGGATGGCATCCAGCATGGCTAAAAAGGGTCTGCCCACACCCTTTCCCAAACCCCATGGCAACCTGGAGATTGAAAGGAAAACTCTTGATGCAGGGAGGCATCTGTTTCGGCTCCATCCCTCCCTCTATCAGGGAAACGGCTTCAATAATACGCTCCACGGCGATGCGCGTTTCAGCCCAATCGGCAACAGCGTTACGCAGCGCGTTATCCCCACCCTCTACGCCGGCGAAAGCACCGCGGTCGCCATCTGTGAAGTCCTCTTTCATGATGTCGACGTCTCACAAAGCAAGATCGTCTTTGCGCAGAAAAACCTGATCGATAAAAGCCACAGCGAGCTTATCCTCCAGCAGGATCTGGTCGTGGCTCGTATTGATCACACCTCGGTGGTGAAAATGCGCGCCGGTAAGAAGCTGATCCACTGTGAGGCCGATGAATATGCCTTTACCCGGGAGTGGGCTGAACACATTTATCAGCAGCATGCGGATATTCAGGGGCTGGAGTGGCCATCACGCCAGCATCAGGGCAATGCCTGGGTGTTCTTTGGCGATCGCATTCAACACGGCGCGCTGGCGATAGTGGACACCCGGGCCGTTATTCATGACCGAAAGACGCTTGAGATCCTCCTGCGCCTGGCCGCCCGCATGAATATCGTCATTGATTAATGCGGCCTGAAGGGGGAACGGGTCTATCCCATTTCACCGCAGAGCGGCTGGCAGACTATCCCAACGTTGATGGGATGGTGTTGCCGACGTATTACTTAGCCGGAACCTGTTCCTTCGGAAACGAGCGTTCTCTATAATGATTCGCATGAATACGAAAACCGCACTGACTCTTCGCCCTGGCCGTCCCCGTGAATTTGACGGGGACGCGGTACTGGATAAAGCCATCATTCGCTTTAGCGAATATGGCTACCATGGCTCGTCCATCTCGGATCTCAATGGCGCGCTGGGGCTGACGTCCGGCAGCATCTATAAGGCCTGGGGCGACAAGCGCGGGCTGTTTCTGGCGGCGCTGGACCGCTATATGCTGCTGCGGGCGGAGGCAATCCGCACCTGCCTGGCGGAGCAAAGCAGCGGCCGTAACAAAATCGAGGCGCTGTTGCAGCACTACTCCCGGGACAGTACCGGGCCGGCGGGCCGGACGGGCTGCATGGTGGTTGAAACCGCCGCTGAGCTGGCCGTGGCCGATGAAGAGATCGCCGGGCGCATTGCGGCCCAGCATCGCAAACGTGAAGCACAGCTCTGCGAACTGGCGGCGGAAGCGCAGCGCGACGGTTCGCTGCACACCGGATTGGAGGCGGCCGTTATCGCTAAGCTGCTGCTCACGCTCCAGCAGGGAATGCGGGTGCTGGGGAAAACGGGCGCGACGCCCGAAGAGATGCAGCCGATGATCGCCGGGCTGATGCAGCTGCTTAGCTAACACGCCACGCTTTGCAGGCGATCACAGAATCCCCTCCTGTCCCTTGTAAAACCCGGCTCGCTTATTACTCTGCATACAGACAGGGGCTGTTTATGCCGCTTTTTCTGTTGCCTGCCGTGAATGTCCGGCATACCCGTAAGCCCCGCAGGAGAGTCCAGCGTGAATCAGAGCCAGCGCGACCATATTGCCACCGTCGTAGACAGCCTCAGCAATACCGCCCTGCGGCGGGGCGGTTTTCAGCAGGATCCTACCATCCGGGAGTCCTGGCAGCGCTGCGTCGAGTCACACGGCCTTGACCCGAGCCGGATGCAGGATGTCCGCATTCTGCCGTGGCATGAGCTGCGCGAGCACCGTGACGATCTCGACGAGTTTCGGCGTATTGCGCATCACGGGCTGAGCGTGCTCTATAAGCAAATCGCCGGGGCCGGGTATGTGGTGTTGCTGAACGATGCCCGGGGCGTCACGGTTGATTACCTTGGCGATTCCGCGGCGGAGGACGGCCTGCGTCGCGCCGGGCTGTACCTCGGGGCGCACTGGTCAGAGGCCTGGGCGGGAACCTGCGCAGTCGGCACCGCGCTGGCAACCGGCAAGGCGCTAACCGTGCATCAGGCCGATCACTTCGACGCCACGCATATTCCTCTGACCTGTAGCGCGGTGCCGCTGTTCGATCCGCAGGGGCAGCTCAACGCCATCCTGGATATCTCCGCGCTTAGCTCGCCGCAGCCAAAAGCGAGCCAGCAGCTGGCGTTGCAGATCGCCAAACTCTACGCTCATCAGATAGAGAACGCCTGGTTCGGGCATCGACACCGCTCAGACTGGGTGTTACAACTCAGCCCGGCCTCACCCTTTGTCGAGGTCAGCCCGGATTTCCTGATCGCCTTTGACGCCAGCGGTCGGGTGGCCGGTCATAATCATCGCGCCCAGCGTATGTTGGAAAAAGAGCTGGGGATCGCGGCGCCATCGCCTCACGCCCGCAGTACGCTACTGGGCATGCCGATTGAGCAGCTGTTTAATACCACCCTTGACTGCCTCCCGGACTGGCTGGCCAGCGCCAGGGGTCAGCAGGGCACGCTGGAGAGGATTAACAGCGGTGAACGGCTCTATGTCACGGCACAGCAGCCTGCGCGACGACCTGCACGACAGGTGATTACCGCGCCAGCACGGCTGCCTGCCCCGCTGGCAGCGCTGAGCGGGGGCGATATGTTGCTGGAGCAGCAGCTACAGCGCGCGGCTCGGCTGCTCGCGGCGCCGCTGAATCTGGTGGTGCACGGCGAAACCGGCTGCGGTAAAGAGGTGTTTGCCCGGGCGTATCACCAGGCCAGCGACCGCCGCGACAGGCCGTTCATTGCGGTCAACTGCGCGGCCATCCCGGCGGCGCTGATCGAAAGCGAGCTTTTCGGCCACCTGCCCGGCAGCTTTACCGGGGCGGGCAGTAAGGCGCGGCGCGGGCTGATCCGCGAGGCCGACGGCGGTACCCTGTTTCTCGATGAGATTGGCGATATGCCGCTGGAGATGCAAACGCGGCTGCTGCGGGTGCTGGCCGAACGGGAAGTGCTGTCCGTGGGTGCCTCACAGCCGGTGGCGGTGGATATCCGGGTATTATCCGCTTCGCATCACGCGCTGGAGAAGCGGGTCGAAGAGGGGCGCTTTCGTGCCGATCTCTACTATCGCCTGCAGGGGGCGCTTATCTCCCTTCCGCCGCTGCGCCAGCGCAGCGATCTTGACTGGCTGATCGACAAAATGCTCGGCGGGAAGGTGCAGCTCAGTGCGGCGGCCCGGGAATGTCTGCGTCAGCACCGCTGGCCCGGCAACCTGCGTGAACTGAGCAACGCGCTTGATTACGCCACGGCGATCTGCGATGGCGAACGTATTGAAGTCCATGATCTGCCGGAAAGCCTCCTCAATCGCGGAGCGAATGCCCCGTCGATAGTGAATGCCCCGTCGATAGCGAGTCATGAGATGGCCTTACGGCATCCGCCTTATCCACTACCGCCCGATATCGCTCCCGCCCCGCTGCCTGAGAAACAGCTGCTGATGCAGTATCTGCGCGCCGCGCGCTGGAACCTCAGCGCGGTTGCCCGCCAGATGGGCATCAGCCGGATGACGCTCTATCGTCGTATGCAGCGTTTTGGCATCCGCTCTCCCAATCGTAACGACGCTCTGCATTAATCCCAGGGTTAACACCTGTCCCGCACATTGTAATCGCAGGCTGTATCAGTCCCGCGGTTAATACCCGTTCAGCACATTGTAACCGCAGGCTGTATCAGTCCCGCGGTTAACACCCGTTCAGCACATTGTAACCGCAGGCTGTATCAGTCCCGCGATTAACACCCGTTCAGCACATTGTAACCGCAGGCTGTATCAGTCCCTGGGGTGACACCTGTCCCTGGGGTGACACCTGTCCCGCTGTGACAGCCTGTACCCGGTGACACCTGTAACACTTCTCGCTGACCCCCTGGTGATGCCCGGTCGATAACCTTCTTATAAACATATATTTAACATGTTATTTACAGTATTGGCACATCCTTTGCGTTGTCTCTGACAGATAACCCCGGAGGAAAGCCGATGACCGCGCCAGATACAGCCCCTTCCGCCCCCTGGGTCGGCATCATTGCCAACCCGGTATCCGCCCGCGATATTCGCCGCGTTACCGGTCATGCGGGCTCGCTGCCGCTGGCCGAGCGGGTCAATCTGCTGCTGCGTATGATGGTCGCGCTGGCAGGCTGCGGCATCCGGGAAGTGCGCATGATGCCGGATCGCGAAGGGCTGCGCGCGCTGCTGCTGCGTGAGCAGGCGCAGCGGCCTGACCGGCGGCTGCCGCAGCTTAGCTGGCTGCCGATGGCGGTCAGCGCCACGGTGCACGACAGCTTCCAGGCCGCCGCAATGCTGTGCGAAACAGGCGCGGCGGCGATTGTGGTGCTGGGGGGCGACGGCACGCTGCGGGCCGTGGCGCGACACTGCGGCAGCGTGCCGATTGTCGGGCTTTCTACCGGCACCAACAACGCCTGGCCGGAGCTGCGCGAGCCGACGGTGCTGGGCCTGGCGCTTGGGCTGTACGCCAGCGGACGCATTCCTGCCGCGCAGGCGCTGGTGTGGAATAAGTGGCTGGATATCACCCTGAGCGATGGCCAGGGTGCCACACAGCGCGATATTGCCCTGGTGGACGCCGCCATCACTGACGAACGGTTTATTGGCGCGCGATCGGTGTGGGGCAGCGGCGGCCTGTCACAGCTGTTCCTTAGCTTTGCCGAACCGCACGCGGTGGGGCTGTCGGCTATCGGTGGCCTGTTACAGCCGGTTGGGCGACGGGAAGCGGGCGGCCTGCAGATCACCTTTGGGCCCGGCGGCGGAGAGCTGCTGGCACCCGTTGCGCCCGGCATCGTCGATCGCGTGGCGATCCGCAGCTGGCAGCGCCTGAATGTGGCGCAGCCTCAGCGCCCCCTGCTCCGTGAGGGCACCCTCGCCGTGGACGGCGAGCGCGAGCTGACCTTCGGCCCGCAGCACCACCTTACGATCGCCCTGCGCGAAAGGGCATTTCGCTCCCTTGATATCAACGCCTGCCTGCATTTCGCCGCCGCGGCCGGATTACTGCGTGCAGGGTTTGGCCCTGCACCCTCTTTACCCTGACCGATCTGGAGACAACGATGAACAACAGAGACGCGAGCAATACCAGCAGCCTGCTCAGTGGTGACCAGCTCCTGAGCGTTTACCGTCGGATGCGCACCATCCGTGATTTTGAGGAGCGCCTGCACGTGGACTTTTCCCGTGGCGATATCCCCGGCTTTGTTCATCTGTATGCCGGAGAGGAGGCCACGGCGGTAGGCATTATCTCGCACCTGAACGACGGTGATCGCATCGCCAGTACTCACCGGGGCCACGGGCACTGCATCGCCAAAGGGGTGGATGTTGTCGCGATGATGAAAGAGATCTACGGCAAAAGCGGCGGGGCCTGCAACGGCAAGGGCGGCTCCATGCATATTGCCGACCTGAGCAAAGGCATGATGGGGGCAAACGGCATTCTCGGGGCGGGTGCACCGCTGATCTGCGGCGCGGCGCTGGCGGCTAAATTTCGCGGCCGGGGGGAGGTGGGGATCACCTTTGCTGGCGATGGTGCCGCCAACCAGGGCACCTTTCTGGAGAGTCTCAATCTGGCGGCGGTGTGGAACCTGCCGGTCATTTTTGTCATTGAAAACAACGGCTACGCCGAGGCCACCTCGCGCAGCTACGGCACGGCGGTGGACAGCTACATTGACCGCGCGGCCGGTTTCGGCCTGCCCGGCGTCACCGTGGACGGCACCGACTTCTTTGCGGTGTATGAAACGGCGGGCGAACTGATCCGCCGGGCGCGGGAAGGCGGCGGCCCCGCGCTGCTGGAGTGCAAAATGGTGCGCTTCTACGGCCATTTCGAGGGCGACGCTCAGACCTACCGTGCGGCGGATGAGCTGGCGTCTGTCCGCGAAAATCAGGACTGCCTGACGCTGTTTCGTTCGCAGGTGGAACGGCGCGGCGTTCTCAGCGCGGCGGCGCTTAACGACGTCGATCGGGAGGTCGCGGCGCTGATCGAGCAGGCGGTCGCCGCGGCAAAAGCCGCGCCGGAACCGGCCGCAGCCGAACTGCTATCCGATGTTTATGTCAGCTACTGAGGGGAACGATGATGGCGAGAAAATTAAGCATGAAAATGGCGATCAACGAAGCGATCGATCAGGAGATGACCCGCGACCCCAGCGTCATCATGCTGGGCGAGGACATTGTGGGCGGTATGGGCGCGGAGGGGGAAAAAGATGCCTGGGGAGGGGTACTCGGCGTCACCAAAGGGCTGTATGCCAAACACGGCGACCGCCTGCTCGACACGCCGCTGTCGGAGTCGGCCTACGTGGGCGCAGCGATTGGCGCAGCGGCCTGTGGCATGCGACCGATTGCTGAACTGATGTTTATCGACTTTATGGGGGTCTGCTTCGATCAGATTTTCAACCAGGCGGCAAAGTTTCGCTATATGTTCGGGGGCAAGGCGGAAACGCCGGTGGTGATCCGGGCGATGGTCGGTGCAGGCTTTCGCGCCGCCGCGCAGCATTCACAGATGCTCACCCCGATATTTACGCATATTCCCGGTCTGAAAGTGGTCTGCCCGAGCACGCCGTACGACACCAAAGGCATGCTGATTCAGGCGATCCGCGACAACGATCCGGTGATCTTCTGCGAGCATAAAAACCTCTATGGTCTGGAGGGGGAGGTGCCGGAAAGCCCTTACGCCATCCCCTTTGGCGAGGCCAGCATCGTACGCGATGGCCGCGATGTTTCCATTGTCACCTACGGCCTGATGGTGCACCGCGCGCTGGATGCCGCACAGCAGCTGGCAAAACAGGGCATTGACGTGGAGGTGGTCGATCTGCGTTCACTCTCGCCGCTCGATCTCGACACGGTACTGGAAACCGTGGAGAACACCGGACGCCTGGTGGTGGTCGATGAGGCGCATCCGCGCTGCAACATCGCCACCGACATTGCCGCGCAGGTCGCGCAGCATGCGTTTGCGGCCTTAAAAGCCCCGATCGAAATGGTCTGCGCGCCGCACACCCCGGTGCCGTTCTCGCCGACGCTGGAGGACCAGTATATTCCCAGCGCCGCCCGCATTATTGAGGCGGTAAAACGTACCATCAGCTACAGGGGGAAACAGTGATGAGCGAAGCCAGGATCATTCCGGTAGTGATGCCCAAATGGGGGCTGTCAATGCGTGAAGGTACGGTCAATGAATGGCTGGTAGCAGAGGGAGCGACTATCGTGCCGGGTATGCCGGTGCTGAATGTGGAAACCGATAAAATCGCCAACGCGGTGGAGGCGACAGACGGCGGCGTGCTGCGGCGCAGGGTGGCGGAAGAGGGGGATGTGCTGCCGGTGAAAGCGCTGCTCGGCGTCCTGGCCGCTGACAGCGTTAGCGAGCAGGAGATTGACCAGTTTATTCAGGCCTGGGTGTTGCCGGTGGGGGAGGAGGAGGAGGACGAGGCGGTTTCCGCCGACCAGTTTGTTGAGGTCAACGGCCTGCGGATACGCTACCAGCGCAAGGGAGAGGGCGAGGAGGTGGTGCTGTTTATCCACGGCTTTGGTGGCGATCTGGATAACTGGCTGTTTAATCTGGATGCCTTTCCCACCTCGACGGTTATCGCGCTGGATCTGCCCGCGCACGGCCAGTCGCAAACCCGGCTGGCGGGCAGTGGACTGGACGAGCTGGCGGATTTTATTGCGGCGTTTATGGATGCGCTGGCGCTGCCCGCCGCGCATCTGGTGGGGCATTCGCTGGGCGGGGCCATTGCTGCCCGGCTGGCGCTGGATGCGCCCCAGCGCGTGCGCACGCTGTCGCTGATTGGCAGCGCCGGGTTTGGGCCGCAGATTAATCAGGCTTACACTCAGGGCTTTATTGATGCGCAGTCGCGGCGTGAGCTGAAACCGGTGATTGAACTGCTTTTCGCCGATCGCAGCCTGGTGAGTCGCCAGATGCTGGATGATTTGCTTAAATATAAGCGGCTGGACGGTGTGACGGAGAGCCTGAACGCGCTTCATCAGGGCCTGTTTGCCGCGGGTCAGCAGTCTGCTCTGCCCGGGCGCGAGCTGGATGGCTGCTCGCCACCGCTGCTGGTGATCTGGGGGGAGGAGGATGCGATTATCCCTGCCGGTGACGCGCAGCATGCGCCTTCCGGCAGTCAGGTCGAGATCCTCAGCGCCGCAGGGCATATGCCACAGATGGAAAAATCTCAGCAGGTTAACCGGCTGCTCCAGCAGCATATCGGGGCCGGATAAGGAACGGAATGGAAAATGATGTCATGGCCGCCGCTCAGGGCGGCCAGTTTTCGCTGCGGCCACCGCAGTTAGGGTTTTATGCCGATCCGACGCTGGCGGAAGCCGGGCTGTTTCAACCCGCCGCTGCGGGCCAGCCGGTGGCACAGGTCTGGCAGGGGCCACAGTCGCTGGTGGTGCCCGCCAGCTACAAACGCTATGCCTCGCTGGCCCCGGTACGTGAGCAATTTGCGGCGGCGGGCTGCCCGGTATTTATGCGCAAATCGGGCGGCGGGCTGGTGCCCCAGGGACCGGGGATCCTCAACCTCAGCCTGGCCTGGTCCACGGATCGCACCCTGGGCGAAGCGGCAGAGGGCGTTTATCACCAACTGTGCGGCGTGCTCAGTGGGGCGCTGGCCGATTCAGGCGTGGCAACCCATTTTCAGGCCGTAGAAGGCTCCTTCTGCGACGGACGCTTTAACCTTGCCTGTGGCGAGGGTGAGCAGGCGCGAAAAATCGCCGGTACCGCCCAGTACTGGCAGGCGATCCCGGGCCAGCCGGTCGGAGAGCCGCGCCGCCACGTGGTGCTGGCGCATGCGGTACTGCTGGTCGACTGCGATCTGGATGCTGTGCATCGCCTCGCCAATCAGTTTGAGGCGGCGATCGGCAGCGGACGCCTGTATCAGGCAGCGAAAACGGTCAGCGTTGCGCAAATGCTGACCCGGCGAAATGACCGTCTGGTCGATAATATCGCCAGGGCATTATTGCGCGCCGTCGCAGCCAGCGGGGTAGATGCCGCCTGACCGGTCCCGGTCAGGCGTTTATTCCCATATTCAACAAAACGATTGTCATTATTGTCGGTTTACATTCATTTCGCCGAATTCTAATAATTTAGCGGTGATGAATTAAGGAAGCGGCAGCTATGAGTCAATCTGTTCAGGTGGCAAAACCCGACGACGCGGAAGAAATATTCGCTTTATTACAACGCGCCTATGCATCACTCCTGCGTGAGAATATCCATTTCACCATTACGCAGGGGACGGTGGCCGAGGTACGCGCCACCATCGAGCAGGAGACGGTGCTGGTATTGCGCAAATGGCAGCGCGCGGTCGCCACCGTAACCGTGCGCCTGCCCTGGGCGCAGGACGCCAGCGCGCCTGCGGCACTGCCGTTTATTCACTGGTTTGCCGTCGACCCGGATTATAAAGGTCAGGGCTATGGCCGAAAAATAATTGACTGGGCCGAACGCCGTTTATTGCAGGAGACACTAAAAGCTCCGGGCGTCTATTTAGCCACGGCCATTAAGCATCCCTGGCTTAGCGAACTTTATTTACGTCGTGGCTACCAGCCTTTCTGTTATCGCACCAATAAATTAGGCGAGGAACTGGTTTTTCTGAAAAAAGAGTTTATCGCCATTGCGCCCCCAGAGGTCGCTGAAATTATACAGCCTGCCTGATTCAGGGCCTTAAAAATAACACCTGCAACGACCGGGAATAATATGAAAGTGAATTCGCTCGCCCTTGCGCTGAGTTTTACCTGCCTGCTGGGCAGTGTCTCTGCCCTTGCCGCCGCACAGCCTCACCGTGGCGGCAGCCTGACCTGGGGCGTCGAGACCGAGCCCGTTCCGTTTAACCCGCAGCTTAACGGCCAGTCGAAGGCGGAAGTGGTGCTGCGCAACGTCTGGGAATCGCTGCTGGCGCGCCGCCCGGACGGCAGCTACGTTCCCTGGCTGGCACAGGGCTATCAGGCCTCGCCGGACGGCAAAAGCTTCACCTTCACCCTGCGCCCCGACGTCACCTTTTCCAACGGCGAGAAGCTGACCGCCAGCGCGGTAGCTGAAAATTTCCGCCATTTGCAGGATGCACAATACTGTGCCGGCAGCAGCCTGTGCGCGATGGGCGTGCGCATTGCCCGCATCGACACGCCGGATGACCACAGCGTGACCATTACGCTGAAACAGGGCTTTGCCCCGTTCCTCGCCTTCGCCGCGAAATTACCGATCCTGGCCCCCGCCAGCTGGCATTCATCGCAGCTCAGGTCGGGAGGTACGGAGATTGCCGGCACCGGGCCATTTATCCTCGAAAGTTATGAGAAAGGCCAGCAGGCGACCTTCGTGCGCAACCCGAACTATCACTGGGCACCGGCCACTGCACAGCATCAGGGACCAGCCTATCTCGACAGCGTGACCTATCGCTTTCTGCCGGAGTCTTCGGTGCGCACCGGCGCGCTGCTTTCGGGACAGGTCGACGTGATTGAAGGGATATCCGGCAACGATGCCGGGGAATTTAAGGACAACGCCGACTTTACCTATCAGCATGCGCTTAACACCGGAACCCCTTACTCGCTGTTCCTGAACGTCGACTACGGCCCGACCCGCGAGCTGAAAGTGCGCCAGGCGCTGCTACAGGGACTGGATATCGATCCGATCCTGAAATCGGTCTATCGCGGCGAGCGCACCCGCGCCTGGGGCATTACCTCACCCGTTGATCCGCTCTATAACAAGGAGCTGGAGGGCAAATATGGCAACCAGCCCGCGCTCGCTAACTCACTGCTGGATGAGGCAGGCTGGACCACGCGCGACAGCCAGGGCTTTCGCAGCAAAAACGGTCAGCGGCTGAGCATCGAGGTGATCCAGGCCCAGGCGACGGTGCGCGATCAGCGCGACGTGCTGCTCCAGGCGCTTCAGGCTCAGGCGCGGCAGCGTCTTGGCGTGGAGCTTAAGCTGCGCTACGTCGACGCAGGCACCTACGTTGAGGTACGCAACAGCGGAAAATTTGGCTCGATAGCCAACTCGAACACCGATACCGACGGCATTGATATTGAAAATCACTATCGCCCGGTCAACGCGGGCGGGGCAATCAACTACAGCCGCGTCAACAGCCCGGAGATCAATGGCTGGCTGGACCGCGCGGCGGCGACGCTCGATGCGGCGCAGCAGCGGCAGAACTACAGCGATCTTCAGCAATACGCACTCATTAAGCAGGCGCTGGCGGTGCCGCTCTATGAGCCGGAAGATCAGATTGCGGCGGCCAGCTATGTCCACGGCGTCGGTTTCCGCAGCTTTAAGCAGATGCCGGAAAATAGCTACGACATCTGGCTGAGCGAACACTAACCGGGAGAGGCGAGCATGAGTCTTGAGAGCATCTTAACCCATCCGCCGCGCGCGCCGCGTCCCGCGCTGTGGCGCAGCCTGCTGGTGCGTCGTATCGCCGGGCGTCTCTCCGGCGGCGTGCTGGTGCTGTGGGCGGCGGTGACGCTGGCGTTTCTTGGCATCCATCTGGCACCGGGCGATACGGTCAGCCTGCTGATTGGTGAACAGGCGCGCACGCCGGCCATTGAGGCGGCTATCCGCAGTGAATGGGGGCTGAATGAGCCGCTGGCGTGGCAGTATCTGCACTATCTGTGGCGCGCGGTGCACGGCGATTTTGGCCGCTCTTACGTCCTGAATACCGAAGTAAGCCAGCTGCTGACCACCCAGCTGTGGCCGACGCTGAAGCTGACCGCGGCGGCGCTGCTGGTCAGCATCCTCTTCGCCGTGGTAATGGCAGTCGCGACGGCAAACCGCCGCTGGGGTCGGCGCGTGGCGGGTGGGCTGGAGCTGCTGCTGGCTTCCACGCCGTCGTTCTGGCTGGGCATCGTGCTGCTGTTTATCTTCAGTTTTAGCCTGCGCTGGTTCCCGGTGGCGGGCGACCGGCATCTCTCTTCGCTGGTGCTGCCGGCGCTGTCGCTTGGGCTTGCCCAGGGTGCGGTGCTGGCACAGGTGCTGCGGCGCGAGCTGGAAAGCGCGCTGGCGGCACCCTTTACCCTGACGCTGCGCGCGTGGGGCGTGGGCGAAACCACGATTCGCCTGCGTCACGCTCTGCGCCATGCCGCCCTGCCGGTCGTCACCCTGACCGGCTGGCTGGTGGGCGGGCTGCTGAGCGGGGCGGTGATCACCGAGCAGGTGTTTGGCCGTCCGGGTCTGGGCAAGCTGACGGTGGATGCGGTGCTGGCGAAGGATCTGCCGGTGGTGCTGGCGGTAGCGATCCTTTCGGCGCTGATCTACGTGGTGATGAGCACGCTGGTGGATATTCTGGCGCTGTGGCTCGACCCACGCCTGCGGGAGGAGAGCCGATGATGAAAGCTCTCTCCGCACGTTTCTCCCCGACGCTGCCCGCCTCCGTCTGGAGCGCCAGCCTGTTTCTGCTGCTGGTCGCGCTGGCCGTGGTGGCGCCTGAGTGGCTGACGCACGGCGATCCGCTACTGGCCGACCCGGTTAACGCCCAGCTACCCCCTTCGGCGCAGCACTGGCTGGGGACCGATCAGCTGGGGCGCGACCTGCTGACGCGGATTATCTATGGCAGCCGCTACTCGCTGCTGATAAGCGTGGCGGCGATGGCGCTGGCGGTGATCTTCGGCACGCTGCTGGGGCTGAGCGCGGCGCTGGCGCGCGGCGTGGTCGATGAGCTGCTGAGCCGCGCGGTAGACGTTATCTCGGCGTTTCCCGACCTGCTGTTGGCGCTGATGCTGATCGCCTTTACCGGTCCCGGCACCGCTAACCTGATTATTGCGCTGGGCGTGGCGTCGGTGCCGCGCTTTGCCCGCGTGGTGCGGGTGCAGACGCGCAGCGTGATGACCTCCGGCTACGTTGAACAGGCCCGCACCTTTGGCCTGTCGCGCTTCCGGCTAACGGTGCGGCATATTCTGCCCCACGCGATGGCGCAGGTTCCGGCGCTGGCGACGCTCGGGCTGGGCACCGTGATTATCGGCACCGCCGGGCTGAGCTTTCTCGGCATGGGGCCGCAGCCGCCTACCGCCGAATGGGGGCTGATGCTGGCGGAAGGGCGTAACTACCTGCGCAACGCCTGGTGGATCGCCGCCTGGCCGGGGGTGTTTATTACCCTGACGGTGGTGGCGGTGAGCACGCTGGGCCGCTACTGGCAGACGCGCTTTGCCGGGAGGTCGCAATGAGTCAGCCGGTAATTGATATTCGCAACCTCTCCATCCGCTTTGGCCCTCAGCAGGTGGTAAAAAACCTCAGTCTACAGGTGTGGCCGGGCGAATCCGTGGCGCTGGTTGGCGAGTCCGGCTCCGGCAAAACCCTTACGGCGCGCAGCCTGCTGGGGCTGCTGCCGGAGGGGGCCACCTTCAGTGCCGATCGCTTTGTTATTGACGGGTGCGACATGTTGCAGGCCAGCCGTCGCGACTGGCAGGCGCTGCGCGGGCGTCGCATCGGCTATGTGCTACAGGATGCGCTGGTCTCGCTCGATCCGCTACGGCGCATTGGGCAGCAGCTGGCCGATGCGCTAACCGCCTCCGGCTACCGGCCGGGCGCCCCGCTGCGGGAGAAAAGCGTGGCGCTGCTCCAGGCGGCGGGCATCGACGATGCCGAAAGCCGCCTCGATCGCTACCCCCATCAGCTTTCCGGCGGCCAGCGCCAGCGCGCGCTGATTGCCACCGCCCTGGCGGGCAGTCCGGCGCTGCTGATCGCCGATGAGCCGACCACGGCGCTGGATATGACGGTACAGCGGCAAATCCTCCAGCTGCTGGCGCAGCGACGGCGCGACGGCCAGGCGCTGCTGCTGATCAGTCACGATCTGGCGGTGGTCTCGGCGCTGGCGGATCGCGTGCTGGTGATGCGCGATGGCGAAGTGGTGGAGCAGGGCCACTGCGGGCCGCTGCTCAGCCAGCCGCAGCATGCCTGGACGCAGCGGCTGCTGCGTGCGGTGCCGACACCCGCCACGCGCGGTCTGCGCCTCAGTTCAGCCGAACCGGTGCCTCTGCCGACGCGACCCCAGCCTGGCGGGGCGCCGCTGCTGGAGGCGATCGGGCTGCATAAGGCTTACGGTGAGCGGCAGGTGCTGAATAACATCAACTTTACCCTGCACGCCGGGGAAACTCTCGGCGTGGTGGGGGAGTCCGGCTCCGGCAAAACCTCGCTGGTCAAACTGGTGATGGGCATCAGCGAGCCGGACAGCGGTACGCTGCTGCTGGAGGGGAGCCGCTGGGATCGCCTCCCGGAGAAAGCACGCCGTGACCGACGGGCGCGTTTACAGCTGATCGCCCAGGACCCGTACAGCTCTTTTGATCCGCGCTACACGGTGGAAAAAATTATTGGTGAAAGCCTGGACTGCGTCGGTATTTACGGCGACGCACGTCGCCAGCGGGTATGCCAACTGCTGGACGAGGTGCAGCTCGGCGACCGCTTTCTTAATCGCTACCCGCAGCAACTCTCAGGCGGTCAGCGCCAGCGCGTCGCTATCGCCCGCGCCTTTGCACCCAATCCGGCGCTGCTGGTGGCCGATGAGCCGGTCAGCGCACTCGACGTCTCGGTGCAGGCGCAGGTGCTCGATCTGCTGGCCGATATGCAGGCCGCGCACGGCACTGCACTGCTGTTTATCTCGCACGATCTTGGCGTGATCCAGCATCTCGCCGACCGCGTACTGGTAATGCAAAACGGTCAGGTGGTGGAGAGCGGCGAACTGTGCCAGGTCTTTACCGCACCGCAGCACCCGTGGACGCAAAAACTGTTACAGGCGCTGCCGGTCCTTCCCGGTCTGCACCCCACAATCGCACAGTAAGGAGTACAGAATGAGTCAGACACAACGCCAGCTGCGGCTGGGCGCGATTATCCAGGGCGTTTCCGGCAATATGTCAGCATGGCGCCACCCGGATGCGGTCGCGGATGCCAGCATCAACGTGGACTATGTCATCGAACTGGCGCGCAGGGCGGAACAGGCGAAAATCGACTTTCTTTTTGTCGCCGATGGCCTGTACATCACGCCGCAGTCGATTCCGCACTTTCTGAACCGCTTTGAACCTGTCACGCTGCTCTCTGCGCTGGCGCTGGTCACCCGGAACATCGGCCTGGTGGGGACGCTTTCAACCTCTTACAGCGAGCCGTTTACCGTGGCGAGACAGTTCGCCAGCCTGGACCACCTGAGCGGCGGTCGGGGAGGCTGGAACGTGGTGACCTCGCCGCTGGAGGGCTCGGCGAAAAACTTCTCGCGCGCCGCGCACCCGGAACATGATGAGCGTTACCGCGTCGCCAGTGAATATCTGCGCGTGGTAACCGGGCTGTGGGACTCCTGGGAGAAAGACGCGTTCGTGCGCGACAAGGCCAGCGGTGAATTCTTCGCTGCCGATAAGCTGCATACCCTTAACCATAAAGGGCAGTACTTCTCGGTGCAGGGACCGCTTAACGTGGGGCGTTCGCCGCAGGGCAGGCCGGTTATCTTCCAGGCGGGCGCATCGGAAGCGGGTAAAGCCTTCGCCGCCGAAGCGGCCGATGCCATCTACACCCGGCATAACAGTCTGGAGCAGGCGAGAGCATTTCGCGAAGACGTTCGCCGCCGCCTGGAAGCGCGCGGACGCAATGCCGACGATATTCGCGTTTTCCAGGGCATCAGCGTGATTATCGGCAATACCCCAGAAGAGGCTGAACGCCGCTATCAGCAGACCGCCGAACTGGTCACCATCGACAAGGCGCTGGAGTACCTTGGCCGCTACTTTGAACACCATGATTTCAGCCAGTACGTGCTGGATGATCCCTTCCCGCAGATTGGCGAGCTGGGGGAAAACAGCTTCCGCAGCACCACTGACAATATCAAGCGCTACGCCCGCGAGCGGGGCCTGACGCTGCGTCAGGTGGCGCTGGAGGAGGCAACGCCGCGGCCCAGCTTTATCGGCACCGCCGCAGAGGTGGCGGACGGCCTGGCGCAGTGGTTCCTCGACGGGGCCGCCGACGGCTTTATCGTGCGCGGCGGCACGCCGACCGCCTTTGAAGACTTTGTGGATCAGGTGATCCCGCTGCTTCAGGCGCGCGGCCTCTACCGTCAGGAGTACGAAGGGAAGACCCTGCGTGAAAACCTCGGGCTGGCTGAGCCGGAGAATCAGTTTGCCCAGCGCCGCCAGCAGGTCGCGTAATGTGTCGCGCAGCTAAGGTGATTTTCAGTGAGCAGCAGGCCCTGGCCGCCGCGCGTGCCGTGGCCGCACTGGCGGTAAGCGATGCGGCAACCCGCGATCGCGATCGTCTCTACCCGCTTGAGGCGCTGTCGCTGTTCAGCCGCTCCGGTCTGGGGAGCATATCAATACCCACGGCCTGCGGCGGTGGCGGCCTGCCCTGGCGTACGGTGGCAGAGGTGTTTCGCCTGATCTCGGCGGCCGACCCGTCGCTGGGGCAGATCCCGCAGAACCACTTCGGCATTATTCAGTTTGTGCGGGATGAGGGTACCCCGGCACAGCAGCGCGCGCTGTTCAGCGCGGTGGTCGCGGGCCAGCGGCTGGGAAACGGTGGCCCGGAGAAAAACAGTCGGCACACCCGCGACGTGCAGGCCCGCCTGCGCCTGCGCGAGGGCGGTCTGTGGCTTACGGGGGAGAAGTTCTACTCCACCGGGGCGCTGTTTGCACACATTGTGGTGACCACCGCCATCACCGATGAGGGTCAGGCGGTCATGGCATTTATTCCGCGCCCGGCCGACGGGCTGGAGGTGATTGATGACTGGTCGGGAATGGGCCAGCGCACCACCGCCAGCGGCACCGTGCGGCTGGAGAATGTTGCGGTTGCGCCGGACCGGGTGATCCCCCTGCCATCGGCAGATAAGCCCACGCTGCGCGGACCGGTGTCGCAGCTGATTCAGGCGGCCATTGACGCGGGCATTGCGCGCGGGGCCTTTGATGAAGCCTGCGAGTTTACCCGTCGCCACGCCCGTCCGTGGATAGATGCGGGCGTGGATCGCCAGGCTGATGACCCCCATTTGCAGGCCGACGTCGGGCGCGTTTATATCGAGCTGCTGGCGGCAGAGGCCCTGCTGCGTAAAGCCGCCCGGGTGCTGGATGAGATTGACCCGGCGGCGCTGAGCGCTGAGCAGGCCGCGCGCGCGTCCATTGCGGTGGCTGAGGCCAAGGTTCTTACCACCCAGGTGGCGCTTAAAGCCAGCGAAAAGCTGCTGGAGTGGGGCGGCAGCCGGGCAACGCTGGCCGAACACGGGCTTGACCGGCACTGGCGTAATGCCCGAACCCACACGCTTCACGACCCGGTGCGCTGGAAATATCATGCGATCGGCAACTATTACCTCAACGGCATCTTCCCGGCGCGCCATGCCTGGATTTAAGGAGGCCAGCATGACCCTGAGCCAGGTTTTCGCCAAAAGAGCGGCCACGATTATTCACTCCCCCCAGCAGGCCCTCAGCGTCGCCCGCGAGCTGGCGCAGACGTTCCGCGCCGAAGCGGCCCGGCGCGACCGCCTGCGCGAACTGCCGTTTGAGCCGCTGGCCTCGCTATTCGCCTCCGGCCTTGGAGCGATAACCGTACCGGCCGCCTTTGGCGGGGCAGACGTTTCCACGCCGGTGCTGGCAGAGGTTATCAGCCTGCTCAGCGAGGCGGATGCGGCGATAGGGCAGATCCCGCAGAACCACTTCTATGCGCTACACGTGCTGCGGGTCAACGGCAGCGAGGCGCAGCAGCGGCGTTTCTTTCAGGAGGTGCTGGAAGGGGTGCATCTGGGTAACGCGCTGGCTGAATTCAGCTCATCCGCCGCGCATCATCGCACCACCTCGCTGCTGCCCGACGGCGAGGGCCTGGTGCTGACGGGCCAGAAATTTTACGCCACCGGCGCGCTGTACGCTGACCGCATTCCCACCGCCGCGCGTGACGCTGAGGGCCGCGAGCAGCTGGTGTTCGTGCCGCGCCATCAGGCAGGCGTCAGCGTGATTGACGACTGGACCGGCTTCGGCCAGCGCACCACTGGCAGCGGCACGGTTATCTTTAACGCGGTGAAGGTGGCGGCGGACGATATCGTGCCGTTTCAAAGCGCCTTTGAGCGCCCGACCACCCTCGGTCCTTTTGCGCAAATAATGCACGCTGCCATTGACCAGGGTATCGCGCGTGCGGCCTTCAGCGACATGCTGGCGTTTATCAACCAGCGCGCACGGCCCTGGCCTGATTCAGGCGTGGAGCGGGCGAATGAGGATCCGCTGATCCTCGATCGGGTGGGGCAGATAGCGGCGCGGCTGGCGGCGGGCGACGCCCTGCTGAGCGAGGCAGGCGAAGCCATAGATGCCGCCGGGCATCACCCTGATGCGGAGGGGGTCGCTGCCGCCTCGGTACAGGTAGCCTGCGCCCGCGCGTGGACCACCGAACTGGCGCTGGAGGCGTCCAGCCTGCTGTTTGAGCTGTCCGGCACCCGCTCGGCGCTGCGGGAGCATAATCTGGATCGCCACTGGCGTAACGCCCGCACCCATACCCTGCATGATCCGGTTCGCTGGAAATATCCGGTTATCGGTAACTACGTGCTGAACGGCGTTCTGCCACCGAGAAGGGGAACGCTGTGAAACCTGCAAAGACGATCCTGCTTAACGCCTTCAATATGAACTGCGTCGGCCATATTCATCACGGTATGTGGACCCATCCCGACGATCGCTCAATCGAGTTTAACCGCCTGGGTTACTGGCTGGATCTGGCGCGAACGCTGGAGCGCGGGCTGTTTGATGGCCTGTTTATCGCCGATATCCTTGGCGTGTATGACGTCTATCAGCAGGGGATTGGCCTGACGGCCAGCGAAGCCATCCAGCTGCCGGTCAACGATCCACTGATGCTGGTCTCGGCGATGGCCAGCGTGACGGAGCATCTGGGCTTTGGTCTGACCGCCAACCTCAGCTATGAGGCGCCTTATCCCTTTGCCCGCCGCTTCTCCACGCTCGATCATCTCACCGGGGGCCGGGTGGGGTGGAACGTTGTTACCGGCTATCTGGACAGCGCCGCCCGGGCGATGGGGCAGACGGAACTCTCCGGCCATGATCGCCGTTACGATCGGGCCGATGAGTTTCTCGACGTCAGCTATCAGCTATGGGAAGGGAGCTGGGAAGAGGATGCGGTGCTGGCCGACCGCCAGCGGCGTATCTACGCCGACGCCAGCAAAATTCACCCCATCCGCCACCGGGGCGAATTCTATCAGCTGGAAGGGGTGCATCTCTCTTCACCTTCCCCCCAGCGCACGCCGCTGCTGTTCCAGGCGGGCAGCTCCGCGCGGGGCATCCGCTTTGCCGCACGCCATGCGGAATGCACCTTTGTGAATGGCAGTACGCCGCAGGCCATGCGGGCGCAGGTGGACAAGCTGCGCCAGGCGGCGCGTGAAGCCGGGCGCGCACCGGAGGATCTGAAAATATTGATGGGCGTGTCGGTGATTGTCGCGGCAACCGAAAAAGAGGCCAGAGAAAAGCATCAGGCCTATCTGCGCTACGCCAGCCCGGAGGCGGGGATTGCTCACTTCTCCAGCTCCACCGGTATTGACCTGTCGCAGTTCGGCCTCGATGAGCCGATCCACACCGGCAGCACCCGGGCGATAGAGTCCGTAACGCAGGCCTACAGCGGCTGGACCCGCCGCCAGCTTCTGGAGCAGCATGCCCTCGGCGGACGCTACGCGCTGATCGTCGGTTCCCCGTCGCAGGTGGCGGAAGCGCTGATCGCCTGGGTGGACGAAGCCGGTATAGATGGCTTTAACCTCACCCGGATCCTGAACCCGCAAAGCTACATCGACTTTATCGACTGGGTGGTGCCGGAGCTACAGCAGCGCGGACGTTATAAAACTGCCTATCAGCCGGGCACGCTCCGGAAAAAACTGTTTAACCATGACCGGCTCCCGTCGCGGCATCCGGCAGCCCGCTGGCGCGTTCAGGGCGCCGATGCTGCACCCTAACAACGCTGAAACCTTAAGGAACTCGCATGCATTTGACGCACCCTTTTAAACATCTGCTGCTGGCCGGGGCGCTGGCGCTTTCCGCTGCCGCTACGGCGGCAGACTACACAGGACCGCTGAAGGTGGGCACCACCTCCGCCTTCGCGCCACCGCTGGAAACCGCCGTGGCAGAAGCAAAAAAGCAGGGCCTGGCGGTGGAACTGATTGAATTTAACGACTGGACCGCGCCCAACGTCAGCCTGGAGAACGGCGATATTGACGTGAACCTGTTCCAGCACCAGCCCTTCCTCGACAATGCCAATCAGCAGGGCGGCTTTCACCTGGTAAAATATGCCCCGGCGATCATCAATAACGTCGGGCTTTATTCTAAAAAACATACCCGCCTGGATCAGATCCCCCAGGGCGGCACCGTCGCCATTGCCAATGACCCGATCAACGGCGCGCGGGGGCTGTTGCTGCTGCAAAAGGCCGGGCTGATAAAGCTGAAATCCGGCACCGGTCTGAAATCGACCGTTGATGACATCGTGGATAACCCGAAAAAGCTGAAGATTATTGAGGTAGAGGCCGTGCAGCTCTCCCGATCGCTGGAAGAGGTCGACCTGGCGGAGGGGTATCCCCACTATTTGCGCCTGTCCGGGGTGATTGATCCGAATAACGCCCTGCTGTTCGACGGGCTGGAGCATCCTGAGTATGTGATTCAGTTTGTGATCCGCGATGGCCATCAGGACGATCCGCGCCTGAAGAAATTTGTCGATATCTATCAGCATTCGCCGGTGGTACGGGCCAGCCTGGATAAATTCTACGGCAAGCTGTATCAGCCCGGCTGGCGTCAGTAAGCATGGTGACGCTCGCCTGGCCTGAACAGGAAACATCACCCGCCGCCGGAACGCTACCCGAGGCCGCCGCGCTGCACATCGTTATTTCCGGGCTGACCAAACGCTATCCGGGGCAGCAGAGCGACGCGCTGCACAACGTCGGGTTGCAGATCGAGCGGGGGGCCATTTTTGGCATTATTGGCCGCAGCGGTGCCGGTAAATCGTCCCTGATCCGCTGCCTGAACCGTCTGGAAGAGCCCACCAGCGGCAGCGTGTGGGTCGATAACGTTGACCTGAGCACCCTTTCTCCCCACAAGCTGGTGAGCTGGCGGCGGACCACCGGGATGATCTTTCAGCACTTCAACCTGCTGTCGGCAAAAACGGTGCGCGAGAATATCGAGCTGCCCATGCGGGTGGCCGGCATTCCCGCTCCGCAGCGGCAGCGTAAAGTCGATGAGCTGCTGGCGCTGGTGGGGCTGCTGGAGCATCAGCACGCCTGGCCTGCCCAGCTCTCCGGCGGCCAAAAGCAGCGGGTAGGCATTGCCCGTGCGCTAGTGCACGATCCGCAACTGCTGCTGTGCGATGAGGCCACCTCGGCGCTGGATCCGGAAACCACGCGCGCCATCCTCGACCTGCTACGCGATATCAACCGGCAGAAGGGCATTACCATTGTGCTGATCACGCATGAGATGAATGTGATCCATGATCTGTGCCATCAGGTGGCCGTGCTGGAGCGGGGAAGGGTGATTGAATCCGGCCCGGTCTGGCAGGTGTATGGCGACCCACAGCAGGCCACCAGCCGCGTGCTGCTCAGGCCCGATCCTGACGGGCTGCCAGCGCGTCTGACGGACCGGCTGCGCGCCCATCCGCTCTCTGCTCAGTCACGGCCGCTGCTGGCACTCAGCTATACCGGCAGAACGGAGGTGCCGCCGCTGACGACCTTAATCCGCCAGCTGGGCGAAGAGGTGCAGCTGCTACAGAGTACGCTGGAATGGGTTCAGGGGCGGCAAATTGGTCAACTGCTGCTGCTGGCGGCGGCCAGTCGGCTGCCCTTTCGCGTGGAGAAGATGCCAGCAGGTCTGGCTGACCGGGTGGAGGTGAGAGGCTATGTTACCGATTGATCGACTCTGGCAGGGGCTGCTGGACACGCTCATGATGGTGGGCTGCTCTTCGCTGGCCGCGCTGCTGCTGGGGCTGCCGCTGGCGGTGGTCCTGGTGATCACCGGTGGTGAGAATCTGTTTGCCAGCCCGCTGCTTAACCGCGTACTGGGCTGGCTGGTTAACCTGTTCCGGTCAATCCCCTTTTTGATCCTGATGGTGGCGCTGATCCCTTTTACCCGGCTGATCGTTGGCACCACCTATGGCGTCTGGGCCGCCGTGGTGCCGCTGACGCTGGCGGCCACGCCGTTCTTCGCCCGCATTGCCGAAGTGAGCCTGCGCGAGGTGGATAAGGGGCTGGTGGAGGCCGCCCAGGCAATGGGATTTCATCGGCGGCATATTATCTGGCACGTCCTGTTGCCCGAGGCGCGTCCCGGCATTGTCAGTGGCTTCACCATTACCCTGGTCACCATGATCAACGCCTCGGCGATGGCCGGTGCCATCGGGGCGGGTGGGCTGGGGGATCTGGCCTACCGCTACGGCTATCAGCGCTTCGATACCCAGGTAATGCTTACAGTGATAGTGGTGCTGGTCGCGCTGGTAACGCTGCTTCAGCTATTTGGCGACAGGCTGTCCCGCCGCCTGAATCATCGCTAGCGCGTCAGCCTTTAGGGCAGTGGAAATTTATAGATAAACCAGGGCGCGGCGGTTTTGTTGACGCCCTGATTCGAGGAGGGGAGATATTCAAGCTGCGGCGCGGGAATATAGATATTCCGGCTGCGGTCAATAAACAGCGCGTCGGCAGAGATCAGGCGGTCATCCTGAATTAACACCTGGCGTTTGCCGCCGGGCAGCAGCCGCTCGACCGAACGGCTTTCGGTGTTGGAGAGATAAAAGTTACCCTGGCTATCCATCGCGGTGCCGCCGATTGAGGGGATATCCGCGTACTTTTCAATGTGCCCCTGCAAGGTCGCGTCATCCAGCGCATCATCCAGCAGGTAGCGCGTGGCAATGCGGCGCATCGGGCCGGTGGGAGTAGAGAAATAGAGCCATTTGCCATCGGGGCTGACCTCCAGCATATCGCTCTCGACCTCGGGCCGTTTGCCCTTTTCATCGCTCAGGATGCGGCCGCCAAACCCCTTTTGCGCCAGCTGCGGCGGCTTTTTCAGCTCGGGCAGAGCGGAAAGTTTTCTTTTGGTCACCCCGGTTTTCAGGTTATGGATGATGATGCCGCCCAGGCCCGAATCGGTGACAAATATCAGGTCGCCATACAGCCGCAAATCGTTGGGCGCACCGCCCGGCGGCAGGCTTTGTGCATCAAAGCGTACGATTTTGCTGACGCGTCCGGTGGCGATTTCAAAGGCGACCAGCTTCGCCGCGCCCGGCGCGGGAGTGCCATCCTCAGGTGCCCCCTGATCAACCACCCATACCAGGTCATCATTGAATATATGCACCGCATTAATATTCACCAGCTGGTCCACGCCGCTGTCGCCCGCCCGCCACTGGTTCCAGGCGTTACCGGGGAAGGGCACCGGGCCGTTTATTGTGACCTTCGCCAGCGCAGGGGAGTTTTCATGGCCTTTAAAACGCGGCAGGTTAATAAATATTGTTCCCTGCGAGGAGACCGCCGCGCCGTTGGTCAGCCAGGGGGAGGTAACCGCGACCTCAAGTGGGGAGGCCGACTTCACTGCCGCCAGGCTTTGACGCGCCAGCGCCGCCGCAGCGAGCCCGCTAATAATGAAATTTCTTCTGTTCAACAGCGACTCCTTAATACCGGGATATAAAACAGAGGAGGTAAAGCAAATTAATGCTCAGCCTGCGTGAAGCGCATTGATTTTCTGGGTATTATTAACTAAACCTTTATTAGGTTTAGATGAATTACTCCATAATGACAAAAAATATTTCACTGGTCACTTTGCGTTATTAATTAATTCAGACCCGTAATAAAAAGGAGAAAAGAATGAGCGGCGATAACGCACCGCAGAATAATGCCGATCAGATTAAAAGCGAGGTGCTGCTGGCGTGTAACGGCGCATGGAATGGGCATCCTTATGACCCCTATCCGGCTGGCAAGCCTCAGCTCTCAATGATAAAGCTCTCGCTTCCGGCTCACACTTCATTACCCTGGCATATTCATCCCATGCCTAATATTGCCTATCTGGTCTCCGGCTCGCTGACCGTTGAGGATAAAGAGAGCGGTGAATGCCATACCTTCTACGCCGGGCAGGTAATCAACGAAACGGTTAACAGCGCTCATCGTGGCTACACCACCGATGAACCGGCCGAGCTGTTAATTACCTATGCGGGCGTTGAGGGGCAGGAATTATCAGAATCGCTGCCGGGTGAACCCGACGAATTCTGACGATTTTAAACGCGTGAATCCTGGCTCCCAGGAAAAGATAAGTGTATTTAAAGGCGAGCTGTCCGGTAAAACAAGTGGGGAGATCATCGCTTTCGCAGGTCGGCTTGTAAAAGAGAAGAACGAGCAACTGGCGCGGCAGGAAAGCTTACTCCGATCGCCTGCCTTACAGTGGACCATCGGAGAGAGCAGGTAATTCACTTAACCTTGCCGCGACAGGGCCAGGTTATTTAGCCAGCAGTTCTCTGCGAACGATTTCTGCCCCTGCGCTTAACGCATTGAGCTTGCCTCTCGCAACCTGACGGGAGAGCGGGATCATGCCACAGTTAGTTGACGGATAGAGCTTATCGGCATCGACAAACTGAAGCGCCTTGCGCAGGGTATTGGCGACCTCCTCGGGGGTTTCAATGGTATTGGTTGCCACGTCAATGGCCCCAACCATCACTTTTTTACCCCGGATCAGTTCAATCAGCTCCATTGGAACATGCGAGTTTTGACATTCCAGGGAGATGATATCGATATCAGAGGCCTGCAGCTTCGGGAAAATCTCTTCATATTGCCGCCACTCTGAACCCAGCGTCTTTTTCCAGTCCGTATTGGCTTTGATGCCGTAGCCATAGCAAATATGTACGGCGGTTTCACACTTAAGCCCTTCGATGGCTCTCTCTAAAGCGGCAATCCCCCAGTCATTCACCTCATCGAAAAATACGTTAAAGGCAGGTTCATCAAACTGGATAATATCAACGCCGGCCGCCTCAAGTTCTTTGGCTTCCTGATTGAGAATTTTAGCGAATTCCCAGGCGAGTTTTTCGCGACTTTTATAGTGGCTGTCATACAGCGTATCAATCATCGTCATAGGACCGGGCAGGGCCCACTTAATGGGTTTATCGGTTTGCTGACGTAAAAAACGGGCATCTTCCACGAAAACGGGCTTTTGGCGACTCACCGGCCCCACAACCGTTGGGACACTCGCATCATAGCGATTACGGATTTTCACGATCTCACGCTTCTCGAAATCCACGCCGCTGAGGTGCTCAATAAAGGTGGTGACAAAATGTTGGCGCGTTTGCTCGCCATCACTGACAATATCGATACCGGCCTGCTGCTGATCTTCCAGACACAAACGCAGAGCATCCTGTTTGCCATCAATCAGTTCCTGACCCTGCAATTTCCAGGGTGACCACAGTGTCTCAGGCTGCGCAAGCCAGGAGGGTTTAGGTAAACTGCCCGCGGTCGACGTAGGTAACAATATTTTCATAACAGATGCCTTGTATTTTTAGTTAATCAAAGAACGTAATTAGCAGACCACTGCTCAAGAATAGTTCGATAAGGTTTAATGAAGTGCTCTTCAGTAAACTTACCCTGCTCAATAGCTAACCGGCTACGCTCTTCTCGATCATAAACAATTTTGGTTAATGCATAATCCTGCTGATCCAAATTCGGCTGATACGCTTTTCCTGCAACAGCATGCGCATTGTAAATCTCAGGTCGGTAAATCTTTTGGAACGTCTCCATCGTACTGATGGTGCTGATAAGCTCAAGATCGGTATAATCACCCGTCAAATCACCCGCAAAATAGAAAGCTAAAGGGGCAACGCTGTTTGCTGGCATAAAATAGCGTGCCTGTAACCCCATTTTATTGAAGTAGTGATCGGTCATGGAGGGTTCATTTTGCTGGTATTCAATGCCCAGGACAGGATGCTGATAATCCGTACGGTGATAGACATTTTTGCTGGAAACGCTCAGGCATATCACCGGCGCTTTAGTAAAGTTTTCTTTGTAAGTTGCTGAGTTAACAAAGCATTTAAATAGTTTTCCGTGCAAATCGCCAAAGTTCTCCGGCGTGCTGAAGGTGGATTTATTCCTGTTGTGCTCTAACAGTACGACGCTAAAGTCATAATCCCGCACGTAAGAAGAAAAATTATTGCCGACAATACCTTCAATGCGTTCATTGGTCTTTTTATCGACGATATTCGTCTTCAGTATTTCAATCACCGGGAAGGTATTACCCTTGCCCTCAACATCCATCTCAACGGAAACGATTTCAAGCTCAACCGAATAACGATCCCCTTTCGGGTTATCCCAATGCGCCAGCGTGTTGAAGCGATTGTCAATCATCGCCAGAGCATTGCGCAGGTTCTCCTGACGTTTTTCGCCTCTGGCTAAATTAGCAAAGTTGGTCGTGATGCGCGTACTTTCTGATGGGTTATAGTTTTCATCAAAATTAATGCTTTTTACAGCAAAGGTGAAATCGTTATTCGTCATAATCTGTGATCCTAATGTCTGATATAAGAACCTGAATTTTTATTATTTCTTCGCTATTTCCCAGCTTCCTTTTCCGGTTTTCTCATTCAGTGGTCTTTATATTGTTGATAATCAATAATGCATATTTTATGCCATCAACACTGGACGAGGGGAAGTGATTTAATTTCACTGCAACATGAGTCATCTTCATGATCTGCCTCGCGCGCAGTACGCCTTTTGCTGCATAAATTTTCTTTTTTCTAGATTATTGATTTAAATCAACATGTTATGTGTTGACGCTCAGGGCGGGCTATTTTATGCAACGCCCGCTTTATGCTCATTGCTGCCTTCGGGTATAGCCGAAAATGGCTTAGCTCAAGCAGCCGACAGGATAGCTAAGCGGTAGCAACATGATCGGTCGCTCTGAGGTGATGTCAGGCCGATAGAAAATGAAAGGGAGCGAATACGCTTAAAGTGACTGTTGTCGCTTATGATCAGCCCTGGCCTGACAGTGCGCTATCGCGACATTTTTAAGAGGGTTGACGCTGCTTTTACCGTCGCCTGTCGCCTTTTTTCAATAAATGCCGCCGTCTGTTCTTTTGCTTTTTGCAGCTGGGCCGGAGATGCCGTCCGGGGGGAGCCACAGGAAAAAGGTGGCGCGGGGTCGTACTCCATGTGTAATTGAATATTCTGAGCAATCTCAATGCCATACAGCTCGGCCACAACGGTAAGCGCAAAATCAATGCCGGATGTTACGCCCGCGCCAGTAATACGATTGCGATCCCGGACGACACGCTCGTTTACGGGTTCTGCCCCCAACAGAGAGAGTTGATCCAGCGAAGCCCAATG